>NZ_DATGOP010000032.1:0-113034 GCF_035305885.1 Pseudonocardia sp.
GTCCTGGTCGACCTCACCGGGGCGGAGAACGTCGCCCCCACGACCAGCGCGGCGCTCGCCGCGGCGGGGCGGCAGCTGGCGCGCCGCCGAGGCTGGCTGAAGACCATCGGGCACGGCGCGTCGTCGGCCGCGCGGTACCAGGCGTCGCTGCCGGACGTGTTCGCGATGTACCAGGCGGCGGTGCGCAGGGGCGTGGTCGGCGCCGCGGTCGACGAAACGGCATGACAGGTCCCGGACGGGGGTCCCTCGTGATCCTCGAGCGGTCCGCGGTGACCAAGATGGACCCGGACGCGGCCCGGGGGACGGGGACGCCGGCCGTCGCGGGCCCCGCTGACGCGGTCGTCGCGTGTCTCGCCGCCCGGTAGCGGGGCGGCGCCTGCAGGCGAGTGACCGCCTGCCGGGGTGAAGTGGATCGAGGAACACCGGTGGGTGGGGGACGTGTGGCTCTGGGCGTCGGCGCGGAGCTGGCGGGGCTCGTCGCGGCGGCGTCGTCGCCGGACCAACTGCTCGTGGGGATCGTCGAGCTGGCGGCGCGCGAGGTGCCGGGGGCGGTGTCGGCGAGCGTCGCGCTCACCGCGTCGGCGTTGGGCGCCGAGGCGAGCGCGGCCGACGAGCGCGCCGCCCGGCTCGAGGCCCGTCAGCTGCGGGACGGGGCCGGCCCGGGCCTCGACGCGCTGAAGTCGGCGCACACGGTCGAGGCCGACGACCTGCGCAGCGAACGGCGCTGGCCCGCCTTCGCCCGCGCCGCCACCGCGGAGGGGGTGCTCGCGGTGCGCGCCGTTCCGATGCGCGTCCGCGGCGGCGCCCCGCTCGGCGTCCTCACCGTCCACGGCGGCACGCCCGGCGCGTTCGGGGTCCCGGCCCGTTGGCTCACCGACCGGATCGCCGGCTACGCCACCGTCGCGGTCGCCGGGACGATGCGCACCTACGACGAGACCACGCTGTCGGCGGGCCTGCGGCAGGCTCTGTCGTCCCGGTCCGCGATCGACCAGGCGGTCGGCATCGTCATGGCCGAGCGCGGGTCCTCGCCGGAGGAGGCGCTCGCCGTCCTGCACGCGGCGGCGCGCGAGCGCGGCACGACCCTGAACGCGGTCGCGGCGCGCCTCGTGGCCGACGTGGAGGCGCCGCACGGCAGGTGAGCGGCGGGCCGGCTCGTCAGCGGGCGCTCCCCGGCTGGAGCGACTCGATCCAGTACTCGCGGGCCAGCGCGTCCACGCCGGCCGGGGAGACCCCGCGCAGGTGCACCACCGTGCCGTCGGTTCCCGCGACGCGGCCGTGCTTCTGCAGCTCGAGCACGTGGTAGCGCTCCGGCGGGAAGTCCAGCACCACGTCGACGGGGAAGCGTCCGCGCTCGTCCGGGTTCGCGCCGACCCCGGGGGCGGCCTTGCCGACGGCCTGCACGGACAACCAGCCCTGGTACAGCAGCACGAGCAGCACCACGACCGCGATGCGGCGCAGCGCCGGGCTGCGCACGGCCCTACGCAGGGTCGGCGACGGCATCGGCCTCGTCCCCCACGAGCAGGTCGGTGATCCGGTTGCACAGGGCGCGGAACCGCGGCAGCTCGCCGGTGGTGCGCCAGGCCCGCGGGCGGGGCAGGTCGACCTCCACGATCTCCTGCACCGTGCTCGGCCGCCCGGTGAGCACGACGACCCGGTCGGACAGGAACACCGCCTCGTCGACGTCGTGGGTCACGAAGAAGACCGTGGGCCGCCGCTCCTGGAAGATCCGGGTGAGGTCCTCCTGCAGCCTGCGCCGCGTCTGCGCGTCGATGCTCGCGAACGGCTCGTCCATGAGCATCACGGCGGGCTCGTTGGCCAACACCCGGGCCACGCCGAGCCGCTGCTGCATGCCGCCGGACAGCTCGTGCGGGTAGCGGTGCTCGAAGCCGGTGAGCCCGACCAGGCGCAGGTACTCCGCCGCCGTCGCCTCCCGCTCCGCCTTCGGGACCCCGCGCATCCGCAGCCCGAACGTCACGTTGCCCAGCACGGTCTTCCACGGGAAGAGCGCGTGGTTCTGGAACACGACGCCCCGGTCGGGCCCGGGCCCGGTGACGGGTTTGCCGGCGACGGTGACCGTGCCCGCGGTCTGCTCGACGAACCCGGCCACGATGTTCAGCACGGTGGTCTTGCCGCAGCCGCTCGGGCCGAGGACGGAGACGAACTCGCCCTCGGCGACGGCGAACGAGACGTCGCCGATCGCGACGACCTCGTCGCCGGAGTAGCCGTCGACGTAGGTCTTGTGCAGGTGGTCGATCTGCAGTGCCGTCACCGGGCAGCCTCCTGGCGGACCAGTCCCCAGCGCTCCACCGTCGCCCGCTCGAACGGGGCGAGGAACAGCGCATCGAGCGCGTACCACAGGATGCCCAGCACGATCATCCCGAGGAAGACCTCCGCGACGTCGCCGACGCGGCGGGCGTCGAACATCATGAACCCGATCCCGCTGGTCCCCACGATGATCTCGGCGGCGACCAGCGCCCGCCAGCCGTAGCCGAGGCCGGTGCGCACGCCGCTCGCCACCGACGGCAGCGCGCCCGGCAGGATCACCTCGACGAAGATCCGCAAGCGGCTCGCGCCCAGGCTGCGCGCCGCCCGCACCAGCTCCTGCGGCACCTGCTCGATCCCGGCCACGATGCTGAGCACCAGCGGGAACACGATCGTGTACACGATCACGAACGTCACCGCGGTGAGGCTGAACCCGAACCAGACGATGACGATCGGCAGCCACGCGATGTCGGCGACGGCCTGGAAGAACAGCAGCAGCGGCCAGGTCAGCCGCCGCGCGAGCGGGGACATCCCGATCAGGAAGCCCAGCGGCAGCCCGATCAGCAGCCCGAACAGCACCCCGTACCAGAGCCGCGTGAGCGAGTCGGACAGGTAGCCGGGCAGGATCCCGCGCTCCAGGAGCCCGGCCAGTTCGGCGAGCACCACGTCCGGGCCGACGAAGAACGCAGGCGGGAAGACCTCGAGCGCCGCGAGCGCCCACCACAGCGCCACGACCGGCACGAACGGTCCGAGCGTGCGCACGGCCGGGCGCCGCGCCAGCTGCCGCCACACCGCCGTCCCGCCGGTGGTCATGAGACGGCCACCGTCATGCCCCAGCGCTGCACGGTGCGCCGCTCCAGCGGGGCGAGCAGCAGGCGGTCCATGATCAGCCAGAGCGCACCGATGATCACCATCGAGGCGATGATGACGTCGGTGGAGAACGTCTTCTGGGCGAGGAACAGGGCGTAACCCAGGCCCGCCCCGGTCGCGATGATCTCCGCGGCGACCAGGCCCCGCCAGCCGTAGCCGAGCCCGACGCGCAGGCCCGTCACGACGCTCGGGAGCGCACCGGGCAGCAGCACCTCCCAGAACATGCGCAGGCGCCCCGTGCCCATGCTGCGCGCGGCGCGCAGCAGCGGGAGCGGGATGCGCCGCACCCCGAGCATCGTGTTGTAGGCGAGGGCGAAGAACATCGCGTTCCAGACGATGAAGATCACCGCGCCGTCGCCGTAGCCGAGCCAGAGGGTGGCGATCGGGATCCAGGCGATGCCGGCCAGCGCCACCGAGAACCGCAGCAGCGGCGCGAAGAACGCCGAGAGCCGGGGGCTCGCCCCGAGCGCGATGCCGAACGGCAGCGCGGTGACCACCGCGAGCACCGAGCCGATCAGGACCCGGCGCAGGCTCGCGGCGAGGTGCGCGGTGAGCTCGCCGCTGACGGTCATCCCGACGAGCGCCCGCGCCACGTCGGTGACCTGCGGGAAGATCCGCATCGGCACCCCGGTCGCCGCCACGACCGCGGCCCACACGGCGAGCAGCGCGGCGAACGGGGCGAGGAACCAGAGCACCGAGCGGATCCGGGGGGCCCGCGGCGCGGTCATGCCGCCGGGCACGCCGCCAGCGCGGCGTCGCGGTCGTAGGTGTAGCCGTCGTCGATGCGGGCGCTCTCGGGGATCGGGGGGAGGTCGTCGAACAGGTCGGGCCGCTCGGCCATCACCGTGGTGATCGGGCCGGGCACGAAGCGGTCGTCGACGGTGAACCCGGGCTGGGTGACGCCCTGCTCGGCGAGCATCTGGGCGACGGTGTCCAGCGCGGTGTAGTTGCAGGCCGAGAACCGCGGGTCCAGCTGCGCCACGTTGTACTGCATCGCCTCGTGTGCGACGGCGGGCTCGGTGCCCGGCAGCCACCGGGTGGCCGCCTCGGCGGCCTCGTCGGGGTTGTCGCGCATCTACTTGTCGGCGGTGGCGCGCGCGACGAGGAAGCGCTGCACGACGTCCGGGTTCTGCTCCACGAACTCCCGCATCGCGACGATGTAGCCGACATACGGGATGTGGCCACCGCCCCGCACGATCTCCTCGCTGCCCTCGACCTGCTGCCGGATCGTGATCGGCCACGGGTCCCACACGATCGCGGCGTCGAGGCCGGACGTCTGCAGGGCCACCGGCATGTCCGGCGGGGCGGTGTTGACGATCTCGACGTCCGCGACGGGGATCTGCAGGTCGTTCAGCAGTCCGATCAGGTAGAGGTGGTTGATCGAGCCGACCGACACCCCGATGCGCTTGCCGCGCAGCGTCGCGAGGTCGGCCGCGCTGATGCCCGAGCCGGGCCGCGCGACGACGGCCATGGTGTCGTCGATCGCGCGCTTGCTCGCCGAGCCGGAGTAGTTGCCGAGCAGCACGACGTCCAGGCCGCGCTGCACGGCGCCGATCGCGGGCGTGCCGACCTGGACGAAGTCGACCTCGCCCGCCTGCAACGCGTTCAGCGAGTCGACGCCCGTCGGGAACGGCTGCGCGAGCCGCACGTCGAGCCCCTGTTCCTCGAACGCGCCGATCTCCAGCGCGATCGGCAGCCCGAGCTGGTCGACGGCCGACACGTATCCCGCGTCGACCGTGACGAGCTGCGGGGCGGTGCCGCCGCTCGCGTCGTCGTCGACCGTCGCGCCGCCTCCGCACGCGGCCGACAGGACCATGACAGCGCCGGCGGCCAATGCGGCGGCGCGGTGCGGCTTCCGGTGGTTCACCGTTGAACCCTCCTGTCCGTTCGAGCTCTGATCAGCGGGCGAGCCAGCCCCCGTCGACGGCGAGGACGTGGCCGTGGACGTAGTCCGCGGCGGGGGAGGCGAGGAACACCGCGGCCCCGGCGACGTCGGCGGGCTCGGCCCACCGGCCCGCCGGGATGCGGGCGAGGATCTCGGCGCTGCGGGCGGGGTCGTCGCGAAGCGCCGCGGTGGTCGCGGTGGCGACGTAGCCGGGCGCGATCGCGTTGACGTTGACCCCGTGGGCCGCCCACTCGTTGGCGAGCGCGCGGGTCAGCCCGGCGATCGCGTGCTTGCTCGCCGTGTACGAGGGCACCAGGAGCCCGCCCTGGAAGCTCAGCATCGACGCGACGTTGACGATCTTCCCGGAGCCGCGGGCGACCATCCGGCGCCCCGCCGCCCGGCTCAGCTCGAAGGCGGCGTGCAGGTTGAGCTCGATGACCTCGTACCAGTCCGCGTCGCTGAACTCGGCGGCCGGGGCTCGGCGGATGATCCCGGCGTTGTTGACGAGGACGTCGACCGGGTGCGCGTCGAGCAGCTCCTCGACGGCCTCCCGCCGGGCGGCCCGGTCGGCGAGGTCCAGCTGCGCGGTGGTGACCGCAGCGCCCAGCTCCGCGGCCTCCTTCGCGACCGGGGCGAGGTTGTCGCGCTCGGACATCAGCAGCAGGTCCGCGCCCGCGCCGGCGAGGCCGAGCGCGATCGCCCTGCCGATGCCCGATCCGGCGCCGGTGACCATGGCCAGCCGGCCGTCGAGCGCGAAGGGGGAGCTGGTGGGGGCCACGCCTGGACGGTAGGAGCAGGTCCGGGCGCGGTGAAGCACGACTTCCGGATCTGCGCTATTCGGATCCCGGATCGGGCACCGGCTCGGTGCCCTCCGGGCGGGGCTGGCGCAGGATCTGCTGCAGCAGCGCGCGGGCGGCGGCGGTGAGCATCCGGGAGCTGTCCCAGTGGACGGCGACACGCCTGCCCGCACCGCCCTCCAGCGTGCGCACGCAGACGCCGGTGGTGTCGGTGATCTGGGCCGCGAGCGAGTTGGTGACCCCGACCCCGAGGCCGTGGCGCACCAGCGACATGAGCGTCTGCGGCTGGTTGGTCGCCTGCACCGGCTCGAGCTCGTAGCCGCACTCCCGGAAGCGCTGGTACGACTCGAACTCCCCGGTCTCGGGCGCGTCCAGGCGGCCGATGGACAGCAGGGGGTGCGCAGCCACCTCCGCGACCGGCAGCGGGTCGGGCAGCTCGGACAGCGGGTGCCCGGGCGGGTGCAGCGCGACGAGCGGCTCGGCCCACAGGACGTGCGAGCGCACGCTCGACTTGGACGGGCGCGGGTCGACCGGGCGGATGCACAGGTCGAGCTCCCCGCTGGCGAGGGCCTCGTCGAGCTCGAGCGTGGAGCGCTCGACGAGCACCACCCGCACGTCCGGGCTGGTACGCGCGGCCTCCCGGAGCACGTCCGGGACGAACGCCGCGCTCGCGCTGGGGTGGCTGCCCAGCGTGACGACGCCGCGGGCGCCGCCGCGCCACGCCGCCATGGCGGCCTCGGTCGCCTCCACCTCGCGCAGGATCGCCCGGGCGTGGTCGGCGAGCGCCTTGCCCGCCTCCGTGAGCTCGACGGGGCGTTTGCGCCGGTTGAACAGCGGGATGCCCACCCCGCGCTCCAGGGACGCGACGTGCATGCTGATCCGCGGCTGGGACCGGTGCGTCGCCTCGGCGGCAGCGACGAAGCTGCCGGTGTCGACGACGGCGAGGAACGAGACCAGCCATTCCAGGCGCATGGGACACCACCCCCCGACGTCGGGCCGACCCTAACCGTGTCCGATCAGCCGGGTCCCATCAGCCACGCTGATGGTGGCATCCGCAAAGCGCGGTTCACGCGCCCGCCGCGCGCGAGGTAGAACCGGACGATGACCGAGCACGCGCCGGACTTCCTCGTGCAGACCGCCGACCTGCCCTGGGTGCCGCAGGGATCGAACAACGTCTGGTTCAAGCCCATCCGGATCAACCTGGAGAAGGGCTCGTGGGTGAACCTGCTGAAGGTGGCCAAGAGCGGCGTGGTGAACCGGCACCGCCACCTCGCCGAGGTCGAGGGCTGGGTCGTGCAGGGCAAGTGGCACTACATCGAGCACGACTGGCAGGCCGTGCCCGGCGCGTACGTCTACGAGCCGCCGGGGGACGTGCACACGCTGGTCGCCGATGTCGAGGACGAGTCGGAGCCGATGCTCACGCTGTTCTCGATCCACGGCCCGATCGAGTACATGGACGCCGACGGCAACCTCGCCTACGTCGAGACGGCCGAGACCAAGCTCAAGCGCTACCACGATTACTGCAAGGAAGCCGGGATCGAGCCCGCGGACATCGTCTTCTAGGGATCGATCACGCTGGGCCGAACGCCCGCGCCACGGCGAGGCTGTCCTCGTAGACGTGGTAGCGGGTGATCAGGCCGTCCGCGACGGTGAGGTGGAGCGCGAAGGCCGCGGCGTAGCGCCGGCCCGTCGGCTTGGCGGTGTGCGCGACCTCGCCGAGCACCACCGCGTCCGCGCCGTCGACGAGCACGGCGTGGACGTGCGCGTCGCTCTCCCCGGGGACGTGGTGCGCGGCGAGCTCGCGGAAGTGGTCCGCCGCCTCGGCCCGCGTGCTGCGGTGGCGGATCCACGGCACGGCCCGGGTGTGGTCGCCGTCCGGCCAGTCGAGCTTCCAGTCGACCCGCTCGGCGAACAGCTGCCCGATCCGCTCCGGGTCGCCCTCGGCGATGCGGTGCAGGAACTCGTGGACGGTCTCCGCGGTGTGCACGCCGACGAGCCTGCCCGCGCGCCGGGGGCGTGATCGATGACGTGGCGGGTAATAGTGGGCGGATGAACAGCGGGCGAACCGACACCGCCGACGCCGTCGTGATCGGCGGCGGCCACCACGGCCTCGTCGCGGCCGCCGTGCTCGCCGACGCCGGCTGGGACGTGTGCCTGCTCGAGGCCGCGGAGTCGTTCGGGGGCGCGGTCCGCTCCGCCGAGCTGCACCCCGGGTTCACCGCCGACCTGTTCAGCGCGTTCTACCCGCTCTCGGCGGCGTCGCCGGTGCTGCGGGCGCTCGAGCTGGACCGCCACGGGCTGCGGTGGGCGCACGCCCCCGCCGTCCTCGCCCACCCCGCCCGCCCGGACGGCGCACCGGCGGCCGTGCTGCACCGGGACCGCGAGCGCACCGCCGAAGGGCTCGGGCCTCGCGACGGCGAGGCGTGGCTGCGGCTGTGCGCCCAGTGGGACCAGGTCGGTGACGCGGTGCTGCGCTCGGTCTTCACCGCGTTCCCGCCGGTGCGCGGGCCGCTGGCGCTGCTGCGCCGCATCGGCACGGCCGAGGCGCTGCGGCTCGCCCGGTTCCTGGCGCTGCCGGTGCGGCGGATGGGGGAGGAGCTGTTCGCGGGGGAGGCGGCGCGGCTGCTGCTCGCCGGCAACGGCGGGCACGCCGACATCCCGCCCGACGCGCCCGGCAGCGGCCTGTTCGGGTGGCTGCTCGCGATGCTGGGCCAGCAGCACGGCTTCCCGGTGCCGGTCGGCGGGGCGGGGGAGCTGTCCGGGGCGCTCGCCCGCCGGGCGAGCGCGGCGGGGGCGCGGCTGCACACCGGGGAGCGGGTCGAGCGCATCGACGTGCGCGGCGGCCGGGTCGTCGCCGTGCACACCGCGACCGGCCGGACCGTGCGCGTGCGCCGCGCCGTGATCGCCGACGTGGCCGCCCCCGCGCTGTACCGCGACCTGCTCCCGCCGGACGCCGTCCCGCCGCGGCTGCGCGCCGACCTCGACCGCTTCGCCTGGGACACCCCCACGGTCAAGGTCAACTGGGCGCTGCGGGAGCCGATCCCGTGGGCCAACCCCGGGGTCGCCGGCGCGGGCACCGTCCACGTGGGCGCCGACGAGCGGGGCCTGGTGCGCTGGGCGGCCGACATCGAGTCGGGCACCGTGCCGGACGCGCCGTTCCTGCTGATGGGGCAGATGACCACGGCCGACGCCACCCGGTCCCCGGCAGGCACCGAGAGCGCCTGGGCCTACACCCACCTGCCGCGCGGCGTGGCCGACGACGACGCCGCCGACCGGCTGGCCGAGCGGGTCGACGAGGTGGTCGAGGAGTTCGCCCCCGGCTTCCGGGAGCGGGTGCTGCACCGCACCGTCCAGCGGCCGGGCGACCTGCAGGCGGCCGACGCGAACCTCGCCCACGGCGCCGTGGGCGGCGGCACGGCGCAGCTGCACCAGCAGCTCGTGTTCCGGCCGGTGCCCGGGCTGGGCCGGGCGGAGACGGTGGTCGGCGGCCTGTACCTGGGCAGTGCCTCGGCGCACCCGGGTGGCGGCGTCCACGGCGTGTGCGGCTGGCTCGCGGCCCGGGCGGCGCTCGCCGAGCAGGGGCGGCTCGGCGCCCTCCGCCGCCGGGTGACGTCGGCGGCACTGGAGCTGCTCTACCGGGACCCGCCCTCGGCGAGGTAGGCCAGCCGCCGCAGCGACTCGGTGTTGCGCGGGCCGAGCACCCGGGCGCGGGCCGGCGCCGGCAGCAGCTGCACGGGACCGCTGCGGACGTCCTCGCTCATGACGATCTCGCAGCCGTCGGCCCGCTCCTCGATCGTCAGGCGGGTCTCCGCCGTCCCCATCGGCCACGCGGGCCCGCGCAGCACCAGCTCCCGCTTCGGGACGCACGAGAGCACGGTGGTGGTGTCGTCCACCAGCAGCGGCCACGTGCCGACGGAATGGTGCAGCTGGGTGCCGACCCCCGGCCACGCCGGGTCGACGTCGCGCATCCGCGACGCCCCGACGGCCCAGGACGGGTACAGCCAGCCGTCGGCGAGCACCGCCCAGACGGCATCGACCGCGACGCCGATCGCGCGGCGAACAGTGACCACGCCCGAAGGGTAGATCGACGCTCACCCGATCGCGCCCCGAGGCGGCGCGGTGACCCGGCCGGTGGCTCCGCTGTTGATGACGTCCCGCCCGGCGGGGTGCCGGCTCCGCCGGGCGGGACGATCCCGGCGCGGGGGTGACCACCAGGCCGGGGTGGGCCGGCCGATGCCCCCGTCCGGAGTCCGGATGCCCTGATCGCGAGTGGCGTTCGCGCAGGTGCGGCGGGTTGTTGTCGTATTCCTACCGGGGCGCGGGGCCCGCGGCCAGATGCACGTCGCCCGCTCGTCGCGCGCCACCTGAACGGGTGCGACCGGGGGTAGCGGCCCGCCGGCCGACGGCCCGGGCGACCTCACCGATCAGGACGCGCGGCCGTCGACCCGATCGGCCGACCGTCGGCGTCCGGTCGGAGCAGCGCTCGCCGCGGTGCCCCGGTGCCGCCGCACCCGGGCCCGTGACGGTCGGTGACCGCGCCTCACCCGGTCGGCGCTGTCCGGTCGGGCCGCGGCGTGGAGGCGAGCACGGGGCGGCCGAACGTCGCCGCCACCCCCTCGCTGAAGGCGACGTGGTCGGGCGGGCGCCGGGCGAGGTCGCCGAGCCCGGCCGCGGCGAGCAGGCCGTCGTCCAGCTCGTGGACCTCCGCGCGGCGCAGCGGCCAGGTGACGTGCGTGTTGGGCAGGTACCACGTGCGGCCCAGGTGGGCGACGTGCAGGCCCCAGCGCGCGGTGAGGAACCGTTCGAGGTCACCGTCGATCGAGGGCCCGACGGGGGAGACGGCCACCCGGCTGCGGACCGGCGGGCCGGGGCGCAGCAGCCGGGCGGCGTAGGCGCGCCGCCCGCCCACGCGGCGCAAGCCCATGCGCGCCCACCGGTACGGCAGCCCGAACACCGCCCGGCCCACGGCCACGGCGGCCGCCCGCTCCGCGGCCATGGCCAGGAACACCACGCCGCGCCTGCCGGTGCGGTCCACCGAGTACAACCGGACGTTCGTCTCCAGGAACGTGCCCGCCCACGGCACCGGCGGCCCGCCCGCGACGGCCGTCCCGACGAGGCGGAACGGCACCAGCCCGACGTAGGTGCGCCCGTCGAGCACGTCCGGCGCCACCCCGGGCGGCAGCAGGTGCCCGACCGCGGCGGGCTCGACCGCCCAGTGCAGGAACGCGACGTCGAGCCACCGCTGCGCGAGCAGGTGCGGACGGGGTAGGTACGGCGGCTCCGCCTGCACGGGCTCGATCGCTGCGCTCATGTCGACCATGCTCTCGCGGGCAACGCCCCCAACCCCTCGCGCGTCCTGGTGGTCGAGGGGAACGCGGGAACGGGGGATGACATGCGCGCGACAGCGGTGGTGGCCGGGCTGGCGGTGGCGGCGGTGCTCGGGGGCGGCGCGGCGGAACCCGCGCCGGCAGCCGCGGCCCCGGTGGCTCACACGGTGCTCGCGGAGGAGCCGGAGCTCTTCGACGACGTGCTGCTGCCCGACGAGGGCGAGCCCGCACCCGCCGAGGAGTACACCGACTGGGAGACCGACCGGACGCTCACCCGGCCCTGGCTGCTCGACCCGTGCTCGCCCACCAGCTACCCGACCGACGGGCAGCGGCTGCGCTTCCGCACGGTGAGCCGGGAGGGCCCCGAGGTGTTCGACGCCCGCCAGCTCGGGGTGTACCCGACTCCGGAGGTAGCCGCGGAGGTGGTGGCCGGCTTCCGGCGGGTGCTCGACGCCTGCCGCACCGGGCGGACGGACGACGGCGCGGAGTGGACCTGGGCGACCGCGGCCGCCGACGACCTCGGCGACGAGGGGTTCCTCGCCGCGTCCACGTCCTTCGGGCCGCAGGCGCCGCGGGGCGGTGAGCGGATCGCGGTGACGCGGGTGCGCAACGCGGTCTTCCTCGCCCACGCCTTCGGCGAGTTCTACTCCGCCGAGATCGACGAGGGCGCGCAGGAGGTCCGCGAGGTCGCGCAGCGCTTCGTGGAGTCGGTGTGAGCGCGGGGCGCGAGGTCCTCGTCGTCACCGGCGGCACCCGGGGGATCGGCGCGGCCGTCACCCGGGCGGCGCACGCGCGGGGGTACGCGGTGTGCGCCGGCTACGCGAGCGACGACGCGTCCGCCGACCGGCTGCGGGCCGAACTGCCCGGCGTCGTCGTCGTGCGCGCCGACGTCGCCGACCCCGCCTCCGTCGCGGCGCTGTTCGACGCGGCGGAGGCCGCGCTCGGCCCGGTCACCGCGCTGGTCAACAACGCGGGGATCCCCGGGCGGCTGGGCAGGCACGTCGACGCGCCGGTGGAGATGCTGCGCCGGGTGCTCGACGTCAACGTCCTCGGCACCATGCTCTGCGCGCGGGAGGCGCTGCGCCGGTGGGAGGCGCGCGGCACCGCGGGCCGGATCGTCAACGTCTCGTCGCGGGCGGCCGCCCTCGGCTCTCCCGGCGAGTACGTGCACTACGCCGCGAGCAAGGCCGCGGTCGAGACGTTCACGGTCGGGCTGGCCAAGGAGGTCGGCGCGGCGGGGGTGCGGGTGAACTGCGTCGCGCCCGGCACGATCCGCACCGACATCCACGCGGCGGCGGGCGACGCCACCCGCCCGGACCGGGTGGCCGCCCGGGTGCCGCTGGGGCGGCCCGGCGAACCGGAGGAGATCGCGGCCGCGGTGGTGTGGCTGCTGTCGGACGAGGCCTCGTACGTCACGGGCGCGGTGCTGCAGGCGGGGGGCGGCCTCTGAGAGCACCGGGTCGGAGGCCGGTGGCGGATGACACAGGAGAATCAGTTGTAGAGGCCAACTAACTCCGTATAGTTGCTGGTAGCAACCAACTGGAGAACCTCGTGATCACCACGGCCACCGCCGACGAGCTGCTCGAGCTCCTGCGCACGATCAACCGGGCGCGGCCCACCCGCCTCGGCCCCGACGCCGGGGACATGCCCGTTTGGACGTTCACGGTGCTCGGCCTGCTCGCCAGGGAGGGCGAGCAGCGGCTCGGCCAGGTCGCCGCGCACCTGGACGTCGACCCCTCGGTCGCCAGCCGCCAGGTCGCGACGCTCGAGCAGCTCGGGTACGTGACCCGCCGCCCGGACCCAGCGGACGGCCGCGCGCAGCTGCTCGCCATCACCCCGGAAGGGCTCGCCGCCCGGGAGGGGTACCTCGCGATGCGGGCCCGGTGGGTGGCCGAGGCGCTCCAGGGGTGGGACGACGCCGAGGTCGCCCATCTCGTGGCACGGCTGAAGCAGCTGGTCGAGGACCTGCACTGCGCGATCGCCGCCCACCAGCGGCCGGCCGGACGGGCAACGGCCCGGTCGGCCTCCTGAACCACGCACCACGCGTGCCCGAGCACCGGCCCGAGCATCGGCCCGAGGAGAAGGATTGACCACCACAGCCGAGGAGACGCCGCCCGACCAGGACGCCGTCGCCCGCCGATCGGCCGCCCAGGACGGCGGCCGCATGTCGCGCCGGCGGACCCTGGAGGCGCTCTCCGGGATGCTGCTCGCGATGTTCACGGCGTTCCTGTCGTCGACGATCGTGGCGAACGCCCTGCCGACGATCATCACCGACCTGCACGGGACGCAGAGCCAGTACACGTGGGTGGTCACGGCCACCCTGCTCGCCTCCACGGCCACCACGCCGATCTGGGGCAAGCTCGCCGACCTGTTCAGCAAGAAGCTGCTCGTGCAGCTGGCGATCACGATCTTCACGGTCGGCTCGATCCTCGCCGGGTTCTCCCACTCCGTGGGCACCCTGATCGGCTGGCGCGTCCTGCAGGGCCTGGGCCTCGGCGGGCTGCAGGCGCTGATCATGATCGTGATGGCCGCGATGATCAGCCCGCGGGAGCGGGGCCGCTACACCGGGGTGATCTCCACCGTGATGTCGGTGGCCCCGGTCGCGGGCCCGCTGATCGGCGGCGTCATCGTCGACACCGACTGGCTGGGCTGGCGCTGGTGCTTCTGGGTGGGCGCGCCGCTCGCCGCGCTCGCGCTCGTGGTCGTGCAGCGCACGCTCAACCTGCCGGTCGTCCGGCGCGAGGTCAGCATCGACTACCTGGGCGCCGCGCTCATCGCGGCCGGCGTGTCGGCCCTGCTGATCTGGGTGACGATGGCCGGCGACCAGTTCCCGTGGGCGTCCACGCCCTCGTACGTGCTCGCCGGGATCGGGGCCGCGCTGATCCTGCTGTTCGTGCTGGTGGAGGCGCGGGCCAAGGAGCCGATCATCCCGCTGCGGCTGTTCCGCGACCGCACCACCACGCTCGCCACGCTCGCGAGCGTCTCGGTCGGCGTCGCCATGTTCGGCGGCGCGGTCTTCCTCGGCCAGTACTTCCAGATCGCGCGCGGCTACTCGCCGACCGCGGCCGGCCTGCTCACGCTGCCGATGGTCATCGGCTCGATGATCGCGGCCACCGGGTCGGGCTCGCTCATCACCCGCTTCGGCCGCTGGAAGATCTTCCTGGTCCTCGGTGCGCTCTTCCTGCTCCTCGGCTTCGGCCTGCTGGCGACGATCGACCACGACACCGACATCGTGCTGCTGGGGGCGTTCCTGTTCGTCCTCGGCGTCGGCATGGGCATGTCGATGCAGAACCTCGTGCTGGCCGTGCAGAACTCGGTGGCCGCCACCGACCTCGGCGCCGCCAGCTCCACCGTCACGTTCTTCCGCTCCATGGGCGGCACCGTCGGCGTCTCGGTGCTGGGGGCGGTGATGGCCTCCCGGGTCGGCGAGCTCACCGTCGAGGGGATCGCCGCCGCGGGGCTGCCCGTGCCCGAGGGCGGAGCCGGCATCGGCAACCTCAACGAACTGCCGCCCGCCGTCGCGGGCATCGTCCGGTCCTCCTACGGCGACGCCACCGCGCTGATCTTCCTGATCGCGGGCGTGCTCGCGATCATCACGCTGGTCGCCGTGCTCGCCATCCGCGAGGTGCCGCTGCGCACCGAGACCGGCATCGAGCGCGAGCGCGCCGAGGCCATGGCCGCCGCCGCGCGGGCGGCCGCCCAGACCGCCCAGACCGCCCAGACCAACCAGAACGCCCAGACCGCCCAGGCTGCCGAGAACGCGCAGACGAACGGCCGGGCGCACGACTGGGAGCCGGCCGGCCCGACCACCAACGGGCGGCACCGCGCCGACGGCCAGGCCGGCGGGGCGGGGCAGGCCGTCGACCGGCCGTCCCCGCGCCCGCGACCGGCCCCCGCCGGCCCCGCGATCCACGGCGTCGTCACCCGCGGCGACGGCGCGGCGCTGGACGGGGCCGTGGTGACCGTCACCGACCAGGACGGCGCGCAGCGCGGCGGCGCCACGACCGGCCCCGACGGGACCTACCGCGTCGTGCTGCCCCGCGGCGGCACCTACCTCGTCGTCGCCGCGTCGGGGGCGTTGCAGCCGCACGCGGCGCTGGTGGCGGTGGAGGGCGAGCCCGTCCAGCACGACATCGCGTTGGTGGGCGGCAGCGGCGTGCACGGCGTGGTCAGCAGCGCCGGCGTGGCCCCCGTGCCGGACGCCTCGGTCGCGCTGATCGACGCCCGGGGCGCGGTCGCCGGGGCCACCCGCAGCGACGGCGGCGGCCGCTACCGCATCCCCGGCGTCCCGGAGGGCCAGTACACGCTGGCCGCCACCGCGCCGGGCTACCCGCCGCTGGCGGTGAGCGTCCGGCTGGACCACGGCCGCTACACCGAGTGCGACCTCGAGCTGCCGGTCCGCGCCACCCTGCGCGGCACCGTGATCGCGACCGGCGCGGGCGTCGGCCAGGCCCTCGCCACCCTCACCGACGGCGACGGCAGGGTCGTCGCGTCGGCCGTCACCGGGCCCGACGGCGCGTTCGAGTTCGCCGACCTGCCCCCGGGCACCTACACGCTCACCGCTCGCGGGTACGACCCCGTGTCCCAGGTCGTGCACGTCTCCGCCGGGACGGTGGCCGACGCGCTCGTCGAGCTCGTCCCGCCGTCGGCGCCGACCCCGCCACCGGCGGCGCCGGCGCAGGTGGAGCGCGGAGAGGGCGTGCGGTGACCGGCGGCGCCGTCGCCGGCCGGCTCGCCACCCCCGACGGCAGGCCCGTCACCGGTACGCTCACCGTGCTCGACGCGGCGGGCGGGCAGGCGGCCCGCGCGGTGAGCGGCGCGGACGGGCACTTCCTCCTCGACGGGCTGGCCGCGGGCGCGTACACGCTCGTGGTCGCGGCGGCCGGGAGGCAGCCGCAGGCCGCGGCGGTGACCGTCGCCGACGACGAGATCACCCCGCTCGGGGTGCTGGAGCTGCGCCCGCAGGACGGTCCCGCGCTCCCGTCCCCGGGCAGCTGGATGATCGACCCGCAGCACTCGAGCATCCTCGTCACGGCCCTGCACCTGGGCGTGAGCCGCATCCACGCCCGGCTGCCCCGCTTCACCGGGCGCATCGAGGTGGCCGACCCGTTCGAGGGCTCCTCGGTCGAGGTCGCCATCGACCCCGCCGCGGTCGACTCCGCCGAGCCGGAGCGCGACGCCCACCTGCGCAGCGCGGACTTCCTCGACGTCGCCCGCTTCCCCGAGATCCGCTACAAGAGCGAGGGCCTGCGCTGCGTCGACGCCGAGCGCTTCGAGCTCGACGGCGTGCTGACGCTCAAGGACGTGAGCGCCCCGGTGCCGCTGCACGTCCGCTACGGCGGCACCGCCACCGACCTCGAGGGCTGCCGGCGGGCGGCGTTCTCGGCGACCGCCGAGGTCTCGCGCGACGACTTCGCGATCAGCTGGAACCAGGCCGCGCTCGCCGGCGTGCTGGCCGTGGGCCGGACGCTGCACGTCGAGATCGACATCCAGGCCGTCCGCGGCTGACCCTCCCGCCGCGCACCCGCGGCGGCATCGCCGCGTCCGGTGTCGTCCGCCCGATCCCGGGTAGCCGAGGGGTCGAGACGCGAACCCGACGGCAGTGGAGGCGAGAGCGCGTGGCCGACTCAGTGGGTGACTTCGTCCTGCGCAGGTTGCGGGACTGGGGCGTCGAGCAGGTCTTCGCCTACCCGGGCGACGGCATCAACGGACTGGTGGCCGCGTTCGAGGCCGCGGGGGACCGGCCGCGGTTCGTCCAGTCCCGGCACGAGGAGATGTCGGCCCTGCAGGCGGTCGGGTACGCGAAGTTCTCCGGCCAGGTGGGCGTGTGCATGGCGACGTCCGGCCCCGGGGCGATCCACCTGCTCAACGGCCTGTACGACGCCAAGCTCGACCACGTGCCGGTGGTCGCGATCGTCGGGCAGACCGAGCGCAGCGCGATGGGCGGCTCCTACCAGCAGGAGGTGGACCTGCAGGCGCTGCTGAAGGACGTGGCGAGCGACTACCTCGTCGAGGTCAACGTCGCCGAGCAGCTGCCCAACGCGGTCGACCGGGCGTTCCGCACCGCGCTCACCCGCCGCGCCCCGACCGCGATCATCATCCCGAGCGACCTGCAGGGCGAGCCGTACACGCCGCCGCGGCACGAGTTCAAGCAGGTGCCCTCCAGCGAGCCGGGCCTCGTCGCGCCGACGCTGGTGCCGGCCGAGTCCGAGCTCGCGCGGGCCGCGGAGGTGCTGAACGCGGGCCAGAAGGTCGCGATCCTGGTCGGGCAGGGGGCCCGCGGCGCGTCCGCGGAGGTCGAGCGGGTCGCCGACGTGCTGGGCGCGGGCGTGGCCAAGGCGCTGCTGGGCAAGGACGTGCTGTCCGACGAGCTGCCGTTCGTCACCGGGTCCATCGGGCTGTTGGGCACGCGGCCCAGCTACGAGCTGATGCGCGACTGCGACACGCTGCTCATCGTCGGGTCGAGCTTTCCGTACTCGCAGTTCCTGCCGGAGTTCGGGCAGGCGAGGGCCGTGCAGATCGACCTCGACGGCGCGATGATCGGGATGCGGTACCCGACGGAGGTCAACCTCGTCGGCGACGCGCGGACCACGCTGCGGGCGGTGCTGCCGCTGCTGTCCGGGCCGACCGACCGGGCGTGGCGGGAAGGGATCGAGGACGACGTCGCCCGCTGGTGGGACACCATGCGCCGGGAGGCGATGGTCGACGCCGACCCGGTGAACCCGATGCGCATCGTGTGGGAGCTCTCCGAGCGGATCCCGCCGAACGCGATCGTCACCGCCGACTCCGGGTCGGCCACCAACTGGTACGCCCGCCACCTGCGCGTCCGCGGCGACATCCGCGGCTCGCTCTCCGGCACGCTCGCCACGATGGGCTGCGCGGTGCCGTACGCGATCGGGGCGAAGTTCGCCCACCCGGACCGGCCCGCGATCGCGATCACCGGCGACGGCGCGATGCAGATGAACGGGATGGCCGAGCTGCTGACGATCGCCCGCTACGCCGACCGGTGGGCCGACCGCAGGTGCGTCGTCTGCGTGCTGCACAACAACGACCTGAACCAGGTGACCTGGGAGCTGCGGGCGATGGGCGGGGCACCCAAGTTCTCCGAGTCCCAGGTGCTCCCCGACGTCTCCTACGCCGACTTCGCCCGCGGCCTAGGGTTCGAGGCCGTCACGGTCACCTCGCCGGACCAGCTGGGGCCGGCGTGGGATCGGGTGCTCGCCGCCGACCGGCCGTCGGTCCTCGACGTGCACTGCGACCCCGAGGTTCCCCCGATCCCGCCGCACGCCACGTTCGAGCAGGCGAAGTCGGCGGCCCAGGCCGTCCTCAAGGGCGACCCGGAGGCCTTCCACCTCGTCGTGCAGGGGATCAAGACGAAGCTCCAGGAGGCCGTGCCCGGCCGCCTGCGCTGATGCCCGGACCGGGCCCGTCGGGGGCGCCGTGTGAAGTCCGCATGAAGCCCGTGACGTGGGACGACGCCCTGAGCAGCAAGCCGATCACGAATTCGGGTGAACCCGTGCGTCGCGCCTTGCCGAGGGGCACACTCGTGGGCATCGACGACATCCACGACGGGCGGCTCCCGGTGCCGGGCGTGGACGGGAGTCCGCCGGGGCGGACGCCGCCGATCGGGCGCCGGGGGAGCGTTCGTCCCGCACGAACCCATGGGGGGAACTGAAGCGTGAGATCCGTTCGGAAGCCGATCGGCGCACTGGCGGCGCTGGCCGCCATCGTGGCGACGGTGCTGTTCACCGGCGCCACCCCGGCGCGAGCCGACGAGCCGACGCCTGCGCCCCCGCCGGCGCTGAACGGCCTCATCGACCCGGCCCTGCTGGAGTCGATCCAGCAGTCGATCGTGGGCCTGGTGGTGATCTGGGAGGAGCCCGAGGACCCGTTCGCGTTGATGCCGGAGGCGCCCACGACGCCCGGCTCGGGCGAGCTGCCCGTCATGACGATCTGCACCGGCTGGTTCGACAGCCCCACCACGATCGTGACGGCGGGCCACTGCGTCGACCCGAAGGAGGGCAGGCGCGCCCTCGACAGCAGGCGCGGCCCCACCATCGACCCGACCACCGGCCTCCCGACCGCCGGCAGCGAGACGGCGCGCCCGGACCCGAAGCGCACGGTGTGGGCGTTCCAGCCCCGCGAGATGCA
This sequence comes from Pseudonocardia sp., assembly GCF_035305885.1. GTDB lineage: Bacteria > Actinomycetota > Actinomycetes > Mycobacteriales > Pseudonocardiaceae > Pseudonocardia. Next base: position 19,293 of record NZ_DATGOP010000032.1, read on the forward strand.
GGGCGCCGTGATCACGGCGCCGGTGATCGTGCGCGTGGACAGCTTCCGCCCCGCCGACGAGGGCGACACGGCCAAGCTGGAGGTGTACGGCCTGCCGCCGGCCAAGCCGCTCCCGGTCGCCCCCACCGCGCCGCGGCTGGGGGAGACGGTCACCTCGATCGGCTTCCCGGGGCTCAACATCGACGAGACCGACGGCGTCGACGTCGAAGGCCTGATCAGCGGCGGCAAGACGCCCGCCGAGGTGCTGCAGGACTCGCGGCTGCAGCCGGTGAACACCAGCGGCACGATCACCGCCCGGCAGTACCGGCAGGGCGTGGCCGTCTACCAGATCAACGCCGACCTCGCGGAGGGCATCTCCGGCGGGCCCACGATCAACGCCCGCGGTGAGGTGCTCGGGGTCAACAGCCAGATGACCGTGCCGTTCATCGGGCAGAACTTCAACGTCATCACCGACACCGGCATGTTGCGCGACTTCCTCGGCCACGACTCGGCACCGCCGGCGGCGGGGCAGGGCGAGCCGACGCAGGTCGCGATCGAGAACACGGCGGCCGCGAGCGGTCAGGCGGCCCCGGTCACCGTCGTCATCTCGCTGATCGGCGGGGCGATCATCGGGGCGATCCTGACGTGGCTCTTCGTGCGTCCTCGCCCCGCGGTGGCGAAGGCGCAGGCCGCGCAGCCCGACCCCGAGTAGCCCACCCGCATCGACCGCGGCCGTCGTTCTTGATATTTTCGGCCGCGGCGTGCGCCCGGTCACACCCGGGCCGCGGACGTGACGGCCGGTCCGCCGTCCTCCGCCGCGACCGAGACCACCGCCTCGTGCGGTGCCCGGCTGCCGCGTCCCTGTCGTACCGGGGCGCGGCAGCCACGACCCCTACCAGCGGCCCCGCTGGTTCGGGATGCGCGTGGCCAGCGCGACGGCGACCGCCATCGCGGCCGCCAGCGCGACGAACGCCCAGGCGTTGGCCGTGGCGGGGTCGTCGGAGGTCGAGGTCGCGACCGTCACCACCGTGATCGCGACGATCGCCCCGGCCTGGCGGAACAGCACCCGCAGGCCCGAGACCGCCGCCGCCTGGTCCGGGACGAGGTGCAACCCGGCGTTGGCCGAGGACGGGGAGGACAGGCCCATCCCGACGCCCATCACGGCCGCCCCGAAGGACAGCCACAGCTCCGGCGTGGTGCGCGCGGGCGGCACCGCGATGAGCACCAGGGCGGCGATGATCGCGGCCATGCCGGCCAGCAGGAGCGGCCGGTACCCGAGCCGGCGCAGCAGACCGACGGCCACCGCCGAGACCACGATCATCAGCACCGCCCGGACGGTCAGCAGCCCGCCCGCGGCGATCGGGGCCATGTCGTAGCGGAGCTGCGCGTAGTGCGGCAGCAGCGAGGAGAACCCGATCACGGCGGCGCCGAAGAGGACGTTCATGACGTTCAGCAGGCCGAGCCGCTGACCGGTCAGCAGCCGCGGCGGGATGATCGGGTCGGGGTGGCGGTGCAGGTGGCGCAGCAGGAAGCGCCCGGACACCACCGCGATGGCGGCGGCGACGACCACCGACGCCGGCCCGGTCCAGCCCTCGCCGATCGCGCCGATCCGGGTGATCGCGACCATCGCCGACAGCAGCAGCACGGTGATCCACGCGGCCCCGGCGAGGTCTGCCGGGCCGACGACCTTGCGCGGCGTCTCCCGGATCAGCGCGTGCCCGAGGAACAGCAGCAGGAGCCCGACCGGCACGTTGACGAAGAAGATCTCCCGCCACGAGGCGAACGTCAGGATCAGCCCGCCCGCGATCGGGCCGAGGACCGCGCCGATCGGGAAGACCGTGCTGAACAGCGCGATCGCCCGGTCCCGGTCGGGCCCGAACTCGTCGGCGACGATCGCGGTGCCCACCGGCAGCAGGACCCCGCCCGCGAGCCCCTGCAGGAAGCGGCCGACGATGAGCTGGACCGTGCCCGACGACAGGCCGCAGAACACCGACATCAGCGTGAAGCCCGCGACCGCGACCAGGTAGACCCGCCGGGCGCCGAACCGGTCGCCCAGCGCGCCTGCGAACGGCAGGATGAGGATCTGGCCCACCGAGTAGATCGTGAGCGTCCAGCTGAGCCACTCCAGGCTCGCCCCGAGGCCGCGCTGCATCGCCGACAGCGCGGTTGCGATCGAGGTCTGGTCGATGGAGTGCATCAGGATGGCGACCACGACGGTGGCGAACACCGACCAGCGGACGAGCGCCGGGCGCCGTTCGGCAGCGACGGCCTTCGACACCGGATCCTCCCCCTAATTGCTTGACGGCAAGCAATCTAACACCGGGTCAGGGCTCCGGCGCGCGCTCCGTCCTGGTTTCATGGGCAGATGCAGGGCGGAGGGTTCGAGAAGGCCTTCGACGACGAGGCGGCGGTGCGGCTGCGTCGCGTGATCGGCAAGCTGGCGCGCTCGATGAACGAGTCGGCGTCGAGCGAGGAGCTCACGCCCACCCAGGCCTCGGTGCTGGGGGTGGTCGTCGCCCGCGGCCCGATCCGCATCTCCGCGGTCGCCGAGCTCGAGGGCGTCAACCCGACCATGCTCTCCCGCGTGATGGGCGTGCTCGAGCAGAAGGGGCTGATCCGGCGCTCATCGGCCACGTCCGACCTGCGCGGTGTGGTCGCCGAGGCCACCGACGCGGGCCGGGAGAAGAGCAGGCGGATCCTGGAGCGGCGCACGGCGACGCTGCGCGCGGTCGTCGAGCGGCTGCCCCCGGAGACCGTCGCGGCGCTGGTGGATGCGCTGCCGGCGTTGGAGGAGCTGACCGCTGCGTTCGCGGAGCGGCGGCCGACGTTGGCGCGGGAGGGGTGAGTCCGGGGCGCTCGTCCCTCGGGTTCCGCGGGACCTGACCTCGCCGCTCTCCTGGGGCGCCGCGATCGAGCGCGCCCACCGGCAGCCGGATCGACCGGTTCGAGTCCCGCGGTACCCACGCCCCGATCACCCGGCTCCGACCGGAGCCGGTTCCGGCTCGGTGGCGTCGGCCCGCCTGCGGGGCAGCGCCTTGAGCGTCAGCACCATCGCCGCCGAGATCAGCGTCCCGATCGCGATCGCCAGCGCGAACCCGAGCGCGCCCGACACGAGCGGCAGCACGAGCACCCCGCCGTGCGGGCTGGTGGTCGCCGCGCCGAAGAGGGCCGCGAGGGCGCCGGTGACCGTCGAGCCGGCCAGCAGCGACGGGACCACCCGCAGCGGGTCGGCGGCGGCGAACGGGATGGCGCCCTCGGTGACGTACACCGCGCCGAGCAGCCAGGCGGCGCGCCCGTTGCGCCGCTCGGCGGGTGTGAACCGGCCGCCCCGCAGGGTGGTCGCGAGCGCCACGGCGAGCGGCGGCGTCATCCCGGCGGCCATCACCGCCGCCATGACCGTCTGGGCCGACGGGGCGCCGGTGGCCAGCCCGGCGACGGCGAACGTGTAGGCGGTCTTGTTGATCGGGCCGCCGAGGTCGGCGGCGACCATCAGCCCGAGCACCGCCCCCACCGGCACGAGGCTCCAGGCTGAGAGGCCGGCGAGCCAGTTCGTGAGGCCCGAGGTCAGGGCGGCCAGCGGGCCGGCGGCCACGAGCCACATCACGACGCCGGTGACCAGGGTGCCTGCGAGCGGCAGGGTCAGCACGGGCCGCAGCCCGGCGACGGCGCGCGGCGGCGGGTGGAGGCGGGCGAGCCGGTCCACCACGACGCCCGCGACCACCCCGGCGACCAGCCCGCCGAGGAAGCCCGCCCCGGTCTGGGCGGCGATCGTGCCGCCCGCGAACCCCGGCACGAGGGCGGGCCGGTCGCCGATCGCGTGCGCCAGGTACCCGCCGACCACGGGGACGAGCAGCCCGAAGGTCAGCGTCCCGAGCTGGTGCAGCAGCGCCGCCCAGCTCGTCAGGGCGAGGGGGTGGAAGTGGTCCGTCACCGGCGGGGCCGTGCCGATCTCGGGGCCGCCGAGCGCGTAGCCGAGCGCGAGCAGGACGCCGCCGGTGACGACGAAGGGGATCGCGTAGCTCACGCCCTGCATGAGCTTGCCGTGGATCGTGGCCACGGTGGGAACGGAGGTGGGGTGGGTCAGGGGGGCAGCATCCATCGGACAGGCCTCCTGCGATCAGGTGGCGAGGGCTTCCAGGCCCGGGTACGGGCGGCGGTCGCCCGCGGGGCCGGTCAGTTGGGAGTAGAGGACGCCGAGCTGCGCGGTGTGCCGCTGCAGCGCGGCGCGGGCGGCGCGCAGGACGCGTTCGCCGCCGCCCAGTGCGGGCGCGGCCAGCGCCGCGGCGAGCGCCGCCAGCGAGGCGACCGCCGCGAACGCGACGGGCAGGCCGACCTCCTCGGCGACGATCCCGAGCAGCGGGGGACCGCCGAGCAGGCCGGTGTAGCCGACGGTCGAGGCGAGCGCGACCCCGCCCGCGCCGGCGTGGGCGCCCGCCCGCGCGATGGCGATCGGGAAGACGTTGGCCAGGCCGAGCCCGATCAGGACGAAGCCGGCGAGCACGACCTCGACGTCGGGGACGGCCGCGACCGCGAGCGCCCCGACGGCGGCGGCGGTCGCCCCGCCGGTCACGACGCGGGTGGGCCCGTACGCGTGCACCAGGCCGTTGCCCGCCAGCCGGCCGCAGGCCATGGCCAGCGAGAAGCAGGCGTAGCCCGCGGCGGCGAGCGCCGGGCTCGCGCCGACCTCCTGCAGGTGCAGCGCGCCCCAGTCGGTGACCGCGCCCTCTCCGAACGCCGTGCAGCCGGCGATGACGCCCAGCACCACGACGATGCCGCGGGTGGTGCCGCGCGGTGGCGGGGCGTGGTCGTCCGGGGCGGGCGCGCCGTCGGCGGCCAGCAGCACGGGCGCGACCGCGGCCGTCGCGACCACCCCGAGCGTCGCGACGACGAGCAGGTGCACCCCGGGCGTGGCGAGGGCGGCCACCGCCCCGCCCGTCACGGCCCCGGCGAGCCCGCCGAAGCTGAAGCCCGCGTGCAGCGACGGCAGCAGCGGGCGGTGCGCCGCGGTCTCGACCTGGACGCCGATCGCGTTCGCGGCCACGTTCAACGCGCCGGTCGCGACCCCGAACACCAGCAGCGCGGCGGCGAGCGCGGGCACCGAGCCGGTGAGCCCGGGGAGGGCGAGCGCGGCGCTGGTCGCGACCGCGGCGGCGACGCCGACCAGCCCGGGGCCGAGCCGCGCGCACAGCCGCCCGGTCAGCTGCATGCCGGCGAGCGCGCCGATCGAGACGCAGAGCAGGGCGAGGCCGAGCGAGGTCGGCGACGCGTCGACGGTCGCCGAGACGTCGGGGATGCGCGACGCCCACGAGCCGAAGACGGCGCCGTCCACCGTGAACACCACGGTGGCGGCGGCGCGGTGCCTGCGCACCGCGGGCGGGGACGGCCTGCGGCGACGCGGGGAGCGCAGGCGTGCGTGATCAAGGGGAAAGGGCATGGGGAGTCGGGTTCCAGGGATCGTCGGCGTTGTGCTTGCTGGCGCAGCGACGAGGGCACCGGGTTCCAGGTTCCACGAAACCCCAGTTGGAATCGATCCAGATCGCGGTGAAACGGCTCACGCCGCCGATCTCGTCGGACCCCGGGTGCACGATGGGCCCATGGTCACGGTCGACGAGGTGCGGCGGCTCGCCCGGTCCCTGCCCCGCACCAGCGAGCACCTCATCCACGACCGCGTGAAGTTCCGGGTCGGCCGGATCGTCTACGTCGCGTTCTCCCGCGACGAGACCGTGATGGGCTTCGCCTACCCCAAGCACGAGCGCGACGCCCTCATCGCCTCCGACCCCGCGAAGTTCCACCTGCCGAGCGCGTCGGACATGCGCTTCAACTGGGTGCACGCGTGGACGGCCGCGCTCGACGAGGAGGAGATGCGCGAGCTGGTGCTCGACGCCTGGCGCATGGTCGTGCCCAAGCGCGTCGCCGCCGCCTACGACGCCGCCCACGGGGCGGGCGCGGGATGAGCCGCCCTCAGCGCAGCTGGTAGCGCTTCAGCTTCCGGTAGACCGTCGCGCGCGAGATCCCCAGCCGTTTCGCCACGGTGTTGCGGTCGCCCCCGGCCTCCCGCAGGGCGGCCGCCAGCACGCGCCGCTCCGCGCGCTGCACCTCGTCGAGCGGCGGGCGGTGGTGGTGCGCCGGCAGGTCGGGCAGGTCGATGGCCGGGCCGGTGGCGCGGATGCGGGCGCTGGTGAGCACCTGCTGCAGCTGCCGCACGTTGCCCGGCCAGTCGCCTGCCGCGAGCGCGGCGGCCGCCCGCGGCGTGAGCTCGGCGGGCCCGGCCCCGGCGGCGGCGAGGAGCGCCGCGCACAGCTGCGGGAACTCGTCGCGGCGTTCCCGCAGCGGCGGGACGGGGACCACCACGGGGAAGGCCTCGCCGACCACGGCCGGCCCGCCGTCCTCCCCACCGGTGGCGACGACGGGGCAGCGGGCCGCCTCCACCAGGTGGGCCACCGTCGTCGCGATCTCGGCCGGGACGTCCTGGACGTGGGCGAGCAGCACCGCCGCCCCGGTCGTCCCCACGGCGGATCGGAGCCCGCGCAGCCAGTCGTCGGGGTCGAGCCGCGCCGCCGCGGCGTCGACCTCCACGACCCGGCCCGCGACGGCGCGCAGGGCCGCCCGCGCCTCGTGGCGCTTCCCGCAGCCCCGCTCCCCGGACAACAGCACCCGCCTCCCCTCGCCCAGGGCGCGGGCGAGGCGCTCGCGGAAGTCGGTGGGCCGGTCGTCGCCGCTCCATCCGACGCTCGCGGGCCGCTCCACCGGCTCCAGCACGAGGACGGCGGCGAACTCGCCCCGTGGCTGGCGCACCGGCAGGACCTGGATGGTGGCGGTGACGCCGGTGGACAGGCGCCTGCGCACCGTGCGCGCCCGGTCGCCCGCGTCCTTGGCGAGCTCGCGCAGCAGCTCCTCGTCGGCGTCGCGCACGAGGGCGCGGCCCTCGGTGCTCACCACCACGAGCCGCCTGCTCACCGCCACCACGGCGCCGCGGTGGCGGCGCTCGGCCGCCGAGTAGGCGTCGAACAGCTCGCGCTCGCCGTCGGTCCGGCTGATGAGCAGCTGCGTCTCGATGGAGCGGCCGATCTCCACGACGAGGGGCAGGAGGGCGGCCGAGCCGTACTCGCGCAGGCAGTGCGCCCCGAAGATCCCTGCGAACCGCTTGGTGAACGGGTCGCGGATGAGGACGCCGGTGGTCGTGAGGATCTCGGTGTCGGTCCGGTAGTGCTCCGTGCCCGAGACGATGAACGCCCGCTGGGTCTCGTGGGCGCAGCCCATCCCGTTGGTGCCCATGACGTCCTCGGCGAAGGTCATCCCGGCGCGCAGGTTCTGCCGGTGCAGCCGCAGCGCGTCCGGGAAGTCCCCGACGGCCACCGTGAGCAGCCGGCACGCCCGGTCGGCGAGGAACCCCCACGAGCTGAGGTCGGCGATCTCGTCGCCCAGCCGGTCCATGATCGGCTGGGCGACGGCGGCAAGCCGGGTGCCCGGCCGGAAGTCCTCGTCGAGGACGTACTCGCGGGCGGCGGGGTCGACGCCGGCGAGCATGGACCGCCGCCAGGAGGCCACGACCTCGGGGCGCACGCCGGGGTAGTCGGCCGGGTCCACCGACAGCGGGTCGCGGGAGAGCACGTCGTGCTTGGCCTCCCGGACCCGGTCCCACTCGGTCGTGGTGCGGGGGACCGGGACCGCCATCAGAGGCTGCGGGCCTTGGGCAGCACCTCGCGGGCGAACAGCTCGAGGCTCGCCCTGGCCTGGTCGTAGGGCATCCCGCCGAACGCGGGCGACAGCGACAGCTCGAAGTCGCCGAGCACGTCGCGGATGTGCTCGATCTGCCCGAGGATCTGCTCCGGGTCGCCCCACAGCGCGGTGGCCGCGTAGTCGTTCGCGGCCTTCTCGAGCCCGATCTCGCGGAAGTAGGCGGCGTTGGCCGCGTACCGCTCGTGGCCCTTCACCCCGGCGAAGTGCTCCCCGGCCATCTCGTAGTGCTCGACGTTGGACATGAAGAACCGGCCGACGTACTCCCAGTGCCGCTCGCGCGCCACCTCGAGGTCCTCGTGGCAGTACACGTTGACGGCCAGGCTGATCGGCGGCGGCGTCTCGCCGTGCTCGGCCTGGTACAGCTCGCGGTAGCGGGTGAAGCCGGGCATCAGGTCCGCCACGGGACGCACGATGAACGACATCATCGCGGCCCGCAGCTTCGCCGCCATCACGATCGAGTCCGGCGAGCCCGCCACCATGTAGCGGCGGTCGCGGAAGGAGCGGCTCGGGCGCGGCCGCAGCTCGGCGCGGGGCTGCGGGTAGTAGGGACCGTCGCCCTCGATGACACCGGTCTCCACCGCCTCGAAGATCATCGGGGCGGCCTCGTCGAAGCGGTCCCGGGTCTCGTCGAGGGTGATCCGGAACGGCACGTACTCCTTGCGGGACAGCCCGCGCCCGAGCCCGAGCAGCAGCCGCCCGCCGGAGATGGCGTCGACCATCAGCGCCTTCTCCGCCACCCGCAGCGGGTTGTTCCACGGCACGATCACCGCGGCCGTGCCCAGCTTGATCGTCGAGGTGCGCCCGGCCAGGTGCGCGAGCACCACCAGGTTGTCCGGGCACAGCGAGTAGTCCGCGAAGTGGTGCTCGACCACCCACACCGCGTCGTAGCCGAGCTCCTCGGCCCGCACCGCGAGGTCGAGCTCCTCGTGGTACATCCGCGCGTCCGAGATCTCCGGGTCGAGCTTGCCGAACCCGAGGTTGATGCCGACATTCACCATTGGACGCCCACCTCCCGCCCGGTGACGCTAGTCACGACCACCCTGCCGCTGCGTCTCACAAATGAGACGGCCGGCAGCGCACGGCACCCGTCATCGCGGGAACACCCGCGACGCCGCTCTGGACACGCCCCGCGGGCGCGGCCAGCGTCGGGGTTCGTGAACCGCTTCGAGAAGGCCCTGTACGAGACGATGACGCCGACCGCCGAGCTGCTGGAGCGGACCACGAACCCGCTCCACCGGGCGATCCTGCTGAACTTCTGGCGGCACGTGCACCTGGAGGGGTCGGGCCAGTTCGACAAGATCGTCGCGCCCGACATGATGGTCGACCACCCGGTCTACCGGGTCACCTGGGGCGCCCACCCCGCGGTGATCGAGGGCAAGGACGGCGTCGTCGCGTTCTACAACAGCGTCGCGGACTCGGTGCTGTGGAACTCCGACGACCGCCTCGCCGTCGCCGACTGGGGCGTGGCCGACGAGCTCACCTTCCACCAGCTCGGGAAGGGATCGGACCTGCGCGCCGTCGGCTACGACAGCGTCCCGGACGACGACAAGCTCTACCACGTGTCGAGCCGGCAGGCGTTCATCTGGCCCTACGACGAGCGCGGCCGCCTCGCCGGGGAGCACCTCTACGAGGACCCGACGAGCGTGCAGGTGGAGGAGGTCGACCCCGCCGAGGCGATCACCGCGGAGCGGGTCCGCGAGATCCACCTCGAGCTGCTGGACCGGCTCGAGGCCGAACGCGGCGAGCGGTACTGGGTGCTGGAGAACCAGTCGTGACCGGCCAGGACCTGTCCTAACGGTCGAGACCGGGTCCTTGGTCCCTGGCGATCCGGCGCGCGGCGGCTCAGGATATGAGGTACCGGGGTGACCGACAGCCTGCAGCCGCCGGCCGTCCGACGGGGGCACGGCCGAGCTGAGCGCGGCGTCGGAACACCTCCGGGGTCCGGGGGCCGGGCATCCGTGCTGGGGAGCGGCGGCTGAACGGCCCCCGGACCGTCGCGGGCGCCGCCTTCAGCCGCCCAGGCCCAGCACGAGCACGGTGACGACCACCAGCGCAGCGATGCCGGCGGCCGCGGCGGTGGCGACCCTCGGGTTGCCCTCGGCGCGCGGCCCGCCCGCGGCGGCGCGGCGCAGCCGAGCGGTGTAGATCGCCCCGGCCACCAGCAGCACCCCGCAGCCCACCAGCGCGAGCGGGACGGCGAGCGTGTCCGGGAAGTACTGCCCGACGACGCTCGGCACCGTCACGAGCGCGCCGACCGCGCCGACGGCGAGCAGCAGCAGTTCCCGCAGCACCGCGCCGGCCACCACCAGCGCGACCACGGACCCGACGGCGAGCACGGCACCCCAGGTGGACTCGACGGCGAACTGCGCGCCGATCACGACGACGGCGCCGCCCAGCGCGTACGCGGCGTTCCGCGCGGCGACCACCCGGCCCCAGCCGAGCACCGCCCAGCAGGCCCCGACGCCCCACAGCGCGAGGCCGATCAGCGCGTCGTCGTCGCCGGGCAGGTGCGCGGTCGCCGACCCCGCTGCGATCGCGAGCGCGACGACCAGTGCGGCCTGCTGGAGCACGCCGCGGTGGCGCCACCACAGCAGGCCGGCGTAGGCGGCCGTGCCGCCCGCCGCCACGAGCGCGACCGTCTCCCCGGGCAGGTCCAGCACCTCGTCGCCCAGCAGCCCGAGCCCCGTCCCGAACAGCGCCGCCGACAACAGCCACGAGACCCCGCGCAGCCGCCTGCCCACGTCGCCCCGCCGCGCCGGGGCGGCGATCCCCGTCGCGAGCAGCAGCGCGGCCGCGCCGAAGGTGATGGAGAGCTGCCCGCCGACGCCGAGCTGCGACCAGTAGCGGCCCGCGACGATCACCGCGCCGACGAGGACCAACACCCCGCCGACGTAGCCCAGGGCCTCGGCCACCAGCGACGCCCGGGACGCCGGCTGCGCCGGCGGCGTCTCCTCCGCCGCTCCCTCCTCGGCGGCGAGGATGCGCTCGGCCTGTTCCGGGCTGATCAGGCCCCTGTCGACCCACCGCCGCAGGGAGGTGGCGAGGTCCGTGGCGCGGGTACCCGGCGCGGGTGAGGTCATGGGTGGATGGTGGCGGCCTCCCGGCGGCGGCGCACGCACGCCACGCTCACCGGTTCGCGCGAGAGAGCGCACACGGCGAAGGGGCCCTCCACCGGTGGTGGAGGGCCCCTTCGAAGCGGGTGCTCAGTCGAGGTAGTCGCGCAGCACCTGCGACCGCGACGGGTGGCGCAGCTTCGACATGGTCTTCGACTCGATCTGCCGGATCCGCTCGCGCGTGACGCCGTAGACCTGGCCGATCTCGTCGAGCGTGCGCGGCTGGCCGTCGGTGAGGCCGAACCGCAGCCGCACGACACCGGCCTCGCGCTCGCTCAGGGTGGCGAGCACCGACTGGAGCTGGTCCTGCAGCAGCGTGAAGCTGACGGCGTCGACCGCGACGACGGCCTCGGAGTCCTCGATGAAGTCGCCGAGCTGCGAGTCGCCCTCGTCGCCGATCGTCTGGTCCAGCGAGATGGGCTCCCGGGCGTACTGCTGGATCTCCAGCACCTTCTCCGGGGTGATGTCCATCTCCTTGGCCAGCTCCTCCGGCGTGGGCTCGCGGCCCAGGTCCTGGAGCAGCTCGCGCTGGATGCGGCCGAGCTTGTTGATGACCTCGACCATGTGCACCGGGATGCGGATGGTGCGGGCCTGGTCGGCCATCGCGCGGGTGATGGCCTGGCGGATCCACCACGTGGCGTAGGTGGAGAACTTGTAGCCCTTGGTGTAGTCGAATTTCTCGACCGCGCGGATCAGACCGAGGTTGCCTTCCTGGATGAGGTCCAGGAACGCCATTCCGCGGCCGGTGTAGCGCTTGGCCAGCGACACCACCAGGCGGAGGTTCGCCTCGAGGAGGTGGTTCTTGGCGCGCTCGCCGTCGCGGACGATCCACCGCAGGTCGCGGCGGAGCTGGGGCGACATCTTCTCGCCCGTCTCCATGGCGCGGCGCAGCCGCTCCGCCGCGTAGAGACCGGCTTCGATCCGCTTGGCGAGCTCGACCTCCTCCTCGGCGTTGAGCAGCGCCACCTTGCCGATCTGCTTGAGGTAGGCGCGGACGGAGTCGGCGGAGGCGGTGAGCTCGGCGTCCTTGCGCGCCTGCCGCAGCGCCTCGGACTCCTCCTCGTCCCAGACGAAGTCGCTGGCCTGCTTCTGCGTGCGCGGGGCGCGACGGTTGGCGCCGGTGTTGGCAACCTCCTCGTCGTCCTCGTCCTCCTCGTCGACCTCCTCGTCCTCGTCCTCGTCGTCGACGACCTCGGTGACGTCGGCGTCGAGATCGGGGTCGAGCTCCACGTCGACGTCTTCGAGGTCGACGTCGGTGTCGGCCAGGTCTACCTCGGCGTCGAGGTCGGTGGGATCGCCCTCGACGGTCGGGTCGGCCTTCTTCGACTTGGCCGCCGACTTGGCGGCCCCACCCTTCGCGCTACCCGAGCGGGACCGGGTGCCGGTCTTTGCGGATGCGCTCGACCGCTTGCCGGATCGGCGAGCAGGTGCGGGACCTGCCGCGTCGTCGACGGTCGGGTCGATGCGGGTTGCGGAGTCTGCGGCTGCCACTAGGCCCTCTCGCTGCGTGCGCTCTATGGTGCGCCGGGAGACGTCGAGCTCCGGCTGCTGGACGAGATGTTGTGCGGATACCTCGACGGATGACGTCCGGTGGTTCTCGCCGTCATCCCGCATCGGGGTACTGCGCCATTGTAACTGCGCGTGCTGCCGGTGTCGGAGACCGCGCCCGAAGGTTGATCGACGGCGGCGGCTCGCCCACCGCGCGGGCCGCATGTGGTCGGATGGTGACCGTGAACGAGGCCCGACCCACCGCTGCGACCACCCCCGCCCACCAGGCCACCTCCGCCGGCGACGAGTTCGCCGAGCTGCGCCGCATCGCCGAGGACCTCGTGACGGAGGCCGCCGAGCACCTCGGGCGGCTTCCCCGCCCGTGGGACGAGCGCGGCGCGGCGGACGCGGGCGTCGCGACGAAGAGCACCCCGACCGACGTCGTCACCGCCTCCGACCACGCCGTGGAGTCCCTCATCCGCGAGCGGCTCGGCGCGCTGCGGCCCGGCGACGTCGTCGTGGGGGAGGAGCACGGCAGCACCGCGGGCGAGTCGCGCACGGTCTGGCTGGTGGACCCGATCGACGGCACGGTCAACTTCCTCTACGGCATGCCGTGGTACGCGATCTCGGTCGCCGCCGTCCGCGACGGCGTGTCGGTGGCCGGGGCCGTCATGGAGCCCGCCGCCGGGCGGCTGTGGAGCGCCGCCAAGGGCGCGGGCGCCACGTGCGACGGGCGGCCGCTGCGCGTGTCGGGGGCCACCGACCTGTCGCTGTCGCTGCTCGGCACCGGCTTCTCCTACCGGCCGGAGCGACGTGCCCGGCAGGTCCGCATGATCAGCGGGATGCTCCCGCACGTGCGGGACGTGCGGCGGGCCGGTTCCGCCTCGCTCGACCTGTGCGCGGTCGCCGCCGGCTGGGCCGACGCCTACCTCGAGCACGGCCTCAACTGGTGGGACTGGGCCGCCGCCGCGCTGATCGCGCAGGAGGCGGGCGCGCTGGTGCGCACCCCGGGCCCGACGGGCAGCGTCCCGCCCGACGACGGGCTCGGGGCCGACGCCGTCTTCGCGGCCACCCCCGCCATCGCCGACGAGCTCGCGGCGCTGGCCCGCGAGCACGGGGCCGCCGAGGTGTGAGCCGCGCTCAGCAGCTCGCGTCGCGCGCCTGCTGGACGAGCTCGGGGTCGACGGTGGGCGGCGCCGGGGCGGCCGCAGGCGCGTCGGGGTCGGCGTTGACGGCGCCGTCGGTGCCCCCGCCCGGCTCGGCGAGCTGGTCGAGCGCGTCGCGCGCCGAGCGGCCCGGGTTGAGGTCGCCGAAGCCGGTGCCCACCGACACGTCCACGGCGGGGCCCTGGCGGCCGTCGCGCACCAGCTCGGCGCACGGCATCACGAGCGTGAGCGTGCTGGCCGCCGCCTCGCCCTCCGGGCCGAAGCGCAGCTGGCCGTAGCACTCCATGTTCCCGTCGGGGAACAGCGGGTCGTTGTCGGTGCCCTGGACCGCGAACCCGAGATCGCCCAGCTGCGCGGCCACGAGGCTCGCCTGCCCGCGCTGCCCACTCGCGTTGAGCACCTGCACCTGCACCGCGGCGGGCGGGATCGGCGCCACCTGGTCGAGCGCCCCGTCGGCGAGCACCTCGCCCGCGGGCGGCTCGGACACCGGGCAGGTCGTGGCGCTCGCCGCGCCGCCCGCGTTGACCAGCACCACGGTCCAGGTGATCGTCGCGAGCACGGCCAGGACGCCGACCACGACGAGCACCGGCCCCTTCCGGCGGCGTTGGTAGGGGCGGGTTCGGGCAGCGGTCATCGGTCCAGTCCCTCCGCGAGCACGTGGTGGCCGAGCGCGACGAGCGGGGCGAGGCTGCCGTCCAGCCCGTCGGCCATCTCGGCGGGCACCATCCCGGCCCGCACGCGGGCGAGGATCCCGGCGAGTACGACGCCGAGCTTGAACGCGCCGAAGGCGACGTACCACTGCAGCGGCTCGAGGTCGAGGCCGGACCGGGCGGCGTAGGCGGCCGCCACCTCGTCGCGGCGCAGGAAGCCGGGCAGCCGGGTCGGGCTCGCCAGGTGCTGCGCCGCCCGCCACACCGGGTGCTCCTCGGCCTGGTGCCAGTAGACGAGCAGCAGCCCCAGGTCGGCGAGCGGATCGCCGAGCGTGGACAGCTCCCAGTCGAGGACCGCCCGGATGCGCCCCGGGTCGGCGGCGTCGAACAGGCAGTTGTCGATGCGGTAGTCGCCGTGCACGATCGCGTGCCGCTGGGTGGTGGGCACGGTGGCGCCCAGGCGCTCGGCGAGGCGGGTGAGGTCGGCGACGGTCCCCGCGTCCGTGGGCACGCCGTCGCGGGCCTGCTCCCACTGCGCCACCCACCGCCGGACCTGCCGGGACAGGTAGCCCTCCGGCCGGCCGAAGTCGCCGAGCCCCACCGCGTCGAAGTCGACGGCGTGCAGGGCCACCAGCACGTCGACCAGTGCCTCGCTCGCGCGGCGGCGCTCCTCCTCGGTGCTCGCCCACCCCGGCGGCAGCTCCTCCTGCGGCACGACGCCCTCGACGAGCTCCATCACGTAGCACGGCGCGTCCACCGGCGGCCCGCCCGCCGAGGCCGCGAGCACCCGCGGCACCGGGACGGGCGTGCCGGCCAACGCCGTGATCACGCGCTGCTCGCGGCCCATGTCGTGCGCGGTCGCGGCGACCTTCCCGAGCGGCGGACGGCGCAGCACGACCGCGCCCGCGGGGCTGTCCACCCGGTAGGTCAGGTTGGACCGGCCGCGGCCGAGCGGCAGCAGCGTGCAGTCGCGCCAGCGGTCGTCGCCGAGCTCGGCGGCGAGCCAGGCGCCCACCGCGGCCGGGTCGGCCCCCGGCACCTGCGCGGGGCCGCCGCGTCCGCGATCATCGCGCTCGGGGAAGACAGCCACGCGGGAACCCTAACCGCGCCCGCGGACGCCACCTCCGGGCGACACGGGCAGGGGTGTACGCGTCGGCGCCCTGGGTTACCCTTCTGCGCCCCCACGGGGGGAGCTCCGCTATCGCGGGCGTGATAGCGCATCACGACCGCTCGTGGGGCTGGGTTGAGACGCGCGTCACAGAACTGTCGGGCACAAACCCCGGCGCTAGGGCGTTGTCCAGCCGCACGACGACGACATGTGTGTAAGAGGGTGGGAACGATGGCGACCGACTACGACGCGCCGCGGCGCAGCGAAACCGACGACCTGGCCGAGGACTCGCTCGACGAGCTGAAGGCCCGTCGCAACGAGGCCCAGTCGTCGGTCGTGGACGTCGACGAGTCGGAGACGGCGGAGAGCTTCGAGCTGCCGGGCGCCGACCTGTCCGGCGAGGAGCTCACGGTCAAGGTGCTGCCGAAGCAGGCCGACGAGTTCACCTGCGCGAGCTGCTTCCTCGTCCACCACCGCAGCCGGCTGGCGTCCAGCAGCAACGGGCAGTACATCTGCCGCGACTGCGCGGCCTGAGCCCCCGGAACTCCACGGGGGGACGCCCCGAACCGGTCCCCGGTTCGGGGCTGTGTCGTATCTGCCGCATCCCTCGTATTCGCCGCACCTGCGCGGTGCGGCCGGGATCAGCGGCCGAGCGCCGCGACCAGCGCGTCCGGGTCGCGGGTGCTGACCACCCAGTACGGCACGTCGCTGTCGGGGTCGGTCACCTCGATCCGCACGACGGGCCCGATCCAGGCCCGGTGCAGCAGGAAGGCGGCCGGGTCGAGCTCGGGGCCGAGGGCCTGCTGCTTGCGTTCCCGCGGCACGACGTCCACCCGCCCGACGTGGCGCAGCGGCAGCCGGGCCTCGCCCGCCCGCAGCTCACCGTCGACGACCCGTACCCGTACGTGCCCCAGCCACAGCAGCGCCCCCACGCACAGCGGGATCGCGATCGCGTACCCGATCCACGAGCGCAGGCCCGGGTAGCCCATGTGAACCTCCGCGCCGAGCAGCACCCCCAGCCCGAGCGCCGGCAGGTACCACCACAGCGGCACGGACAACCGCTCGTCGAACCGAGGGGTGCCGGACGTCGCAGGCGGGGTGGGCGACGGGTGCTCGTTCACGCCACCCGAGGGTAGCCTCGCCCGTCGTGCCCGGCCCCGTCGATGCTCCCCAGCGCGAGCCGCTCAGCGCACCGCTCGTCTCGGCGGCGGACGTCCCAGCGTCCGACCCCGCAGCGTCCGCTGTCCCCGCGCCCACCGTCGAGGTGCTCGTCACCCGGCTCGACGCCGGCCTCCCGCTGCCGTCCTACGCGCGGCCCGGCGACGCGGGCGCCGACCTGCACTGCACCCGCGACGTGGTGCTCGCCCCCGGCGAGCGGGCCGTGATCGGCACCGGCATCGCCATCGCGCTCCCGCCCGGCTACGCGGGCTTCGTCCACCCCCGGTCGGGCCTTGCCGCCCGGGCCGGGCTGTCCATCGTCAACGCCCCGGGCACCGTCGACTCCGGTTACCGCGGTGAGATCCTCGTCTGCCTGATCAACCTCGACCCGCGCGAGGAGCTGCGGCTGCGCCGCGGCGACCGGATCGCCCAGCTGGTGGTCCAGAAGGTGGAGCACGCCCGGTTCGTCGAGGTGGGCGAGCTGCCCCCGTCGGAGCGCGGCGCGGGCGGGTACGGGTCCACCGGCGGGCACGAGCGGCTGGTCACCGGGGACGGGCCGTAAGAGTGGCACGACGCGACCGACGGACCACCGACGTCCCCCTGGAGGAGGACGTACGCGGCGGGGGGCTCGCGCTCGACACCGACAGCCCGATCCCGCCCACCGGGCCGCACGACAGCGAGGACCTCGACCCCGAGGTCACCGAGGCGGCGGGCCTCGTCGACTTCGGGTCCATCCGCGTGCCGGTGCCGGCGGAGGGCACGGTCACCGTCGAGCCGACGGCGGGCGACCGGATGCAGGCCGTGCACATCCGGATGCCGGAGGGGCGGCTGTCGGTGAGCGCGCTCGCCGCGCCGAAGTCGTCGAAGCTGTGGCCCGACCTGGCCCGCGAGATCGACGCCTCGCTGCGCGAGGGCGGCGCGCGGGTGCGGTCGTTCACCGGGGACTGGGGGCGCGAGCTGCACGCCACGTCAGGCGGCGCCACGTCCGTGTTCATCGGGGTGGACGGGCCGCGCTGGATGCTCTACGGCGTCGCGACCGGCCCGAGCGCCCACTCCGCCCCGCTGGAGGCCGAGCTGCGCCGGATGCTGCGGGGCACCGTCGTGGTGCGCGGCAAGCAGCCGTACCCGGCGCGGACGATCCTGCCGCTCACGATGCCCGAGCACCTCGCGGAGGAGGCCGCGGCCACCCCCGTCGTCGCCGCGCCGGGCACGCGGAAGAGGTCGCAGCCGAAGGCGGCGCCCGGCAAGGCGGCCCCCGGGAAGACGGCGCCCCCGAAGTCCGACGCCGGCGCGGCCGCCGCGAAGAAGGCCGCGGCGCGCCGGGCGGCCGCGCGGAAGGCCGCAGCGGCCGCGGCGGTGAAGGCCGCGGCGGAGGTGCTGGCCGAGCGGGCGGCCGAGGACCGCTCCACCGCCGGGACGATCGCCACCGGGCCCGGCCCGGACGCGCCGCTGCGCGAGCAGGCGCCGTCCGCGCGCCGGGCGGCGGCCTCGGCGTGGCGCACCCGGCCCGCCGCGCCCGGCCGGGACGCGTCGCCGGTCGAGGACCCACCCGTCACCGAGGCGATCCCCGCCGCCGAGCTGCCGCCCACGGAAGCGCTGCGCGCGGTCGAACCGGGAACCGGCGGCAGGCGCAGGCTCGGCGAGCCGGCCGTCCCCCCGGCGCCCCCGCCCGGGGGCAGGCGCCACCTGCCGGAGCCGCCGGTCGAGCAGTCGTACCCGGGCGGGCGGCGCAGGCTGCGAGAACCCGCACCGGGCGAACCGCCCGCCCAGGTCCCGCCGCCCGGGGCGCGGCGCCCGGCGGCGCGGAACGGCGCGACCGGCGACTGGGGCGTGAGCGACACCGGTGGGCGGCGCAGGCTCCGCGAGCCGGTGGCCGACCCCGGTGCGACCGGTCGGCGCCACCTGCGCGAGCCGTGGGACGCCGAGCCGCGGGGCGGCGCGTCCCCCTGGACGGCCGAGCCGGCCGAGCCGTCGTGGGCGGGCGGCGAGGGAGGCGTCTCCGCCTCCGGCCGCCGCAGGCTCCGGGAGCCGTGGGAGGACCGGCCCTCCGTCGCGCCGCCCGCGGACGCCGGGGTGTCGGCGTCGGGCCGCCGGCGGCTGCCGGACCCCTGGGCGGCCGAGCCGCCCCGCGCTCCCCGCACCTCCGAGCCCGGGCCCGCGGCCGACACCGGCGTGTCCGCGTCGGGCAGGCGTCGGCTGCGGGAGCCGTGGGACGCGCCCGAGCCGGCGGCCCCGGCGGCGGATTCCGGGGTGTCGGCGTCGGGGCGGCGGTACCTGCGGGAGCCGTGGGACACCGGCCCCGGCGGGGTGAACGGCACCGGTGGGCGGCGTCACCTCGTCGAGCCGCCGCCCTCGGACGCGGGCGTCTCCGGCACCGGGCGGCGACACCTGCGCGAGCCGTGGGACGCCAACAGCGCGGCCCCGCCCCCCGCGGGTGGGCGGCGCGGCCCCGAGCCCTTCCCCGCGCCCGGCCCGGCTGCTCAGGGCCCTGCCCCGTCCGGCCGGCGCGCCCTGGGCGATCCGTGGGACGACGGCGGGCCCGCGCTCGACCGCGGTGTGCCGGCGTCGGGCAGGCGTCGGCTGCGGGAGCCGTGGGACGCGCCCGAGCAGGCGGCCCCGGTGGCCGATTCCGGGGTGTCGGCGTCGGGGCGGCGGTACCTGCGGGAGCCGTGGGACGCCGGTCCCGGCGGGGTGAACGGCGGGGTGGACGGCACCGGTGGGCGACGTCACCTCGCCGAGCCGCCTCCGGACCCGGGGGTCTCCGGCACCGGCGGCAGGCGGCGCCTGCGCGAGCCGGAGCCGCCGCCCGCCCGGGATGGCGCGCGGGCCGAGCCGTGGGCGTTCACCCCGGACGCCGGCGCCCGCCCCCGGCGCGCCGCCGAGCACCTCATCGAGACCGGTGAGCAGGACGCGGCGGGCTGGGCCGATGCGTTCGCCGACCGCGGCGAGCGGCGCGACGGCGGCGGCAGGCACGCCGGCGACCCGGCGACCTCCACCGTCCGGCTGCAGGCGCTGCTCTCCGAGCTGGACCCGAACCGGCCGCGGCGGCGCCACCGCCGCTGAGGGGCACCGGGCCGGTCGGCGCGACTCCACCAACCCGGAGTGCACTCCACCCACCGCCGGCGGTAGGCGAAAGCGCACCCTGATGGGTGACGTTCGTGGGGAGTGCGTTCGGCGGAGACCCGTGCGGCGAACGGTTGCAGAACCGGACGGACCGGCCATCCGTGTCGGATCCCGGCGAGCCCGGCGCGCCGCACGTCGCCCCCGGTAGTCCGTTCGCAGGACCTGCGGCGAAAGGGGGCCTCTGAGGTCTGCGGGGGACGTTTCCGCCGGGTTACGCTGAACCTGTTACGGCCTAGCGCGAGGCCTAGCGAGCTGGGGGAGAGATGACCAGCACCGATGGCGGTGCGTTCCGCCGCATGCTGCGCCGGCTGACCAGCGACGTGGACGAGCTGGATGCCGACGATCTCGAGGCCGGTGCGCAGAAGTCGGGAGCGCAACGCGCGGCCGACTGCGCCTGCGGCCAGGAGGTGACGATGCTCGGCCGGCTGCGCAGCGTGGAGTTCCGACCCCACGACGCGGACGCGGCGCTGGAGGCCGAGCTGTTCGACGGCACCGACGACGTCACCCTCATCTGGCTCGGCAGGCGGCGCATCCCCGGCATCGAGCCCGGTCGCACCATGCGCGTGCGGGGGCGGCTGGCGTTGCGGGACGGGCGCAAGGTCCTCTACAACCCGTTCTACGAGATCTGCGCCGCCGGCACACCGTGACGGCTCGGGCGCGCAGCGCCCGGTACCCTCGGCTGCGCCGGTTCGCCGGTGGAGAACGTGAGCACCTACGAGTCTCCGGTCCGACAGCCAGAGGAGCACTGTGACCGACGGCCCGAACCCAGGCCCTCGTCCTGAGTCCGAGACCGAACCCGGTGCGGCCGGCGGGTCGCAGGAGCGCGAGCTCCCCACCCTGCTCGAGCAGATGGGCGGCGTGCCGGGCATCGTCGCGTCCACCATCCCGGTCGCGGTCTTCGTGGTCGCGAACGTGGCGTTCGGGCTGCAGCCCGCGCTGATCGCCGCGCTGGTCGCGGCGGTGGCGACGGCCGTGTGGCGGCTCGCGCGCAGGCAGGCGCTGCAGCCCGCGGTGTCCGGTTTCCTCGGCGTCGGCATCGCGGCGTTCATCGCCTACCGCACCGGAGAGGCCCGCGGCTTCTACCTGCCCGGCCTGCTGTTCAGCGCCGCCTGCGGGCTGGCGTTCCTGGTGTCGATCTTCATCCGCCGTCCGCTGGCGGGCGTCATCTGGCACGCGGTGAACGGAGACGGGCAGGGCTGGCGCTCCGACCCCCGCCTCCTGCGCGCCTACACGTTCGCCACCGCGCTGTGGACGCTCGTGTTCGCCTCCCGCGTGGTCGTGCAGGGCTGGCTGTACAACGCCGACGAGGAGACCTGGCTCGGCATCGCGCGGCTGGCGATGGGCTACCCGCTGGTGGGGCTCGCGCTGCTCGGCACGATCTGGGCGGTGCGCCGGGCGCGCCGCGACCCGGCGACCGCCTAGCTCAGCTCAGCGCCGCCCGGATGTCCTCCTCGACGTCCGTGGTGGCCACGAACAGCAGCTCGTCGCCCGGTTCGAGCGCGTCGTCGGACTGCGGCACGATCACCCGGCCGCCGCGCAGGATCACCACGAGGGCCGAGTCGGCGGGCAGCCGCAGCGACCGCACCGGCTTGCCGGCGAGCGGGGTGTCGTCGGGCAGCGTGACCTCCACGAGGTTGGCCTGCCCCTGCCGCAGGGTGAGCAGCCGCACCAGGTCGCCGACGGCCACCGCCTCCTCGACGAGCGCGGCGAGCAGCCGCGGGGTGGACACCGCGACGTCGACGCCCCAGTTCTGGTTGAACAGCCACTCGTTGCGCGGGTCGTTCACCCTCGCCACCACGCGGCGCACGGCGAACTCCGTCTTCGCGAGCAGCGACACGACGAGGTTGACCTTGTCGTCGCCGGTGGCGGCGATGACCACGTCGCAGCTCTCCAGGCCCGCCTCCTCCAGCGAGGCGAGCTCGCAGGCGTCGGCGTGCACCCACTCGGCGCGCTCGACCGCCTCCGGGTCGATGTTGGCGAGCTCGCGCTCGATGAGCATCACCTGGTGCTTGCTCTCCACCAGCTCCAGGGCGATGGAACGGCCGACGGCCCCGGCCCCGGCGATCGCGATCCGCATCCTTCTCAGCCCTCCTGCGGTGCTGCGGCGGCCGCTGCGGTGACGTCGCTGACCGTGCCGGACACGGCGGCGACGTAGACGGTGTCCTCGGCCTGCACCACGGTGTCCGGGCCGGGCAGGATCCCGGTGCCGAACCGCACGATGAACGCGACGCGGCAGCCCGCCGCGGCCTCCAGCTCGCTGACCGGGTGGCCGACCCACTCCTCGTGCATCGGCAGCGGCAGGATCGCGACCGTGCCCGTCGGGTCGCGCCACGCCGACGCCACGCCGTCGGGCAGCAGCATCCGCAGGAAGCGGTCGGTGGTCCACGGGACGGTCGCGACGGTCGGGATCCCCAGCCGCTCGTAGACGGCGGCGCGCTTGGCGTCGTAGATGCGGGCGACGACGCGCTCGACGCCGAACGTCTCGCGGGCGACCCGGGCGGAGATGATGTTGGAGTTGTCGCCGCTGGAGACCGCCGCGAAGGCGTCGGCGCGCTCGACCCCGGCCTCGACGAGCACCTCGCGGTGGTAGCCCTCGCCGACGACCTGCTTGCCCCGGAAGTCGGGTCCGAGCCTGCGGAACGCCTGCCGGTTCCGGTCGATGATCGCGACTTCGTGGCCGAGCCGCTCCAAGCCTGCGGACAGGGCGGCTCCGACCCGTCCACACCCCATGATCACGACGTACACCGCACTGCCTCCCCGGTCGCGGGAACGCTATCGCGTCGTGGACGGCTGCACCGCATAGGCTTTCTCCGTGCCCAGACTCGGGGTCGCCGTGAAGCGCGTCCTGGTCGGGCGGCCGCAGCGCAGCGACCGTCTGCCCCACACGCTGCTGCCGAAGCGGATCGCGCTGCCGGTCTTCGCCTCCGACGCGATGTCGTCGGTCGCCTACGCGCCGGAGGAGATCTTCCTGACGCTGTCGGCGGCGGGCATCGCCGCGTACGCGTTCTCGCCGTGGGTCGGCCTCGCCGTGGTGATCGTGCTGATCACGGTCGTCACGAGCTACCGGCAGGTCGTGCACGCCTACCCGTCGGGCGGTGGCGACTACGAGGTCGCCACCGTCAACCTCGGCAGGCGGGCGGGGCTCGTCGTCGCGAGCGCGCTGCTGGTCGACTACACGCTCACCGTCGCCGTCTCGATCTCCGCGGCCGCGGCCAACATCGGCGCGCTGATCCCGTACGTCGGCCAGCACAAGGTGGGGTTCGCGGTGGCCGCGATCGTCGTGCTCACCGCCCTCAACCTGCGCGGCGTGCGGGAGTCCGGGGTCGCGTTCGCCGTCCCGACGTACCTGTTCATCCTGGGCCTCGGCACGATGATCATCTGGGGCCTGACGCGGGCGCTGCTGCTCGGCGAGGTCGTGCGGGCGCCCAGCGCGGACGTCGAGCTGCTGGCCGAGGGCGACGCGTTCACCGGGCTCGCGCTGGCGATGCTGGTGCTGCGGTCGTTCACGCAGGGCTGCGCGGCGCTCACCGGGGTGGAGGCGATCAGCAACGGGGTGCCCGCGTTCCGCAAGCCGAAGTCGCGCAACGCCGCCACCACGCTGCTGCTGCTCGGGGTCATCTCCGTGTCGCTGTTCGCCGGGCTGATCGCGCTCGCGCACATCGCGGGCGCCAAGGTCGCCGAGCACCCGGCGACGCAGATCGCGTCCGCCCCGCCCGGCTACGTGCAGCACACGCTGGTGGCCCAGCTCGCCCAGGCGGTGTTCTCCGACTTCCCGGCCGGGTTCGTCTTCGTCGTCGTCGTGACGGCGCTGATCCTCGTGCTGGCCGCCAACACGGCCTACAACGGCTTCCCGGTGCTCGGGTCGATCCTGTCCCAGGACCGCTACCTGCCGCGGCAGCTGCACACCCGCGGCGACCGGCTCGCGTTCTCCAACGGCATCCTCGTGCTGGCGGCGGTGGCGAGCGTGCTGGTCGTCGGGTTCGACGCCGAGGTCACCCGCCTCATCGCGCTCTACACGGTGGGCGTGTTCACCTCGTTCACCCTCAGCCAGTCGGGCATGCTGCGCCACTGGAACCGGCAGCTGGCCACCGAGACCGACCCCGCGGCCCGGCGGCGGATGCTGCGGGCGCGCACGATCAACGGGTTCGGCGCGGGGTTGACGGGGCTCGTGCTCCTCGTCGTGCTCATCACGAAGTTCACCCGGGGCGCCTGGATCGCGATCGCGGCGATGGCCGTGTTCTACGTGATGATGCAGGCGATCCGCCGCCACTACGACCGGGTCGCCGCCGAGCTGGTCCCGGGCGAGACCGACTCGGTGCTGCCCTCGCGCGTCCACGCGATCGTGCTCGTCTCCACGCTGCACAAGCCCACGCTGCGCGCGCTCGCGTACGCGCGGGCCACCCGGCCCGACGTGCTGGAGGCGGTCACCGTCAACGTGGACACCGTCGACACCAAGCGGCTCATGCGCGAGTGGGAGGCGCGCAAGATCCCGGTGCCGCTCAAGGTCGTCGAGTCGCCGTACCGGGAGATCACGAAGCCGGTGCTCGACTACGTCAAGCGGATCCGCAGCGACAACCCGCGCGACGTGGTCACGGTGTTCATCCCCGAGTACGTCGTCGGCCACTGGTGGGAGCAGATCCTGCACAACCAGAGCGCGCTGCGGCTCAAGGGGAGGCTGCTGTTCCAGCCGGGCGTGATGGTCACGAGCGTGCCGTGGCAGCTGCGCTCGTCGGAGCGGGTCGCGACGCGGCGGCCGGAGACCCCGCCGGGGTCGACGCGGCGCGGCTACGAACCGACCAGCCGCGACGGGGACGCCGCGTCCGCGGCGAAGGCCGGGGCGGCGAGCGCGGGTCGGCGCAGGCCGTGAACCAGATGACCGGGCAGCAGGCCGGGGAGCGGCTGGACTGGACCGACCGGGTGCTGGAGCTCGACGTCGGCCCGGTCGCGCACGGCGGGCACTGCGTCGCCCGCCACGAGGGGCGGGTGGTGTTCGTCCGGCACGCGCTGCCGGGGGAGAGGGTGCTCGCCGTGGTCGTCGAGGACGGCGGGGGCGGGTTCTGCCGGGCCGACGCGGTCGCGGTCCGGGAGGCGGCGCCCGGCCGGGTGGAGCCGCCGTGCGCGTGGGCGCGGGCCGGCGGGTGCGGGGGCTGCGACTTCCAGCACGCCGACCCGGCCCTGCAGCGCGAGCTGAAGGCGGCGGTGCTCGCCGAGCAGCTGCGCAGGCTCGCCGGGATCGAGCGCGCGGTCGAGGTCGAGGAGCTCCCCGGCGGGGCGCTCGGCTGGCGGAGCCGGGTGCGGCTGGCCGTCGACGAGACCGGCCGGCCCGGCCTGCGCGCGCACCGCAGCCACGACGTGTTGCCGATCGCCGACTGCCCGATCGCCCCGCCCGGCGCGCTCCCGCCGGTGCTGGAGCGCGGGTTCGCGCCGGGGAGCGAGGTCGAGGTGGTCGTGGACGCCGACGGCACCACCCACGTCGACGGTTCCAGCCCGGTCGTGCAGCGGGCCGCCGGGCGGGAGTGGCGGCTGTCGCCCGGCGTGTTCTGGCAGGTCCACCCGGCGCTGCCGGACGCGCTCGCCGGGCTCGTCGCCGAGTGGGCCCGCGCCCCCGCGGGCGGGACGGCGTGGGACCTCTACGGCGGGGTCGGCCTGTTCGCGGCGGTGCTCGCCGGGCAGGTGGGGCCGGCCGGGCGGGTGGTCGTCGTCGAGTCGTCGGCGCGGGCCGTCGCCGACGGGCGCGCTGCGCTCGCCGACCTGCCGCAGGTCGACTGGCGCGCCGGGCGGGTCGAGCGGGTGCTGCCGGGGCTCACCGACCGGCCGGACGTCGTGGTGGCCGACCCGCCGCGGCGCGGGCTGGGCCGGGAGCTGGTCGACGCGTTGTGCGCGCGGCGGCCGGACCGGGTGGTGCACGTGGCCTGCGACCCGGCCGCGCTCGCCCGGGACCTCGCGCTGTTCACCGCCCGCGGGTACCGGCTCGACGGGCTGCGCGCCTTCGACGCGTTCCCGATGACGCACCACTTCGAGTCGGTGGCGGTGCTCTCCCGCGCCTGACCGGCGGGCTCACCCGGCGAGCGTGAGCTGCAGGGCGCGCTCGCGGACGTCGTCGAGGCAGCGGGCGACGGCGCCGAGCATCACCACGTCGCCGCCGAGCGTCGAGGCGCGCACGCGGGGCGGCGGGTTGCCGTGCCGCGCCAGCCGCTGCTGGAGGGGCTCGACGAGCGGGCCCCAGGACGCCGCGACCCGGCCGGCGATGATCACGAGGTCGGTGTCGACGAGGCTCGCGATGGTCGCGATCACCAGGGCCATCCGGTCGGCGACCCGGTCGACCACGCGCGCGGCGAGCGCGTCCCCCGCCCGGGCCGCGGCGAACACGGCCTCGGCGTCCGGGGCGCCGTCCGGCCCGGCGGCGAGCACCGACCGCGCCCCCGGCTCGGCGAGCGCGGCGGCCGCGAGGTCCCGGGTCACCTTGGCGACGCCGTCGGGCGAGCCCACCCCGGCCACGAGGTCGAGGAAGCGCATCTCGCCCGCGCCGCCGCGCGCGCCGCGGATCAGCCGCCCGTCGTCGACGATGCCCGCGCCGAGCCGTTCGCCCGCCAGCAGCGCGACGAAGTGCCGCGTTCCCCGGCCGTGGCCCCGCCAGCCCTCGGCGAGCGCGGCGAGGTTGGCGTCGTTGTCGACGACGGCCGACCAGCCGTGCCGGGCGCGCAGCCGCTCGCCGAGGTCGGGGTTCATCCGCTCCCAGTAGGGGTTGCCGCGGAACGCGGTGCGGCCCTCCGCGTCGACCGGGGCGGGCACGCCGACGGTGACGGCGAGCACCCGCCGCGCCGGGACGCCCGCCGCGGCGAGGGCGGCCTCGATCGCCCCGCTCACCGCCGCGACGCGCTCGGCCGGGTCGGTGGAACCGTTGCGGGGCGGGCCCTGGTGGCGCCCGAGCTCGTCCCCGCGCAGGTCGGTGACGAGGGCGTCCACCCGGTGCTCGCCCGCGTCCACCCCGACGACCACCCCGGCGAGCGGGTCGAACGCGTAGCGGCGGGCGGGGCGGCCCTTCCGGTAGTGCTCGCGCTGGCCGACCAGCTCCCGCACCCAGCCGCGGTCGATGAGCTCCTGGCAGACGTCGTGCACGGTGGCGCGGGTCAGCCCGGTGGCGGCCATGAGGTCGGACCCGGTGGCCGTGGGCACGTCCCACATGTGGTCGAGCACGAGCCGCGCGCTCGCCTCGCGCACCATCCGCGAGGACGGACCGCCGACCCGTCCCGGCTCCACCGCGACCTCCCGCTCGTCGGACGACACGACCAGCCCTCTTTCTACGCCACGGGGCACAACCGGGAGCGGTCGCAGGCACCGCGAACCGCTGTTTCCGCTGCTGATCACGAGCTGTGAGGGTCTGTCCGGTCGGGGATCTCCGATCGAAAGGACCCTTCGGATGACCCTCGCTGCACCCGCCCGGGACCTGGACGGAAAGGTCGCCGTCGTGGCGGGCGGATCCCGCAACATGGGCGCCGAGTTCGCGACGCGGCTCGCCGCCCGCGGCGCGGCCACGGTGATCAGTTACTCGGGCGACGAGGCCGCGGCGCAGAAGACGCTCGCCCGCCTCGGGGAGCACGGCGCGACCGCGCAGGCGGTCCGGGCCGACGCCACGGACCCGGCGCAGACCGAGGCCCTGTTCTCCGGGGTCGTCGAGCGCCACGGCCGGCTCGACATCGTCGTGCACCTGCCCGGCATGGTGCTGAAGAAGCCGCCCGCCCGGTGCACCGACGACGACTACGACCAGGTGATCGACCGCAACCGCACCGGCTGTTCACCCCGCAGAACCGGCTGGGGCTGCCGAGCGACATCGGGCCGATGGTCGGGTTCCCGGTCAGCCGACGCCGGGTGGGTCAACGGGCAGACGCTGCGCGTGAACGGCGCGCTCTACTAGCGGGCCGGGGCGGCGCCGGGCTCGGCGGGCTCATCCCAGCCGGTGAGCGCCCGCGTCTCGGCGACCAGGCGGGTGACCAGCGGGACGGGCGCGGCGGCCGTCCAGACGGCGACGAGGGTGCTCGGCTCGGCGTCCACGACGGGCAGCCAGCGGACCCGCGGGTGGGGCGAGTACCGGCTGATCGGCTCCGGTGCGAGCCACACGCCCCGCCTGCGGGCCACCGCCAGCAGCCGGTCCTCGAGCCGGTCGGCCGCCGGCCCGCGCTTGACCGGGCGGCCGTCCGGGCGGGGCTCGGCGAGCCAGTGGGCGATCACCTCCTCGGCCGCCTCGGTGGGCACGACGACCGGGTCGTCGGCCAGGTCGGCGAGCGTGACGGCGGCGCGGTCGGCGAGCGGGTGGTCAGCGGCGACCGCGACCATCCGCCGGTCGGTGCGCACCGGGGCGTGCTGCAGGCGCGGGTCGGTGATCGGCGCCCACAGGAAGCCCGCGTCGACCCCGCCCGCCTCCAGCAGGTCGAGCTCCTCGCGCAGCGAGGACACGGTGGTGAGGTCGATCTGCACGCCGGGGACGGTCGCCTCCATCGCCTCGATCACCTCGAGCGCGAACTCCGCGGTGATGTGCGGCTTGCACACCAGCCGCAGCCGCCCGCGCTCGCCGCGGGCGACCCCGCGCACCCGCTGGACGAGGTCGTCGACGTGGGACAGCGCGCCGGGCCCGTCCGCGGCGAGCTCGCGGCCCGCGGCGGTGAGCAGCACCCCGCGCGAGGTCCGCACCAGCAGCGCGACGCCGAGCATGCGCTCGAGCTGGCGCATCTGCGCCGACACCGCCTGCTGGGCCAGGTGCAGGCGCGCGGAGGCGCGGGTGATGCTGCCCTCCTCGGCGACCACCAGGAAGGACTCCAGCAGACGCAGGTCCAGCGCGACCATCTGATCACCTCAAGGAGGGGGCCGGCATGGCCGACGGCCCGGTCAGCGCGCACGCCGTGCGGGCCGTTCCGGCGGCGAAGACCGCCGAGTTCGAGGCGTTGCTCCAGGAGGTCATCACCGCCGCCCGCGGCTTCGACGGCCACCTCGGCGTCGACGTCCTCCGCCCGCAGAACGGGGGCACCTACCAGGTCGTCTTCCGCTACCGTACCCGCCGCGAGTACGAGGCCTGGATGGCTTCGCCGCAGCGGCGCCTGCTCGTCGCGCGGATCGACGAGCTGCTCGGCCCCGCGCCCGAGCGGGTCCGGGCCGTCGACGGCTGGGAGGGCTGGTTCGTCGCCCCGGACTACGCGCCGCCCACCCCGCCGAAGCGCTGGAAGATGGCGCTCGCGACGTTCGCCGGCCGCTACCCGGTCGTGCTGGTGATGCAGGTGCTGCTGGGGCCGGTCACCGCGCCGCTGCCCTGGCCGGTCGCGCTGCTGGTGGCGATGGCGGTGACCGTC
Organism: Pseudonocardia sp.; assembly: GCF_035305885.1. GTDB lineage: Bacteria > Actinomycetota > Actinomycetes > Mycobacteriales > Pseudonocardiaceae > Pseudonocardia. The sequence goes on from NZ_DATGOP010000032.1 coordinate 48,159, forward strand.
CCCGTGATGACGTGGGCCGTGATGCCGCTGCTGACGAGGCCGCTCGGCGCGTGGCTGCGGCGCTGACGCCCGGTCGTCAGGGCGCGAGCGCCCGCAGGGCGAGCCCGGTGACGGTGTCGGCGTAGTCCGGCGTGAGCGGGGCGGTGCGCAGCAGCCAGCGGTGGTAGAGCGGCCCGATCACGAGCTCCACGGCCACGGCCGGGTCGACGTCGGCGCGCAGCTGCCCGGCCTCCTGGGCGGCGCGCAGCCGGTCGGCGATGGCCCGCAGCTGGGGGCCGAGCAGCCGCTCGCGCACCATCTCGGCGAACTCCGGGTCGTCCTGCATCTCGACGGTGAGGGCGCGGGTGGTCCCGGACAGCTCGGGGTCGTCGAGCTCGGCGACGATCGCGCGCACGACGCCGCGCAGGTCCGCGGCGACGTCGCCGGTGTCGGGGAGCGAGAGGTCGTGCGGGTCCTCGTTCACCGCGGCGAGGACCCCGTCGAGCACCACCGCGGCCTTCGACGGCCACCACCGGTAGATCGTCTGCTTCCCGACGCCCGCCCGGGCCGCGATGGCCTCGATGGTCAGCTTCCGGTAGCCGACCTCGCGGACGAGCTCCATCGCCGCGGTGAGGATCGCACGGCGGGACCGTTCGCTGCGCCGGGACGGGTCGGGCATGAGGGCGATCATACGCACAGGCGAGACGAGACGAACCGTCTTGACATGTGCGGCGCTCTCCGGCATCGTTGCCGCGACGAGACGGACCGTCTCGTTTTGGAGAGAAGGGGGTCCGATGGCCCACATCGCCATGGTCAGCATCCCGGCACCCGGGCACGTGAACCCGAGCCTGGAGGTCATCCGGGAGCTGGTCGCCCGCGGGCACCGCGTGACGTACGCCAACGACCCCGCGTGGGCGGAGACGGTGCGTGGGGTCGGGGCCGAGCTGGTCCCGTACACCTCGACGCTGCCGTTCCACAAGGAGGAGGCCTGGGACGGCGACGCGATCGCCGCGCTGCGGCTCTTCCTCGACGACGCGATCGCCATGCTGCCGCAGCTGCGCGCGGCCTACGCCGACGACCGGCCCGACCTGTTCCTCTACGACATCGCGGGCGGCCCGGCGCGCATCCTCGGCGCGCAGTGGGGGATCCCGGCCGTCCAGCTCTCGCCGACCTACGTCGCGTGGGACGGCTACGCCGACGACATGCGGGAGATGACCGACGCCTGGAAGGCCGACCCGCGCGGCGCGGACTACTACCGGACGCTGCACGACTGGCTGGCCGCGGAGGGGGTGGAGGCCGACGAGTCCTGGATGGGCAGGCCGGAGCGCTGCATCGTGCTGATCCCGCGGGTGCTGCAGCCCAACGCGGACCGGGTGGGCCCGCAGTTCACGTTCGTCGGGCCCTGCCTCGCGCCGCGGCCGGAGCAGGGGGAGTGGGTCCGCCCGGCCGACGCCGAGAAGGTGCTGCTCGTGTCGCTGGGTTCCGCCTTCACCGACCAGCCCGACTTCTACCGGCGGTGCATCACGGCCTTCGGCGACCTCCCCGGCTGGCACACCGTCCTGCAGATCGGCAAGCACGTCGACCCCGCGGCGCTCGGGGACGTGCCCGCCTCCGTCGAGGTGCACCCCTGGGTGCCGCAGCTGGCCATCCTGGAGCAGGCCGACGCGTTCGTGACCCACGCCGGCATGGGCGGGTCGTGCGAAGGGCTGTGGACCGGCACGCCGATGATCGCCGCGCCGCAGGCGGTCGACCAGTTCGGCAACGCCGACGCGCTGGTCGCGGCCGGGGTGGCGCGCCGGGTGGACTCCGACACGGTCACCGCCGAGGAGCTCCGCACCAGCCTGCTGGAGCTCACCGGCTCGGCCGAGGTGGCGCAGCGGGCGGCGCAGATCCGGCGTGAGCTGCGCGAACAGGGCGGAACGGCGGGTGCGGTGGAGCTGATCGAGCGGGAGCTGCCCTGAGCACCCACCCCTCGGCGCGCCGCCGCGCCGGCGACCGGGACGATGTGCGGGTGACAAGCACGTCGCTCTCGACCCCGCAGCAGCAGCCCGCCGCCCTCCGACCCCATTCGATCCCGCAGCGCATCGCCGACGAGCTCGGGGTGCGCCCGCACCAGGTGACGGCGGCGATCGACCTGCTGGACGGCGGCGCCACCGTGCCGTTCATCGCCCGGTACCGCAAGGAGGCCACCGGCGGGCTGGACGACGCGCAGCTGCGCACCCTCGAGGAGCGGCTGCGCTACCTGCGGGAGCTGGAGGAGCGGCGCGCGGTCGTCCTCGAGGAGATCCGCAAGCAGGGCAAGCTGGACGAGGCCCTCGAGGCGCGGATCATGGCCGCGGAGTCGAAGGCGCGGCTCGAGGACATCTACCTGCCCTACAAGCCGAAGCGCCGCACCAAGGCGATGATCGCCCGCGAGAACGGCCTCGAGCCGCTCGCCGACACGCTGCTGGCCGATCCGTCGCAGGACCCGGCCACCGTCGCGGAGGCGTACCTGAACGAGCAGGTCCCCGACGTCGCGGCGGCCCTCGAGGGCGCACGGGCCATCCTCGTCGAGCGGTTCGCGGAGGACGCCGACCTCATCGGCGGCCTGCGCGAGCGGATGTGGACGCGCGGCAGGCTGGTCACCAAGGTCCGGGAGGGCAAGGAGACCGAGGGCGCGAAGTTCGCCGACTACTTCGACTTCTCCGAGCCGTTCACCACGCTGCCGTCCCACCGGATCCTCGCGGCGTTCCGCGGGGAGAAGGAGGAGGTGCTCGACGTCTCGCTGGAGCCGGAGAGCGAGCCGGTCGAGCCCGGCGTCGTCACCGAGTACGAGCGGGCCATCGCGGCCGCCTTCGGCATCCGCGACGAGGGCAGGCCCGCCGACAAGTGGCTCGCCGACACCGTCCGGTGGGCGTGGCGCACCCGGATCCTGCTGCACCTGTCGATCGACATCAGGGTCCGGCTGCGCACGGTCGCCGAGGAGGGCGCGATCAAGGTCTTCGCCTCGAACCTGCGCGACCTGCTGCTCGCCGCGCCCGCGGGCAGCAGGCCCACGATGGGCCTCGACCCGGGCCTGCGCACCGGCGTGAAGGTCGCGGTCGTCGACGCCACCGGCAAGGTCGTGGCCACCGACACCGTCTACCCGCACGCGCCGCGCAACGACTGGGAGGGCGCGCTCGCGACGCTCACGAAGCTCGCCGCCGCCCACGGGGTGGAGCTGATCGCCATCGGCAACGGCACGGCGTCGCGGGAGACCGACAAGCTCGCGGGCGAGCTCGTCGCCCGCAACCCCGGGCTCAAGCTCACGAAGGTGATGGTCAGCGAGGCGGGAGCCTCGGTGTACTCGGCGTCGGCCTACGCCTCCGCCGAGCTGCCCGACCTCGACGTGTCGCTGCGCGGCGCGGTCTCGATCGCGCGGCGGCTGCAGGACCCGCTCGCCGAGCTGGTGAAGATCGATCCGAAGTCGATCGGGGTGGGGCAGTACCAGCACGACCTGCCCGAGTCGGCGCTGTCGCGCTCGCTCGACGCGGTGGTGGAGGACTGCGTCAACGCGGTCGGCGTCGATGTCAACACCGCCTCGGTGCCGCTGCTGCGCCGGGTCTCGGGCATCACCGAGAGCCTCGCCACCCAGATCGTGCAGTACCGCGACACCCACGGCGCGTTCCGCACCCGCACCCAGCTCGCCGACGTGCCGCGGCTCGGCCCGAAGGCGTTCGAGCAGTGCGCGGGCTTCCTGCGCATCCGCGGCGGGGACAACCCGCTCGACGTGTCCGGCGTGCACCCGGAGGCCTATCCGGTCGTGCACCGGATCCTGGAGCGGGCCAAGACCGACATCCACTCGCTGATCGGCAACACCCAGAAGATCAAGTCGCTGCGGCCGCAGGACTTCGTCGACGCCCAGTTCGGGCTGCCGACCGTCACCGACATCCTCGCCGAGCTGGAAAAGCCCGGCCGCGACCCGCGCCCGGCGTTCCGCACCGCGGCGTTCGCCGAGGGCGTCCACCAGATCTCCGACCTCAAGCCGGGGATGGTCCTGGAGGGCGTGGTCACGAACGTGGCCGCGTTCGGCGCGTTCGTCGACGTCGGCGTCCACCAGGACGGGCTCGTCCACGTGTCGGCGATGTCGGACAGGTTCGTGTCCGACCCGCGCGACGTCGTGAAGTCCGGCGACGTCGTCCGCGTGAAGGTCCTCGAGGTCGACGAGGCGCGCAAGCGGATCTCGCTCACGCTCCGGCTCGACGACGAGCCCGGCGCGGCGGCGCGGCAGAACCAGGGCCGCAAGGGCGGCAGGCGCGACCGGCCGGCCGGAGCCGACGGTCAGCGCGGCGGCAAGCCGCAGGAACGGCGCGGTGGGGATCGGCGCGGCGGGGACCGGCGCGGCGGGCAGCGCGGCGGCGCGGGCGCGCCGGTCAACAGCGCGATGGCCGACGCGCTGCGCCGCGCCGGCCTCACCGGGGGCGACGGCAGGCGCTGAGCCGCGTGGACGCCTGCGGGGTCACGGCTTGCGCCCGACGCCCCCGTAGGCGTCCACAGGGCGCGGCTCGCCGACCTCCGTCGGCTCGGGGCGCCACAGCGGGCAGCTGACCACGCCCGGGTCCACCAGCTCCAGCCCGTCGAAGAAGCCGGCGATCTCCTCGGGGCTGCGCAGGAAGTACTGCACGGCGCCGCGGTCGTTGTGCTGCTTCTGCGCGGCCAGGAGCTCCTCGTTGGTGCTCGTCCCGTCGCAGACCAGGAGGTAGCTGCCCGAGGGCAGCGCGGACAGCAGCCGCCCGACGATCCGGCGCGCCTCGTCGTACTCGGGCAGGTGGCCGAGGATCCCGCTGAGGATCAGCGCCACGGGCTTGCCGAGGTCGAGGGTGTCGGCGGCGGAGGCGAGGATCTCGTCGACGTCGTGCAGGTCGGCGTGCAGGTAGGCGGTGGCCCCCTCCGGGGAGGAGACCAGCAGGGCCCGCGCGTGCGCCAGCACCAGGGGGTCGTTGTCGACGTAGACGATGCGCGACTCGGGGGCGATCGCCTGCGCGAGCTCGTGGGTGTTGCCCGCCGTGGGCAACCCGGTGCCGATGTCGAGGAACTGGCGCACCCCGGCCTCGCCGGTCAGGTAGCCGATCCCGCGCCGCAGGAAGGAGCGGAACGCGCGGGCGTTCTCGATGATCTCGGGGAAGGCCTCGCGGAACCGGTCCCCGGCCTCGCGGTCGACGGCGTAGTTGTCCTTGCCGCCGAGCCAGTAGTTCCAGATGCGGGCCGAGTGCGGCACCGTCGTGTCCACCGCGGGAACGGACGAACCACCAGAAGAATCCACGGCGACATCCTGGTCGACCCCGGCCCCGGAAGGCACCCCCGGGTCGCGTGGACCGGGCGGATCGCGGGTACCGCTGCCGGCATGGCGAGCATCGGCTACTTCCTGTCCTGCGAGCAGTTCGGCCCGAAGGAGCTCATCGACCAGGCGAAGCGCGCGGAGGCGGCCGGGTTCGAGAAGCTGTGGATCTCCGATCACTTCCACCCGTGGAACGACGAGCAGGGGCAGAGCCCGTTCGTCTGGGGCGTGATCGGCGCGCTGTCCGAGGCGACGTCGCTACCGGTGACGACCGCGGTCACCTGCCCGACCTTCCGCATCCACCCGGCGATCACCGCCCAGGCGGCCGCAACCGCGGCCTGCCAGCTCGACGGCCGGTTCGTCCTCGGCGTCGGCAGCGGGGAGGCGCTCAACGAGCACGTCCTGGCCGACCCGTGGCCGTCGGTGGGGGTGCGGCTGGAGATGCTGGAGGAGGCGATCGACGTGATCCGGCTGCTGCACCGGGGCGAGGAGGTCAGCCACCACGGCACCTACTACGAGGTGCAGGACGCGCGGATCTACACGCTTCCCGCCGAGCCCGTGCCGATCTACGTGTCCGGATTCGGCCCGCAGGCCACCCGGCTCGCCGGCCGGATCGGCGACGGCTACGTGACGACCATCCCCGACGCCGACCTCATCGGCGTGTTCAAGGAGTCGGGCGGCGCGGACAAGCCGGTGCAGGCGGGCACGAAGGTGTGCTGGGACCGCGACGCCGAGCGCGCCCTCGACATCGCCCACCGCACCTGGGGCAACCAGGGGCTGCCGGGCCAGCTCGCCCAGACGCTGCCGCGGCCGCGGGACTTCATGGACGCGCAGGCGCTCGTCCCGCGCGAGTCGACCGCACGGGCCGTGGCGTGCGGCGACGACGTCGACGCGCAGGTCGCGCAGGTGCGCGCCTACCTCGACGCCGGGGTCGACGAGGTCTACGTCTCGCAGATGGGGGACGACGTGGAGGGCTTCTTCGCGGCGTGGGACGAGGACGTGCTCCCCGCGCTGCGGTGAGGCGCGGCCCCGGTGTGCGAGTGACCTCGATCACCTGGGACTATGTGAGGTCGGTGGTGCGTTGACCACCACCGTGAGACCGCACCGGCCGGGTAGTAGTGGTGCCGACGGCCCCGCGGGCTCATCCCGCGGGAGCGCAGTCGGTGCTCCCGTCCCTGCGACGGAAGACGATTCTTGATCGAGAACGAGCAGATGCTCGACCAGCCCCGCTTCTCCGACCTCCCGCTGCGCGACGAGCTGCTGCGCGAGATCGAGGAACTGGGCTACCGCACCCCCAGTCCCATCCAGGCGCAGTCGATCGCCCCGCTGGTCGAGGGCCGAGACCTGCTCGGCCAGGCCGCCACGGGTACCGGCAAGACCGCCGCGTTCGCCCTCCCGCTGCTGCAGCGCCTCTCCGAGCGCCGCCCGCAGCGGGCCAAGGGCGACGCGCCGTTCGGCCTCGTGCTGGCCCCGACCCGCGAGCTCGCCCTGCAGGTGGCCGAGGCCGTCACCCGCTACGGGCGCGGCCTGGGCGCCCGCGTCGTCACCGTGTACGGCGGGGCGCCCGTCGGCCCGCAGTGGCGGGCGCTCGAGCAGGGCGTCGACGTCGTCGTGGCCACCCCGGGCCGCGCGATCGACCTGCTCAACCGCGGCGCGCTGCGCCTCGACCGGCTCGAGACGGTCGTGCTCGACGAGGCCGACGAGATGCTCGACATGGGCTTCGTCGAGGACATCGAGACCCTGCTCGACGCCACCCCCGACACGCGGCAGGCCGTGCTGTTCTCGGCCACCATGCCGCGGCGCATCGAGGCGCTCGCGCAGAAGTACCTGCGGGAGCCGGTCATCGTCCGGATCCGGCGCGAGGCCGTGCCCGAGGGCGAGGCGCCCAAGGTCCGCCAGACCGCCTACCTGGTGCCGCGCAGCCACACCACGGCCGCGCTCGGCCGTGTGCTCGAGGCGGAGCGGCCGCGGGCGGCGATCGTGTTCTGCCGCACCCGGCTCGACGTCGACGCCGTCACCGAGACGCTCACCGCCCGCGGCCTGCGCGCCGAGGCGCTGCACGGCGGCATGGACCAGGAGCACCGCACCCGCGTGGTCGAGCGGCTGCGCAGCGGGCGCACCGAGCTGCTCGTCGCCACCGACGTCGCGGCCCGCGGGCTGGACATCGACCTGCTCACGCACGTGGTCAACCACGACGTGCCGCAGTCGTCGGAGGCCTACGTGCACCGGATCGGCCGGGTCGGCCGCGCCGGCCGCGAGGGCGTGGCGATCACGCTCGTGCCGCCGTCGAAGGTGCACGCGCTGCGCGCCGTCGAGCGGCTCACCGGCCAGCCGATCGAGTTCGCCCCGGTGCCGACGGCCGCCGACCTGCGCTCGGCCCGGCTGGAGCGCACCGCGTCCGCGCTGCGCGAGCGGCTCGTCGCCGACCTCCGCGACGAGGAGTCCGGCGACGGCGTCCGCGAGATGCTGGCCGGGCTCGCCGACGAGTTCGACCCGCTCGACGTGGCCGCGGCCGCCGTCCGGCTGCTGCAGGCGGCGACCGGCGCCCCCGACGACGCCGAGGACATCCCGGTCGTCACCCCGCGCAGCCTCGAGCGGCGCGAGCCCCGCGGCCGCGGTGGGGCGGGGACCCGCCCGCCGAAGGCCGGCACCACGCGCCTGTTCGTCAACGCGGGCCGCTCCAGCGGCGTGCGCCCGCAGGACATCGTGGGCGCGCTCGCCAACGAGTCCAGCCTGTCCGGCCGGGACATCGGCGCGATCCAGATCCACGAGCGGCACGCCCTCGTGGAGATCCCCGAGCACGCCGCGGACGACGTGCTGCGCAGCCTCCGCGGCGGCACCACGCTCAAGGGGCGGCGGACGAACATCCGCCGCGACCGCGGGTTCGCCACCGCGGGCCGCGGCCGGCGCGACTGACGGGGCCGCCACCGATTCGGTGTTGATCTCCTCCCGGGCGCGGCGTTAGGTGTAGCCCGAGTCGACGCGCTCGAGGAGGAGCCATGGCCGACGCGGGGATCGGACACGACCAGGTGGTCCAGGGCGCGGTGCGTCGCGCGATGTGGCGGCTGCTGCCGTTCCTGGGCCTGTGCTACCTGCTCAACTACCTGGACCGCGTCAACGTCGGGTTCGCCGCGCTGACGATGAACGCCGACCTCGGGCTGTCGGCGGCGGCGTACGGGCTGGGCGCGGGCCTGTTCTTCATCGGCTACTTCTTCTTCGAGGTGCCGAGCAACGTCATCCTGCACAAGGTCGGCGCCCGGCTCTGGATCGCCCGGATCATGGTGACCTGGGGCATCATCGCCTCGGCCACGGCGTTCGTGCAGGGTGAGATCAGCTTCTACGTCGTCCGGTTCCTGCTGGGCGTGGCCGAGGCCGGGTTCTTCCCCGGCATCATCCTGTACCTCACCTACTGGTTCCCGCGGGTCCAGCGGGCCAAGGTCGTCGCGTTGTTCTTCCTCGCGGTGCCGATCTCGTCGGTCGTCGGCTCGCCGATCTCCACCCTGCTGATCCAGCACGGCGACGGGGTGTGGGGCTTCGACGCCGGCTGGCGGTTCATGTTCTTCGTCGAGGGCCTGCCGTCGGTGATCGTCGGCTGCCTCGTGCTCGTGCTGCTGGCGGACCGGCCGGGCAAGGCGCGCTGGCTGTCGCCGGCCGAGCGCGACGCGCTGGAGAAGACGATCGCCGACGAGGACGCCGCCCAGGTCCCGCACACCACCGGGCTGCGGGAGGGTCTGCGCGACGTGCGGGTCGTCGGGCTGTCGCTCGTCTACTTCGGCATCGTGTTCGGCAACTACACGCTGGCGTTCTTCCTGCCGCAGGTGGTGTCGGACCTGCAGGAGACGTTCGCCATCGAGTTCTCGCTCGCCCAGATCGGCCTGATCACCGCCATCCCGTACGCGATCGCGAGCGTCGTGATGATCCTCAACGCCCGCCACTCCGACCGCACCGGCGAACGGCGCTGGCACGTGGCCGTCCCGGCGTTCGTCGGGGCGGCGGGCGTGGCGTCGGCGCTGTTCATGGACTCGCCCTACCTCGTGATCGCCGCGATGGCGCTCTGCGCGGCGGGGGTGAACGCGGCGGTCCCGGTGTTCTGGCAGCTGCCGAGCGCGTTCCTCACCGGCGTCGGCGCGGCGGCGGGCATCGCGGTGATCAACTCGTTCGGCAACCTCAGCGGCTTCGCCGGGCCGTACCTCACCGGGTGGCTGCGCGACCTCACCGGCAACAACGAGGCGGGCATGTTCGTCGTCGCGGCGTTCATGGTGATGGCGGGCGTCGTGGTCCTGCTGGTCGGGCGCGGGCGCGAGCGGGAGGATGTGCGGGCCGCACCCGCCACCCCCGAGGAGCACCCATGACACCGAACCTCCAGCCGCGCAGCGCGGAGGTCACGCGGGGGTTGGAGCGCGCGGCCGCCCGCGGGATGCTGCGTGCGGTCGGGATGCGCGACGAGGACTTCACGAAGCCCCAGATCGGCATCGCCTCCAGCTGGAACGAGATCACCCCGTGCAACCTGTCGCTGCAGCGGCTCGCCACCGCGGCCAAGGAGGGCGTGCACCGCGGCGGCGGGTTCCCGATGGAGTTCGGCACGATCTCGGTCTCCGACGGCATCTCGATGGGCCACATCGGGATGCACTGGTCGCTGGTCAGCCGCGAGATCATCGCGGACTCCGTGGAGACCGTGGTGCAGGCCGAGCGGCTGGACGGCACGGTGCTGCTCGCCGGCTGCGACAAGAGCCTGCCCGGGATGCTGATGGCCGCGGCCCGGCTCGACCTGGCCGCGGTGTTCGTCTACGCCGGGTCGATCCTCCCCGGCCACGTCGACGGCCGCGAGGTGAACATCGCCGACGCGTTCGAGGCGGTCGGGGCGTGTGCGCGCGGCCTGATCAGCCGCGAGGAGGTCGACGCGATCGAGCGGGCGATCTGCCCCGGCGAGGGTGCCTGCGGCGGCATGTACACCGCCAACACGATGGCGAGCGCCGCGGAGGCGCTCGGGATGGCGCTGCCCGGCTCGGCCGCGCCGCCCGCCGTCGACCGCCGCCGCGACGGCATCGCCCGCGCCTCCGGCGAGGCGGTCGTCGGCATGATCGAGAAGGGGATCACCGCCCGCCAGATCCTCACCCGGGAGGCGTTCGAGAACGGGATCGCCGTGGTGATGGCGTTCGGCGGCTCCACGAACGCGGTGCTGCACCTGCTCGCCATCGCCTGGGAGGCGGGCGTCCCGCTCGAGCTCGACGACTTCAACCGCATCGGCGACCGGGTGCCGCACCTGGCCGACGTGAAGCCGTTCGGCGCGCACGTCATGTCCACCGTGGACCAGGTCGGCGGCGTGCCGGTCGTGATGCGGGCGCTGCTCGACGCCGGCCTGCTGCACGGCGACGCGCTCACCGTCACCGGCAGGACGATGGCCGAGAACCTCGCCGAGATCGACCCGCCCGACCTCGACGGCACGATCATCCGGGCGCTCGACGACCCCATTCACCCGACCGGCGGGATCACCATCCTGCACGGCTCGCTCGCGCCCGAGGGCGCGGTCGTCAAGTCCGCGGGCTTCGACTCCGCCCGCTTCGAGGGCACCGCCCGCGTCTTCGACGGCGAGCAGGGCGCGATGGCCGCCGTCGAGGACGGCACGCTGCAGCCCGGCGACGTCGTCGTGATCCGCTACGAGGGCCCGCGCGGCGGGCCGGGCATGCGCGAGATGCTCGCGGTCACCGGCGCGATCAAGGGCGCGGGCCCCGGCAAGGACGTCCTGCTGCTCACCGACGGCCGCTTCTCCGGCGCCACCACCGGCCTGTGCGTGGGCCACGTCGCCCCCGAGGCGACCGACGGCGGCCCGATCGCGCTGGTCCGCGACGGCGACCGCATCGTGCTCGACATGCAGCGCCGCACCCTCGACCTCGAGGTGGACGAGGCCGAGCTCGCCCGGCGGCGGGCGGGGTGGGCGCCGCCGGAGCCGACCCTGCGCACCGGTGTGCTCGGCAAGTACGCCCGCCTGGTGCGCTCGGCGGCGCTGGGCGCCGTCTGCGGCTGACCCGGCGAGTCGCGCTCTGGGTGCGCGCGAGTCGCGGGCTGGGTGCACGCGAATTGGGGTGTGGGTGGGTTCCGCCGAACCTGCGGGCGGTGACGCGCCCGCGGGGTGCGCGGGGCGCCCGTGCCCCGGCCCGACTCGACGGCACTCAGGTCGCGACTCGACGGCACTCAGGTCGCGACTCGCCGGGACCCGGAGCGCGACTCGCCGGGCACTGTGGGCGTGATCCCGCAGCGGCTCCCTCAGACGCCGCAGGTCCCGTCGGCGCACCCGTCCACCCCACCCGCCGGCGTGACGACCTGCAGCGGGTGGGCCTCCGCCCACGCCTTCTCCAGCACCTGCAGCAGCGCGTCGGGCGGTTGGGCGCCCGCCACCCCGTACGTGCGGTCCACCACGAAGAACGGCACCGCCGTGATCCCGTAGGCGGCGGCCTGCCGCTCGTCGGCGCGCACGGCGTCGGCGTACCGGTCGGAGGCGAGGACGGCGCGGGCCTCGTCGGCGTCCAGCCCGGCCTCGGCCGCGAGCCGGACGAGGGTGTCGTGGTCGGCGATCGGCTCGCCCTCGGTGAAGTAGCCGCGGAAGAAGCGCTCCTTCACCGCCTCCTGCACGCCGCGTTCGGCGGCGAGGTGGAGCAGGCGGTGGGCGTCGAAGGTGTTGCCGCGGCGGGCGCGGTCGAAGTGGAACTCCCACCCGTCCTCGGCGGCCAGCTCGGTCATCTGGCGGTGCTTCGCCTCGGCCTCGGCGCGGGTCATGCCGTACTTGGCGGCGAGGTGGTCGTGCAGGTCGCCGCCCTCGAGCTCCCGCGGGGCGCCGGGGTCGAGCTCGAAGCTGTGGTAGCTCACCTCGACCTGGTCGCGGTGCTCGAACCTCGCGAGCGCCTTCTCGAAGCGGTGCTTGCCGACGGCGCACCACGGGCAGACCACGTCCGACCAGATCTCGACCTTCACGCGCAGATCAACCACGGCGGGCGCCCGGGTGTTCCCTAGCCTGGTGGCATGTCCGACCTCCCCGACGACTGGCGGGCCTGGCGTGCGCAGGAGGACCCCGCGCGCTACGACGAGCGGTTCCGGCGGCTCGCCGCGTCGGGCCAGAACCCGCACGGCGAGGCCGACCTCGTCGCCTCGTACGGCCCGGCTTCCGTGCTGGACGGCGGGTGCGGCACCGGGCGGGTCGCGATCGAGCTGGCCAGGAGGGGGATCGGCGTGGTCGGCGTGGACGCCGACCCGGAGATGATCGATGCCGCCCGGGCGAAGGCGCCCGACCTGGAGTGGGTCACGGCCGACCTCGCCGACCTCGACCGACCCGATCGGTTCGACGTGGTGGTGCTCGCCGGCAACGTCGTGCCCTACATCGCGGCCGACCGGCGGGAGCGGGCGGTGGCGGCGTGCGTCGCACACCTCGCGCCCGGCGGCAGGCTCGTGGCCGGTTTCCGGCTGCGCCCCGGCTGGCCGACCCCGGACGACTACGACCGGTGGTGCGCCGCCGCCGGCGCCGTCGCGGAGGGCCGGTTCGCCACCTGGGAGCGCGACCCGTACACCGGCGGCGACTACCTGGTGGCGGTCCACCGCGCGCCGGGTCAGGGCGCGGCCGCCACCTGATCGTCGCGCGGCCCGAGCAGCAGCGTGGACGGCCGGGTGGAGAACGAGTGCTCGAGCACGAGGCAGCCGGCGCCGATCGCGCCGACGTCCGGGCCGAGCGAGCTGCCCAGCGCCGTCACGGGGTGCACCTTCCTGGCCTCGGTGGTGGTGAGCAGCGTGTTGTTCAGGATCGGCAGGAACACGTCGCTGATGCGATCCCAGATCGGGCCGCCGAACACGACCGCGCGCACGTCGAGCAGGTTCGCGATCGTGGCGGCCCCGCGGGCCAGCCGGGTGGCGCTGCGCTCGAGGATCGGCCGGGCGGCGGGCAGCCGGCACATCGCCGTGAACAGCTCGTCGATCTCCCGGTCGCCCGCGTCGGACGACGGCCGGGGGAGCAGGCCCGCCGCGGCGGCCTCGGCCACGAGCGTGCGCGGCATGCAGGCGGGCCCGACGCACCCGCGCTGGCCGCAGCGGCACCGCGGCCCGTCGGCGTCGACCATCAGGTGCCCGATCTCGCCCGCGTTGTCCGTGCTGCCGCCGATCAGCTCGCCGCCGAGCACGAGCCCCGCGCCGAGGCCGGTGCCCAGGTAGAGGAACACGAAGTCGGCCAGCGACGCCGCCGACCCGCGCCACAGCTCCGCGAGCGCGGCCGAGGCCGCGTCCTTGTGCAGCACCACCGGGTAGCCGGTGGCCTCGTGCAGCAGCTCCCGCAGCCCGACGCGGCTCCACTCGGGCAGGAGCGGCGGGTCGAGCACGACGCCCGCGCCCGGGTCGAACGGCCCGGGCGCGGCGATGCCCATCCCCAGCACCCGGCCCGGGTCGACCCCGGTGGACGCGACGAGCCCGGACGCCGACTCGGTGATCGCGGTGACCAGCCGGTCCGGGGTGGTGGCCGACGCGGGCAGCGTGCGGACCGACTCGACGACGTCGCCGACGAGGTCGAGCAGCGCGACCGTGGTGACGGTCGGGTCGATGTGGACGCCGATCGCGAACCGGCCGGTGGGGCGCAGCCGCAGCAGCGTGCGCGGCTTGCCCCGGCCGACCGGCAGGATCGTGCCGGCCTCGGTGATGAGCTCGCGGTCGAGCAGCCGGCGGGTGATGTTGGAGACCGACTGCGCCGACAGGCCCGTGAGCTCGGCGAGCTCCACCCGGGAGAGCCCCTCGGGCGCGTGCCGGATTGCGTCGAGGATGACGGCCTGGTTGTAGTCGGCCACGCGCGGCAAGTTGGTGCCGCGCCTGCCTTCCATGCCGCGGATGGTAACCGTCAGGCGCGGGCGGCCACGGCGGCGTCGAGCGCGTCGCGCATGGCGTCGACCGGCGGGGTCAGCCCGGTCATCAGCTCGACCTGCGCCACCGCCTGGTGCAGCAGCATCTCCAGCCCGCTGACCACGTGGGCGCCCGCGGCCTGCGCGGCGGCGGCGAACGCGGTGGGCCACGGCGCGTAGACCACGTCGAGCACCACCGCGCCGCGCCGCACGCCGGTGAGCCCGTCGGCGGCCCCCGCGGGGAGGGTCGACACGACGACGTCGGCGCCCGCGAGCGCGGCGCCCGCCCGGGCGGGGTCGAGCAGCCCGTCGCCGACCTGCGGGGCGACGCCGAGGCGGTCGGCGGCGGCGCGCAGCTCCTGGGCCCTGGCCGTGGAGCGCACGAGCACGGTGATGTCGCCGATGCCCAGCTCGCGCAGCGCGGCGAGGGTGGCCTGGGCGGTGCCGCCCGCGCCGAGCACCACGGCCCGCCCGCCGCGCGGGGCGCCGCGCAGGGCGGCGACGACGCCGGCCACGTCGGTGTTGTCGGCGTAGCGCCTGCCGTCGGTGAGCACGAGGGTGTTGGCGGCGCCGACCGCCGCGGCCAGCGGGGAGACGTCGCGGGCGACCTCGAGCGCGACCCGCTTCAGCGGCATCGTCAGCGACAGGCCCGCCCACTCCGGGCCCAGCCGGTGGACGAAGGCCGCGAGGGCGGCCTCGTCGCACTCGTGCGCGTCGTAGTGCCACCCGTCCAGCCCGAGCGCCGCGTACGCCGCCGAGTGCAGCACCGGCGAGAGCGAGTGGGCGATCGGGCTCCCCAGCACTGCTGCGCGCATGGACGCCAGTATCGCGGCACGCCGGGCGCGTTCGCGCCGGGCCCGCCGCCCGTTGTGCCAGGCTCGCCCGGTGGCGCGAACGGTGCTGGTGCTCGGGGGACGCAGCGAGATCGGGTTGGCCGTGGCGAAGCGGCTCGCCGACGGGGCGACCGTGGTGCTCGCGGCGCGGCGCAACGGCGAGCTCGACGCCGAGGAGGAGCAGCTGCGCGCCGCGGGGGCGGGCGCGGTCGACCGCGTCGAGTTCGACGCCGACGACCTGGATTCCCACCGGGGTGTGCTGCTGGACGTGGTGCGCCGCCACGGCCGGCTCGACGTCGTCGTGGTGGCGTTCGGGATCCTCGGCGACCAGGCGCGGGCCGAGCGCGACCCCGCGCACGCGGTGGAGATCGTCCACACGGACTACGTGGCGCACGTCGCCGTGCTGCTCCACCTGGCGGCGATCCTGCGCGAGCAGGGGAGCGGGACGATCGTCGTGTTCTCCTCCGTGGCCGGGGCGCGGGTGCGCAAGGCCAACTTCGTGTACGGCTCGGCGAAGGCGGGCCTCGACGGGTTCGCGAGCGGGCTGGCCGACTCGCTGCACGGCAGCGGCGTGCGGTTGGTGCTGGTCAGGCCGGGTTTCGTGATCGGGCGGATGACCGCGGGGATGAAGCCGGCCCCGTTCTCCTCCACCCCCGACCAGGTCGCCGACGCCACGGTCGCGGCGCTGCGGTCCGGGCGCGACGAGGTCTGGGTGCCCGCGGTCCTGCGGCCGGTGTTCGCCGTGCTGCGACACGCGCCGCGGGCGCTGTGGAGGCGGATGCCGCGTTAGTCAACCCCGAAGGTCGGTGTCGCGTATCACATTGTCGGTTCTCGTCGGCGTTGTTAGCACTCATAAGCGGAGAGTGCTAACCGATCCGGTTCCGGAAGATTGGGGAGGAAGCCTTGAACCGGGTGCCGTCCGCTGGTGCCGCCTTCGATCGTTCTCTCTCATCAGCCCGTCCGCTCCGGGTCGCGCTGATCGCGCCGCCCTACTTCGACGTCCCGCCCGCCGCGTACGGCGGCGTCGAGGCCGTGGTCGCCGACCTGGCCGACGCGCTGGTCTCGCACGGGCACACCGTCACGGTCGTGGGCGCGGGCAAGCCCGGCACGGCCGCCCGCTTCGTCCCCCTGTGGGAGCGCACCGTCCCCGAGCGCCTCGGTGAGCCCTACCCCGAGGTCATGCACGCGGTCGCCACCCGGCGCGCCGTGGAGCGCCTCGCCCTCACCGGCTCGGTCGACGTGGTCCACGACCACACCCTCGCCGGCCCTCTCAACGCCCCTGCCTACGCGGCCCTCGGACTGCCCACCGTCGTCACCGTCCACGGCCCGGTGGACGACGACCTGCGTCGCTACTACCGCGAGCTCGGCGACGACGTGCACCTGGTGGCCATCAGCGACCGGCAGCGGGAGCTCGCCCCCGACCTGAACTGGACGGCCACCGTGCACAACGCGCTGCGCGTGGAGGACTGGCCGTTCCAGGAGCAGAAGGACGACTACGCGCTCTTCCTCGGCCGGTTCCACCCCGACAAGGCGCCGCACCTCGCGCTCGACGCCGCGCACGCCGCGGGACTGCGCCTGGTCCTCGCGGGCAAGTGCGCCGAGCCGATCGAGAAGGAGTACTTCGAGCGCGAGATCCGGCCCCGGCTGACCGACCGCGACCACGTCTTCGGCGTCGCCGACGCCGCGGCGAAGCGGGAGCTGCTCGCCAACGCCCGCTGCCTGCTCTTCCCGATCCAGTGGGAGGAGCCGTTCGGGATGGTCATGATCGAGGCGATGGCCTGCGGCACCCCCGTCGTGGCCCTGCGCGCGGGCGCGGTGTCCGAGGTCGTCGTCGACGGCGTCACCGGCATCGTCTGCGACGAGCCCGGCGAGCTGGTGCAGGCCCTCGACGACGTCCGCGGCATCTCGCCCGCGGCCTGCCGCGCCCACGTCGCCGAGCACTTCGACGTCGCCGGGCTCGCCGCCGGGTACGAGGCGGCCTACCGCGCCGCGCTCGGCGCCGACCACGCGGCGCCCGCCGGGGTGCGCAGCTCGCTCGACCTGCTGCGCCGCGACTACCCGTCGCTCGAGGCGGACCTCGACTCGCTCGGCTCGGTGCTCACCGACGGCGGTGACCACGACGGTCCCGCCGTGCCCGTCACGGGCGGCCGGCCGTGACCGAGGCGCCCGGCCCGTTCAACGCCGGTGAACCCGCGTTGATCACCGATGCCGGCGGGACCGTGTCCCTCGTGGAGGGCAGCACGTTCTGCCTGTCCGACGGCGCCGGTGACGTCCGCTCCGGCAGCATGCACGGGTTCTTCTTCCGCGACGCCCGGATGCTGTCGCGGTGGGAGCTGTCGCTGGACGGCCGGGCGCCGCACGCGCTGTCGGTGATGACCCCCGAGGCGTTCACGGCGCGGTTCGTGCTGCGCCGCCCACCGAAGGCGGGACAGGCCGACAGCACCCTCCTCGTGGTCCGCGAGCGCCTCGTCGGCGACGGGCTCCGCGAGACCATCACGCTGGAGAACCTGGGGCGGGAGGCCACCGCGGTCGGGCTGGAGCTGCGGGTCGAGGCCGACTTCGCCGACCTGTTCGCGGTCAAGGAGGGCCGCGGGTCGAGCAGCGGGGCCGACGCCACCGTCGCGGGCACCGAGCTGGTGCTGCGCGACCGCGCCGACGGGCTGCGGGGAGTGGCGATCAGCGCGTCGGGCAGCCCCGTGGTGGTGCCCGGCGCGCTGAGCTGGCGGGTGGTCGTGCCCGCGGGCGGGCGCTGGTCCACCGAGATCATGGTGCAGCCGACGCTCGCCGGGCGGATGGTCGAGCCGCAGTTCCGGCGCGGCGAGGTGGCCGCGAGCACGGGGCCCGCCCGCAAGATCGAGGCCTGGCGCAGCGCCAGCACGTCGGTCGAGGTCGACGACCCGGCGCTCACCGCCGTGCTCAAGCGCACCGAGAGCGACCTCGGCGCCCTGCAGATCCACGACCCCGCCCGCGGGGGCCGCCCGTTCGTCGCCGCCGGCGCCCCGTGGTTCATGACGCTGTTCGGGCGCGACAGCCTGCTGACGGCCTGGATGGCGCTGCCACTGGACGTCGGCCTCGCGCTCGGCACCCTGCAGACCCTCGCCGAGCTGCAGGGGCGCGAGGTGGACCCGTTCACCGAGGAGGAGCCCGGCCGGATCCTGCACGAGCTGCGCCTCGGCCCGGACAGCGCGCACGTGCTGGGCGGCAACCACTACTACGGCACGGTCGACGCCACGCCGCTGTTCGTGATGCTGCTGGCCGAGTGCAGGCGCTGGGGCGCCGAGGAGTCCACCGTGCGGGCGCTGCTGCCCGCCGCGGAGGCCGCCATGCGCTGGATCGACGAGTTCAGCGACCGCGACGGCGACGGGTTCGTCGAGTACCGGCGCGCGACCGACCGCGGCCTGATCAACCAGGGCTGGAAGGACAGCTTCGACGGGATCAACGACGCCCGCGGCCGGCTCGCCGAGGGCCCGATCGCGCTGTGCGAGGTGCAGGGCTACGCCTACGCGGCGCGGCTCGCGTTCGCCGAGCTCGCCGAGGCGTTCGGAGAGCCGGCCAAGGCGGCGGCCCACCGGGAGCGCGCCGAGGAGCTGCGCAAGCGGTTCGCCGAGACGTACTGGCTGGCCGACCGCGGCTGGTACGCGGTCGCGCTCGACGGGCAGAAGGACCCCGTCGACGCGCTGACCAGCAACGCGGCGCACTGCCTGTGGTCGGGCATCGCCACCGACGAGCACGCGGCCGTGCTGGTGGAGCGGTTGAGCGGCCCGGAGATGGACAGCGGGTTCGGCCTGCGCACGCTCGCCACGTCGATGGGCGCCTACAACCCGATGAGCTACCACAACGGCTCGGTCTGGCCGCACGACACCGCCATCGCGGTGGCCGGCCTGCTGCGCTACGCGCACGTGCCCGGCGCGGTGGAGCTCGCCCAGCGGCTCGCCGAGGGCCTGCTCGACGCCGCCACCGCGTTCGGCGGCCGGCTGCCGGAGCTGTTCTGCGGCTTCTCGCGCGCCGAGTTCAACCCGCCGGTGCCGTACCCGACGTCCTGCTCGCCGCAGGCGTGGGCGGCGGCGGCCCCGCTGCTGCTGGTGCGGGCGTTCCTCGGGCTGCAGCCGGACGTCCCGGAGCGCAGGCTGGCGGTCGCGCCGCACCTGCCGGGCCGCTGGGGGCAGCTGCGGCTGCGGCAGCTGCGCCTCGGCCCGGTCACCGCGGACATCACCGCCACCGGCGGGGACGCGACCGTCGAGGGCCTGCCGGAGGGGTGGACGCGCACCGGCACCACGGGCTGACGCGACAGCGAGTGCCCTATTGGGAACGCGCTCGTAACGCTACGGTCATTCCCTGCTCAGAGGATCACCCGGTCTGAGGGGAGCACGGGATGGTCGGTCGAGCGCGCGCGGTCGTCGCTGCGGTGGCGGCGTTCGTGCTGCTGGTGGTGCTGTGGGAGCTGGCGAAGCTCCTGCTGCCCCGCGACGGTGTGCTGATCGGCGAGACCCGCATCCTGCCCCGCACCGACGACTCGGCCATGCCGCACGTCTGGACGGTGCTCGGTCGCCTCCTCGAGCCCGAGGTGGCGGGCGCGGCCGACGCGCGCACGGTGGGCGCCGCCGTCGCGGCGGGGGCCCTGTTCACCCTCGGCCTGTCCCTGGGTGGCCTGGCGCTGGGCGGGGTGCTCGGGATGCTGCTGGCGCTGGCGATGCAGCGGTTCGGCCTGCTGGAGCGGGCTGCCCTGCCGTACGTCGTGGCGTCCCAGACCGTGCCGCTGATCGCGATCGCCCCGCTCGTCGTCGGGTGGGGCGGCAAGATCGCGATCGCGGGCTGGACGTGGCAGCCGTGGGCGAGCGTCATGGTGATCGCGTCCTACCTCGCGTTCTTCCCGATCGCGGTCGGGATGCTGCGCGGGCTCAACTCGCCCGCGAAGGCCGACGTCGAGCTGTTCCACACCCTCGCCGCGGGGTGGTGGACCACGCTGGTGCGGCTGCGGCTGCCCGCCTCGGTCCCGTTCCTGCTCCCCGCGGTGCGGCTCGCGGCGGCCGCGTCCGTGGTCGGCGCGATCGTCGCGGAGATCTCCACCGGCACCCGCGGCGGGATCGGCCGCCTGATCATCGAGTACGCGCAGTCGGCCACCGGCGACCCGTCGCGCCTCTACACCGCGATCCTCGGCGCCGCCGCGCTCGGGCTCGTCGCGGCGGGCGCGGTCGGGCTGCTCGACGTCGGCCTGCGCCGCTACCGGGGGAGCATCCGTTGACCACGGCATCGAGTGCGGTGCAGCTCGCGGGGGTGCACAAGCGGTTCGGCGAGGTCCACGCCCTCGACGGCATCGACCTGGAGATCGCGGCCGGGGAGTTCGTGTCGCTGATCGGGCCGTCCGGCTGCGGGAAGTCGACCCTGCTGCGGGTGGTGGCCGACCTGGAACAGCCCACCTCGGGCACCGTCCAGGTGGGCGGGAAGACCCCGCACCAGGCGCGCCTGGACCAGGACTACGGCATCGCGTTCCAGCAGGCGGGCCTGTTGGAGTGGCGCAGCGTCGTCGAGAACGTCGAGCTGCCCCTGCACGTCCACGGCGTCGACAAGGCGACCCGCCGCGCCCGGGCCACCGAGCTGCTGGAGCTGGTCGGGCTCGCCGAGTTCGCCGGGTCGCGGCCGAGCGAGCTGTCCGGCGGCATGCAGCAGCGCGTGGCGATCGCCCGCGCGCTCGCCCCCAGCCCGCGCCTGCTGCTCATGGACGAGCCGTTCGGGGCGCTCGACGAGATGACGCGCGAGCGGATGCAGGCCGAGCTGCTGCGCATCGCGCGGGAGACCGAGGCCGCGGTCCTGTTCGTCACGCACTCGATCCCCGAGGCCGTGGTGCTCTCCGACCGCGTGGTGGTGATGTCCCCGCGGCCCGGCCGGATCACCGAGGTCGTCACGGGCGAGCGGCCCGGACCGGACCAGGACGTCGACGACGTCCGCGAGTCGGGCGCCTTCTTCGCCGCGATCACCGCGGTGCGCGAGGCGCTGCGCAAGGGGCACGGATGACCAGGGCGGTACCGGGCGCCGCGGGCGTCGACGCGGGCCCCCGCCGGGGCGCGCGCGGGTTCGCCGCGGTGTGGCCGCCGGTGGCGTTCGGGGTCGGCGCGCTGGTGCTGTGGGAGCTGCTGGTCCGCCTGCTGGGCGTGCCCGCGTTCCTGCTGCCCGCGCCGAGCGCCATCGCCGAGCAGGTCGTCGCCCAGTTCTCGGTGATGCTCTCCACGGCGTCGGTGACCGGCGGCAACGCCCTCGTCGGCCTCGTCGCCGGGTTCCTGCTCGGGGTGGTGCTCGCGCTGCTGGCCGCCCGGTCGCGGGTCTTCGGCGAGCTGGTCACGCCGGTCGTGCTGGCCGCGAGCGCCGTGCCGATCGTCGCGCTGTCCCCGGTGTTCACCACGATGTACGGCTCGGCCACCGAGACCCCCCGCCGGCTCGTGGTCACGGTGGTGGTCACGGTTCCGGTGTTCGTCGCGACCGCCCGCGGGCTGCGCCAGGTGCGCCCCGTGCACGACGAGCTCATGACCGCGCTCGCCGCCACCCCGTGGCAGCACGCGCGGTTCGTCCGGCTGCCGGGCGCCGTGCCGCACATCATGACCGGGCTGCGCCTCGCCGCGCCCGCGTCGGTGATCGCCTCGATCGTCGCCGAGTACTTCGGCGGCCTGCAGAACGGGCTGGGCAGCCGCATCACCGCGGCCGCCGCCAACACCGCCTACGCCCGCGCGTGGGCCTTCGTCGCCGCCTCGATCGCACTGGGGCTGCTGTTCCACCTCGCCGGGCTGCTCCTGGAGCGCCTGGTGACCCGCCGTCGCACCGCCTGAACCGGGAGGTCCCCATGCCGCGCACCGCCATCCGCCGCCTCGCACTGGCGGCAGCGCTCGCCGTGGCGGCCACCGCCTGCAGCGTGACCCCGGAGGGCGGCGGCAGCAGCCCTCCGCCCTCGGACGGGGGACCGCAACCGGTCCGGCTGCAGCTGCAGTGGGCCACGCAGGGCCAGTTCGCCGGGTACATCGCCGCCGTCGAGCAGGGCTTCTACGCCGAGCGCGGGCTCGACGTGCAGATCCTCGAGGGCGGGGTCGACATCGTGCCCCAGACCGTCCTCGCGCAGGGCCAGGCCGACTTCGCGATCGCGTGGGTGCCGAAGGCGCTCGCCTCGCGCGAGCAGGGCGCGGGGATCACCGACGTCGCCCAGATCTTCCAGCGGTCGGGCACCTACCAGGTGTCCTTCGCCGACCGGGGGATCCGCACGCCCGCCGACCTGCGGGGCAAGAAGGTCGGCAACTGGGGCTTCGGCAACGAGTTCGAGCTGTTCGCCGGGATGACCCAGGCCGGGATCACGCCGGCCACGGACGTCACGCTCGTGCAGCAGCAGTTCGACATGCAGGCGCTGCTGAACGGCGAGATCGACGCCGCGCAGGCCATGTCCTACAACGAGTACGCGCAGGTGCTGGAGGCGACCAACCCCGCCACCGGCCAGCTCTACCAGCCGAGCGACTTCTCGATCATCGACTGGAACGAGACCGGCACCGCGATGCTGCAGGACGCGATCTGGGCCGGCACCGAGCGCCTGCAGGACCCGGCGTACCAAGATATCACCACCCGGTTCATCGCGGGCTCGATCGAGGGGTGGGCCTACTGCCGCGACAACCCCGAGTCGTGCCGGGACATGGTCGTCGCCGCGGGCTCCACGCTCGGCGCGAGCCACCAGCTGTGGCAGGTCAACGAGGTGAACAAGCTGATCTGGCCGTCGCCGAACGGCGCGGGCGTGATCGACGAGGCGGCGTGGGCGCAGACCGTCCAGGTGGCGCGCACCGCGGTCAACGCCGACGGCGAGACCGTGCTCACCCGCGACCCCGACCCGGAGGCCTACACCAACGAGTACGTGCAGGCGGCCCTCGAGCAGCTCCGGGCGGAGGGCGTCGACGTGACCGGCGAGGGCTTCCAGCCGATCGAGGTCACGCTCAGCCCCGGCGGCGCCTGAGCCGCCGGGCCGCGGGCGCCAGCAGCTCGTACCGGACGCCGTCGTCGGGCGTGCCGTCGCCGACGACGCCGTCCTGGTGCGGCTCCCCGACCAGGGTGAAGCCGGCGCGTTCGGCGACGTGCCGGCTCGCCGCGTTGTCGCGGGAGGCGCCGATCTCCAGCCGGTGCCGGCCGAGCCCGCCGTCCGCGCGCGGCGTGAACGCGTGCGCGACGACGAGCTCGACGGCCTCGCCGACGACGCCGCGGCCGCGCGCGTCCGGGTGGGCCCAGTAGCCGACCTCGCCGCCGGTGGGGCTCATCGGGTCGTTCAGCCGGAAGACGGTGACGTTCGCGAGCAGCCGGTCGTCGCCCGCGTCGGCGACCGCCCAGGTGACCTTCTGGCCGAGCGACTCGGCGAGTCGGCAGCCCAGCACGAACTCCCGCGCGGCGTCGAGCGGGTACGGGTCGGGCAGCGTCGGAAGCCAGTGCCGGGTGCGCGGGTCGGTGCACGCCTCGACGATCCGCGGCAGGTCGGCCTCCGTGTGCGGCCGCAGCCGCACCCGCTCGCCGACCAGTTCGGGCACCGGCCACCACGTGGTGCGCGGGACCATCGGCTCGCCCGGGGTGAGCGAGGCGAACCAGCCGTCGACGAGCCCGTCGCCGCGCGGCACGGCGCGCCGCCGGGTGCCCTCGAAGGTGAACCCGCAGGCGTGCGCCACCCGCCACGACGCGAGGTTGCCCACCTCGGCCCACCAGTGCAGCACCGGCAGCCGGGCGTCGGCGAACGCCCACCCGGCCGCGAGCCGCAGCGCCCGCGACGCGAGCCCGCGCCCGCGCGCCTGCGGCACGAGCCCGTATCCGACGAACGGCGGCGTGCCGCGGTGGACGTCGACGGCGCCCGCGAACCGCCCGTCGGCCTCCACCACCCAGCGCGCCACCGTGCCGTCGCGCCACCCGGCCGGGACCGTCCGCTCGATCCACCGCCGCGCCTCGGCCGGGCCGTAGGGCCGGGGGACGCGGGTCCAGCGCGCGGTCTCCGGGTCGCGGGCGTAGGCCACCAGCCCCGCCACGTCGTCGGCGGTGTGGGCCCGCAGGGTCACCACGCCATCGGTCAGGGTCGGCGCGCGCACCCGTGCATGATTGCGCCAGGCGGCGGGCGCCACCAGCGGAAATCCGATCTCGGATGACCGCGGGGCCGGGTGGCGGCAGGATGAAGGTCATGACCGACCCGGGCCTCGCCGCGTACCTCGACCGGATCGGCGTCGTCGACGTCACCGGGCCCGACCTGCCGACGCTGCGGCGCATCGTCGCCGGCCACACCCGCTCCATCGCGTTCGAGAACCTGGACGCCTTCACCGGCCGCGAGGTCGCCCTCGACCCGGACGCGCTCGCCGCCAAGCTCGTGCACGGCCGCCGCGGCGGGTGGTGCTTCGAGCAGAACCTCCTGCTGCGCGGCGCGCTCGACGCGCTCGGCTACACCACCACCTGCCTGGCGGCGCGGGTGCTGTGGGGCGGTCCGGACGACGCGCCGCCGCGGCCGCGCAGCCACATGCTCATGCGCGTCGACCTGCCGGAGGGGCCGCACCTCGTCGACGTCGGCTTCGGCGGGCTCACGCTCACCGGGGTGCTCGCGCTCGAACCCGACGTCGTGCAGGACACCCCGCACGAGCCGTTCCGGCTGGTGCCCGCCGAGCGCTCCGGGTACCGGATGCAGGCGCTCGTGGGCGGCGAGTGGCGGAGCCTGTACTGGTTCGACCTCACCGAGCAGCTGCTCGCCGACTACGAGGTGTCGAACTGGTACCTGTGCCACCACCCCCGCTCGCACTTCCGCAGCGGGCTCACGATCGCCCGCCCCGAGCCGGACCGCCGCTACGCGCTGGGCGGGCCGACCCTCGCCGTGCACCACCTCGGCGGTCCGACCGAGCGGCACGCGCTGTCCTCGCCCGCGGAGATCCGGAAGGTCCTCGAGGACACGTTCCTGATCGACACGTCCGGCCTGCCCGATCTGGAGGCGGCGCTCGCGCGCCTGTTCGAGGACCGGTAGCCGGGCTCGCTACGGTGTGCCGGTGTCCGAGCCGGTGTCCGAGCGCGTCGTGGAGATCTACACCGACGGCGCGTGCAGCGGGAACCCCGGGCCCGGCGGCTGGGGGGCCGTGCTGCGCTACGGCGCGGTCGAGAAGGAGCTCCACGGCGGCGACCCGGGCCCGACGACCAACAACCGGATGGAGCTGATGGCCCCGATCCGGGCGCTGGAGTCGCTGACCCGGCCCGTGGCCGTCCGCATCTACACCGACAGCACCTATGTCCGCAACGGCATCCAGAGCTGGCTGCCGCGGTGGAAGGCCAACGGCTGGACGACCGCGGCGAAGACGCCGGTGAAGAACGCCGACCTGTGGCGCAGGCTCGACGCGGCGGCCGCGCGGCACCGGGTGGAGTGGCACTGGGTGAAGGGCCACGCGGGCCACCCGGAGAACGAGCGCGCCGACCGGCTCGCCGTGCGCGGGGTGGCAGAGGCGTCAGCGGCCGCGCAGGCGGGGGCGTAGCTCGGCGTCGGTCAGGCCGTCGAGACCGTCGCGGCGGATCCGCGCGGCGAGCGCCTCCGCGTACGCCTGCAGCCCGCTGATGTCCAGGCCCGCGGGCGCGGGGGCGGCCCAGCAGCCGATGCGGTGCGCGGCGCGTTCGAGCAGCGCCACCGCGCCGCGGGCGTTGCCGCGCTGCGCGTGCGTCAGCCCGACCGCGAGCTGGGCGAGCCCGCGCCAGAGCTCGCGCTCGGCGTCGGGCGCCGACTTCCACACGGCCTCCAGCACGTCGTGGGCGGGGAACGGCAGCCCGGCGTCGAGCAGGCGCTGCGCCTCGGTGACGCCCTCGTCCGGGGCGAGCACGAGGTCGTCGGGCACCCGTTCGACGCCGGTGGCGCCGCGGGGGAGGGGGCGCCCCAGCGCGTCGCGCGGGCGGGCGTTGCGGGGGCGTCCGGCCGGGTCACGGTCGCGCGCGGTCTTCACGACGACCACCGTGCCACGGCGCTCAAGCGTCGGGCGGCAGGAGCGCCTCGGCCAGCGCCCTCGCCCGCCGCGCAGGCCCTTGCGCGCCGAGGGCCTGCGCGGAGGCGTAGACGCCCTCCATGAGGATCGCGAGCTGGTCGGCGAGCGCCTCGCCGTCGGGCATGCCGGCAGTGAGCTCGCCGAGCCGGGCCCTGACCCAGGCCTTGTTGGCGGCGGCGTTGCGGTGGGCCGCGGCCTGCGGGTCGGGGAACTCGGTCAGCGCCATCTGGAACGGGCAGCCCCGGCAGCGGTCCGGCTGCGTCTGCTCGGCGAGCGCGTCGAACAGCGACAGGATCCGCTCGCGCGGGCTCCCGTGGGCGGTGGCCGCCTCGAACCACTCGCGGTACTCGCGGTCGGCCCGCTCGACGTACGCCGCCACCAGGTCGTCCTTCGACGGCCACAGCCGGTAGAGCGTGGTGGGGGCGACCCCGGCCTCGGCGGCGATCCGGTCGACGCCGACGGCGCGGATGCCCTGCCAGTAGAACAGCTCGTGCGCCACCCGCAGGACGTGCTCGCGCGTCTCCGCCGAGCTGCGGCGGGGCGTCGCGGACCGGGACACCGCCGCATCGTACCGAGTCAGGGATCGTTCCCTAGCGTTTCGCGCCAACCCCTTGCCCCCGCGATCGGCGCCGCCTACGTTCATGTTAGGGAACGATCCCTAACATTCTCCGGGGGTGCTCATGACCACCCGCAGCGCGCCGACGCTCGCGGTGCTGTTCACCGCCGCGTTCGTGATGGGCAGCGCCGAGCTGCTGGTCGTGGGGGTGATCGACCTCATCGCGGCCGACCTCGCGGTTCCGGTGAGCACCGCGGGCGCCGCCGTCACCGCGTACGCGCTCGGGATCGCCGTCGGCGGACCCGCCCTCACCGCCGCGACCATCCGGGCCGATCGACGCCTGCTGCTCGCGCTGGCGCTCGCCGGCTACGTCGTGGCCACCGTCGTGCCGCTCCTGCAGGCCGGCGCCGCGGTCTTCCTGGCGGCCCGGTTCGTCGCGGGCTCGCTGCACGGCCTGTTCATCGGCGTCGCGTTCGCGGTGGCGGGCGCCGTCGTCCCGCCGGGGCGCACGGGGCGGGCGATCGGGATCGTGCTCGCCGGGATCGCGGTCTCCACCGCGCTCGGCGTGCCGCTGGGCACGCTGGCCGGGCAGGCGTGGGGCTGGCGGGCCGGGTTCGTCGGGGTGGGTGCGCTGGGGCTCGCCGCGCTGCTCGCGCTGCTGCGGGTGGTGCCCGCCGTCCCGGCGAGCGGTGGCGGGCGCGCGGCGGTGCAGGCGCGGTACGCCTTCGCCCCCCGGGTGCTGGCCGTGCTGGCGACCGGCCTGCTGATCCTCGGCGGCCAGTACGCGGCGCTCACCTACATCAGCCCGTTCCTGCAGGAGCGCACCGGAGTGGGGGGCGCGGCGGTGAGCGGGTTCCTGCTCGCCTTCGGCGCGGCGACCGCGGTCGGCGTCCTCGGCGGCGGGTGGGCGGCCGACCGCGGCGCGACCAGGGCGCTCGTGCTCGGCACCGCCGCGCTGGTGGGCGCGCTCGGCCTGCTCCACCTGGTGGCGGCGCACCCGGTGCCGGTCGCGGCCGGGCTGGTCGTCTGGGGCGTCGTCGGGATGGGGCTCGTTCCCTCGCTGCAGTACCGCGTGCTCGAGCTCGCGGGGCCCGGCCGCGACCTCGCGGCCACGCTCCCCGCGTCCGCGCTCAACGCGGGCATCGCGCTCGGCGCCCTCGCGGGCGGCTGGGCGCTCGACACCCGGGGCGCGGGCGGCCCCCTGCTCACCGGCCTCCTGCTCACCGCGCTCGCGGTGCCCGCCGCGTGGGCGACCTCCGCGCTGCGTCCCCCCACCCGAGAAGGAGCCGCACCATGACCGACCTGACCGGACGCACCGCGCTCGTCACCGGCGCCTCCCGCGGCATCGGCCGCGCGATCGCCGAGCGGCTGGCCTCCGACGGCGCGCTCGTCGCCGTGCACTACGGCCGGAACGAGACGGCCGCCAAGGAGACCGTCGCCGCGATCCAGCGCGCAGGCGGCCAGGCGTTCGCGGTCCGCGCGGACCTGGCCGAGATCGCCGAGCTCGACGACCTGTTCGCCGCGCTGCGCGACGGCCTCGCCGGCCGCCCGCTCGACGTCCTGGTCAACAACGCCGCGGTGATCGATTACTCGGCGACGATCGAGGGCGCCACCCCGGAGGCGTTCGACCGGCTGTTCGCGGTGAACGTCCGCGCCCCGCTGTTCGTCACCCAGCGGGCGCTGCCGCTGATGCCTGACGGCGGCCGGATCGTGAACGTCTCCTCCGGCGTCACGTGGTTCGCCACCCCCGAGGTCGTCTACAGCATGAGCAAGGGCGCGCTGAACGTGCTCACCCGCTCGCTCGCCCACACCCACGGCGGTCGCGGGATCACCGTCAACACCGTCTCCCCGGGCATCACCGAGACCGACATGAACGCCTGGCTGACCGACGACCCGGAGGCGGCGCGCGGGGTCGCGCGGATCGTGGCGCTCGGCAGGCACGGCCAACCCGCCGACATCGCCGACGCGGTGGCGTTCTTCGCCTCCGACGACGGCCGGTGGGTGACCGGGCAGACCCTGGAGGTCAACGGCGGCCTGCTGCTCGGCCCGCCGTCCGCCGCCTAGCGTTCAGCGGGCGTCGGCGACCATCGCCACGCCGAGCCCGGGCAGCACCCCGGCCGAGGCACGGTCGAGCGCGCGCCGCACCCGCTCGCGCGACAGCAGCCGCCGCGCCCGGCCGGCGAGCGCGACGAGCGCGCCGAACCAGGCCGGCCCATCGCGACGTGCATCGCGACGAGCAGCGCGCCCCACCCGACGTGCCCGCCCGCCGGCAGGAACTGCGGCAGCAGGCTCATGGAGAGCACGCCGACCTCGGGGTTGAGCAGGTTGGTGACGAGGCCGGCGCGGAAACCCCGCGCTGCGCCCGCCACCGGCACCTCCACCTGCGGCCCGTGCACCTCGGGCGCGGTACCGCGCCGGCGCACCGACCGCCACAGGCCGGACGCGCCGAGCCGGATCAGGTACGCGGCGCCGAGCGGCTGCACCACCCGGAACGCCGTCTCCGACGCGGCGAGCAGCGCGGTGGTGGACACCGGCCGTTCCCATCACGCGGCCACCCGGAACCACCGCGAACTCCTCGCGCCGTGCTCACCGGCCCCGCAGCAGCTGCTCGAACGGGACCGGCTCCGCGAAGGGATCCGGGCCCTTCCCGGCGGGCCGGGCGGCGACGAGGTCGGCGAGCTCGCCCGCGGCCCGGGCGATCCGCCGGTCCAGCGCGGGCGCGCCGCCCGTCCCGCCGGCCCAGTCCTCGGGGGCGGCGAACACCGCCGTGGGCACGACCACCGCCCGCAGGTAGGCCATCAGCGGGCGCACCGCGTGCTCGAGGGCGAGCGAGTGCCGCGCGGTGCCGCCGGTGGCGGCGATCAGCGTCGGCTTCCCGTCGAGCGCGCCGTCGTCGAGGGCGTCGAACAGCAGCTTGAACAGGCCGTTGTAGGACGCCGAGAACGTCGGCGTCACGGCGATCAGCCCGTCGGCGCCCACCACCGCGTCGAACGCGGGGCGCAGGCCCGGCGCGACGACGCCGGCGAGCACGGCGTCCACCAGCTCGTGGGCGTGCTCGCGCACCTCCACGACCCCCACCGCGGCGGTCACGCCGCGCTCGGCGAGCGCCGAGGTGGTGGCGGCGGCGAGCCGGTCGGCGAGCAGCCGCGTGGACGACGGGACGCCGACCCCGGCGCTGACGACCGCGATCCTCCGGGTGGTCACGCCGACACCTCCTCCGCGGCGCGCGCCGCCTTCAGGGTCGCGTGCGTCGGCGCGTCCGGGACGTGCGCCGGGGTGCGTGCGGCGAACTCCTTGCGCAGCACCGGGACGACCTCCTCACCCAGCACGTCCAGCTGCTCGAGCACGGTCTTCAGCGGCAGGCCCGCGTGGTCGACGAGGAACAGCTGGCGCTGGTAGTGGCCCGCGTACTCGGCGAACGTCAGCGTCTTGTCGATGACCTGCTGCGGGCTGCCCACGGTGAGGGCGGTCAGCTCGGCGTAGTCCTCCAGCGACGGGCCGTGGCCGTAGACGGGGGCGTTGTCGAAGTAGGGCCGGAACTCGCGCACGGCGTCCTGGGAGTTCTTCCGCATGAACACCTGCCCGCCGAGCCCGACGATCGCCCGGTCGGCCGGCCCGTGACCGTAGTGCTCGTACCGGCGCCGGTACAGCTCCACCATCCGCCGGACGTGCCCGGCGTCCCAGAAGATGTTGTTGTGGAAGAAGCCGTCCCCGTAGTAGGCGGCCTGCTCGGCGATCTCCGGGCTGCGGATCGAGGCGTGCCAGACGAACGGCGGCACGCCGTCGAGCGGGCGCGGCGTGGCGGTGAAGCCCCGCAGCGGCGTGCGGAACCGGCCCTCCCAGTCGACGACGTCCTCGCGCCAGAGCCGCCGCAGCAGCGCGTAGTTCTCGACGGCGAGCGGGATGCCGTCGCGGATGTCCTTGCCGAACCACGGGTAGACCGGCCCGGTGTTGCCGCGGCCGAGCATCAGGTCGACGCGGCCGTCGGCCAGGTGCTGCAGCATCGCGTAGTCCTCGGCGATCTTCACCGGGTCGTTCGTGGTGATGAGCGTCGTGGCCGTCGACAGCAGCAGCCGCGTCGTGCGCGCCGCCACGTAGCCGAGCATCGTCGTGGGGGAGGAGGGCACGAACGGCGGGTTGTGGTGCTCGCCGGTCGCGAACACGTCCAGCCCCACCTCCTCCGTCTTCAGCGCGATGGCGACCATCGCCTTGATCCGCTCGGCCTCGGTGGGCGTGCGGCCGGTCGTCGGGTCGGGCGTGACGTCGCCGACGGAGAAGACGCCGAACTGCATCTCCATCTCGATCCCCTGTCCAGGTGGTTGCGTGTGCAATCATCCGGCCCGAACGCGCGGACCGCCGGGTTCATGCCCGGACCGTGCTCGGCGCCACACCCCGCTCCCGCTTGAACGCCGCGCTGAACGTGAACGCGTCGGAGTAGCCGACCCGACGGGCCACCGCGGCGACCGTGACCCGCGGGTCCGCGAGGTACTCGGCGGCGAGGGGGTGTGGGCGGGCTGATCACCGTCGGTGCGGCCGGGCATGATGCGCACCGATCGAGTGAGGGGAGCGCACGGATGACGGACGCACCGGCAGCGCTGTCGGAGCAGGACCTGGCGGCGGCACGCGCCGAGCTGGCGGAGGGCAGGCTCGTCCCGGTGTGGTTCACCGCGGCGGCCGTCGGCGTGCCCGTGGGCGGCTCGGCGAAGATCGTCTCGATCGGCGAGCCCGCCGAGGGCGACTTCATCGAGGTCCGCCCCACCGGCAGCAAGGACACCGTGTTCTGCTCGCCGAACGAGCTGACGACCACCCGCCCGCCACGTCGCAGGGCGCGCAAGGCCGCCGAGGCCGCACCGGCCCCGGCCGTGTCCCCGGCGCCCGCGCGCCGGAAGGCCGTCGCGGCCCCGAAGGCGGAGCCGGCGCGGGGCCAGGCCGCGTCGGCCGCGGTGGAACCGGAGAAGCCGGCCCGGCCGGAGAAGCCCGAGAAGACGGAGAAGGCCGGGAAGACGGAGAAGGTGGAGCAGGCCGAGAAGCCTGCGGAGAAGAAGCCGGCCCGCGCCCGGGCCGCCCGTCAGGCGGCCGAGGTCACCGTCACGCTCACCAGCACCGCCGACGGCGAGTGGACCGTGGAGGTCACGAGCGGCCGCAAGCGCACCGTGCGCCCCACCCCGGTCCAGCCGGCCGACGTGGCCAAGGCCGCGCGCTCGCTCCCCGCCGCCGTCGCCGAGGCGATCGACGCCTCCCTCGAGGCGGCGCGGCAGCGCCAGCTCGAGCGGGTGGAGCGGCTGCGCGCCGAGCTCGACGCCGCCCAGCGGGCGCTGCAGGAGCTGTCCGGCTGAGCGGCGCCTGCGGCGTCAGGAGCGCGGCTGGGCGGGCTTGCGCAGCGCCCCCGCGTGGTCGCGGCCCTTGCGGGCGAGCTTGGCCGCGGTGCGCAGCGTGCGCTTCGGCAGCTCCAGCACGTCCACCACGGCCCGGTAGCGCCAGCCCGGCACCGAGAGCGTGCGGCCCTTCGCGAGGTCGGCGAGGCACTGGTCCACCACGGCCTCGGGGTCGAGGCCGTCGCGCGACGCGTCCGGGGGAGCGGGGTACATCGCGTTCTTCAGCTGCCCGGCCACGAGCGCGATCATGCGGACGCCGGTGCCCTCCAGCGACGCGCCCACCGTGTCGGTGAACGACAGCACCCACGCCTTGGTCGCCGCGTACGCGTCGCCCTTGCCGGCGAGGTACCCGGCGAAGCTCGCCACGTTGATCACCGCGCCCCGGTGGCGCCGCTTCATCCCGGGCAGCACGGCCCTGGTGAGGCGCATCAGGGCGGTGATGTTCACGTCGATCTCGGCCTGCAGCTTGTCGACGTCGGCCTCGGAGAACTCGGTCTCGTCGCTCACGCCCGCGTTGTTGACGAGCATGTCGACCGGCCGGTCGTCGTCCTCGAGCCGGGCCTGCACCGCCGCCAGCCCGCGCTCGTCGGTCAGGTCCGCCGCCAGCACCTCGACCGACCGCCCCGCGCCGCGGAGGAACGACGCCACCCGCTCCAGGCCGGTCTGGTCGCGGTCCACCAGCACGAGGTCGTACCCGTCGCGGGCGAGCCGGGTGGCGAACGTGGAGCCGAGGCCGCGGCTGGCACCGGTCACGAGGGCAGTAGGCATGCCCGGGAGATTAGTGACGCCCCGGCAGGGCCCGACCGAGCCCCCGCAGCTGGAGGACCCCCACGTGCGTGGCGAGCACGAGCTGCACCGCGGCGTAGCCGAGCGCCACCGGGAGCAGCGCCACCGCCGTGCCGCCCGCCGTGCCGCCCGCCGTGCCGACCGCCGTGCCGACCACCGTGTCGCCGGCGGGTACGAGCGCGACCGCCGCCAGCACCAGCACGGTGCCGGTCAGGTGCAGCCGCGCGAACGCCACGCCGCGCCCCGTGGCGGTCCGCACCGCGAGCTCGTGCACCACGATCAGCCGGAAGGCCTGCCCGAGCAGCAGCACGCGCAGCACGTCGGCCGCCGCCGCGTACTGCGGGCCGAAGATCGACAGCCCCGGCCCGGCGAGCAGCGCGCCCACCCCGAGCAACGGCAGGAAGACCACCAGGAGCCTGCGGCGGGAGGCGCAGACGAGCTCGGCCGCGCGCTCCGGCTCCCGGGCGCAGGCGGCCGACAGCGAGTGCGTGAAGTAGGTGGCCGCGGTCTCGACCACGACCGTGGCCTGCCACGCGATGAAGAACGCCGCCCCCGCCTCCGGCCCGAACCGCAGGATCACGACCAGCGGTACCTGGTTGAGCAGCAGCGTGTAGCCCATCTGCGCCACGGCCGTCGGCCCGAGGAACCCGACGACCTCCGACGGGCACGGCATGGTTCCCCCGCACGCGCCCCGGGCGAACCGGCGCACGGCCACCGCGAGCACGAGGGAGCCCGCGGCGATCCACACGACGATCGGCCCGACCCACGACAGGACCACGCCCTGCGCGCCGAGCGTCGTGCCGAGCACGACCAGCAGCGTGATCCGCACGGCTGCGAACAGGCCGTTGCGCCACACGCACCACCACGGCTTGCCGATCGCCACGAGCACGTAGTCGTGGATGACGAACGCACCCCACCCGGCGGCCGCGAGCACGAAGAGGCACGTGCCGAGGACGTGCGACCCGTCGGCGCCCGCGGCGGTGCGCGCGAGCTCGGGCACGGCCAGCACGTAGCCCAGGCCGACGAGCCCGGACAGCGGCATGATCGAAAGCAGGCTCCGCCACACCAGGGGCGGGGCGTAGCGGCCCGCGGTGGGCAGCCAGCGCATCAGTCCGAGGCCCAGGTTCAGCTGGGTCATCCCCGCGATCAGGATGAACGCGGACACGACCGCGGCCGCGAGCCCCACCTCGGCCTGCGGGAGGAGGCGGGCGGCCAGCAGCCAGCTCACGAGCCCCGCCAGCGCGCCGAGCGCGGAGCTGATCGACATCGCGGCGCCCCCGCCCGCGCCGGCGCCCGGCCTGCGGCCACCCGCCGCCCGGCCGAGCGCGATCGGCTGCGTCGGCGCGTCGGCGATCACGAACCCGCCGGGCCCGAGGACGGGGAGGGGAGTGGTGATCGGCTCGGCCGGGTGGGCGATCCGCGGCGCCCTGGCCGGGCCGCGGTGCGGCCACGCGGTCCGGTGCGCGCGCGCCGCGATCGGCGTCGTCCGGTCCGGGTCGGCCACCCTCAGCTGTCGTTCGCGCCCGGTCACGTCGCCGCTTCCGTGCGTGACGAAACGTTCCTCACCTCCAGGGTCCGCAACGGGAGTTGCGTCACCCTAATGGCTGGGAGCCCGATGTCGTCAGGTCACCCTAAAGGGGCGAATGTGCGATTGGTCACTCCTGTGAGTGGCTCTCAGGATCTCCGGCCGACCACCGCGTCGAGCGCCGCGACGGCCTCCCGCCGCGCGACGGAGATCGTGTCGGGGCGCGGGAAGCGGTGGGCGATGCCGAGCCGGTCGAGCGAGCCGCTGCAGAGCGCGAGGATGTCGGCGGACCTGTTGCTGAAGAACCAGCGCGGGTACTCGTAGCGCCGCTCGACCCCGGCCACCGTGCGGCGCGTCCAGTTGGTCATCCGGCACCCGTCGGAGTGGAACAGGCCGCGCAGGAACTCCGCCGTGTGTCGGCCCACGACCTCCTCCTGCCACGGCTCGAGCACGATCGCGCGGGTGTGCTTCATGCCGGGGCCGTGCTGGGGGAAGAGGCAGGGCCAGTGCTTCCAGCGGGCGGTCACGTAGGTGCACCCCTGCCGGTGCAGGCGGCTGATCGTGTTGTTCGGCCGGAGCGCGCGAACCGCTCCCGCGCATTCCGCCATGATCAATGGGTAGGAATCGGCGCAGGCGATTCGCAATGACCACACGTTGCCGCGGCCGCGGCTGAGCGTGCCGTCGCCGAGGTACTGGCCCAGCAGGTAGGCGTAGG
Source organism: Pseudonocardia sp. (assembly GCF_035305885.1). Classification (GTDB taxonomy): domain Bacteria; phylum Actinomycetota; class Actinomycetes; order Mycobacteriales; family Pseudonocardiaceae; genus Pseudonocardia. The sequence continues at coordinate 83,088 of NZ_DATGOP010000032.1, forward strand.
CGGCTTGCGGCTCGGGTGGCCCGGGTACCGAGGCGCACCGGGGACAGCCGGACGTGCGCGCGCCTCGCGTGCCGTCGCGCCAGCTGCGCAACGCCGCCCTGCTGACCCCTGTTGCCCTGCTCACGGCCGAGATGCTTCGGCCCGAGCGGAGCGCCGCCAACGCGGCCCGGCGCACCTCGGCGTCGTACACGACGCGCAGTGTCGCGCCCGACACCGACGGTTTCGGTTCGGTGCCCCCGGTGGGATTCGAACCCACACTGAACGCTGTTTGAGAGCGCAACCTCTGCCAATTGGGTTACGGGGGCAGTCGCACGAACTCTATCGCGGGGACACCTCCGGCGGGTCGGCGGCCCGTGAGGATCAGCGGGATCACAGTTACGCGGCACGACCGGCCGGTATTCTGAATCCTTCCGGTACACCCTCCGGCGAAGGAGAACAGCCCTGTGAGCCAGCAGGTAACCGAGCAGAAGGCGGCGGACGAGGCCGGACCGGCCACCGGTCTGCGCGTGCTCGTGGTGGAGGACGAGGCCCTGATCCGGCTGGACCTCACCGAGATGCTGACCGAGGAAGGCTACGTCATCGCGGGTGAGGCCGGCGACGGTGAGCAGGCCGTCGAGCTCGCGCGCGAGCTGAAGCCGGACCTCGTGATCATGGACGTCAAGATGCCCAAGATGGACGGCATCGAGGCGGCGGGCATGATCGTCGAGGAGCGCATCGCCCCGGTGGTCATGCTCACCGCGTTCAGCCAGCGCGACCTCATCGAGCAGGCCCGCGACGCGGGGGCGATGGCCTACCTGGTCAAGCCGTTCGCCCGGCACGAGCTGGTGCCCGCCATCGAGCTGGCGGTGTCGCGGTTCGCCGAGAAGCGCGCGCTCGAGGACGAGGTGGCCACGCTCAACGACCGGCTCGAGACCCGCAAGCTCGTCGACCGGGCCAAGGGCCTGCTGATGACGAAGCAGAACATGACCGAGCCCGAGGCCTTCCGGTGGATCCAGCGCACGGCGATGGACCGCAGGACCACCATGAAGTCGATCGCCGAGGCGATCGTGGAGCAGCTGGCCTCGCCGAAGTCCTGACCCCGCGCGGGGTGTGCCCGCGGCGCCCTGCCCCGCACGGGGCGCCGAGCGGGGCCACCTGCCGCTCCCGGTGCCGGAGGAGCGCGGTGCGCGGCGGCGCCCCGCCCCCGTGGCGGCCGGGCCGGGCGCCGCGTCAGACGCGCGGTTCCGTGTCGCGGTGCAGACAGGTCAGCTTGGCCGTGCAGGTCCGCCGCCCCGCCTCGTCGACGATCACGATCTCGGTGGTGGACGTGCTGCGGCCCACGTGCAGCGGCCGCGCCACCCCGGTGACCACGCCCTCCGTCGCCGAGCGGTGGTGGGTGCAGGAGAGCTCGAGCCCCACCGGGAACCGCTCGGGGAGGGCGTGCAGGGCCGACAGCGTCGACCCGAGGGTCTCGGCGAGCACCGCGTTGGCGCCCCCGTGCAGCAGCCCGTAAGGCTGCCGGTTGCCGGTGACGGGCAGGGTGCCGACGACCTCGTCGAGCGACAGCTTCACGATCTCGATCCCCATCCGCTCGGGCAGCTGTTCCGGGTGGGTGACGGCGGGCAGGTCGGCGGGGTCGATGGGCACGCCCGGCACTGTAGACGGCGGTGCGGCGGCAGCGGCGCGGCGCGTCCCACCCCGTCCGACGGCGAACAGATCACGGCGCGCGCACGATTCGGTGGCGCCCCGCCGACCCGGCGGTGGCGGCGGGCTATCGTTGCGCGACTTCGCCACCGGGCGAAACAGGAGGTCGCGTGCGCAAACGGCTGGTGGCCGTGTTCGTTCTGGTCCTCGCCGCCATGGCGGCCGTCACCGGCTTCGCGTCCGCCCAGGACGGGGAAGCGATCGGCGGCACGCTGCGCGGTCCCGACCGCGAACCGGTGCCGGGTGTGACGATCACCGTCCGACAGGGCGGCCAGGACATCGGTTCGGCCGTCACGGCCGACGACGGGACGTGGCAGGTGCCGGTCCCCGGGCCGGGCGCCTACGACGTCGTCCTCGACGCGGGCACGCTGCCCGAGGGGGTGGTGCTGCGCGAGGCGGGCGCGGAGACGCTGTCCGAGGTCACGGTCCGCCCCGGCCAGCGGCGAACCGTGCTGTTCCCCCTGGTCGCACCGGGGGAGGCCGGGGCGCCGGGGGAGGGCCCCGCGCCGCCGCCGCCGTCCAGCGGGCCGGGGATGCTCTCCGTCGTCGCGCAGCTCACGGTCGTCGGGATCAAGTTCGGCGCGATCATCGCGATCACCGCGATCGGGCTGTCGTTGATCTTCGGTACGACCGGGCTGATCAACTTCGCGCACGGCGACCTGGTGACGATCGGCGCGGTCGCCGCGTTCGCCTTCAACGCCGGTGTGATCGGGCCGGGCATCGGGTTGATCCCGGCGGCGGTCCTCGCGATCGTGGTCGGGGCGCTGATCGGCGCCGCCCTGGAGCTGGGGCTGTGGCGGCCGTTGCGCGGCCGCGGCACCGGGCGCATCAACCTGTTCATCATCTCGATCGGGCTGTCGCTGGTGCTGCGGCACGTCGTGCTGGTGCTGTTCGACTCGCGACCCCAGCCGTACCCGGGCTACACGATCCAGGAGGCGCTGGTCCTCGGCCCGGTCTCGATCACCCCGCGGGACCTGTTGATCACCGTCCTCGCGCTGCTCGTGCTGGTCGGGGTCGGGCTGATGCTGGTGGGCACGAGGATCGGCAAGGCCATGCGGGCGGTGGCCGACGACCGCGAGCTCGCCGAGGCGTCCGGTGTGGACGTCGCCCGGATCACGATGTACGTCTGGATCCTCGGGGGAGCGCTCGCGGCGCTCGGCGGCGTGCTGTACGGGCTGTCGGAGATCGTGTCGTGGGACATGGGGTTCCGCTTGCTGTTGCTGATGTTCGCCGCGGTGATCCTCGGCGGCTTGGGCAGTGCGTTCGGCGCGATGGTCGGCGGGCTGATCGTCGGCCTGGTCGCCCAGGTCTCCACCGCGTGGTTCCCCGTCGAGCTGCAGAACGCCTGGGCGCTGCTGATCCTGATCCTCGTCCTGCTGGTGCGGCCGCAGGGCGTCTTCGGCCGGGCGCAGCGGATCGGATAGGGGGCCACCGGTGGAACTGCTCGTCATCCTCGCCGATGCGCTGCGGGGCGCGTTCGGGCCGGTGGCCGCGATCTACGCGCTCGCCGCGATCGGCCTCAACCTGCACTTCGGCTACACCGGGCTGCTCAACTTCGGGCACGTGGGCTTCCTGCTCGTCGGCGCGTACGGCGTGGCGATCACCGTCTCGGTGTTCGGCGGGCCGCTGTGGCTCGGCGTGCTCGTCGGGCTGGCGGCGTCGGTCCTGCTGGCGCTGCTGCTGGGCATCCCGACGCTGCGCCTGCGCGCGGACTACCTCGCGATCGCCACGATCGCCGCGGGCGAGGTGCTGCGGATCGTGTTCAACGCCGGGTTCGCCGCGCCGCTGACCGGCGGGGTGTACGGCCTGCAGCGGTTCGCGAACGCCTTCTACGCCGCCAACCCCATCCCGACCGGGAGCTACGGGTTCGGGCCGCTCGCGTTCACCCAGCGCGACCTGTGGGTGATGCTCGTCGGCTGGGGCGGGGCCGCGCTCGTGACGCTCGGGGTGTTCCTGCTGGTGCGCAGCCCGTGGGGGCGCGTGCTGCTGGCGGTGCGCGAGGACGAGGACGCCGCCAGGAGCCTCGGCAAGAACGTCTACGGCTACAAGATGCAGTCGCTGGTGCTCGGCGGCGTGATCGGTGCGCTCGCGGGCATGCTGCTGGCGATCGACGCCCAGGCGGTGGCCCCGAACACGTTCAACCCGGAGCTCACCTTCAACATGTACGCCCTGTTGATCCTGGGCGGCGCCGGCACCGTGCTCGGTCCGGTGCTCGGCTCGGTGATCTTCTGGTTCCTGCTGACGTTCGCCGACAGCGGGCTGCGGCGGCTCGTCGAGGGCGGCTACCTGCCCGACTTCGTCTCGCCCGCCGACGTCGGCGCGCTGCGGTTCGCGTTGGTCGGCGTGCTGCTGATGCTGCTGCTCGTGTACCGGCCGCAGGGCGTGCTCGGGGACGCCGAGCTGATGCGGCTCGAAGCGGGCGGCGGCGTGCCGACGCGGCGCAGGCGCCGTGCCCGGGTGAAGGAGGAGGTGGCGGGATGACGGCGAGCGCGTTGGCGGGCGTCGCCCCGGAGCCGGGGGTCGCGAAGCCGGACCCGCTGCTGGTCGTGGACGGGGTCCGCCGCGACTTCGGCGGCATGCGCGCGGTCGACGTCGAGCACCTCGAGGTGCAGCGCGGCGTGGTGACCGGGCTCATCGGCCCCAACGGCGCCGGCAAGACGACGCTGTTCAACCTGCTCTGCGGCTTCGACCGCCCGACCGCGGGGCGGTGGACCTTCGACGGCCAGGACGTGACGGGGCTGCCCGCCCACCGGCTGGCCCACCGCGGCATGGTCCGCACGTTCCAGCTCACCCGCGTGCTGGCCCGCCTCACCGTCATGGAGAACATGAAGCTCGCCGCCACCGGCCAGCGGGGGGAGCGGCTGCTGCCCGCGCTGCTGCGGCCGCTGTGGGCCGCGCAGGAGGCGGAGATCGAGAAGCGCGCCGACGAGCTCCTCACCCGGTTCCGGCTCGACAACCGGCGCGACGAGTACGCGGGTTACCTGTCCGGCGGGCAGCGCAAGCTGCTGGAGATGGCGCGGGCGCTGATGGTCGACCCCGCGCTGGTGCTGCTGGACGAGCCGATGGCGGGGGTGAACCCGGCGCTGCGCCAGGACCTCCTCGGGCACATCGACGGTCTGCGCAGCACGGGCCGCACCGTGCTGTTCGTCGAGCACGACATGGACGTCGTGATGGAGATCAGCGACTGGGTCGTGTGCATGGCCCAGGGGCGGATCATCGCCGAGGGTCGGCCGGCCGACATCGTCGGCAACCCCGACGTCATCGACGCCTACCTCGGCTCCACCCACGACGAGCCGGAGTTCCGGGAGGAAGCATGAGCGCGTCCGCCGACCAGGAGCCGCTGGTCGTCGCCGACACCGTGGTGGCGGGCTACCTGCCGGAGGTCAACATCCTCAACGGCTGCAGCCTGCACCTGTACCCGGGCGAGATCGTCGGCATCATCGGGCCGAACGGCGCCGGGAAGTCCACGCTGCTCAAGGCCGTGTTCGGGCTGATCCCGGTGCGCTCGGGCAGCATCCGGCTGCGGGGGACCGAGATCAGCGGGCTGCGCCCGCACGAGCTGGTGGCCCTCGGCGTCGGCTACGTGCCGCAGACCCGCAACGTGTTCCCCACCCTCACCGTGGAGGAGAACCTCCAGATGGGGATCTACCAGCGGCCGAAGCGCTTCGCGGCCCGCCTGCGCGCGATCACCGAGCTGTTCCCCCTGCTCGGCGAGCGGCGCAAGCAGCAGGCTGGATCGCTCTCGGGTGGGGAGCGCCAGGTGGTCGCGGTGGGGCGGGCGCTGATGATGGAGCCCGAGGTGCTCCTGCTCGACGAACCCTCGGCCGGGCTGTCCCCGATGGCGCAGGACGACGCCTTCGCGCGCATCCGCGCGATCAACGAGGCGGGCGTTTCGGTGATCATGGTCGAGCAGAACGCGCGGCGCTGCCTCGAGCTCGCGCACCGGGGGTACGTCCTCGACCAGGGCCGCAACGCCCACACGGGCCCGGGCCGCGAGCTGCTCCACGACGAGCGGGTGGTGGAGTCCTACCTCGGCACGCTGGCGAAGGTGCGCTGAGCGGGGCGCGGCGGGGCCGCGCGGGCCACGAACGCGGGAGGGGCCGGGTGCGGATCGCACCCGGCCCCTCTCACGTCGGTCGCTGCGCGCGGTTCAGTTGACCGGCTCCGACGCGACGATGTCCAGCGTGGTGAGCGTGCCCGACTCGTCGTAGCCGTAGACCTCGATCGAGGCGCTGCCCGGCTCACCGGCCGGGACGAAGTCGAGCGGACCGCTCGCACCCTGGTAGTCGATGTCCTGGCCGGAGTCGAGCAGCTGCTTGCACTCGGCGAACGACGAGCACTGGGTGCCGTCCCGGGTGACGTTCACGACCTCGGCGGCGATCGCCGGCCCCGCGTCGCTGCCCGCCGCCTCGGCGGCCAGCGCGACGATGTTCACGCAGTCGAACACCTGCGGCGCGTACTGGGTCTCGACGAGGTCGGGGGCGAAGGCGCGCAGCCCCTCGATGAACTGGGCGTTCTCCTCCGATGCCGGGGCGGTGCCCTTCATCCCCGCCAGCGCAGCGGGGTTGTTCGGGGAGACCAGCGAGGGCAGCTCCTCGCTGCGGATGCCGTCCGACCCGTACAGGCCGATCGCGTTCGGGCCGAGCCCGGCCTCGAGCAGGCCCTGGATGATCTGCGCCCCCTCCTCGAAGGAGATGACGACGACGGCGTCGGGGTTGGAGCCCTGGATCTGCTGCACGAGGGCGTCGAAGTTCTGCGCGTTCGGGTCGTAGGCCTCGTTCAGCGCGACCGTGGCGCCGGCCTCCTGCAGGGCGTTCGCCGTGGCCTCGGCCAGGCCGGCCCCGTAGTCGTCGGCCCGCGCGACGATGGCCACGTTGCTGTGGCCGTCGGCGACGATCGTCTCGGCCAGCACCGGGCCCTGCAGGGCGTCGCTGGGCGCGGTGCGGAAGTAGAAGCCGCCGTCCTCGTAGTCGGTGAAGGTGGGCGCGGTGTTCGACCCCGAGCACTGGACGACCTGGGAGCCGGTGACGCGGTCGATGATGTCCAGGGAGCGGCCGGAGGCGGCGGCGCCGATCAGGGCGTCGACCCCGGCGGCCAGCACCCGGTCCGCGGACTGCTGCGCGACCGCGGCCTGGTCGGACTCGTCGCCCGCGGCCGGCTCGGGGATCGGCTGGCCGAGCACGCCGCCTGCCGCGTTGATCTCGGAGATGGCGTAGCGCGCGGCCTCGATCTGGGGTGGGCCCAGGAAGGCCAGCTGCCCGGTCTGCGGCAGCACGTAGCCGATCTGGAGCGTGCCGTCACCGCCCGACGCGGCGGTGGGCTCGGCCCCGTCCGACGGGGGCTGCTCCTCGCCGCCCCCACCGCCGCAGCCGGCGAGGAGGAGGGCGGCGGCCGAGAAGGCGACGGCCGTTCGCCTGCGGATGCTCGTCATTCGACGCGGACCTCCGGTTCCGTGCATGCTGAGACAGGGCAGCGTAGTGCGGAGTCAGGGCGCCGGACGCCATCTGCAGCCCATTCGTGATGTTGCCGAACGGGTGGTCGTCGGCGCGGGGCGGCCGGCGGCTAGGGCTTGTGGCAGACGAAGATCGCCGTGCCCGGGAACAAGCGGCCCCGCAGCGGGGACCACTGGCCCCACACGGTCTCCCGGCCCTCGGGCCACTCCGGCTCGACCAGGTCGTCGAGCACCAGCCCGGCGGCGACGATGTCGCGCACCCGGTCGCCCAGCGTGCGGTGGTGCTCGACGTAGGTGGCGCGGCCCTCGGCGTCGACCTCGACGTAGGGGGTGCGGTCGAAGTACGACTGCTGCACGGTGAGGCCGTCCGGGCCCGGGTCGTCGGAGAACACCCAGCGCATCGGGTGGTTGACCGCGAACACCCAGCGCCCGCCCGGCCGCAGCACCCGGCAGACCTCGCGCATCACGCGCTCGGGCTCGGCCACGAACGGCACGGCCCCGAACGCCGAGCAGGCGACGTCGAAGGACGCGTCGGTGAACGGCAGGCGCTCGGCGCCCGCCTGCACGAGCGGGACCCGCAGGCCGGTGGCGGCGCCCAGCGCCGCGGCGTGGCGCAGCATCCCGCGGGACAGGTCGAGCGCCACCGGGTGGGCGCCCTGCGCCGCGAGCCACCGCGCGCACGGCGCCGAGCCGCAGCCGACCTCGAGCACCCGCCGCCCGGCGACGTCGCCGAGCAGCCGCGCGTCGGCCTCGCGCAGGCCCTCGGGGCACCAGACGAAGTCGGCGTCCCCGATGTCGCGGCCGTGTTCTGCCAGGTAGTCGTCGGCATCGGCGTCCCACCACAGCCGGCTGGCGCGCTCGGACTCCGCGCTCCCGACGCGTCGGCGGGCCACTCCGACCGTGCCCAGGACCTCTTCAGCGCTCACCGCGGGAATCATCCGGGAAGGTTCACGGTTCAACAGGGGGTACCCTGCATTGCCCTGCTGATCGGGCGGCGCGTAGCATCCTACTCGCGGTGTGGTCAACGTCGCGGGTAGATCGCGCGCTTCGGCTCGACCACGCATCGCGACGCAATCCACGATCCACAAGTAAGGGTGACAGCGCCACGCCACGAGACGAACGCCACCAAGAACGCACCACCAGTCCATCCACCACCGGAGCACCTCACTACATGTCCATCGACACCACCGCCGCCCCGACCACGCCGCAGGTCGCCGTCAACGACATCGGGTCGGAGGAGGACTTCCTCGCCGCCATCGACCAGACGATCAAGTACTTCAACGATGGCGACATCGTCGAGGGCACCATCGTGAAGGTCGACCGGGACGAGGTCCTGCTCGACATCGGCTACAAGACCGAGGGCGTCATCCCCTCGCGGGAGCTCTCGATCAAGCACGACGTCGACCCCGCCGAGGTGGTGTCGGTCGGTGAGCGCGTCGAGGCCCTCGTCCTCCAGAAGGAGGACAAGGAAGGTCGGCTGATCCTCTCGAAGAAGCGCGCCCAGTACGAGCGCGCCTGGGGCACCATCGAGGCCCTCAAGGAGGCCGACGAGCCGGTCGAGGGCACCGTGATCGAGGTCGTCAAGGGCGGCCTGATCCTGGACATCGGCCTGCGCGGCTTCCTGCCCGCCTCCCTGGTCGAGATGCGCCGGGTCCGCGACCTGCAGCCGTACGTCGGCCGCAAGCTCGAGGCCAAGATCATCGAGCTGGACAAGAACCGCAACAACGTGGTCCTGTCGCGGCGCGCCTGGCTGGAGCAGACCCAGTCCGAGGTCCGCAGCGAGTTCCTCAACCAGCTCAAGCCCGGCCAGGTCCGCAAGGGCGTGGTCTCCTCGGTGGTCAACTTCGGTGCGTTCGTCGACCTCGGCGGCGTGGACGGCCTCGTCCACGTGTCCGAGCTGTCCTGGAAGCACATCGACCACCCGAGCGAGGTCGTCGAGGTCGGCCAGGAGGTCACCGTCGAGGTCCTCTCGGTGGAGATGGACCGCGAGCGCGTCTCGCTGTCGCTCAAGGCCACCCAGGAGGACCCGTGGCGGGCCTACGCCCGCACCCACGCGATCGGGCAGATCGTGCCGGGCAAGGTCACCAAGCTCGTCCCGTTCGGCGCGTTCGTCCGCGTCGAGGAGGGCATCGAGGGCCTGATGCACATCTCGGAGCTGGCCGAGCGCCACGTCGAGATCCCGGAGCAGGTCGTCCAGGTCGGCGACGACTGCATGGTCAAGGTCATCGACATCGACCTCGACCGGCGCCGGATCTCGCTGTCGCTCAAGCAGGCCAACGAGGGCATGACGCCCGACACCGAGTTCGACCCCACCCGCTACGGCATGGCGGCGGAGTACGACGAGCAGGGGAACTACATCTACCCCGAGGGCTTCGACGTCGAGACCGGCGAGTGGAAGGAGGGCTACGAGGCCCAGCGCGAGGCGTGGGAGCGGGCCTACGCCGAGGCGCACGCTCGCTACGAGCAGCACATGGCGCAGATCCGCAAGATGGCGGAGCTGGAGGCCTCGGCGGCCGCCGACAGCGGCGCCGCCAACTACTCCTCGCAGGGCGGGGGCGCCCCGGCCGAGTCCGGCGGGTCGCTCGCCAGCGACGAGCAGCTGGCCGCGCTGCGGGAGAAGCTCTCCGGCGGCGCCTGACAACAGGACCCCGCGCGGCGGCCCCGGTGACCACTGGTCACCGGGGCCGTCCCGTGTCCGGGCCGACCATGTCACGGTTCGGTGAGCAGGAGGGCGCGTCGGGTGATTACCGGCGAGATCCGAACTAACGTGGAATGCATGCGGGGGACGGGAGGAGGGCGGACCGCGCGGGCGCTGCTGCTCGCCGCCGCGCTCGCGATGACCGCCGGAGCGTGCGGCACCTCGTACGAGGCCGAGCCCACCGCCCTCCCGACCTTCCCCCCGGCGGCGTCGTCCGCGGAGGCCACCGCGGCGGTCGACGACGGCCGGGTGATCCCGGCCGACTGCGGCCGCATCCTGCCCACCGGTGACCTCGAGGCCGTGATGGGGCTTCCGCTCGGCTCGGTGGCCGTGCGCACCACGATCGGCGTCCCCCAGCCCAAGGTCGGCCGCACCGAGCGGGTCTCGTGCCGCTACACGCGCTCCGGCGACCGCGGCGGCAGGCCGCTGCTGGACATCAACGCCACGGCGTACCGCGACGCCGCGGCGGCTTCCGCCCAGTGGGAGGTCAACGTGCGGGCGGAGTCGGGGGAACGGCGGGACATGCCGCTCGGCAGCGCACCCGGCGTGTTCTTCGACAAGCCCAACCAGGGCGTGCTGATGGTCGCCCACTCCACGAGCAACCTCACGCTCGTGCTGCCGGACCAGCCGCTGCCCGGCGACAAGAGCCGCGCCGACGCGCTGGTGGACCTCGCGCTGCGGGTGCTGCCGCACGTCTCGGTGGATCCCACGCAGAAGCGCACGCCGCCGCCCGCCCAGGACCGGCCGGTGTCGAAGGCGGGCGCCACCGGCTGATCGGCGCCGGATAGCCTCCGGTCGTGCTGCGCGTGGGACTCACCGGCGGGATCGGGGCGGGCAAGTCGACGGTCGCGCGGCGGCTGGTGGAGCGCGGCGCGGTGCTCGTCGACTCCGACGTCCTCGCCCGCGAGGTCGTCGCCCCCGGCTCCCCGGGGCTCGCCGAGGTGGTCGCCGCGTTCGGCGAGGGGGTGCTCGACGCCTCCGGGGCGCTCGACCGGCCCGCCCTCGCGGCCGTCGTGTTCGGCGACCCGGCCGCCCGGGAGCGGCTCAACGCGATCGTCCACCCGCGGGTCCGCGAGCGGTCCGACGCGCTCATCGCGGCGGCGCCCGAGGACGCGGTGGTCGTGCAGGACATCCCGCTGCTCGTCGAGAACGGGATGGCGCCCCGCTTCCCGCTGGTGGTCGTCGTGCACGCCGACGCGGAGGAGCGGGTGCGGCGGCTGGTGCGGCGCGGCCTGCGCGAGGAGGACGCCCGCGCCCGCATCGCCGCCCAGGCCACCGACGAGGAGCGCCGCGCCGCGGCCGACGTCTGGCTGGACAACTCCGGCGACGAACGCGACCTCCACGCCGCGGTGGACGAGCTGTGGGAGCGGCGGCTCGTCCCGTTCGAGGCGAACCTGCGGCAGCGGCGGATCGCCCCCGCGGGCCCACCGCGGCTCGTCGACCCCGACCCCACCTGGCCCGAGACGGCCGCGCGGCTGCGGGCGCGCGTGGCCGCGGCGGCGGGGGAGCGCGGCCGCGGGGTGGCCCACATCGGCTCCACCTCCGTGCCGGGCCTCCCGGCGAAGGACGTCATCGACCTGCAGCTGGGCGTGGATTCGCTGGCCGACGCCGACGCGGTGGAGGACGCGCTGGCCGAGGCCGGGTTCCCGCGGCACCCGCGCATCGACCACGACAACCCGAAGCCGGCGGGCGCGGCGCCGTGGCCGAAGCGGTTCCACGGCAGCGCCGACCCCTTGCGACCGGTGAACCTGCACGTCCGCGAGGTCGGCTCGCCGGGCTGGCGCTACGCGCTGCTGTTCCGCGACTGGCTGCGCGCCGACCCGGCGGCCCGGGCGGAGTACCTCGAGGTGAAGCGGGCGGCGGCGGCGCGCTACGCGGGCGACCCCGACGCGGACCGGTACGTCGAGGTGAAGGAACCCTGGTTCGACGCCGCTCACGAACGAGCTGAAGGTTGGGCCGCAACTTCCACATGGGTCCCGTCGTTGGACTGAACGGAGGACACTGCCGGTAACAGACCGGAGTATCCGGCGATGGAGGAGGCAGAACGATCTCCGTTCGGGTGAGCGACGAGCTGTCGGGGAGGGCCGCGTGACCGCTTCGGTATCCGAGCGTGCCGACCCCGACGTGGCGGACGGCACGGAGCTGGTGCAGCGGCCCGCGATGAACACCCCGGCCGAGTTGCGCGCGGACTTCGGCGCCCACCTCGAGGCGAACTACCAGCGGCTGGTCGCGCAGCTGTACGCCATCACCCTCAACCCGGGTGAGGCCCACGACGTCGTGCAGGACGCCTACTCGCGGGCCTGGCGCAGCTGGGCGGCGATCGGCCGCACGCCGGACCCGAGCGCGTGGATCCGCCGGGTGGCGGTCCGGTCCACCATCCGCAGCTGGCGGGCGGTGCTCGCCAAGTTCGGGATCGGCAAGCCGCGGCAGATCGGGGCCGGCGTCGACGAGCGCACCCGGGCCATCCTCAACTCGCTGGCCCGGCTGTCGCCCGCCGAGCGGCGGGCGGTGGTCCTGTTCCACATGGCCGGGTCGTCGGTCGAGGAGATCGCGGCGATCGAGCAGGCGTCCGAGGCGCTGATCCACGCCCGGCTCACCCGAGCCCGCCACGTCGTCACCGAGGGCATGGCCGACGTCCTCGGCGACGTGCTGGGCGACGCGGCGGCCACCGGCTACGCGCCCGGGTACGGGATCGACGGCGGCTCCGACGACTACGCGCTCGACGACCCGGACGCCCAGAACCCCGCCGCGCACGACTACGAGGGAGGTCCGCGGTGACCGACGGCTACGAGCGCATCACCGATGAGCTGCGCCGGCTGGACGACGAGCTGGCCGCCGCGGTCACCCTTCCGTCGGTGGACGCCGTCATCCGCCGGGCGAGCACGCTGAACCGGGCGAGCACCGCCGCGGCGGCCGCGGTGCTGACGGTCGGTGCGCTCGGTGCCACCACCGCCGTCGCGCAGGTCAACGCGCCGAGCCCGGTCGTCGACCCGGCCGCGGCGATCTCCACGTCGGAGCCGGAGACGACCACCGAGGTCGGCGCGGGCGCGTCGCTGCCCGTCGTGGACGAGGTCCCCTCCGCCACCGACGACGAGCTCCCGTCGGACGACCCGGTCGTCGACGCGCCGGAGCGGCCGGACCCGGGCCCGGCGGTCCCGCCGGCGCTGCCGCCGCTGCCGCCCGAGCAGCCGCCCCCGCCGCCGGTCGTGGTCCCCACCACCGAGCAGCCGCCCCCGCCGCGGACCACCACCTCGCGGCGGCCGCCGAACGACGAGGGCGACGAGGACAAGCCGAAGCCGCCCACCCGCACCACGACGAAGACGACGAAGCCGACCACGAGGCCGACGACGAAGCCGACCGAGCCCACGAAGCCGACCGAGCCCACGAAGCCGACCGAGCCGACGGAGCCGACCGAGCCGTCCGACCCGGAGCCGACGGAACCGGGCGGCGGCGACGAGGACGACCCGCCGTCGTCGGGCTGAGCCGCGGCGCCGCGGTCAGGCCGCGGGCCGGGGCTTCCAGGTCAGCGTGATCCCGTAGGTCGCGAGCCAGGCGTCGAGGTCGTGCCCGTGGCTCGCGAGGCCGTCGACGGCGCGGTAGGCGGTGTGCATCGCCGACTCGGCCGCGGCGGGCGCGAGCAGGCCGGCGGCGACGGCCGCGACGAACTCGTCGACGTCGACCACCTCGGCCTCGCGCCCGGTGCGCACCACGATGTCGAGGTAGTGGTCGGTGAGCAGCCAGCGGCCGCCGTCCTCCCGGCGGATCTCGCAGACGTCGAGGTAGTAGTCCTGCTCCCGCTCGTGGCCCGGGTTCCACCACCAGTCGGTGACGCACAGCCCGAGGTCGGGCAGCAGCCACGACTGCACCCAGTGCGTCGAGGGCCGGTTGACCATGGGGCGGCTCATGTAGAGGCCGAACGGGGTCTCGCGGTACTCGTCCACCGGCCGCGGGAAGCCCTTGGTGTCGGTGTTGATGCGGGCCGGAACGTCGAAGGTCGATGTCTTCGGCGGGTGCACGGCAGCTGATGCTGCCAGTTCCTGTCGGGGCGGGCTCGTACCCTGGACCCGTGGCTTTCGCGACAGAAGTTCCCGGTAGCGCGGCGCTGCCGGACGTGCCGGTGGCGCACTCGGAGTTCCGCCCGGTCGGGGAGATCCCCCGCAAGGACGGCCGCTTCGAGGTCGTCAGCCCCTACAAGCCGGCAGGCGACCAGCCCGCGGCCATCGACGAGCTGGAGCGCCGCCTCAAGGCGGGGGAGCAGGACGTGGTGCTGCTCGGCGCCACGGGTACCGGGAAGTCGGCGACCACGGCCTGGCTGATCGAGCGGATGCAGCGGCCCACGCTCGTGATCGAGCCGAACAAGACGCTCGCCGCGCAGATGGCCAACGAGCTGCGGGAGATGTTCCCGAACAACGCGGTCGAGTACTTCGTCTCGTACTACGACTACTACCAGCCCGAGGCCTACATCGCGCAGACCGACACCTACATCGAGAAGGACTCCTCGATCAACGAGGACGTCGAGCGGCTGCGGCACTCGGCCACGATGAGCCTGCTGTCGCGGCGCGACGTCATCGTGGTCGCGTCGGTGTCGTGCATCTACGGCCTGGGCACGCCGCAGTCCTACCTCGACCGGTCCATCAAGCTCGACGTCGGTGCCACCGTCGACCGCGACGAGCTGCTGCGGGCGCTCGTCGACGTCCAGTACACGCGCAACGACCTCGCGTTCAGCCGGGGCACGTTCCGGGTGCGCGGCGACACGGTGGAGGTCATCCCCGCCTACGAGGAGCTCGCGGTCCGCATCGAGTTCTTCGGCGACGAGATCGAGGCGCTGTACTACCTGCACCCGCTCACCGGCGACGTCATCCGGCAGGTCGACGAGGTGCGCATCTTCCCGGCCACCCACTACGTCGCCGGGCCCGATCGCATGGAGCGGGCGGTGCGCGACATCGAGGCCGAGCTCGAGGAGCGGGTCGCGGAGTTCGAGCGCCAGGGCAAGATGCTCGAGGCGCAGCGGCTGCGGATGCGCACCCAGTACGACATCGAGATGATCCGGCAGGTCGGGTTCTGCTCGGGCATCGAGAACTACTCGCGCCACATCGACGGCCGCCCGGCCGGGTCGGCGCCCGCCACCCTGCTCGACTACTTCCCCGACGACTTCCTGCTGGTCATCGACGAGTCCCACCAGACCGTCCCCCAGATCGGCGGCATGTACGAGGGCGACATGTCGCGCAAGCGCAACCTCGTCGAATACGGGTTCCGGCTGCCGTCGGCGGTGGACAACCGGCCGCTCACCTGGGAGGAGTTCGCCGACCGCATCGGCCAGACCGTCTACCTGTCGGCCACCCCCGGGCCCTACGAGCTGTCGCGCACCGGCGGGGAGTTCGTCGAGCAGGTCATCCGGCCCACCGGGCTCGTCGACCCGAAGGTGGTCGTCAAGCCCACCAAGGGCCAGATCGACGACCTGGTGCACGAGATCAGGGAGCGCGCCGAGCGCGACGAGCGGGTGCTCGTCACCACGCTCACCAAGAAGATGGCCGAGGACCTCACCGACTACCTGCTGGAGCTCGGCATCCGGGTGCGCTACCTGCACTCGGAGGTCGACACGCTGCGGCGGGTGGAGCTGCTGCGGCAGCTGCGGCTCGGCGAGTTCGACGTGCTCGTCGGCATCAACCTGCTGCGCGAGGGCCTCGACCTGCCGGAGGTGTCGCTGGTCGCCATCCTCGACGCCGACAAGGAGGGCTTCCTGCGCTCCGGCACCTCGCTGATCCAGACGATCGGCCGCGCGGCCCGCAACGTGTCGGGCGAGGTGCACATGTACGCCGACACGGTCACCGAGTCGATGCAGTACGCCATCGACGAGACCAACCGCCGCCGCGCGAAGCAGATCGCCTACAACGAGGCCAACGGCATCGACCCGCAGCCGCTGCGCAAGAAGATCGCCGACATCCTCGACCAGGTCTACCGCGAGGCCGAGGAGGGCGAGCAGGTCCCGATCGGCGGTTCCGGGCGCGCCCAGTCCCGCGGCAAGCGCGCCACGGGCGAGCCCGGTCGGGCCCCGGCCGCGGTCAGCTCCGGCATCGTCGCCCGCCGCGACACCAAGGGCATGCCGCGCGCCGAACTGGCCGACCTCATCCAGCAGCTGTCCGACCAGATGCTCGCCGCGGCCCGCGACCTGCAGTTCGAGCTCGCCGCCCGGCTCCGCGACGAGATCGCCGACCTGAAGAAGGAGCTGCGCGGCATGGACGCCGCCGGCATCAGCTGAGGCCGGGGGCCCGGGCGGGCGGCGGTCACGGTCGGGTTACCGTGGCGGGAGCTCGCGATGGGGGAGGAGATGAGGTGACGGTGGCCGGCGCAACGACCGGGCGCGCGCCGGTCGCGGCGCGGCTGCTCGACCTGCTCCGCACGCCGTCGCGCGTCCTGCCGGTCACCCTGCCGCTGCTGGCGCTCGCGCTGGCGTCGCTCGTGGTGCACACCGGCGGCAGGCACATCGACCTCGAGGTCTACCGGTTCGGGGTGCAGGCGTGGCTCTCCGGCGGCGACCTCTACGGCGACCTCCCGGAGACCTCGGGCCACATCGCGCTGCCGTTCATCTACCCCCCGTTCGCGGCGCTCGTGATGGTGCCGCTCGCGGTCGTGCCGTGGACGGTCGCGTGGGTGGGGCTGCTCGCGCTCTCCGCGCTGGCGCTCGGCGTCACCTTCTACGTCGTCGCGCGGCGGCTGTGGCCGTCCGGCGGGCGGGGCGGGGCGCTGTCGGTGGCGTCGATCGCGCTGCCGCTCGCGCTCGCGGTGGAGCCGGGCCGGGCCATCGACTTCGACCACCCCGTCGAGGGGCGCCCCGCGTTCGGTCTCGAACCAGTGCTGCAGACCATCGAGTTCGGGCAGATCAACCTCGTGCTGATGGCGCTGGTCGCCGTCGACTGCCTCGTCGCCCGGCCGCGGTGGCCGCGCGGCTCGCTCATCGGCATCGCCGCGGCGATCAAGCTGACGCCCGCGGTGTTCGTGCTGTTCTTCCTCCTGCGCCGCGACTACCGTTCCGCGGTCACCGCCGCCGTGGCCGGGGTCGCCGCCACGCTGGTCGGGTTCGTGGTGGCGCCCGCGCAGTCCTGGGCGTTCTGGTCCGACCCGGCGGGCGGGGTGAGCGGGTCGCCGTTCTTCACGAACCAGACGTTCGAGGCGGTCCTGGTGCGGGCCGGGGTCGACGGCGCGCCGCGCACGCTCGCCTGGCTCTTGCTGTCGGCCGGGCTGTTCGCGCTCGCCGTCCCGGCGATCCGGCGGGCGCCCGCGCCGCTCGCGCTCGTCACGCTCGCGGCCGTCGGACTGCTGGTGTCACCGACGTCCTGGTCGCACCACTGGGTGTGGGTGGCGCCCGCCCTCCTCGTCGTGGCCGCCACCGCGGTGGCGAAGCGCTCCGTGGTGTGGGCGGCGGTCACGGTGGCGATGGCGGCGGTGTTCGTCGTCGCGCCGCACCAGTACGTCCACCCCCGCGGCGGGGAGCAGGAGCTCAGGTGGACCCCGCTGCAGCAGGCCGTGGACGCCACCTACGTCTGGTTCACGGTGCTGCTCATCGCCCTGCTGTGGGCCGCCCGCAGGTCGTGGCCGGTGGCGCGGCCGTGACCCACGACGAGCTCGTCGCCTACTGCCTCGGGAAGCCCGGTGCGGTCGAGGACGAGCCGTGGGACGGCGACGTCGTGGCGAAGGTCGGCGGGAAGATCTTCGCCTTCCTCGGTGGAGGCGGGCTCGGCGTGAAGTGCGGCGCCACCGCCGAGGAGGCCGCGGAGTTGCGCCACCGCTACCCGGAGCACGTCACGGTGATGCCCTACATCGGCCGGCACGGCTGGAACAGCGTGCGGGTCGACGGCACGATCCCCGACGAGGAGCTGCGCGAGCTGGTCGACGAGTCCTACGACGCGGTCGTCGCGAAGCTGCCCAAGCGGCTGCGTCCCTGAATGAACTCCGGGTCCCTGACGCCGGGTCGGCGAGCGCCGCTCAGGCGGCCAGGTGTGCGCGGGCCCACGCCTCGAAGCTCGTGAGCGGGATGCCGAGGGCCCGCGCGTACTCCGGGCGGGCCGGCTGGGGTGCCACGTTGAGCCACTCGTGGGTGGCGCCCATCGCGGGCATGCCTGCGGCGAGGGCCTCCTGCTCCGTCATGTCGGGCGCGGCGATCTTGCGGTCCAGCACGCGGGAGAGGACCTCGGCGATCTCGGTCATCGACAGCCGGTCGCTGGCGAACTCGAGCTCGACCCGGTCGAACCGCTTCGGGTCGAGCACGGCCGCGGCGGCCGCCCGGCCGACGTCCTCGACCGCGACCAGCGCGAGCCGGGTCCGCGGCCACAGCACGCTCACCAGGCCGCCCTCGACGCCGCGCGGGAACAGGAACGCGGCGGCCGGGCGGAAGTTGTCCATGAAGAACCCCGGCTTGATGATCGTCCACCGCGGGAAGCCGGCCGAGCGGACCGCGTCCTGGATCGCGCTCTTGGCGGTCAAGGCGGGTTCCACCGCCCACCGGCCCGGGGCCCACGCCGCGTGGTCGGTGTGCCGGCCCGCGCCGGTCACGGAGGTGTGCACGAACTGCGCCACCCCGGCCGCCCGCGCGGCCTCGACGAGGTTGACGCCCTGGACCACCTCGCCGTCGAAGTCGAACCCGGCGCCGGTGTGTTCCGCCATCTGCACGGAGAAGACGGCGCGGGCACCCTCGGCGGACCGGACCAGGCTCTCGCGGTCGCGGAGGTCACCGGTGACCAGCTCGGCGCCGAGGGCGGCGAGCGCCGCGGCCCGGTCGGTGCTCGGGTCGCGCACCAGGGCGCGGACGTCGACGCCCGCCGCCAGCAGGGCGCGGGCGGTGGCGCCGCCCTGCTTGCCGGTGGCGCCGGTGACCAGGACGGGGGCGGATCTCGTGGGCACGTGGTTCCCCTTCGGTCCGGAAACGGCGGGGCCCGCCGTTTCGGTCCCGCTACGATATGGCGGGGCCCGCCGTTTTGGCAAAGGTGGAGGTGACGGCCGTGGTCGAGCACCGGCGCGCGGACGCGCGGCGCAACTACGCCCGGATCCTCGCCGTCGCCGAGGCCGAGGTCGCCGCCCACGGGGCGGCCGCGTCCCTGGAGCAGATCGCGCGCACGGCGGGCGTCGGCTCGGCGACCGTGCGCCGGCACTTCCCCACGCGGTACGCGCTGCTCGAGGCCGTGTCCCGGGAACGGATCGAGGCGCTGCGCTCCCGCGCCCGCGAGCTCGCCGGCCGCGCGGACAGCCGGGCGGCGCTCCTGGAGTGGCTGGGCGAGGTCCTCGCCTACTCCGTCACCGCGCGCGGGCTGGCGGCGGCGCTCGCCTACGACACCGCGGGGGCCGACCCCGTCGAGGGCAACGGCTGCGCGGAGGCGCTGGAGGAGGCCGCGGGACCGCTGCTGGAGCGCGCCGTGCGCGACGGCGCCGTCGCCGACGACGTGACGGTCACCGACCTGATCACCCTGATCGTCGGCATCGTGCTCGCCACCGAGCGGCGCGCCGACCCCGCCGCGGAGGCGCGGCGGCTGTTCCACATCACGGTGGAGGGGATCAGCTCCGCCTGCCGGGTCGGCGATCGGGAGGCAGGATGCAGCCATGGCGATCCCCCTCCAGATCACCGTCGACGCGCGTGACCCCCACCGCCTCGCCGCGTTCTGGGCGGTGGCCCTCGGGTACGTGTTGCAGCCGCCCCTGCCCGGTTACCTCGTGAACGGCGAGGACGGGTCGGGGGAGGAGCAGTACACCGCGATCGTCGACCCGGCGGGTGTCGGGCCGCGGCTGCTGTTCCAGCGGGTGGTCGAGCCGAAGACGGGCAAGAACCGCGTCCACCTCGACGTCAACGCCGGGCACGGCGCGATCGACCGGCGGGCGGCCGTGCGGGCGCACGTGGCCCGGCTGGTCGCCGCCGGGGCCACCGTGGTCCGGGAGAACCAGGAGGAGAGCGGCTGGTGGGTCGTGCTCACCGACCCCGAGGGGAACGAGTTCTGCCTGCAGTGAGCGCGTCCGCCTCCGCCCGCAGGGCGTCGAGCACGGCGCCGACGGCGGGCCGCTGCGCGGTGCTCGTGCGCAGCACCGCCTCGACCAGCCGCCCGGCGCGCACCCCGGCGAGCGGGCGGCAGACGAGCCTGCGGCCCCCGCGGTCGTCGGTGGAGTAGCGGGGCAGCAGCGCGATCCCGTGCCCCGCCGCCACGAGCTCCTCGGTGACGGCGAAGTCGTTGATCCGCTGCACGACCCGCGGCGTGGCGCCGGTGGCCACGGCGAGCGAACGCAGGACGTCGTCGACGGGCCAGCCGACGCCCACGCTGATCCAGTCCTCGTCGGCGAGCTCCTCGAGCCGCAGCCGCCTGCGCCGGGCCAGCCGGTGCCCGGGTGGGAGCGCGACGTCGAGCGGTTCGCGCAGCAGCGGGACGACCTGCCAGCGGGTGGTGGGCGGGGCGGGCGCGGTCTCGTCGCGGTGGCTCACGACGATGTCGAAGTCCGCGGCGAGCGCGGGCACCTCGGCCGGGGTCATGTCGACGTCGCGGCACTGCAGCTCGATGCCGGGCTCGGCGTCCAGCCGACGCAGCAGCCCCGGCAGGAGCATCCGTGCGCCGGACGGGAACAGCGCGACCCGCACCACGCCGCGGGGCTGCGTGCGCAGCCGCTCCACGGCCGCCTCGGCACGGGCGAGCGCCGCCAGCACCCGCTCCGCCTCGACGACGAGGGCGTGCCCGGCGTCGGTGAGCCGCAGGCCGCGGCCCGCGGGCTCGGTGAGCGGCAGGCCGACCTCGTCGGCGAGCGTCTTGAGCTGCTGGGAGATCGCCGACGGGGTGAAGGAGAGCGCCGCGGCCACCGCCGTGACCGAGCCCCGGTCGGCGAGCTCCCGCAGCACGCGCAACCGCTGGACGTCCATGTAGCGAGCCTAAACAGTCGTTTCAGAAGTTTTCGCTGGTCTTCGCGGTCGGCGCCGGTCATCGTGTGAGGACGTGACCTTCCGCCACCGCGTGCTCGCCTGCGTCGTCGCCGTGCTCTGGGGTGGCAACTTCATCGCGATCCACGTCGGGCTGGAGCACTTCCCGCCGCTGTTCCTGGCCGGGATCCGCTTCCTCGTGCTCGCGGTGCCGACGGTGCTGCTCGTGCCGTGGCCCGAGGTGCCGGTGCGCTGGTTGCTGGCCTTCGGCCTCGGGTTCGGCACCGTGCAGTTCATCTTCCTGTTCATCGCGATGGACATCGGGATGCCGACCGGGCTGGCGTCGCTCGTGCTGCAGTCGTCCGCCCCGTTCACGGTGCTGCTCGGCGCGCTCCTGCTGCGCGAGCGCATCACGCCGCGCCAGGGCGTCGGCATCGCGATCGCGATGGTCGGGCTCGCGGCGATCGCGGTGTCGCGGGCCCAGGTCGCGGCCGTGCTCCCGGTGCTGCTCACCGTGCTCGGGGCGCTGGGCTGGGCGTTCGGCAACCTGGCCAGCCGGCTCGCCGCCGCGCAGAACCCGATGCACCTGACGCTGTGGATGACCGTGGTGCCGCCGCTCCCGCTGCTGGCGATGTCGCTGATCTGGGAGGGGCCGTCGGCCGGGTGGGCGGCGCTGCGCAGCGCCGCCACGCCCGCGGGGCTCGCCGGCGTCGCCGCGCTCGGCTACATCGTCGTGTGCGGCACGCTGGTCGGTTCGGCCATCTGGGTCGGGCTGATGCGCCGCTACCCGGCGGGCGTGGTGGCGCCGTACTCGCTGCTCGTCCCCGTGGTGGGCATCGCGCTCGCCGCCGCGCTCCTGGGCGAGCGCCCGACCGCCGTCGAGCTGGTGGCGGCGGCCGTCATCGTCGGGGGCGTGCTGCTGGGCACGCCCCGGCCCACCCCCGTGGGGGAGCCGGCGGACGGCGGCGTATCGACGAAGGGCGCCGCGCCTGCCTAGGGTGGGCCGCGGGTGATGCGGATGACGGTGGACGAAGGGGTCTGCGCGGTCCGGCCGGGGATGGACATCGGCCGGCACGCCCGCATGTTGGCGCGGGTCCACGACGCGCTGCTGTCCGGTGACCGGCCGCCCGCGCCGCCGCGGCGCCTCGTCGCGCGGTCCTGGGAGCGGGTCCGGGCGCAGGGGGTCGACCCCGACCGCGGCCAACCGAGAAGCCCCTTGCCCGTCGACGAGGTGGAGCGGCGCCGCGCCGTGAGCCCGCTGCAGCGGGTGCTCCCGGAGTTGCGGGCCGCGCTCACCTCGATCGCCGACGACGCCGCCCACATCATGGTGATCACCGACGCCGAGGGTCGGCTGCTCTGGCGCGAGGGGTCGGTGCAGGTGCGCTGCCGCGCCGACCGGCTCGGTTTCATCGAGGGCGCCGACTGGTCCGAGGGCAGCGTCGGCACCAACGCGATCGGCACGGCGCTCGCGGAGACCTCGCCCGTGCAGATGTTCGCCGCGGAGCACTTCGTGCGGTCGCACCACGTGTGGACCTGCACCGCCTGCCCCGTGCACGACCCGCGCTCGGGCGAGCTGATCGGCGTCGTCGACGTCAGCGGGCCTGCGCACACGGTGCACCCGGCGACCGTGGCGCTCGTCGGCACCGCGGTGAGGCTCGCGGAGGCGAGCCTGTGGCGCCAGCACGAGGGCCGTCTCGACGCGCTGCGCGGGATCGCCGCCCCGATCCTGTCCCGGGTCAACGGGGCCGGGCTCGTCGTCGACGAGCACGGCTGGGTCGCCGCCGTCACCGGCATGCCGAGCCTCGACCGGGTCGCTGCACCGCGCCCGGACCGGCCGATCTCCGTGCACGGCGTCGGCGTCTTCCTGCCCGAGCCCGTACCGGGTGGCTACCTGCTGCGCATGGAGGACAAGGCGCGCCTGCGCCTCACCCTCGAGCTCGACGCGCGCCCGCCCCGCGCCGTGCTCGACGGTTCGGCGCGCTGGGTGCACCCGCTGTCCACCCGGCACGCCGAGGTTCTCGTGCTGCTCGCCGCAGCCGGGGAGAAGGGCATGGACGCGGGCGCGCTGTCGGCGGCCCTCTACGGGGATCGGGACCACCTCGTGACCGTGCGGGCGGAGATGTCGCGGTTGCGCCGGTCGCTCGGCGGGCTGCTGCTCGCGCGGCCGTACCGGATCGCGCCGGAGGTCGAGGTGGTCGCGCCGGACCCGCAGGAGTCCGAGCTGCTGCGCCGGTCGACGGCCCCGGGCGTGCGCCGCCTCGCCGCGGCCCGTCGCTGACGGCCGGGCGCGACTCACCCGCACCCAGAGCGCGACTCGCGCGCCCCCACACCGCGACTCGCCCGTGCCCGGAGCGCGACTCGCGGACACCCGGAGCGCGACTCGCCCGAACGCAGATCGCGACCCGCGTGGGGGACGGGGGCTGCAACCGCCGTGCAACCGTTGCCCCCGCGAGGTACAAGTAGTGAAGTGGGTCACGCGGGGCGCCGAGGCCTCGCGGGATGTCCGGAGGCGCTGGTGCAACAGGGCGGGTCGAACGGGCAGGTGGTCCACCCACCGGCGGGCGAGCTGCCGATCGTGCCGGGGTCGGTGATCGGGGTCGTCGCCAACCCGATGTCCGGGCGGGACATCCGGCGGCTGGTCGCCCAGGCGTCGGTGTTCCCCAACGCCGAGAAGACCAACATGGTGCTGCGGCTGGTCTCCGCGGCCGGCGCCACCGGCGTGGCGCGCGTGCTGATGTCCACCGACGGGATGGGCGTCGCCGCGGGCGTCGTGCGGGCCCGCGACAAGCGCCGGCCCGGCGCGGCCCGGTGGCCCGAGCTGGAGTTCGTCGAGCTCGACGCGATCAGCGGCACCGCGGAGGACACCCGCGCGCTGGTGCGCCGCATGGTGGCCGAAGGGGCGTCGGTGATCGTCCTGCTCGGCGGGGACGGCACCGTGCGCGCGGCCGCGGCCACGAGCGGCGACGCCGCGCTGCTGCCGCTGTCCACCGGCACGAACAACGCGTTCCCCGAGATGTGGGAGGCGACGGTCGCCGGCACGGCGGCCGGGCTCGTCGCCACCGGCCGCGTGCCCGTCGAGGAGGCGAGCTACCGCGCCAAGGCCCTCCACGTCACCTCCGGCTCGGCCCACGAGATCGCCCTCGTCGACGTCTGCGTCTCCACCGTCGAGCACGTCGGCTCGAAGGCGCTGTGGCAGCCGTCCACCCTGCACGAGCTGTACTGCGCGTTCGCCGAGCCGCACGCGATCGGCCTGTCCAGCATCGCGGGCCTGCTGCACCCCACGCCGCGCACCGCCCCGGACGGCGTCGTCGTCCGGCTCGCGGGCAACGGCGAGTCGCGGCAGACCGTGCTCGCCCCGATCGCGCCCGGCGTCGTCGCCCCCATCGGGGTGCGCGACGCGGGCCCGCTCGCCGCGGGCCGGCCGCACGCCGTGGACCTCGCCCGCGGCACGGTCGCCGTCGACGGCGAGCGCGAGATCGAGTTCGGCCCCTCCAGCCCCGTCACCGTCACGCTCGCGCCGGACGGGCCGCGCGTGCTCGACGTGCGCACCGTGCTCGCCGCCGCGGCGCGGCGGCGGCTGCTCGAACCGGAGGCTCTGGAGGTCCGATGAAGGCAGCGCGGTTCCACGGCAGGGGTGACATCCGCATCGACGACGTCCCCGACCCGCAGGTCGGGCCCGGCCAGGTCGAGGTGAGCGTCGACTGGTGCGGCATCTGCGGCACCGACCTGCACGAGTTCCTCGAGGGACCGATCTTCATCCCGGCCGAGGGCTCGCCGCACCCGCTCACCGGGTCGGAGCCGCCGGTCGTGATGGGCCACGAGTTCGCGGGTGTCGTGTCCCGCGTCGGCAGCGGGGTGACGGGCGTGCGGGAGGGCGATCGCGTCGCCGTGGAGCCGTACTACGTGTGCGGCGAGTGCGTCGCCTGCACCTCCGGCCGTTACAACGTCTGCCGCAAGCTCGGCTTCGTCGGGCTCGCCGGTCAGCAGGGCGGGTTCGCCGAGCGGTGCGTCGTGGACGCGCGCTGGGTACACCCGTTGGGCGACCTTCCCACGGACATCGGGGCCCTCGTCGAGCCCCTCGCCGTCGCCTACCACGCGGTGCGGCTGTCCGGCCTGCAGCCGGGCGGGACGGCGGCGGTGTTCGGGGCCGGGCCGATCGGCCTGGTGACGACCGCGGCGCTGAAGGCAGCAGGCGCGGGCCGCGTGATCGTCGTCGAGCCGGCGGCCGCCCGCAAGGCGAAGGCGGCCGGCGCGGGCGCGGACGAGGTCCTCGACCCGGCCGGCACGGACGTGCCGGAGGCGATCCGCGACCTCACCGCGGGCGCCGGGACCGACGTCGCGTTCGAGTGCGCGGGCGTCGACGCCGTGCTGGCCGCGGCGATCGGCTCCGTGCGTCCCGGTGGCACCGTCGTCAACGTCGCGATCTGGGGCCACGTGCCGAAGGTGGCGATGAACGACCTCGTGCTGTCGGAGGTCACCGTCATCGGCTCGCTCGCCTACTGCGGCGACCATGCGGACACGATCGCCCTCCTCCGCGACGGGAAGGTCGACGCGCAGCAGTTCATCACCGGCCGGATCGGGCTCGCCGACCTGGTCGACCGGGGCTTCCGGGAGCTGATCGACAACAAGGAGGAGAACGTGAAGATCCTCGTTTCGCCGAAGGAGCTCTCGTGACGGTTGCAGTGGTCACCGGCGCCGGGCGCGGGATCGGGCGTGGCATCGCGCTGCGGCTCGCCCGCGACGGGCACGCGGTCGCGGTCAACGACGTCGACAAGGCCTCCGCGGAGGCGGTCGCGCACGAGATCGCGGAGGCGGGTGGCCGTTCCCTCGCGGTGCCCGCGGACGTCACCGACCGGGACGCGGTGTTCGCGATGGTCGACCGGGTGGCGGCTGAGCTGGGCAGCGTCGACATCATGGTCGCCAACGCGGGGATCGCGCAGGTCAAGACGTTGCTCGAGCTGACGCCCGCGGATCTGCAGCGGATGTTCGAGGTGAACGTCTTCGGCGTCGTCTACTGCATGCAGGCCGCGGCCGAGCGCATGATCGCGCAGGGAACCGGCGGGAAGCTCATCAACGCGGCGTCGATCGCCGCGCACAGCGGGTTCGACTACCTCGGGCACTACAGCGCCACCAAGTTCGCCGTCCGGGCGTTGACGCAGGCCGCGGCGAAGGAGCTCGCGCAGCACCGCATCACCGTCAACGCGTACTGCCCCGGGATCGTCGGCACGGAGATGTGGAACCAGATCGACGAGGGCCTCGGTGGCTACCTCGGCACCGGGAAGGGGGAGGCCCTCGCCAAGTACTCCCAGCTGATCGCGCTGGGTCGGGTGCAGACGCCGGAGGACGTCGCCGGATTTGTCTCGTACCTCGCCGGACCGGATTCGGATTACATGACCGGACAGTCGGTCATGATCGACGGAGGGATCGTGATGTCATGACTGGCACACTCGCAAGCCCTGCCTCCCAGGACCTGACCGCCGACCAGCTCCTCGACGCCTACCGCGTCATGCGGACGATCCGGGCGTTCGAGGACCGGGTGCACGAGGAGTTCGCCACCGGGGAGATCCCCGGGTTCGTCCACCTGTACGCGGGCGAGGAGGCGTCCGCCGCCGGGGTGTGCGCGCACCTCGACGAGCGCGACGCCATCGCCTCCACCCACCGCGGCCACGGCCACTGCATCGCCAAGGGCGTGGACGTGACCACGATGATGGCCGAGATCTACGGCAAGGCCACCGGTACGTGTCGCGGCAAGGGCGGCTCGATGCACATCGCCGACCTGTCGAAGGGCATGCTCGGCGCGAACGGCATCGTCGGCGGCGGACCACCGCTGATCTGCGGCCGCGCGCTCGCCTCCAAGCACAAGGGCGACGGCGGCGTGGCCGTCGCGTTCTTCGGCGACGGCGCCTCCAACCAGGGCACCACGCTCGAGTCGCTGAACCTCGCGACCGTGTGGAACCTGCCCGCGATCTTCGTCGCGGAGAACAACGGATACGCCGAGTCGACGTCCTCGACGTGGTCGGTGGCGAGCGACGACATCGCCGACCGGGCCGCCGCGTTCGGCATGCCCGGCGTGATCGTCGACGGGTTCGACTTCTTCGCCGTGTACGAGGCCGCGGGCGAGGCGATCGCGCGGGCCCGCGAGGGCGGCGGCCCGACGCTGATCGAGGTGAAGTTCACCCGCTACTACGGCCACTTCGAGGGCGACCAGCAGCTCTACCGCGGCTCCGAGGTCGCCGAGGCCCAGGAGAAGCTCGACTGCCTCAAGCGGTTCCGCGCCCGGGTCACCGAGGGTGGGCAGCTGACCGCCGAACAGCTGGACCGGATCGACGCCGAGGTCGCCAAGGCGATCGACGACGCGGTCGCGGCCGCGAAGGCCGCGCCGAAGCCCGGTCCGGACGACCTGCTCACCGACGTCTACGTCTCGTACTGAGGAGCGGACATGGCACGCAGCATCACCTACCGCGAGGCGATCAACGAGGCGCTGGCCCAGGAGATGGAGCGCGACGAGCGCGTCATCGTCATGGGCGAGGACAACGCCGGCGGCGAGGGCGCTCCCGGTGAGCAGGACGCGTGGGGTGGCGTCCTCGGCGTCACGAAGGGCCTGTACGGGCGCTTCCCGGGCCGGGTGCTCGACACGCCGATCTCGGAGTCGGCGTTCATCGGCGCCGCCATCGGGGCCGCGACCGGCGGGCTGCGCCCGGTGGCCGAGCTGATGTTCATCGACTTCATGGGCGTCTGCTTCGACCAGATCTTCAACCAGGCCGCGAAGTTCCGGTACATGTTCGGCGGCAAGGCGGTCACGCCGGTCGTCGTGCGCACCATGTGGGGGGCGGGCCTGCGGGCCGCCGCGCAGCACTCGCAGTCGCTGCTGTCGGTGTTCACCCACGTACCGGGCCTGAAGGTCGTGGCGCCGTCGAACGCCTACGACGCCAAAGGCCTCATGATCCAGGCGATCCGCGACGACGACCCGGTGATCTTCGCCGAGCACAAGATGCTCTACGACACCTCCGCGGACGTGCCGGAGGAGAGCTACACGATCCCGTTCGGCGAGGCGAACGTCGTGCGGGAGGGCGGCGACGTCACGATCGTCGCGATCGGGCGCATGGTGCACACGGCGATGGAGGCGGCCGACGAGCTCGCCGGCTCCGGGGTGCAGGCCGAGGTGATCGACCCGCGCACCACGAGCCCGCTCGACACCGACACGATCCTCGAGTCGGTGGAGAACACCGGGCGGCTGGTCATCGTGGACGAGTCGAACCCGCGCTGCTCGCTGGCCACCGACATCGCCGCGACCGTCGCGCAGGACGCCTTCGGGTCGCTGCGCGCGCCGATCCAGATGGTGACCGGTCCGCACACGCCGGTGCCGTTCTCCGACGCGCTCGAGGACCTCTACATCCCGGACGCGACGAAGATCGCGGGCGCGGTGAAGACCGCGGTCGACTGGAAGGCATGACATGACCGATGACCGCATCCAGCGGGTGACGATGCCCAAGTGGGGCCTGTCGATGAAGACGGGCAAGATCGTCGACTGGCTCGTGTCCGAGGGTGACACGATCGCCAAGGGCGACGACATCGTCGACATCGAGACCGACAAGATCGCCGGAACGCTGGAGTCGCCCGCCGAGGGGCCGCTGCGGCGGATCGTCGCCGAGCCAGGGGCGGAGCTGCCGGTGGGGGCGGTGCTCGCCGTCGTCGCCCCCACCGACGTGCCGGACGCGGAGATCGACGCCGTGGTCGAGGAGGCCAAGGCCGCCGTCGCGTCCGGGTCGCTCGAGGCTCCCGACGAGCCGGAGCCGCAGCTCGTCGAGGTCGGCGGACGGACGATCTCCTACCTGTCCCTCGGCCCGGAGGACGCGGCCGACCCCGTGGTCCTCGTGCACGGCTACGGCGGGGACAAGAACTCCTGGCTGTTCGTGCAGCAGCCGCTCGCCGAGGAGGGGCACCGGGCGATCGCGCTCGACCTGCCCGGGCACGGCGCGTCCGGCAAGGACGTCGGGGACGGGTCGCTGGCGACCCTCGCCGACAGCGTCGCCGGGTTCCTCGACGCGCTCGGGATCGGGCGGGCCCACCTGGTCGGGCACTCGCTCGGCGGGGCGGTCGTGGCCAAGGTGGCGCGGGACGCGCCCGGGAAGGTCGCGTCGCTGACGCTGATCGCCCCGGCCGGGTTCACGCCCGAGGTCGACGCCGAGTACCTGCGCGGGTTCGCGGCGGCGTCCTCCCGCCGGGAGCTGAAGCCGCTGGTCGGGCGGCTGTTCGCGGACGAGTCGCTGGTCACCCGGCAGCTGGTCGACGACCTGCTGCGCTACAAGCGGCTCGACGGCGTGGACAAGGCGCTCACCGCGGTGCTCGGCACCCTGCTCGACGGCGACCGGCAGGCGCTCGACACCCGGGCCCTGCTGGAGGGCGTGGACGTGCCGCGCACGATCGTGTGGGGCACGTCGGACCGCATCGTCCCCGTGCCCGAGGGCGTGGAGCTCACCCGTGTCGAGGCCGGGCACATGCCGCACATGGAGGCGGCGAGCGAGGTCCTCGCAGCGATCAAGGCCCACCTCTGACGGCCGGCCCGGAGGCCTGAGCTCCCACGGGGGCTCAGGCCTCCGGCGTGAGGATGCCCCTGCTGCGCGCCGCGGCCGTCGACGTGCACAGCCGCGTACGTAGTTCTCCGTACTGCCCGCCCGCCGCGGACGGGCCTACAGTGCGGACCCCTCGGCGGGAGGAGGGGTGTGCCATGACCACGACGGCGGGCACGACCTACGACATCGAGGGCCGGTTGCTGGAGGTGTGCACCTGCAAGGCCGTGTGCCCGTGCTGGGTCGGCGAGGACCCGGACGGCGGAACGTGCGAGGGGGTCGTCGGCTGGTACGTCGACCGCGGCACGGTGCAGGGCGTGGACGTGTCCGACCGGTGCGTCTGCCTCTCGGTGCACATCCCGGGCAACGTCCTCGCCGGCGGCTGGACCGCCGCCGTGCTCGTGGACGACCGGTGCAGCGAGGAGCAGCAGCAGGCGCTGCTGGACGTCTTCACCGGCAGGCTGGGCGGTGCGGTGGCCGACCTCGCCGCGCTGATCGGCGAGGTGCGGGCGATCGAGCGGGTGCCGGTGACGTTCGAGGTCGTGGAGGGGAAGGGCTACGTCCGGTTCGGGGACGTGATCGAGGCGCGCCTCGCGCCGTTCACCGGCGCCACCGGGCATCCGACGGCGCTGCACGACTCGATCTTCTCGACGGTCCCG
>NZ_DATGOP010000033.1:0-57691 GCF_035305885.1 Pseudonocardia sp.
CCCCAGCCAGCAGGCCTACAACCTGCTCCACACCTGCCTACGCGGCCTCGGTGAACGAGCCATGGCCATGTTGAAGACCCGGTGGCGGGCCCTGCAACGCGTCACCCTCAGCCCCAGCCGCATCGGCGCCATCACCCAAGCGGCCCTGGTCCTGACCCAACAGGAACACCAGGGCCGCTACTGAGAACACCTCACCGAGGGTCCGCGCGCCTCAGGTGATCACGAAACCGACGCGGCCCGCCGCGGCCGGGGCGATCTCCACGTACGCGATCCTCGCCGAGGGGACGATGTAGCGCCGCCCCTTGTCGTCGACGAGGCGCAGCATGCCGGCCCCGTCCTTGAGCGCGTCGTCGACCAGGGCCTGGACCTCGTCCGGCGTCTGGTCGCTGGACACCACGAGCTCGCGCGCGCTCTCCGCGATGCCGATCTTGACCTCCACCGGTGGACCTCCTGGTCACGTCGTCCGAGCTTGAAGTGCGCGGCCAAGGCTAGCCGAGCGCGGGGGCGGGAGCGGGCGGCGGGCGCTCCGCCCTCGGCGAACGCCACGAGCCGGTCCGGGCCGGACTAGTTCAGACCGAGCTTGGCCATCCGCTTCGCGTGGTTGTGCTGCAGGCGCTTGAGCAGCGCGGCGATCCCGTCGCCGGAGCCGGTCACGATGAACTCCGCGAGCTCGTCGCGCTCGGCCACGATGTGCTGGGCCTGGGTGACCGCCTCGCCCAGCAACCTGCGGCCCCACAGCGCGAGCCGGTCGTGCACCTGCCTGCTGGCCTCGCACGCCGCGCGCACCTCCCGCTCGGCGAACGCGCTGTGGCCGGTGTCGGCGAGCACCTGCTGGACGAGCTCCCCGGTGGGGCCGGGCAGCCACCCGGCGATCTCGCGGTAGAAGTCGGCGGCGAGCCCGTCGCCGAGGTAGGCCTTGACCAGCGACTCCAGCCAGCTGCGGGGCGCGGTGGACGCGTGGTAGGCGTCGATCTGCGCCACGAACGGCCGCATGGCGTCCTCCACGCTGACGCCGAGCCCCTTCAGGTGCTCCTCGAGCAGCCGGAAGTGCCCGATCTCGGCGGCGGCCATCGCCGAGAGGGCGGCCCGACCGGCGAGGGTGGGCGCCTGCCGCGCGTCCTCGGCCAGGCGGTCGAACGCCGACAGCTCCCCGTAGGCCAGCACGCCGAGCAGGTCCACGGTGGCCCGATCGGCCACGGCCTCGTCCACCGCCCGCGCAGTCACCATGCTCCGAGCCTAATGCCCCGCGGAACGGCGTGACCGATGTCACGATGATCGGTTCGAGGCGGCCCCGGCCACGGGAACGCCGGGCGCGACACCCGCGCCGGACGGCCCGCGGTGACCCGCGCCAACCCGCGAACCGGTAGCATGGGCTCAGCGCAGCGCCCACACGGGGCGCGCGCCTACGAGCGTCGCCGGTGCGTGTGCGCGCCGGCTCCGCAACGACATGGTGCGTGCAGCGCCTCGTCAGCTCTCCCACCCGAGCGCTCACGCGCCGGTGGTCGAAGAGCCGGCCTCGGGCTCCTGTGCGCGGAGAGAGGCGATCAACCTGTCCGTCGAGAGCGACACCTCCATCGAGAATCCCCAAGCCGCCGACCCGACCGACGAGGTCGTGGAGGCGCACCCGCTTCAGGCCGGCGCTCCGGTCCGGCCCGACTCACCCACGTTCGCCGAGCTCGGCGTCCGGCGCGAGATCGTCGACGCGCTCGCCGACGCCGGCATCGTGCGCACGTTCGCGATCCAGGAACTCACGCTGCCGCTGGCGCTCGCCGGCGAGGACGTCATCGGCCAGGCGCGCACCGGCACCGGCAAGACCCTCGGCTTCGGCGTGCCGCTGCTGCAGCGCATCGTGCCGCCCGCCGAGCGGCCTGCTGCCGGCGTCGACGGCGAGGCCGCCGACCGGTCCAAGGACGTCCCGCAGGCGCTGGTCGTGGTGCCCACGCGCGAGCTGTGCGTGCAGGTGGCCAAGGACATCTCCGACGCGGGCAGGAACCTGGGCGTCCGCGTCACGGCCATCTACGGCGGGCGGGCCTACGAGCCGCAGCTCGCCGCCCTGCGCAAGGGCGTCGACGTGGTGGTCGGCACGCCCGGCCGCCTGCTCGACCTGGCCGAGCAGCGCCACCTGGTGCTCGGCCGCGTCAGCGTGCTGGTGCTGGACGAGGCCGACGAGATGCTCGACCTGGGCTTCCTGCCCGACGTCGAACGCATCCTGCGGATGCTGCCCGACCAGCGCCAGACGATGCTGTTCTCGGCCACCATGCCGGGCCCGATCATCCAGCTGTCGCGCACCTTCCTGAACCGCCCGACGCACATCCGGGCGGAGGAGGCCGACCAGGGCTCGATCCACGAGCGCACCCGCCAGCTGGTCTACCGCGCCCACGCGATGGACAAGGTCGAGCTGCTGTCGCGGGTGCTGCAGGCCGAGGACCGCGGCCTGACCATGATCTTCGCCCGCACCAAGCGCACGGTGCAGCGCATCGCCGACGACCTGAACGAGCGCGGCTTCGCCGTCGCCGCGGTCCACGGCGACCTGGGCCAGGGCGCCCGCGAGCAGGCGCTGCGGGCGTTCCGCTCGGAGAAGGTCGACGTGCTGGTGGCCACCGACGTCGCCGCCCGCGGCATCGACGTCAGCGGCGTCACCCACGTCATCAACTACCAGTGCCCCGAGGACGCCAAGACCTACGTGCACCGGATCGGTCGCACGGGTCGCGCCGGGCGCGAGGGCGTGGCGATCACCCTCGTCGACTGGGACGAGGTGCCGCGCTGGAAGCTGGTGAGCGACGAGCTCGGCCTCGGCATCGACGAGCCGGTCGAGACGTACTCCACGTCCGACCACCTCTACAGCGACCTGGGCATCCCCACCAACGCCACCGGCAGGCTGCCGCGGTCGAAGCGGATCCGGGCCGGGCTGGACGCCGAGTACGTCGACAGCGAGGGCGACCACGGCGGGCGGCGCAAGCGCTCCCGGCCGGGCGGGCGCCGGGCCGACGACGATGTGGTGGTGCCGCGGCGACGCCGCGCGCGGGTGCGCACCCGCATCCGGGCCGGCGTGCCCGTGAGCGGGCCGGGCGTCACCGCCGAGGGGTCCACCGCCGACGGCCAGCCCGACCAGCCCGACCAGCCCGACGTGGCCGCCGCCGCGCCGCAGACCGGGCCGGACGCCGAGCAGAACGGCACCTCCCGCGCCGAGGGCGCGCGCAGGCGGCGCAGGCGCCGCGGCGGCGCGCGCCGCCGGCAGGGCGTCGACGGCGTCGGCGACGAGTCGCAGGCGCCGGACGCGGCCGCCAGCTGAGCACCGCACGTGGGGCGACCGCGATGGCGCCCGGCACCCCCGAACGGCCGCCGCGCCCACCGCGGCTGCGGCCGGAACGACGCCGCCGCAGCGACGTGGTCGCCGCGGTGGCGCTCACCGTCGCGCTGATCGGCACCGCGGTGGTCCTGTGGGCCACCGGGGACGCCGCGAACACGACGTCGCAACCGGCCGCCGAGCCGATCGCGCCCCCGCCCGCCGCCACCCAGGTCCCCACGGCGCTCACCGAGGCGTGGCGCGCCCCGAGCGGGGCCACGGTCGCGCCGGTGGTGGCCGGGCCCGCGGTCGTCACGGCCGACGGCGGGCTCGTCGTGGGCCGCGACGCGGTCACCGGCGAGGAGCGCTGGCGCTACGAGCGCAACCGGCCGCTGTGCGCGGTCGCCGCCGGGTTCCCCCGCGCCGACGACGGCCGCGGCCGCGTGCTCGCGCTCTACGCCGAGGACTCGGAGTGGTGCAGCGAGCTCACCGCGCTGCGGCCGGGCACCGGCGAGCGGGCCGGCGCCAGCAACCCCGACGTGCACCCGGGCACGCGGCTGCTCGCCTCCGGCTCGTCGGTCGTCGCGACCGGCACCGACTACCTCGAGGTCATGCGCAGCGACCTGGTCAAGACGCTCGAGTACGGCGCCGTGCCGGTGCCCGTGCAGGTCGACGAGCAGCCGCGGCCGGGATGCGCGCACGCGTCCACCGCGCTCGGCAGCGACCGGCTCGGCATCGTCGAGCGCTGCCCCGACGAGGCGAGCGACCGGCTCACCCTCGTCGCCACCGACGGCGAGGACGGCTTCGAGAAGCCCGCCGTCGACTTCTCGGTGCCCCTGCCGGGGCGTGGGGCGGTCGTGGTGGCGGTGGCCGCCGACCGGGTGGCCGTCGCCGTGCCCGGCCCGCCGCGGCTGCTGGTCTACGACCACGCTGGGCAGCTGACCGGCGAGCACCCGCTCGACGCGCCGGAGTCCGACCTGACCGACCCGCCCGGCGGGGCGGCCCCGACGACGACCTCCGACGGCCGCGTCACCTGGTGGACCGGCTCCCGCACGATCGCCCTCGACGAGCGCGACCTCGTCCCGCTGTGGACCGTGCCGGACGCGCTCGGCCCCGCCGCCCCCTACGCCGACGCGCTGGTCGTGCCGGTACCGGAGGGGCTGCGGGTGCTCGAACCGGTCAGCGGCACCGTGCTGTTCACGATCCCGGTCGCCCGCCCGCCCGGCCCCGTGGTGCCCGCGACGATCGGTGACGTGCTGCTGGAGCAGCGCGGCGGCGATGTCGTCGCCCTGCGCCCGTTCTGATCACGCGGAGCACTGGGAAAACCCGCTCCCCGGGGTGATCCTGGTCGGGTGAGCACCGCACCGCCCTCCCCCGTCGCCCGCGAGTGGCTCTTCCCGCCCGGCAGCGCCACCCGGCGCGTCATCGGCGACCCGGCGGCCCTCATCGGCGGCATCAGCGCGCTGTTCCTGCAGGCCCTGCACCCGCGGGCGATGGCGGGGGTCGACCAGCACTCCTCGTTCCCCGCGGAGTTCTGGCCGCGGTTGCAGCGCACCGCGGGCTACGTCACGACGCTCGCGTTCGGCGACCTCGCCACGGCCGAGAAGGCCGCCGCCCGGGTACGGGGGATCCACCGGCGGGTGCGGGGCGTCGACCCGGTCACCGGCAGGCCCTACTCCGCCGACGACCCCGACCTGCTGCGCTGGGTGCACGTCACCGAGGTCAGCTCGTTCGCCTCCGCGGTGCGGCGGCTGGGCCTGATCGACGCGGCCGAGGAGGACCGCTTCCTGGCCGAGCAGGTGCGCGCGGGCGAGCTCCTGGGCGCCACCGACCTGCCGGGCGACCGGGCGGGCGTCGAGGAGTACTTCGCGGCGGTTCGGCCGGAGCTGGTGGCGAGCCCCGTCGCCGTGCGGGCGTTCTCCCGGCTGCTGCTCGCCCCGCTGCCGTGGCGGGTCGCGCTGCTGACGCCCGCGCGACCCGCGTGGACGTTCGTGGCCGCGGTCGCGATCGGGCTTCTCCCCGACTGGGCCAAGCGGCTCTACGGGATCCCGCACCTGCCCGGCGCCGACGCGGCCACCACCGCGGGCCTCGCGACCATCCGGGCCGGACTGCTGGCCTTCAGACGAGCCACCGGACGAGAAGCACCACCGCGGTGAGCGCCACCACCCCGACCGACGCCGCGGCCGCGGCCGCACCGGTCGACCGGTCGGCCCACCACTGGACCAGCACCGCGACGACCGCAGCGAACGCGTGCCCGGCGATCGTCGCCGCGTCCGGCCCCGGCACGCCGCGCTGAGACGCGACGACCGCGGCCACGACCAGCCCGGCGGCGAGCACGACGAGCCCGCCCGCCAGCACCCCGGACAACCCGCGCAGCAGCCGGGTCGCCCGGCCCTCCCGCCCGCGGCTCAGGGCGCCAGGCCGGCCCACGGCACCTCCTCCGGCGCGGCGGCCCGTCCCTCGGGGCAGTGCCTGCGCACGTCGCAGCTGCCGCACCGCGGGGCGGGGCGGGGCGGGAACAGGGCGTCCGGGTCCCCGCCCGCGACGAGCTCCTCGGCGGCGGCGTCGAGCGCCGTCGCACCCGCCTCCGCGCGCGCGACGTGCTCCCGCAGGGAGGCCGCGTCGTGGCGCCACGCGGCGACGGTGCCGCTGGGCAGGTGGTGCAGCTCCACCTGCACACAGGTGCGGCGGAGCGTGCGCTCCACCGCCACCGCGTACAGCGCGAGCGCCTGCGACGCGGCGGCGTCGGCGGGGGTGGGCGTGCGCTTGCCGGTCTTGTAGTCCACGACCACCAGCTCGGCGCCCCGCCGGTCGATCCGGTCCACCCGGCCCTCGGCGACGATCCGGTCGGTGGCCACGGACACCCACCGCTCCAGGGCGACCGGTTCGGCGTCCGGCTCCAACTCGGCGGCGTACTCGGCGAGCCAGCCGCGGGCGCGCTCGCGGTACTCGGCGGCCTGGTCGGCGTCGCGGAACCCCTCGCTGCTCCAGTACCGGTCCACGAGCCGCGCCGCCGCCTGCGGCGTGCGCTCGGCGGGCGGGAGGTCGAACAGGGCGCGCAGGGCGAGGTGCACCACGGCGCCGAGCGTGTTGCCCGCGCGGGCGCCACCCCGCGCCGGGGCGGGCCGGTCCAGGTACGTCAGCCGGTAGCGGCGGGGGCAGTCCTCCCACGTGCCGAGCTTGGACGGGGTGACCCGCACCAGCCGGGTGGTGGTGAAGTCGAAACCCAGCTGCGCACCGTCCACACCCGCACGTTAACCCTCAGCCGGTGAGCACCTCGACACCGGTGGTCACCTCCAGCAGCCGCTCGAGCGCCTCGGGAGCGGTGGTCTCGGCCGCGATGGGGGTGGTCTTGTTGGTGCCGTGGTAGTCGCTCGACCCGGTCACGACCAGCCCGGTCTCGGCCGCGACCCGCCGCAGGAGTGCGCGGTCCTCCGCCGCGTGGTCGGGGTGGTCGACCTCCACGCCCGCGAGGCCGGCCTCCGCCAGCTCGGCGATGACCGACGGCTCGACCACGCGCCCGCGCTTGCGGGCCAGCGGGTGGGCGAACACCGCGAACCCGCCCGCGGCGCGCACCATCTCGATGGCCTTGCGCACCGGCGTGTCGGTCTTCGGCACGAAGTACGGGCTGCCGTTGTAGAGCAGGGTCTCGAAGGCCTCGCCGACCGAGCCGACCACGCCCGCGGCGACCAGCGCCCGCGCGAGGTGCGGCCGCCCGGCGCTCGCCCCCTCGGGCAGCAGCGCGAGCACCGCGTCCGGGTCGACCGGGTAGCCGTCGGCCGCCATCTTCTCGGTCATGCGGCGCAGCCGGTGCTCGCGCTCGGCCCGCAGCCGCGTCTGCTCGGCCACGATCGCCGGGTGCTCGGGGTCGAACTGGTAGCCGAGCAGGTGCACCGCGACCGGCCGGTCACCGCGGCCGGTGGGGCTCACGCACGAGAACTCCGCGCCGCGCAGCAGCCGCATGCCCGGCGGCAGCGCCTCCGCCGCCTCCGCCCAGCCCGCCGTCGTGTCGTGGTCGGTGATCGCCAGGACGTCGACGTCCGCGGCCGCCGCCACGGCGACGAGTTCGGCCGGGCGGTCGGTTCCGTCAGAGGCGGTGGAGTGGGTGTGGAGGTCGATCCGGGGACGGCGGGGCACGCCTGAGGTTAACCGGACCGGTCAGCGGCGCCAGCGCGGCCGGGCCAGCATGCCGCTCGCGCGGGTGCGGCCCTTCTCGCCGAAGACCAGCTCGGAGAGCGCCTCGTAGATCTCCTCGGGCCGGGGCAGGTAGTCGATCCGGTTGAGCGCCTGGATCTGACCCGCCGACTCGACGACGATCGTGCCGTAGCCGAACATGCGCCCGCCCAGGGTGCGCTGGAACGTCAGGTCGGTGACCTTGCTCAGCGGCATCATGCCCACGTTGTGGGTGATGATCCCCTGCGCCAGCATCACGCGCTTGTCGGTGATGACGATGCGCTCGATCCACCACAGGATCGTCAACACCGTGAAGCGCAGCACCGCCACCAGCGCCAGGTACCAGGCGATGTTGTCGATGAGCACGCTGTCGGGCAGCATCCGCTCGCCGATGACCAGCGCCAGCAGGAACAACGACGTCGAGCTGACGTGATTCATCATGACGGCCCAGTGCTGCCGCACGCGGATCACCCGGCGCTCCGTGGGGAGCAGGTACTCGTCGATCTCGCGAGGCGCGAGCATCGTGCTAGACGAGCTGGGTGACGAAGCGGATGACGGACTCCGCGCCGTCCCTGAGCGTGGCGCCGATGCTCGTGACGGATCCGGCTGCGTTGTCCGGCTGCGTGAAGACGAAGAAGAGGAGCAGCGCGATCGCGAGCAACCCGACGATCTTCTTGACGTTCACCACAACCACCGTTCTGGACGGGACGGAGACCTGCACCTGATTTGTACCGCACCGATCGTGTCCAGGGTATCCGGCGCGCGGGGACGTATGGTGAGCGTTGATGACATTGGGTGAGCGATTCGTCCCCTGTGTGGGGGGACTCGCCTACGACGACTCGGGCAGGCTCCTGCTCGTCAAACGGGCCAACGAGCCTGGTCGGGGGCTGTGGTCGCTCCCCGGGGGCCGGGTCGAGCCGGGCGAGGACGACGCGTCAGCGCTCATCCGCGAGATGGCCGAGGAGACCGGCCTCGTCGTCCAACCGGGTGATCTTGTCGGGCGGGTCCGCCGCGGGGTGTACGAGATCGCCGACTACCGCTGCCGCGTCGTGGGCGGCGCGCTCGCCCCGGGCGACGACGCGCTCGACGTCCGGTGGGTCGACGCGGCCACGCTCCTCGAGCTCCCGCTCGTGCCGCAGCTGCTGGAGACGCTGCGGGAGTGGGACGCGCTACCCCGCTGAGCGCGATCGCGGCGCACGAGGTGGAGCGCGAGCACCAGGCCCGCCGCCGTCAGCAGCGCGCCGGCCAGCGGGATCGCCGCCGTCCCCGGCCCGGCGACGACCCGCCCGCCCAGCCAGCCCGCGAACGCCGCGGCGATCTGGTAGCCGGAGGCGTTGACCGCCACCGCGAACGTCGGGGCGGCGCCCGCCGTGGCGACGACCCGCGTCTGCATGCCGGGGATCACCGCGAACGCGAGCGCGCCGACCACGAACGTCAGCGCGGCCGCCGCCGCGGGCACGCCGCTCAGCAGCCAGAACAGCGCCAGAACGGCGGCCAGCGCCCCGAGCAGCCCGGTGACCGACGGCATGAGGGCGCGATCGGCGAGCCGGCCGCCGACCACGTTCCCGGCCACCGCGCCCACGCCGTAGGTGAGCAGCAGGAACGGCACGGCCCCGGCCGGGAACCCGCTGACCCCGGTCAGCAGCGGCGCGATGTAGGTGAAGACCGTGACCGCCCCGACGTTGCCCACCGCCGACAGCGCGATCGCGAGCTGGAGGTCGCGGTCGGCGAGGACGCGCAGCTCGGCGAGGACGGGCCCGGCGCTCCCCCGCGCCGCCGGGACGTGCCGCAGCACGAGGGGCACCGCGGCCAGGGTGACCGCGGCGACCGCCACGAACGTCGCCCGCCACCCGGCCTGCTGGCCGACGAGCGTGCCGAGCGGCGTGCCGAGGACCAGCCCGAGGTTCATCCCCAGCGTCACCCGCGCCACGGCGGACGCCTGCCGGCCCGCCGGGGCGACCGCGGCGGCGGTCGCGACCGCGACGGCGAAGAACGTGGCCACCACCAGGCCGGACGCGAACCGCGCCACCAGCAGCACGCCGAGGTTCGGCGCCACCGCTGAGCAGGCGTTGCCCAGCACCGACACCGCGACCAGCCCCACCACGAGCGGGCGGCGGGGTGCGCGCGCCGTCAGCGCCGTGACCACCGGCCCGCCGACGATCATCCCGACCGCGTACGCGGTGGTGAGCAGGCCGGCCGCGGGGACCGACACCCCGAGCCCTGCGGCGACGTCCGGCAGGATTCCGGCCACGACGAACTCCCCCGTGGTGAATCCGAACACCACGAGGAAGAGGGCGAAGATGGCGCGCGACACGACGATCCCCCACTCGGAAGAAATGCAACCGTCCCGGCTTCTC
This sequence comes from Pseudonocardia sp., assembly GCF_035305885.1. Classification (GTDB taxonomy): domain Bacteria; phylum Actinomycetota; class Actinomycetes; order Mycobacteriales; family Pseudonocardiaceae; genus Pseudonocardia. The sequence goes on from NZ_DATGOP010000033.1 coordinate 9,817, forward strand.
CCACGTCAGCGCACTGCGGGCGGCCGTGGAATATGACGGGTGAGATCGTCGTTCGACATTCTGAATGAGACAAGTACCCACATTTGGGTAACCACTTACCGGAAGGTGCGCACATGCCGGAGAGGTGCGAGGTGTTCGTGTCCGGCCTCGACGCGAGCATCGACGTGGTCGGCGGCAAGTGGAAGGTGCTCATCCTCTGGGCGCTCGGGGGCGGCCCGAAGCGGTTCGGCGAGCTGCGCCGCGCCGTCGCGGGCGTCAGCGAGAAGGTGCTTGCCCAGCACCTGCGCGAGCTCGAGCGCGACGAGGTGGTGCACCGGGAGGTGCACGACGTCGTGCCGCCCAAGGTCGAGTACTCGCTCACGCCCTCCGGCGAGGACCTCATCGAGGCGCTGCGGCCCCTCGGCGCGTGGGGGTGCGCGCACAAGACGCGGCTGGAGGAGATCCGCGGCGCAGCGGTGTGCGAGGGGGTCGCGAGCTAGGGCCGTCCGGGGCCTGCCGGCGGCGCCGCGCATCGTGCGGGGCCGCGCCGCGCGACTTTCACAGACCGCGGGCGTGCTCCACGCACCGCCACCTCGTGTGACGTTCGCCTCAAGTGGGTGGAGTCGGCCGCGAGGCGGCTCCGGGACGGCTTAGAGCTTCGGTTCGGGCCGCGCGGGCTGCTCCCCGCCCCTGGCCTCGCCGTAGGAGCGCTTGGGCACCATCACCTTGCGCCGGAACGTGCACACGACCGTGCCGTCCTGCTTGTAGCCGCGGGTCTCGACGTAGACGACGCCGCGGTCGTCCTTCGACCTGGACTCGGTCTTGTCCAGCACCTCGGTCTCGCCGTAGATCGTGTCGCCGTGGAAGGTCGGCTTGAGGTGCTTGAGCGACTCGACCTCCAGGTTGGCGATGGCCTTGCCGGACACGTCGGGCACCGACATGCCCAGCAGCAGCGAGTAGATGTAGTTGCCGACCACGACGTTGCGGCCGAACTCGGTGGTCTCCCCCGCGTAGTGGGCGTCCATGTGCAGGGGGTGGTGGTTCATCGTGAGGAGGCAGAACAGGTGGTCGTCGTACTCGGTGACCGTTTTGCCCGGCCAGTGCTTGTAGACCGCACCGACCTCGAACTCCTCGAAATACCGGCCGAACTGCAACGCTGCCGCCTCCATCGACGATGACCAGGACAGTGGGGGTAATCTAGCCCGCGGACCAGCCGTGTCGGCCCTGCGCGGACATGGCCCTGCACACACCGACGAGGAGGTGAGCGCGGTGCCGACGGCACCCGGATGCAGTAGTCGCCGCGTTCCCGACTCGGTGGCTGGCTGACGGTCTCCCGGTCGGGAACGCGATCTCCCACGCGTGCGGCCGAGCCCTGCTCGGCGAATCCCGATCGATCACGGAGGTATGCCGTGCCGCCCCTGTCCGCCCTCCGCCCTGCGATCCGCGCAAGCCGCCACGAGCGCCGTGACACGGTGCTGTCCAACAAGCTGCGCGTCCCGATCTCCGCCTACGTCGTCGACTGCGCCGTGTACGCCGGCGGCAAGCGCCTGCCGGGGCACTGGACGCACGAGCGCGCCCTCGCCGAGGTGCGCCGGCGCGACGACGCCTTCGTCTGGATCGGTCTGCACGAGCCCTCCGAGGAGCAGATCACCGGGATCGCCGAGGTCTTCGACCTGCACGAGCTGGCCGTCGAGGACGCCGTGCACGCCCACCAGCGCCCCAAGCTGGAGCGCTACGACGACATGCTGTTCATGGTGCTCAAGACCGTCTGCTACCGCGGGCGGCCGGATGAGCGCGCCGAACACGAGATCGTCGAGACGGGTGAGGTCATGGTGTTCCTCGGCCCCGACTTCGTCATCACGGTCCGGCACGGCGACCACTCCTCGCTGCGGCAGGTCCGCCGCAAGCTCGAGGACGACCCCGAGCAGCTCGCGCTCGGCCCGGCCGCGGTGCTGCACGCCATCGCCGACCACGTCGTCGACAGCTACCTCGAGGTCACCTCGGCCATCGAGGACGACATCGAGGAGATGGAGACCCAGGTCTTCGCCCCGCGCTCGAGCCCGAACTCCGAGCAGATCTACGTCATGAAGCGCGAGGTGCTCGAGCTGAAGCGGGCCGTGGTCCCGCTGGTGGCGCCGGTGCGCAAGCTCACCGAGGGCTACAGCTCGCTCGTGCCGCACGAGGTGCGGTCGTACTTCCGGGACGTCGACGACCACCTCGTGACCGTCACCGAGCGGATCGCGGGCTTCAACGAGCTGCTCAGCTCGTTGATCGACGCCGCGCTCGCCAAGATCACACTGCGGCAGAACACCGACATGCGCAAGATCTCGGCCTACGTCGCGCTCATCTCCGTGCCGACCATGATCGCCGGGATTTACGGGATGAACTTCGACTACATGCCCGAGACGCACTGGAAGTTCGGCTACCCGATGGTCTGGCTGGTCATCATCGTCAGCTGCCTCTCGCTGATGCGGGTGTTCCGCCGCAACCAGTGGCTGTAGAGCCCTTAATGTTGCTCGTGTGAAAGCGGGGCCGCTGCGCAGACTCCGGCGACCGGCATGGGCCGACCAGGAACCGTCCTGGACCGACGCCAAGCCGGGGCTCATCACAGCCGCCCTCCGGCGCGCGCTCGAGCGCCCGACCGGCGGCTGGTTCGTGATCGCAGGCAGCCGGGAGGTGCGCCCGGGGCGGGCGTTCGGCCGCGTCGTCGCCGGTCGCGAGCTCGTGGCGTGGCGGGACGAAGCGGGCGAGCTGCACGTCGGCCCGGGGGCCTGCCCGCACCTCGGTGCCCCGCTCTGCGACGCCCCGGTGGACCGGGGCCGGCTCGTGTGCCGGTGGCACGGGCTCGCCCTCGGCCCCGACGGCAGGCCCGGCTGGCGACCCCTGCCCGCCTACGACGACGGGGTGCTGGCCTGGGTGCGGCTCGACGACGAGGACCCGACCGACGCGCCGGTGCTCGGCCCACGCCCGCCCGCCGAGCGCAGCATCCCCGCGGTCGCCACCACGATCGGGCGCTGCGAGCCGGAGGACGTCATCGCCAACCGGCTCGACCCGTGGCACGGCGCCTGGTTCCACCCCTACTCGTTCACCGCACTGCGGGTGCTCTCCGCCCCGCCGGTGGACTGCCCACCAGCGGAGGACCGTTTTCTCGTCGAGGTGACATTCACGGTCGGGCGGAACCTGGGTGTGCCGGTGCACGCGGAGTTCACCTGCCCCGACGCCCGCACCATCACGATGGAGATCGTCGACGGCGAGGGCGCCGGGTCGGTCGTCGAGACCCACGCGACGCCGCTGCGCCCCGGCCCGGACGGCCTGCCGCGCACGGCGGTCATCGAGGCGGTCGTGGCGCATTCCGACCGCCCGGGCTTCGTGCACGCGCGCCGCGTCGCCGCCGCACTGCGCCCGCTGATGCGCAGGGCCGCACGGAGGCTGTGGCGCGACGACATCGCCTACGCCGAACGCCGCTACGAGCTGCGCTCCCGGTCCTGACCGCGGGCGGTCAGGACGAGGGCGACGCACAGCAGCAGCCCGCCGGTGATCCCGGCCGCGCCCAGCCGCTCGCCGAGCAGCACCGCCGACAGCACCGCCGACGTCACGGGCTCCAGCAGCGCCATCACCACGCCGACCCCCGCCGTGGCGCCGTGCAGCCCGCGGAAGTAGCACGTGTAGGCGAGCGCGGTCGGCACGAGGCCGAACGCGACGAGCAGCCCGACCGACTCCGCGGTCGGCGCGAAGCCCAGGCCGGACGTGGTGAAGGCCAGCGGGGCGAGCATCGCGCCGCCGAACGTGAACCCGGCGCCGGTGGTGGTCATGGCGTCCAGACCGGGGACGGGTCGCGCCCCGAGCAGCGACATCGCCGTGAATCCGCCCGCGGCGGCGAGCGCGCACGCGGTGCCGGCGAGGACGGCGGCGGTCGACGGGCCGCCGTCGGCCGGGACGCCGACGAGCAGCACGAGCCCGGTGAGCGCCAACCCGACGGCGACGAGCCGGCGCCGGTCGGCGCTGCGCGGGCGCACGAGCAGCACCAGCAGCGGTGACGAACCGATCGTCACGAGCGTCGCGACGCTGACCGAGGTGAACCAGACGGCCGTGAAGTACGCGACCTGGAACAGCGCGGCCAGCGACCCGACGGCGGTGATGCGGGCCCACGCAGCCCGGGACCGCGGCAGCCCCGCGCCTCGGATCAGGAGGTACCCGACGAGGAGCAGGCCGCCGACGGCGAGCCGGTAGGTCGCCACGGCGAGGGAGGACAGGCCGGTGGCGTCACCGAGCATGCGGCCGATGAGGCCGCCGGTCCCCCAGAGGACGCCTGCGCAGACGAGGAAGGACACCCCGGACGACGGGGTGGTGCGGACTGTGGACACGGGTGTACGCGCTCCTGCGACGAAGGGAAAGGGTCGCCGAAGCGGGGCCGATCAGGCCCGAGGAGATCCGCCCGGAAGCAGGGCGGTGCGGTGAACGGCCCCGCTAGGAGCGGGGCGGCGGGGTGATCGGGTACAGCCGGTGCACGGGCCCAGCCTACCGGTCCGGCGGGCCCGGACGCCCACGCCCGGAGCGCGGCTCACGCGCCCCCAGCGCGCGACTCGCCGAGGACCAGAGCGCAACTCGCCCGCACCCACGCCGCGACTCGCCGACACGCAGACCGCGACTCGCGCGCACCCAGGGCGCGACTCGCGGGTCAGGGGGAAGGCTTCGGCAGGTCGAGGCCCTCGGCGGGGGTGGCGGCCTCCGGGTCGACCTCGGCCTCCTCCACCGGCGTCGGGTCGGCCGGGCGCCTGCCGAGGAACGTGTGCACGATGTGCTGCTGCCAGCCCGGGACGGTTTGCACCCGGATGTCCTCGAACCCCGCCGCGGCGAGGCGGTTGCTCAGCTGCTGGACGCCGTCGAACTGCATCGCGCTGCGCCACAGGTAGCGGTAGAGGTCGGTGGAGCCGGCCCGGATGCGGGCCATCGGGATGATCACGCCCCAGCAGACCGCGGTCCACACGATGCGGCCGCGCAGCGAGTCGCGCACCGAGTACTCGTGGAGCGCGAGCGGCGCGCCGGGGCGCAGCAGCCGGTGGAACTGGCGCAGCGCCGCGTCCTGGTGCACGAGGTTGCGCAGCAGGTACGCGGCGAGGATCCCGTCGAACGGGCCGGTGATGCCGCTCATCGCCAGGTTCTCCGCATTGCCGTGGACGAACCGCACCGTGCGCGGCCAGCTCTTGCGCTGGGCCTGGTGGAGCATCTCCTGGGACGCGTCGACGGCGACGATCTCCGCCTCGGGGGCGGCGTCCAACAGCGCGGCGGTGGAGGCGCCGGTACCGCAGCCGACGTCGAGCAGCCGCAGGCCCCTGCCCTGGTCGGGCAGGCCCATCCGCTTCGTCGTCAGCCGCAGGTGCTCGTGGTAGCCGGGGTTGGCGCCGACCAGCTTGTCGTAGGTTCGCGCGTGGGCGTCGAACGAGCGCGCCACCCCGCTCCGCTCGATCGGTCCTGGCCTCGGAGTCACACCCCGCATCCTGGCAAATTCGCGGCGTCACGTCGCGCAACCCGTAGGCTGACCTCGTGGTCCGCGCGCTTGCCGTGAGCGACGAGGTCGACGCCGCGCTCTGCGCGGGCGGCGCCGAACGGCTGGCCGTCGACCTCGTCATCTCCGCCGGTGACCTGCCCTTCGACTACCTCGAGCAGCTGTCCGACCAGATCGACCGCCCCGGCGTGCTCGTGCCCGGCAACCACGACCCCGATCTCTCGGGCTACTCGCAGCGGGCGGGGATGTGGCTGCGCGCTGGGCTGCCCGCGCGCTGGCCGGGCCCCGCCGGGTACGTCGACGCCGACGGCAAGGTGGTCGACGTCGCGGGGGTGCGCGTGGCCGGGCTGGGTGGGTGCGTGCGTTACCGGCCCGGTCCGAACCAGTGGACGCAGGCGCAGCAGGCCCGCAGGGGGCGCAAGCTCGTGCGGGCCGCGCGGCGGCGGGTCCGGGCCGACGGCAAGGCCGTCGACGTCCTGCTCACCCACGCCCCGCCGCGCCACTGCGGCGACCGCTCCGACCCGCCGCACCACGGCTTCGAGTGCCTGCACGACGTGGTCACGGCGTTGCGCCCGCGCCTGCTCGTGCACGGCCACATCCACCCCTACGGCGAGCCCGTGCCGGACCGCAGGATCGGCGACACCCGCGTCGTCAACGTCGTGGGCCACAAGGTCCTGGAGATCTGAGTCGATGGCCGACACCGGGTTCCCGAGGACCGACGCGGAGCACGACTTCCTGCGCGCCCGCCGCAAGGCGACCCTCGCACGGCTCGCCGCGCGGCTGCGCCGCGAGCCGGACGACGTGTCGGAGATCCTGCCGTTCGACGAGGTCGTGGCCGCGCTCGGCCGCACCGGCGAGCGGCGGCTCGGGCTGCAGGTCATCCCGCTCGACTCGATCGTGGGCAGCGTCGACCGCACCCGCGACTTCGACCGCTGGTTCCGCCCGCGGTCCGGCCGGAGCCGGGAGCGGTGGGAGCGGCTGGCGACCGCGCACCGGCGCGGCGAGTCCATCCCGCCGATCGGCGTCTACCGGGTGGGCGAGCTGCACTTCGTCCGGGACGGCCACCACCGGGTCTCGGTGGCGCACGCGCTCGGCCTGCGCACGATCGATGCCTACGTCACCGAGGTCACCACGAAGATCGACGCCACGGGCATCTCCCGGCGCGGCGACCTCATCAGCAAGGACCTGCGCCGGGTGTTCCTCGACCGGGTGCCGCTGCCGGGGCCCGCGCTCGCGACGATCCTCGTCACCTCGCCGTGGTCGTACGCCGAGCTCAGCGAGACCGTGGAGGCGTGGGGGTTCCGGCTCATGCAGCAGGAGCGCCGCTTCCTCGACCGGGAGACGGTGGCCCGCCGCTGGTACGCCGAGGAGTACCGGCCGGTGGTGCGGATGCTCGCCCAGGCCGACCTGATCGGGGACCGCACCGAGGCCGAGGCCTACCTGCAGCTCGCCGGCCAGCGCTACCAGCTGATGCGCACCCACCGCTGGGACGACGAGGTGATCGAGCGGCTGCGCTCCGACAAGCGCCGCCGCTGACCGCCCCCGGCCCCACCTTCAGGAAAGCCACATTCATGAAGCGCTGCTTCGTGAATGTGGCTTTCCTGAAGACGCCCGGCTACCCGGCCGCCACCGGGGACGGGGCGGCCGTCCGCAGGTTCCGGCCGCTCGCCGGGTCGAACACCTGGATCTTGGTGGTGTCCACCCAGACCTCGAGCCGCTGGCCCTCGCTGGCGCTCGAGGTCGCCGACAGGCGGGTGACCAGCGTGCTCGCGTCACCGCCCGGCACGTCCGCGGTGCCCGCGTCGGCGGCGAGGTCGGCGAGGTCGTCCGACATCGCCTGCTCGCCCTCCACCGAGAAGTAGGCGAACTTGTCCGAGCCCATCGACTCGAGCACGTCGACCTCGGCGCTGAAGACCGCGCCCCGCGACCGCTGGTGCTCCTCCAGCAGCGCGGCGTCCTCGAAGTGCTCGGGGCGGATGCCGACGATCAGGTTGCGCGGCGCGTCGGCCGCCTCGAGGGTGCGCCGCAGCTCGTCGGTGAGCGGGAGGTCGCCGAGGCCGGTGCGGAACGCGCCCTCCTCCAGCGCCGCGGGCAGGAAGTTCATCGCGGGCGAGCCGATGAACCCGGCGACGAACAGGTTGGCCGGCTCGTCGTAGAGGTGCTGGGGCGAGCCGATCTGCTGGATCTTGCCGCCGCGCATCACGACGATGCGGTCCCCGAGCGTCATCGCCTCGGTCTGGTCGTGGGTGACGTAGACCGTGGTGGTCTGCAGCCGCTGCTGCAGCTTCGAGACCATCGTGCGCATCTGGACGCGCAGCTTGGCGTCGAGGTTCGACAGCGGCTCGTCCATGAGGAACGCCTTCGGGTTGCGCACGATCGCGCGCCCCATCGCCACCCGCTGCCGCTGGCCGCCGGACATGTTGGCGGGCTTGCGGTCGAGGTGCTGCGTGAGGTCGAGGATCCTCGCGGCCTCCTCGACCTTCCGGTTGATCTCCGCCTTGTCGACCTTGGCGAGCTTGAGCGGGAAGGCCATGTTCTCCCGCACGGTCATGTGCGGGTAGAGCGCGTAGGACTGGAACACCATCGCGATGTCGCGGTCCTTGGGCGCCTTCTCGTTGACCCGCTCGCCGCCGATGCGCAGCTCGCCCTCGGTGATGTCCTCCAGGCCGGCGATCATGTTGAGCGTCGTCGACTTCCCGCAGCCGGACGGGCCGACCAGGATGATGAACTCGCCGTCGGCGATCTCGAAGTTCGCGTCGTCGACGCCGACCGTACCGTCGGGGTACCGCTTGGTGATGTGGTCCAGGACGATGTCAGCCACTTTTTCAGCCCTTCACTGCGCCGGAGGTCAGGCCGGCGACGATGCGCCGCTGGAAGAACAGGACGAAGATGATGATGGGAATCGTGAGCAGCACCGCGGCTGCCGCGATCGAACCGGTCGGCTCGGCGAACTCGCTGGCGCCCGTGAAGTTCGCGATGGCCACGGTGGCCGTCTGCGAACGCTCGGTGGAGGTCAGCGAGATCGCGAACAGGAAGTCGTTCCAGCAGAAGATGAACACCAGGATCGCCGTGGTGAACACGCCCGGGGCGGCCAGCGGCACGATCACCGATCGGAACGCCTGCAGCGGCGTGGCGCCGTCCATCTTCGCGGCCTTCTCCAGCTCCCACGGGATCTCGCGGAAGAACGCCGAGAGGGTGTAGATCGCCAGCGGCAGCGAGAACGTGATGTAGGGCAGGATCAGGCCCGGCCAGGTGTCGAACAGCCCGAGCGCGCGCTCGATGTCGAACAGCGGGCTCACCAGCGAGATCGGCGGGAACATCGCGATGAGCAGCGAGACGCCGACCAGCAGACCCTTGCCGGGGAACCGCAGCCGGGCGATCGCGTACGCCGCCATCGTGCCGATCACGACCGACAGCACGGTGGCGATGACCGCGATGCCGATCGAGTTGATCAGCGCGCTGGTGAACAGCGAGACGCCGAACACCTGGGCGTAGTTCTCGAGCGTCCATTCCCGCGGGATGAAGTTCCCGTCGGTGATGGAGCTCGCCGGCTTGAACGACAGGCTGAGGATCCACAGCACCGGGATGAGCGCGTAGAGCAGCACCAGCGTGTTGGCGATGGCCCACTTGCTCTTGGCGCCCGTCGTGGTGGCGACGGCCATGTCAGCGCCTCCCCTCGACTTCCGAGCCCGGCGCGGCCGCGCCGAACAGCTTGATGAAGATGAACGCGATCAACGCGACCGAAATGAAGATCAGCACGCTGATCGCCGACCCGATGCCGAGGTTGAACGCCCGGAACAGGTTGTTGTAACCGAGCATCGAGACCGAGCCGGTGCCGTTCGAGCCGCCGGTCAGGATGTAGATGTTGTCGAAGATGCGGAACGCGTCGAGCGTCCGGAACAGCAGCGCCACGAGGATCGCGGGCTTCATCATCGGCAGGATGATCTGCGTGAGCCGCTGCCACGCCCCTGCCCCGTCGACCTGGGCCGCCTTGAGCAGGTCGTCGGGCACCAGCGCGAGGCCGGCCAGCAGCAGGAGCGCCATGAAGGGCGTGGTCTTCCAGACCTCGGCGATGATGATCAGCACGATCGCCGACGCCTGCCCGGTGAGCGGTGCCGAGCCCTCCGGCAGCATGTTGGCCAGGTAGCCGGTGTCCGGCGTCCAGGCGAACTGCCAGCTGAACGCCGCGACCACCGTGACGATCCCGTACGGGATCAGCACCACCGTGCGGGTGAGGCCGCGGCCGACGATCGTGCGGTGCATGACGAGCGCGAGCGTGAGGCCGAGCACGAACTCGATCGCCACCGAGATGACGGTGATCAGCAGCGTGATGCCGAACGCCGACCACCAGTAGCTCGACGTCAGCACGGCCACGTAGTTCGACAGGCCCGCGAATGCCCGGTCGGCCGGGAACCGCAGGTCGTAGCGCTGCAGGGACAGCCACAGCGCGTAGAGGATCGGGTAGGCCGTGACCGCGACCATGATGATCACGGCCGGGGCGCACAGCAGGAACGCGAGCTTGCGTTCCGCGCGCGCCCCCTCGGACAGCGGCGGCTTGCCGCGGTGCTTGGGTGTCCGGGCCGAGGGCTCGACCTCGGCGGGGGCCGTGCTCGAGGCGGTCATCAGGGCACCAGTCCTTCCGAGTTCACGGCCCGCTCGACCTCGGTCGCCATCCGCGCGACGATCGTGTCGGGATCGATCTGCGCGGGCGGGTTGAGCAGGTCGGCGAGCACGATGGAGATGCTCGTGTAGGCGGGCGTCGCCGGCCGGACGCTCGCGTTCTCCAGCGAGGTGCGGATCGCCTCCCACGCCGGGTACTCGGCCTGGAACGACGGGTCGTCGTACAGCTCGGCCAGCGTCGGCGGCACGCCGCCCTGGGTGGCGTTGACGAGCTGGTTCTCGCGGTTGCGCAGGCAGATGGCGGCCTCGAACGCCAGGTCGGTGTTGCCGCCGGTGGTGCTCACGCCGATGTTGAGGCCACCGATGGTGACCGTCGCGGGCTTGTCCGGGTCGACCCGCGGGTAGGGCGCCCACGCGAACACGTCGACCACGCGACGGCCGGTGTCCTCGCTGGTCGGGCGGCCCTGCTCGTCGATGAACGTGCCGCCGCCCCCGCCGTCCGGCGGCGGGGTGTTGATCGAGGCGTTGACGAAGGGGTAGTTGACCTGGAACGCGGCCAGGCCGGCCTCCATCTGCAGGCGGCCGTCGTTCTCCTGGGCGACCGACAGCGACGGGTCGCTCGCCGGCGAGGCGGCGACCCGCTGCATGATCGACGCGGCCTTGCGGGCGGCGTCCCCGTCGTCGACGAGCACCTCACCGTCCTCGGAGACGAGCTGCCCGCCGGCGCTCGTGAGCAGGGTGTTGAACCAGACGGAGATGCCCTCGTACTGCGCCGCCTGCACCTCGATGTAGGACGGCAGGCCCTGCTCGTGCAGCGCCTCGGACATCTCGATCATCTCGTCCCACGTCTGCGGCGGCTGCGGGGCGAGGTCCTTGCGGTACCAGAGCAGCTGGGTGTTGGTGTTCAGCGGCGCCGCCCACAGGCGACCCTGGTAGCGGGCCGTCTCGAGCGGCCCCTCGAGCGTGCCGGCCTCCACCTGCGCCGCGGCCTCCTCCGGCCACGGCTCGATCCAGCCGGCCTCGGCGAACTCCGCCGTCCAGGTCACGTCCAAGGCCATGAGGTCGACCTCGGGGTCACCCGCGACCAGCCGCCGCGCGAGCTGCAGCCGCTGGTCGTCGGCGGCCTTCGGCAGCGTCTGCTGCCGGATGACGTAGCGGCCGTTGGCCGCCTGGGTGCAGGCCTCGGCCCCCGCCGCGTAGCCGCTGGCGTTGTCGGCGGGTGTGTAGAAGTTGAGCACCGGCGGCCCGGCCGGGCCCGAGCTGCATCCGGCCACCATGGCGGCGGCCAGGAGCCCGGAGGCCACCGCGGCGAGCGGGCGTGCCCGTCGCCGCCGGAGCGTCGAATGGACCGGCTCCCCCATGCGTCTCTCCGTCCCGAACAAGCGGGGGACGGCACGAGGCACCGTCGCCCGCGAGTGTGATCCCAATCACGGCCTGTGGCCGGTGATCAGAACCTATGCGCGTCGGGAAGGGGCCGCAATCGCTGGAGCGAGGGTTAGGGGAGAAGAGAAGGTGGATTCAGCGTCCCTTAAGCCGGTCCCCCGCTCATGGCCAGCTTCGCCAGCATCTCCCGGGCCTTCTCGGCGTTGCGCGGCTGGCAGAGCACGTCGTACCGGCCCGCCACGAGCTGGCTCACCGACTGGAAGTCGCGGCGGCCGCGCGACAGGCCGTACGTGACGGCGGCGAAGATCAGGCCGAAAACGACACCGAATCCGAGGCCGAGCAGGATAGGCCCGAACGAGTTACCCCCCTGGCTCACGAGGCTCAGGAGCAGGCCGACGAAGAGGCCGAACCACGCCCCCGACGCCGCGCCGGAGACGAGGACCCGGCCCCAGGTGAGCCGCCCGATCACGCGCTCGACCAGCATGAGGTCGACACCGACGATGGTCACGTCGCGGACGGGGAAGTCCGCATCGGCGAGGTGGTCGACGGCGCGCTGCGCCTCCGCGTAGGTGGCGTAGGAGCCGACCGGCCACCCGGTGGGGGGCGTCGGCAGGTTGGGCAGTCCGGGCGCGGTGCGCGCGGGGCCACCGAACGGAGTGGTCACGGGGCCTCCTCATTCCTCGGTCACAGGGCTCCTGGTGCTCTGGAGCTCACATCATGTCAACGCGAGGACCAGCACCGAAGTGCCCATTCCGACGATCATCACATGAAGGACGGAACGCCGCGCCCCGGCGCGGGTGGGGTGGCGAAGTCCGGCCGCGGGACCGCGGCGGCTCAGCGGAGCTTGTACTCCTTGAGCAGGCCGCGGCTGATGATGGTCTTCTGGATCTCCGAGGTGCCTTCGCCGATGAGCAGGAACGGCGCCTCGCGCATGAGGCGCTCGATCTCGTACTCCTTGGAGTAGCCGTAGCCGCCGTGGATGCGGAACGCCTCCTGGGTGACCTCGGCGGCGAACTCGCTCGCCATCAGCTTGGCCATGCCGGCCTCGACGTCGTTGCGCGTGCCCGCGTCCTTCAGCCGCGCCGCGTTGACCATCATCAGGTGGGCGGCCTCCACCTTGGTGGCCATCTCCGCGAGCTTGAACGCGATCGCCTGGTGCTCGGCGATCGGCTTGCCGAAGGTGGTGCGCTGCTGCGCGTACTCGATCGCGAGCTCGAACGCGCGCAGCGCGATGCCGCAGCCGCGCGCCGCGACGTTGACCCGGCCGACCTCGACGCCGTCCATCATCTGGGCGAAGCCGGCGCCGCGCTTGCCCCCGAGGATCTGCTCCCCGGGCACGCGGAAGCCGGAGAACACCAACTCGGTGGTGTCCACGCCCTTGTAGCCCATCTTGTCGATCTTGCCGGGGACGACCAGGCCGGGCGCGACCTCGCCGTAGCCCGTGGGCTTCTCGACGAGGAACGTCGTGAGGTTCTGGTGCGGCTTCGGGGCGCCCTCGTCGGTGCGCACCAGCACGGCGGTGAGGTTGGACGTGCCGCCGTTGGTGAGCCACATCTTGGCCCCGTCGATGACGTACTCGTCGCCGTCCTGCACGGCCTTGGTCTTGATGGCCGCGACGTCGGAGCCGAGGTCGGGCTCGGACATCGAGAACGACCCGCGGACCTCGCCGGTGGCCATCCGCGGCAGGTAGCGCTGCTTCTGCTCCGGCGTGCCGTGCTTGTTGATCATGTACGCCACGATGAAGTGGGTGTTGATCACGCCGGACACGCTCATCCAGCCGCGGGCGATCTGCTCCACGACCAGGGCGTAGGTGAGCAGCGATTCGCCGAGGCCCCCGTACTCCTCCGGGATGGTGAGCCCGAACAGGCCCATCTCCTTCATCCCGTCGACGATGTCCTGCGGGTAGACGTCGTCGTGCTCGAGGGCGTTCGCGTGCGGGAGGATCTCCTTGTCCACGAACGTGCGGACCGTGGCCAGGATCTCCTGCTGGATCTCGGTGAGGCCTGCGGTCTGGGCGAGCTTGGCCATGGGAACCTCCCGACGCTGGGCGAGTTACCGGGCAGTATTACCCGGTCCGGTGGTTGCCCGCTGTGAACGCACGCACACGCGGGCGGGCGATGCGCGTCACTCCTCCGGCGGGGTCCAGCGGCTGGTGCGCTTCATGCCGGCGGCCCGCCCCTTGCCCGCGATGACCAGGGCCATCTTGCGGCTGGCCTCGTCGATCATCTCGTCGCCGATCATGGCCGCGCCGCGCTTGCCGCCCGCCTCGGACGTGTACCACTCGTAGGCGTCGAGGATGTTCTCGGCGTGGTCGTAGTCCTCCTGGCGCGGGGAGAACGTCTCGTTGGCGGCGTCGATCTGGCCGGGGTGCAGCACCCACTTGCCGTCGAAGCCGAGCGCGGCCGACCGGGCCGCCACCCGCTTGAAGCCCTCGACGTCGCGGATCTGCAGGTACGGCCCGTCGATGGCCTGCTTGTCGTGCGCCCGCGCCGCCATGAGGATGCTCATGAGGATGTGGTGGTAGGCGTCGCCCACGTCGTAGCCGGGCGGCTGCTCTCCGACCACCAGCGACTTCATGTTGATCGACGCCATGAAGTCGGCCGGGCCGAAGATGATCGTCTCGACCCGCGGCGACGCCGTCGCGATCGCGTTGACGTTGATGAGCCCGCGCGCGTTCTCGATCTGCGCCTCGATGCCGATCCGCCCGACCTCGTAGCCCATGGCCTTCTCGATCTGCGTGATCAGCAGGTCGAGCGCGACGATCTGCTCGGGCGTCTGCACCTTCGGCAGCATGATCGCGTCGAGGTTGGCGCCCGCCCCCTCGACGACCTCGGTGACATCGCGGTAGGTCCACTCGGTGGTCCAGTCGTTGACCCGGACCACGCGGATCTTGTCGCCCCAGCCGCCCTCGTTCAGCGCCTGCACGATCGTCTTGCGCGCGCCGGGCTTGGCCAGCGGTGCGCAGGCGTCCTCGAGGTCGAGGAAGACCTGGTCGGCGTTCAGGGTGCGGGCCTTGTCGATGAACTTCTGGCTCGACCCGGGAACGGCGAGGCAGGACCGGCGCGGTCGGATCTGGGAGGTGGTCACTTTCGGCGGCTCCTCGTTGAGTGCGGGCGTCGAGTGCGGCTCGGACTCAGGATGCTGACACGCGGTGCGCGGTCCGCAACCGCTGAGGTGACTGGTCTCTCAGCCCCGTTCCGGCGACAGGGTGACGCCTGCCCGACGTCGCGGCGAGGGCCGAACGGCCCTCGGGCAATAGGCTGCGCGCATGGGTATCGACCGGGTCTTCGTCGCGCGCCTGGTCGGTCTGCCCGTGCTCGGACCGGACGGGGAGCGCATCGGCAAGGTGCGCGACCTCGTGGCCGCACTTCGGGTCGACACGAACCCGCCGCGGGTGCTCGGCATCGTCGTGGAGCTCGCGACGCGGCGGCGCATCTTCGTGCCGATGCTGCGGGTCACCGCGATCGACCCCGGTGCCGTCACGCTCGCGACGGGGTCGGTCAGCCTGCGCGGGTTCTCCCAGCGGCCCAACGAGGCCCTGCTCGTCGGGCAGATGCTGGACGCGCGGGTGCGGCTCGTCGAGACCGGCGAGGAGGCCGTGGTCGTCGACGCCGCGATCGAGCCGACCCGCACCCGGGACTGGGTGGTCGCGCGGCTCGCCGTGCGGGTGCGCAGGCACCGCATCGGGCGGCGCGAACCGGTGCAGGTGGTGCCGTGGCGGGCCGTCAGCGGGCTCTCGCTCACCGACCGGCAGGGCACCGAAGGGTTGCTCGCGGTGTTCGAGTCGATGCGTCCCGCCGACGTCGCGGCCGCGCTGTCGGAGCTGCCGGAGAAGCGGCAGCACGAGGTGATCGACGGCCTCGACGACGAGCGGCTCGCCGACGTGTTCGAGGAGCTGTCCGAGAGCGACCAGCGCACGCTGCTCGCGCACCTGTCGCGGCAGCGGGCGGCCGACGTGCTCGAGGCCATGTCGCCCGACGACGCGGCCGACCTGCTGCACGGGCTGCCCGAGGCCGAGTCCGACGCCCTGCTCGCCCTCATGCAACCCGAGGAGTCCGAGCCGGTCCGGCGGCTCATGAGCTACTCGTCGGACACCGCGGGTGGCCTCATGACCCCCGAGCCGATCATCCTGCGCCCGGACGCCACCGTCGCCGAGGCGCTCGCCCGCATCCGCAACCCGGACATCCCGCCCGCGCTCGCGAGCATGGTGTTCGTGTGCCGCCCGCCCACCGAGACCCCGACGGGCCGCTACCTGGGCTGCGCGCACGCCCAGGCGCTGCTGCGGGCGGCGCCGTTCGAGCTGGTGGCCGGGGTCGCCGACACCGAGCTCGCCCGGCTGTCGCCGGACGCGACGCTGGGTGAGGTCACCCGCTACTTCGCGGCGTACAACCTCGTCGCGGGGCCCGTGGTGGACGCCGCGGACCACCTGCTCGGCGCCGTCACCGTGGACGACGTGCTCGACCACCTGCTCCCGCCCGACTGGCGCGACCACCTGTCGGAGGACTCCGACGGCATCCAGCCCGCACAGTCCGACCGGGGCGCGCAGTGACCGCCACCGGGCCCGCGAGCCCGCCGACGTGACGCGGAGGCACGTGAGCCATGCCTGAGATCACCACCCAGCGCCGCCTCGACCAGCCGGTGGCCGGGCGCACCCGGTTAGCCGTCGACCCGGACTGGTTCGCCCGGATGTCGGAGAAGGTCGCCCGGTTCCTCGGCACCGGCCGGTACCTCGCGATCCAGACCGTCGTGGTCGTCGCGTGGATCGCGTTGAACCTGACCGCGTGGTTCGGCACGTGGGACCCCTACCCGTTCATCCTGCTGAACCTGGCCTTCTCCACCCAGGCCGCCTACGCGGCCCCGCTCATCCTGCTCGCCCAGAACCGCCAGGACGACCGGGACCGCATCTCCCTCGAGGAGGACCGCGCCCGGGCCGAGCGGACCAAGGCCGACACCGAGTACCTGGCCCGGGAGCTCGCCGCCCTGCGCATCGCGCTCGGCGAGGTCGTCACCCGCGACTACCTGCGCGGGGAGCTCGAGAAGCTCTACGACCGGCTCGGTGCCGCGCCGGACCCGGCGGTCGAGCGGACCCGGTCCCGCGGCCGGGTCAAGGGGGCCCGGTGACCCTGCTCAGCGCACGAGGCGGTTGCTGATCCGCTCCAGCTGGCCGAGGTCGGCCTCGTCGAGCCGGCTGACGAAGTGGTGGGCGATGCCGCGCAGGTGCGTGCGGGAGGCGGTGCGCAGCCGGGCGAGCCCGGCCTCGGTGAGCCGGGCGACGACGCCGCGCCCGTCGTGCTCCACCGGGCCGCGGGCCACGAGGCCGCTCCGCTCCAGGCGGTCGACGAGGCGGGTGAGGCCCGAGCGGGACAGCAGCACGGCGTCGGCGAGCTCGGTCATCCGCAGCTGCCCGCCCGGGGCCTCGGCCAGCTGCACGAGCACGTCGTAGGAGGCCAGCGGGAGGTCCTGCTCCGCCACCAACTCGGCCTCCAGGGCCCGGGTGATCGAGGCGTGGGCCCGCAGGAACGCCCGCCACGCGGCGAGCTGGTCGCGGGTCGGGGCCGACCGCGGTCGTCCCCCGTTGGGGGCGGTGGTGGCCGCGGTGTCCGTCACGGTCGACGATGGTACGGAGCCGGACCGACAAGAGCACGGCCGTTCCGGGGCCGGACGTACAGTGGACCCCGAAGGGCGCGCAAGCCGCGTCCAGCAGCGTCGCGCCGTCGATGGAAGGTCCAGCGGAACCTCTGATGTCCACCACCGAGAGCCCCACCGCCCTCGAGCAGGCCGTGCGCGCCGCGCTCGCCACCGTCGACGACCCCGAGATCCACAAGCCGATCACCGACCTGGGGATGGTCAAGGGGGTCGAGGTCTCGCCGGACGGGCACGCGCGCATCGGCGTCTACCTCACGGTCGCCGGCTGTCCCATGCGGTCGACGATCACCGCGCGGGTCACCGAAGCCGTCTCCAAGGTCGAGGGCGTCACGGGCGTCGACGTCGAGCTCGACGTGATGAGCGACGAGCAGCGCCACGAGCTGCGGCGCAGCCTGCGCGGGGACGCGGCCGACCCGGTGATCCCGTTCGCGCAGCCGGGCTCGCTCACCCGCGTCTACTGCGTCGCCTCGGGCAAGGGCGGCGTCGGCAAGTCGTCGGTCACGGTCAACCTGGCCGCGGCGATGGCGGCGAAGGGCCTGAAGGTGGGCGTGGTGGACGCCGACATCTACGGCCACTCGGTGCCGCGGATGCTCGGCACGGCCGATCGGCCCACCAAGGTCGACGACATGATCATGCCGCCGCAGGCGCACGGGGTGAAGGTCATCTCGATCGGGATGTTCACCCCGGGCAACGACGCGGTCGTGTGGCGCGGCCCGATGCTGCACCGGGCGCTGCAGCAGTTCCTCGCCGACGTCTTCTGGGGCGACCTGGACGTGCTGCTGCTCGACCTGCCCCCGGGCACCGGCGACATCGCGATCTCCACCGCGCAGCTGGTGCCGAACGCGGAGCTGCTGGTGGTCACCACCCCGCAGACCGCGGCCGCCGAGGTGGCCGAGCGGGCGGGCTCGATCGCGCTGCAGACGCGTCAGCGCCTCGCGGGCGTGGTGGAGAACATGTCGTGGATGGAGCTGCCGGACGGCACCCGCATGGAGGTGTTCGGCTCGGGCGGCGGCCAGACGGTGTCCGACTCCCTGTCCCGCGCCGTCGGCGCCCCGGTGCCGCTGCTCGGCCAGGTGCCGCTGGAGCCGCGGCTGCGCGAGTGCGGCGACGCGGGCACCCCGATCGTCCTCGCGGAGCCGGAGAGCGCCTCGGCGAAGGCCCTGCGCGAGGTGGCGGAGAAGCTCACGGTGCGCTCCCGCGGCCTCGCCGGGATGAGCCTGAACATCTCCCCCGTGCGCCGGTAGCCGGGCGGCGGTCTCAGGCGGCGCTGCGGTAGGTGCTGCCGCTGCTGCCGGGCAGCCACGCGTCTTGCAGCGCGGTGGAGAGCGCGTGCTGCGCCCGCCGGCCGGTGCGGTGCGCGGGCACCACCATCGCCGGGGCGAGCTCGGTGAGCGCGGCGATCGTCGGCGGAGACCACGGGCTCGAACGCGAGGCCGCAGCAGCGCGTGCAGCCGGTCGACGCCGGTGCGCCGCCTTGCGTGCCGGACGGTGTCGACCGCGCCCGCGTGCCCGCAGCCGGTGAGCACCACGAGCCTGCGGTCGCGGACGTGCCCGACGAGCGCCTGGTCGTCGACGACCAGCGGGTCGTGCTCCCAGCCCGAGCCGATCCACGCCTGGTGCGCGGGGGCGGCGTCCCGCGCCCGAACTCGGTGGTGCGGTCGACCTCTCCGGTGATCAGCACGCACCCGTCGACCAGGAACGACGGCGCGCGCCGTTCGACCACCTCGAAGCCTTCACCCGAAGGGCGCGCCTGCTGGAGCGTGGGCAGGTCGAAGACCTCACCGTTCGGCGGGGCCGGCCGCCTCGCGCGTCCACGCGGCGGGGTGCAGCACCATCGGCATGCCGCGCCGCAGCCGCGCGGACAGCCCGGCGAGGCCGCCTGCGTGGTCGACGTGGCCGTGGCTCGAGCACGATCCCCCTGCGCCTCGGCCAGGTCGACGCCCAGCCGGTCGGAGTCCACCACCCCGTCGGGCGAGAGGCCGGTGTCGAGCAGGAGCGTGGTCGTGGTCTCGCCCCGGCGGACCAACCGCGACGAGCGCGGCGAAGCCGTGCTCCGCGCGCAGGCCGGCGTCGGGCCCGCACCCCGGTGGCGTGGCCGCCAGCACACATGGCGGCCACGCTGGTGGGGTCAGGCGCGGACCGCCTCCGCCCAGATGGCCGCGGCCTCGTCGATCTGCTCGGCGGTGACGATCAGCGGCGGGATCATCCGCACGACGTTGCCGTGCGCGCCGCAGGTCAGAAGCAGCAGGCCCTTCTCCGCCGCGGCGGCGTGGGCCCGCGTGGCGGCCGCGGGGTCCGGGGCGCCGTCGGGGGTGCAGAACTCGCTGCCGACCATGAGGCCGAGCCCGCGCACGTCGGCGATGCCCGGGTTGTCGGCCGCCACCTTCTGCAGGGCGTCGCGCAGGCGCAGGCCCTGCTCGGCGGCGTTGGCGACGAGCCCCTCCGACTCGATGACGTCGAGCGTGGCGAGCGCGGCCGCGCAGGCCACCGCGTTGCCGCCGTAGGTGCCGCCCTGCGAGCCCGGCCATGCCTTGGCCATGAGCTCCTCCCGGGCCGCGATGCCCGAGAGCGGGAAGCCGCTGGCGAGCCCCTTCGCCGTGATGAGGATGTCGGGGGTGACGCCCTCGGTGTGCTGGTGGCCCCAGAACTTCCCGGTGCGCCCGAAGCCGGTCTGGACCTCGTCGACGATCAGCAGGATGCCGTGCGCGTCGGCCCGCTCGCGCAGGCCGGTGAGGAACGCGGGCGGGGTGGGGACGTAGCCGCCCTCGCCCAGCACCGGCTCGATGATGAACGCGGCGACGTCGGCGGCGGGGGCGGCGGTGATGAGCAGCCGGTCCAGCTCGCGCAGGCAGAAGGCGACCGCCTCGTCCTCGCTCCAGCCGTACCGGAACGCGTACGGGAACGGCGCGAACGCGACCCCGCCCATCAGCGGGCCGATGCCGGCGCGGATCTTCGCCCCGGACGTGGTGAGCGCGGCGGCGCCCATCGTGCGGCCGTGGAAGCCGCCGTCGAACGCGACGACCAGCGGGCGACCGGTGGCGTGGCGAGCGAGCCGCACGGACGCCTCGACGGCCTCGCTGCCGGAGTTCATGAAGAACACGCTGTTCAGCTCGGCGGGCAGCACGTCGCCCAGCCGCTCGGCCAGCCGCAGCAGCGGCTGGTGCATCACGGTCGTGTACTGGCCGTGGATGAGCGTGGCCACCTGCTCCTGGGCCGCCGCGACGACCCGCGGGTGGCAGTGCCCGGTGCTCGTGACCCCGATCCCGGCCGTGAAGTCGAGGTAGCGGCGGCCGTCGAGGTCGTAGACGTAGACGCCCTCGCCTCGGGCGACCTGCACCGGGGTCGCCTGCTTGAGCGCCGGGGACAAACGGGCCATTCCAACTCCTCGAGTTTGTCTAATTGTCGACAATCCGCGCGTGTCGATGGAAGCACGCACGGCCCGGTCCGGCAAGGGGTCGGGCGCGGGTCACGGCGTCGTGCGGCTCACGCGCGGCCTCGATGTACCCCTCCGGCGCGTCCCCCACTCCCCGAGGGCGGGAGCGCGTCCGTCGGTCGCAGCAGCTGCTGCGGCGGGCGGGAGGGAGGGACGCCGCGTGACCTCAGGCGGGCACCGGCGGGGCCGTCGGCTCCGGGGCGAGGATGCGGTCCACCGCGTCGGCCATGTGCGCCTCCAGCACCGCCGTCATCCGCTCGGGATCCCCGGCGCGCACGGCGTCGCGCAGCTCGCGGTGCTCGCTGATCAGCGCCGCGGCCGGCGGCAGGGTCTCCTGCAGCGCGGCGAGGCACATCCGGGTCTCCACGAGCAGCGTGTCGGCCATCCGGCGCAGGCGCGGGCTGCCCGACGCCGCCACGAACTCGGCGTGGAAGGCGTGGTCGGCGTCGGCGAGCGCGACCGGGTCGTCGGCCGCGGCCTCCATCCGGTCCAGCGCAGCGGTGAGCCGCTCGGCCGCCGCCGCCCGGTCGCCCGCGATGAGCAGCAGGCCCGCAGCCCGCTCGATCGCGGCGCGCGCGGTGTAGACGTCGCGCACGTCGGCCGCGTCCAGGTCGCGGACGAACAGGCCGCGGTGCCGTTCGCTGCGCAGCAGCCCCTCGGCCACGAGCCGCTGCATCGCCTCCCGCAGCGGCCCGCGGCTCACGCCGAGGGCGGCCGCGAGCTCGACCTCGCCGAGCTGTGCTCCCGGGGGGAAGGTGCCGCGCATGATCGCGGTGCGGATCCGGTCCGCGACGATGGCGGCCGTCGACCGCCGCTCGACCGGCTCCAGCTCGCTGAGGTCGGCGTGCACGTGCCTGGGCTCCGCGTCGGGCGACGGGCGGGCCCGTCGGCCTGCTCCCTTGCTCCTGCGGTGCTCGGTCACTCGTCCTCGCTCCTCCTCAGCCGGCGAAGAGCGCCCCGAGGCCGGGCCGTGGGGCGTCGGCGCCCGCCAGGCGCAGCCCCTGCCAGATGCTCACCTGGTTGGCCGTCAGCACCGGCTTGCCGACGCGCTCCTCCAGCGCGTCGAGCAACCCGATGGTGTGCAGCGCCGTGTCGGGCAGGAGCACGGCCTGCGCGTCAGGCTGGTCGACGGCGGCCGCGAACTCCAGCACGGTCTCCCGCGGCAGCGTACCGACCTCGGCCGCGGTGATGATCCCCTTGGCCGAGAGCGAGAGCACCTCGATGCCGGCGACCCCGAGGAACTCGACGAACCGTTCGGCGACGTCGTCGGGGTAGGTGGCACCCACCGCCACCCGCTTCACGCCCAGCCGCGCGCACGCGTCGACGAACGCGAACGACGTGCTCGACGCCGGGACCCCCGCCACCGCGGCGAGCGACTCCACCTGCGCCTTCGCGCCGTCCCAGCCGAACACGAAGCTGCCGCTCGTGCAGGCCCAGATCACGGCGTCCAGCGGGCGGTCGAACGAGCGCACCCCCTCGGCCAGCACGTCGTCGCCGCCGATGTCGAGCAGCGCGTCCACCCGGTGGGCGTCCTCGCGCATGAGGGTGTGCACCAGCGGCAGCCGCGGGCCGCCCAGCAGCGACTCCGCGAGGGGGTAATCGTCCTCGGCGGAGTAGCCCGGGTAGAGGATCCCGACGGTCGGCGAGGTCATGCGGCTCCTGGGGTGAGGTGGTTGTTCTGGGTGGCGAGCAGGCTGCCCCTGCCCACGGCGTCGCGGCCCATGGCCCGCAGCGCCGCCCACATCGTGACCTGGTTGGCGGTGAGCACCGGCTTGCCGAGCGCCTGCTCCAGCGGCTCGATGAGGTCGTAGGTGGGCACGTTGGTGCAGCTGATGAACAGCGCCTCGGCCGCCGGGTTGTCGGCCGCGCGCACGACCTCGATCACCTGCGAGTACGAGACCCGCCAGATGTTGCCGAGCAGGCCGAGGCCCTCGCTGGACACGGTGGTGATCCCGTGCTCGGCGAGGAAGGCCACCAGGCGGCGGGTGACCGGCTCGACGTACGGGGTGGCGATGGCCAACCGCGTCACGCCGAGCACCTTCAGCGCGTCGATCAGGGCCCCCGACGTGGTGCGCGCGACCGGGGCGCCCGCGTCCTCCATCGTGCGGCGCAGCACCTCCTCGCCCGCCGCACCCGACACGAAGCTGCCGGACGTGCACGCGTAGATCACGACGTCGGGTTCCGGGGTGAGCACGTCGCGGGTGGCCCGCCGCACGGCGCGGCGGTCACCGCAGGCCACCGCCATCTCGACGGTGACCGGCGTGGTGAAGAACGGCAGACGGGTGAGGTAGAGCGACACGTCCTCGGGCACCCACCGCCACAGCTCGCGGTCCAGCGCGAAGTCGAACGGGGCGACCACCCCGATCCCCTGCTGGCGGTCCGGCTCGGCGAGCCCGACGGAGAGCTCGGTCGGCATCGCGGGCTACCCGAGCCGCTCGTACACCAGGCGTTCGCCCACGCTGCCCGAGCGCCAGACGTCGTGGCACGCCTCGGCCATCGCGTCCAGCCCCTCGGTGATCTTGGCGTAGACGTTGCCCGGCACCCAGCCGACGTCCCCGTTGATCAGCAGGTTGTTGCGACCGTAGAAGATCGCGAGGTCGATGGCGCCCTCTTCCTGGTCGATCCCCTGGTCGGCCTTGAAGGCCGTGTCGAGCACGCCGCCCGGGAAGTCGAACAGCACGACGTCGCCGGGGATCGGCGTGACGGTCGGGTTCTCCTGTCCGATCTGCGCGAACCGGGGCACCATCGTGTAGACCTCGTTGCGCGCGTACTTGGCGTGCTGGGCGTCGCCGGCCAGCGGGCCGGCCTCGAGGGCTCGCCACACCGCTGCGGCGGTGCGCGGTGCCTCCTTCTCCAGGAGCTCAGCCACGCAGGAGACGCCACGGCGGGCGAGGCTGATGCGGAGGAACTTCGACATAGGACCGCTCCCGGCGTCAGAGGGGGAGATTTCCGCGGCGCCGCGGATTGTTGACAATAGTACGAGCGGTTCCTAGCGTGTCAATCCTCTCCCCCCGCTCGGGAAGGTCCCACCGAATTGCCCGTTTCCGCTGGTCAGCGCGCCGTTCCGACGATCACGGTGCTGCACGGTGACGATCGGCCGCCGGGCCTCGAGCTCGACGGCATGCGCTTCGCGCGCGACGCCCCCTCCCTGGCCGAGGCGCTCCCCGGCACGGAGGTCCTGCTCGTGTGGGACTTCCTCTCCGACGCCGTGCGCGAGGCGTGGCACGCGGTCGACGACTCGCTGAAGTGGGTGCACACGGCGAGCGCAGGCGTCGACCGGCTGACCTTCCCCGGCCTGCTCGAGTCGGACGTCACGCTGACCAACTCCCGCGGCGTGTTCGACCGCCCCATGGCCGAGTACGTGCTCGGGCTGGTGATCGCGATGGCCAAGGACCTGCCCGGCACGCTCGCCGCGCAGGCGCGCCGCGAGTGGCGCCACCGCGAGACCGAGCCGGTCACCGGCCGGCGGGTCGTGGTCGTCGGCGGCGGCCCGATCGGCCGCGCGATCGCGGAACTGCTGGGCGCCGTGGGGATGGACGTCACGCTGGTCGGCCGCCGCGAGTTCGGCGACCTGCCCCGCCTCCTGCCCAGCGCGGAGTGGCTCGTGCTCGCCGCGCCGCTCACCGACGCGACGAGGGGCATGCTCGACGCGGAGACGATCGCCCTGCTGCCGCCGACGGCGCGGGTGATCAACGTCGGCCGCGGGGCGCTCGTCGTCGAGCCCGACCTCGTCGCGGCGCTGCAGGAGGGCAGGCTCGCCGGTGCGGCGCTCGACGTCTTCGCCACCGAGCCGCTCCCCGCCGACTCGCCGCTGTGGACGCTGCCGGGCGTGATCGTCTCGCCGCACATGTCGGGCGACCTGATCGGCTGGCGCGAGCAGCTGGTGGAGGTGTTCCGCGACAACCTCGCCCGGTACGTGGCGGGCGAGCCCCTGCGCAACGTCGTGGACAAGACCCTGGGCTACGTGACGACCGGAGGTGGGACGTGACCGCCGACCTGGCTGCCGCCGAACTGACGGCCACCGAGCTGATCGCGGCCTATCGCGCCGGCGAGCTGTCGCCGATCGAGGCCACCGAGGCGGCGCTGCAGCGGATCCGCCGACACGACCCCCAGGTCAACGCGTTCTGCCTCGTCGACGCCGATGCCGCGCTGAGCTCGGCCAAGGAGTCGGAGGAGCGCTGGCGGCGGGGCGAGCCGGCCGGGTCGCTCGACGGCGTGCCGATCTCGATCAAGGACATCCTGCTCACGAAGGGCTGGCCCACGCTGCGCGGCTCGCGCACCGTGGACCCGGCGGGGCCGTGGGAGGTCGACGGGCCGCACGTCGCGCGGGTGCGCGAGCACGGCGCCGTGCTGCTGGGCAAGACCACCACGCCGGAGCTGGGCTGGAAGGGTGTGACGGACAACCCGCTCACCGGCGTCACCCGCAACCCGTGGGACCCGACGCGCACCCCGGGCGGCTCGTCGGGCGGTAGCGCGGCGGCCGTCCTGTGCGGCATGGGCCCGCTCTCCCTCGGCACCGACGGCGGCGGCTCCGTGCGCATCCCGGCCGGGTTCACCGGCACCACCGCGCTCAAGCCCACCTACGGCCGGGTGCCGCACTACCCGCCGAGCCCGTTCGGCACCCTCGCCCACGTCGGCCCGATGACGCGCACCGCCGCCGACGCGGCCCTGCTGCTCGACGTCATCTCCGGCGCCGACCCGCGCGACCCGTGGGCGCTCGCACCCGCGAGCCCGGCGGCGGCCGAGCTCGACCGCGGGGTGGCCGGGCTGCGCATCGCCGTGAGCACCACGCTCGGCTACGTCGACGTGCACCCGGAGGTCGCCGCGGCGTTCCAGGCGGCGGCGCGGGTGTTCGCCGACCTCGGCGCGCACGTCGAGGAGGCCGACCCGGGCTTCACCGACCCGATCGAGGCGTTCGAGACGCTGTGGTTCAGCGGCGCGGCGAAGTCCACCGAGCACCTCGGGCCGCAGCAGCGCGCGCTGATGGACCCCGGCCTCGTCGCGATCTGCGAGCAGGGCGCCCGGTACTCGGCGCTGGACTACCTGAGCGCGATGGCCGTGCGCAACGACCTCGGCACGCTCATGGGCGAGTTCCACCGCCGCTTCGACCTGCTGCTCACGCCCACGCTGCCGATCCCGGCGTTCGAGGCGGGGCGCGAGGTGCCCCCGGGCTGGCCGCACGAGCGGTGGACGACGTGGACGCCGTTCACCTACCCGTTCAACATGACCCAGCAGCCCGCTGCGAGCGTGCCGTGCGGGTTCGCCGAGGGGCTCCCGGTGGGCCTGCAGATCGTCGGGCCGCGCCACGCGGACAACCTGGTGCTGGCCGCGGCGCACGCGTTCCAACAGGCGACGGACTGGCACACCCGCCGCCCCTGAGCCCCGATCAGGTGGCGTCCGGGTCGACCGGCGGAACCTCGTTCTTGGCCAGCCGCTCGGGCTGCGGCGCCGGCGTGACCGGCTTCGGCGGCGTCGGCTTGGGCGGGGTGTAGCCGTTCGGCTTGGGGTCGTCCTCGAAGAGGGTGCGCGCCACGGCGGTGCGCGGGTTGAAGTTGCGCAGCCCGCGCAGCTCCTCGAGCGGCTTGCGCAGCTCGTCGAACTCGGGGCCCAGCTCCCCGCGCAGCTGCTCGCGGGCGCCGGTGGCGTACTCGCGGACCTGCCGGATGGCCCGACCCGTCCACGCCGCCGCGGCCGGGAGCCGCTCCGGCCCGAGGATGAACAGGCCGGCCACGATCAACACGAGGATCTCGCCCCAGCCGACGCTGTCGAACATGGTGCAAGCCTAATCCGACGCCAGGACCACGGACACCGTGAGCGGGCGGCCCTCGCGGACCAGCTCGACCTCCACCACCTCGCCGGGGTTGCGCTCCCGCACGGCCACGACCAGCTCGTCGGCGCCCGCGATGGCGCGGTCGCCCACCCGGACGATCACGTCGCCCTCGATGATGCCCGCGGCCTCGGCCGCCCCGCCCTGCTGCACGTTCTGCACCTGGGCGCCGTCGGTGGTGCCGTCGGTGACGGAACGGGCGTTGACGCCGAGCTCGGCGTGGGTGACCCGCCCGGTGCGGATGAGCTCCTCGGCGATGCGGCGGGCGTCGTCGATCGGGATGGCGAAGCCGAGGCCGATCGAGCCGCCCTCGCCCATGCCGATGCTGCGGATGGCCGTGTTGATGCCGACCACGGCGCCGGTGGAGTCGACGAGCGGACCGCCCGAGTTGCCCGGGTTGATCGCGGCGTCGGTCTGGATGGCGTCGATCACGGCGTTGGTGTCGGTGCCCGCCCCGTCGAGCCGGACCGGGCGGTCGATCGCGCTGACGATGCCCTCGGTGACCGTGCCGACCAGGCCGAGCGGGGACCCGATCGCGATCACCCCGTCGCCGACGACGAGGCCGGCCGACGAGCCGAACGTCGCCACCACCGGGTTGGCGACCTCCACCTTCACGACGGCGAGGTCGGTCTTCGGGTCCCGCCCC
Source organism: Pseudonocardia sp. (assembly GCF_035305885.1). GTDB lineage: Bacteria > Actinomycetota > Actinomycetes > Mycobacteriales > Pseudonocardiaceae > Pseudonocardia. The sequence continues at coordinate 36,857 of NZ_DATGOP010000033.1, forward strand.
ACGATCTGGGCGGACGTGCGCGTGCCGTCGTGGAAGACCGCCTCGATCTGGGCGCCGGTGACCTCGGCGGCGGGCGCCACCACGTGGTTGTTCGTGAGGACGTAGCCGGACGGGTCGATGACCACGCCGGAACCCGTGCCGCCCTCGTCGCCCACGCGGATCTCGAACGAGACCACGGCGGGCACCGTGCGGGCGGCGATGTCGGCCACCGAGCCGGGCGGGCGCTCCCGGCCGGGGACGGTCTGGGTGATCGTGGGGTCCGGGTCGGTGAGGCCCGCTGCCCCCTCCGCCGTGTAACGGCCGACCACGCCGCCCGCGGCGCCGATGAGCAGCGCGATCGCCGCGAGCGCCGCGAGGGCCCGCGGCTCGACCCGGCGGCCGAACAGGACCTCGCGGACGCTGAGCCGGGCGCCTTCGCCCAGCGCGGGCGGGCTCGCCGGGGTGTCCGAGCCCGGCGGGGGGCCCAGCGCGACGACGCTCTCCGGATCGCGCCACGGGTCGCGTTCGGCGCCGTCGGTCCAGAACTTCTCCGGTCCCGAGCCGCCCGAGGACCCGTTCTCGGACGGGCGCTGCAGCGACGGCGCGGACGGGTCCGGTCGGCCGAAAGCGCTCGCGAGCGCCGCGGGCGGCGGCGCGACGAGCGTGGTGCGCTGCGCGGTGCTGCCGGAGCCGTTGCGGCGGGCGGCGAACCCGCCCTCGATTCCCTCGGGGCGGCCGAACACCGCCGCGGCCTCGGGATCGACCTCGGGGCGCTCCAGCGGGCGCGGCGCGAGGCGCGGGGGCGACGCGGTGGGTGCCTCGGCGGTGGGCTGCCAAGCGGCCTCGCCCGTGGGGGCCTCGCCAGGGGCCTCGGCGCCGTCTCCTCGCTCCTGCGAGCTCGGCTCGACAGGGGTGTTGGGATCGCTCATCCCTCGGCGGACTCCTGGACTGCGGTACGGACCGGACCCCGTCAGCGTGCCTCAGCGGCGGTGAAGTCCCTGTAGCTCAGCGGGGCTCTCCGCCTGCCACGGGCGGCGGTGGGGGCGTCGTGGGCGCCACGGACGGCGGCGCGCTGGTGGCGGCCGCGGGCTGCTGCGCGGGCGCGAGCTGCACGCGGGCGTCGATCGGGGTGGTGCCGCCGAGGACCGGGCGCTGGACGGTGTCGGGCTCGCCGGGCGCGGGCGCCGCGGAGCCGCTCACGGCAGCGGGCACGGCGAACGCGATGGCGCCCGCGGCGAGGCCGGTGACGGCCACGCCGGTGCCCAGCCACATCCTGCGGTGGTGGCGGTCCCCCTGCGGGGCCTCGGTGTGGCCGGGAGCAGCCTCGGGGCGCAGCAGCGACACGAACTGCCCCTCCGGGGTGACCGAGAGGCCGGCCGGAGGGGCGGGGAGGTCGGTGTCCTGCGGGATCGAGCGGAGGCTCGACAGCAGGGAGGACGGCATGCTCGGACAGTCCGCGGTGCGCAGCGCGGCGCGGGCCTGTCCCTGCGCCACGACCTGGGCGGCGCACTCCGGGCACTGGGCGAGATGTCGGGTGGCCCGCATGTGCGGGCCGGGGGCGAGCTCGTCGTCGACGTAGGCGACGATGGCGTCTGACGACAGGTGATCGGATCCCCAGTCCGGGGTGGTCACCGAGATGCGCCAACGCCCAGAACTCACCCGCGTACCTCCTCCAGCTGCGCTCCGTCCGCCGCCGCGCCCCTGCGGCGCTCCAGGGCGTTGCGCAGGGCGGCGCGGCCGCGATGGATCCTGCTCCTCACGGTACCCAGCTTCACCCCGAGTGTGGCACCGATCTCTTCGTAGGAGAGGCCCTCGACATCGCAGAGCACGACCGCCGCGCGGAACTCCGGCGGCAGCTCGTCGAGCGCTTCCTGCAGCTGCGGGTCGAGGTGGGTGTCGGAGAACACCTGTTCCGGCTGGGGCCCGCTACCGGGGAGCCGGTCGGTGTCCTCGGGCAGCGCCTCCATGCGGATGCGGGACCGGCGCCGCACCATGTCCAGGAACAGGTTCGTGGTGATGCGGTGCAGCCAGCCCTCGAACGTGCCGGGCTTGTAGGACGCCAGCGAGCGGAACACCCGGACGAACGTCTCCTGGGTGAGGTCCTCGGCGTCGTGCGGGTTGCCGGTGAGCCGGTAGGCGAGGCGGTACACCCGGTCCGCGTGCTCGCGCACCACGTCGTCCCAGCTGGGCGGGGTCCAGCCGGCGGCCTCCTCACCGGGCAGCAGCGCGCTGCTCGGCAGGGTGGCGGAGCCTTCGCTCATCGTCGGGTCGCACCTCCTGCGGCGGGTCGTGCCCCTGTGGTCAACGAACTCCGGGGCCGTTCTGTTCCCGGAACCCCACGGCCGACGCCCCGACCGTTGCTCATACGGTGCCCGATCGCGGTGAAACGGGGGTGAGAACCGGCTGAGAGGAGCCTGATAGAACGAGCCAAGTAGCCTTCCGCTTCATGTGGGTGCCGGACGCCGCCACCGATCTGTGGGCGCTGCGCGACCACGTCGAATCCTACCTCGCCGAGGACGACGTGCTCGCGCAAGCGCGTGCCTACGCCGCCGACTCCGGATGCGTCCCCGTCGGGCCCGACGCGGGCGCCTGCCTGCGGTTCCTCGCGGCCACGATCGGCGCGCGGGCGGTGGTGGAGATCGGCACCGGCACCGGTGTGAGCGGGCTGTGGCTGCTGCGCGGCATGGCCGCGGGCGGCACCCTCACCTCGATCGACATCGATCCGGAGCACCAGCGCGCCGCGCGTAGCGTGTTCCTCGCCGCGGGCTACGGCCCTGCGAACCTGAGGCTCATCAACGGGCTGGCGCTCGAGGTGCTGCCCCGGCTCACCGACGGCGGCTACGACCTCGTGTTCGTCGACGCCGGGCCGGTCGACTACCCCCGCTACCTCGAGGAGGCCGTGCGCCTGCTGCGCGACGGCGGGATCGTGGTGTTCGCCGGGGCGCTCGGGGCCGGGGTGGTGGACCCGGACGCGACCGACGCGAGCACGGCGGCGCTGCGCGAGGTCGGCCGCCTGGTCCGCGAGGACGAACGCCTGGTGCCGGTGCTCCTCCCCCTGGGCGACGGGCTGCTCGCGGCCCTGAAGCCCGCCCTCTGACCGGCGCTCAGCGCCCGGCGGGCACGGACGCCCGACCGGTGTCGAGGACGCCCGCGAGTCCGGCGAGCGCGTCGGGCAGCACCCGGTAGTAGATCCAGGTGCCGCGCCGTTCGCCCGCGATCAGGCCCGCCTCGCGCAGGACCTTCAGGTGGTGGGAGATCGTCGGCCCGGACAGGTCGAACACCCCGGACAGCTCGCACACGCACGCCTCTCCGCCCTCGTGCGAGGCGATCAGCGACAGCAGCCGCAGGCGGGCCGGGTCGCCCAGCGCCTTGAACACCCGCGCGAGGCCGGCCGCCCGGTCCGCCGTCAGCGGCTCGCGTACCAGGGGCTCGCAGCACCCCTCGGTCGACCACCCCTGATTCGACATCCCTCTACCTTGACGGCCATCGAAATGGTGAGCAAGCTGCTGTTTCGACATCCATCGAGACAAGGGGGTCCCCGTGAGCGACGCGGCGACCACACCGGAGCGCCCCGACCGGATCCGCGAGGCGGTGCGCGCCCGCTACGCCGCCGCGGCCACCCGCCCGGCCGGCGAGGCGGCGGGCTGCTGCGGACCCGGCGGCGCCGCGCAGCCGGTGTTCGGCGGCGGGCTCTACGACGGCGCCGAGGCGGTGGGAGCACCCCCCGAGGCGGTGGCGGCGTCGCTGGGCTGCGGCGTCCCCACCGCGGTGGCCGACCTGCGCGCCGGCGAGGTCGTCCTCGACCTCGGCTCGGGCGCGGGCGCCGACGTGCTGATCTCCGCGCGCCGGGTCGCCCCCGGCGGCCGGGCGATCGGGCTGGACATGACCGACGAGATGCTCGAGCTGGCCCGCCGCAACGCCGCGAAGGCGGGCGTGGACAACGTCGAGTTCCTGCACGGCTACCTCGAGGACGTCCCGCTGCCCGACGCGAGCGTCGACGTGATCATCTCCAACTGCGTGATCAACCTCGCCGCCGACAAGTCGGTCGTGCTGCGCGAGGCGGCACGCGTGCTCCGCCCGGGCGGGCGGTTCGCGGTGTCGGACGTGGTGGCCGACCCGGACGTGGACGCCGCCACCCGCGCCGACGTGCAGCAGTGGACCGGCTGCGTGGCCGGGTCGCTGACCGGGCAGGAGTACGAGCGCGCGCTCGCCGACGCCGGGTTCTCCGACGTCGCGATCGTCGCGACGCACCGGGTGCACACCCACGCCGCCGCGGCGATCGTGCGGGCGCGCAAGCCCTGATCAGAGCGCGGTGGTGCCCTTGCCCAGCACGACGACGCCGCCCTGGCTGACCGTGTAGCGCGCGCGGTCGAGCCCGAGGTCGACGCCGACCAGCGCGCCGTCGGGCACCACCACGTTCTTGTCGAGGATCGCCCCGCGGACGATGGCGCCGCGGCCGATCGCGGTGCCGGGCAGCACCACCGAGTCGGACACCTCCGCCCCGGCCTCGACGCGCACGTTGTGGCTGATCACCGAGCGGCGCACGATGGCGCCGGAGATGATCGTGCCCGCGCCGACGATCGAGTCCTGCGCGATGCCGCCCTCCACGAACTTCGCGGGCGGCAGCGGGGGCGTGCCGGTGCGGATCGGCCAGCGCTGGTTGTACAGGTTGAAGATCGGGTGCACCGAGACGAGGTCGGTGTGGGCCTCGTAGTAGGCGTCGATCGTGCCGACGTCGCGCCAGTAGCCGGCGTCGCGGTCGGTGGCGCCGGGCACCACGTTGTCGGCGAAGTCGTAGACGGCCGCGTCGCCCTGCGCGACCAGCCGGGGGATGATGTCGCCGCCCATGTCGTGGTCGGAGTCGCCGTCCTCGGCGTCGGCCCGCAGAGCCTCGAGCAGGACCTCGGTGGTGAAGATGTAGTTGCCCATCGAGGCGAAGGTGACGTCCGGGTCGCCGGGCACCGACGGCGGGTCGGACGGCTTCTCCAGGAACTCGATGATCCGGCCGTTCGGGTCGGAGTTGATCACGCCGAAGGCCTTCGCCTCGGCCCGCGGCACCCGGATGCCCGCGACGGTGACCCCGGCGCCGCTCTCGATGTGCCGGGCGATCATCTGGCCCGGGTCCATCCGGTAGACGTGGTCGGCGCCGAACACCGCGATGTAGTCGGGCTGCTCGTCGTAGACCAGGTTGAGGCTCTGGTAGATCGCATCGGCGCTGCCGGTGTACCAGCGCCGGCCGAGCCGCTGCTGCGCCGGGACCGTGGTGATGTACTGCCCCAGCACGCTGGACAGCCGCCAGGTCGTCGAGATGTGGCGGTCCAGCGAGTGCGACTTGTACTGGGTGAGCACGCAGATGCGGTCCAGGCCGGCGTTGACCAGGTTGGACAGCACGAAGTCGATGAGGCGGTAGTTGCCGCCGAACGGCACGGCCGGCTTCGCGCGGTCGGCGGTCAGCGGCCACAGCCGCTTGCCCTCACCGCCCGCGAGCACCATCCCGAGGACGTTGGCCCCCAGCGCGCGGGGCGAGGCCGGGGAGATCCGAGCCCCCGTCATGGCGTCGCCCCGATCCGGGCCGGCCCTACCGGCAGCGTCGTCACGTGGCCGACCCTAGTGCCACGAAACCGCACCGGGCCAGCGGAACGCCGGGTGACACCCGATGCACGCCCCGTGACACGCGGATATGCCCTACCGTTCGCCCGTGCGCATCGGCCTGCTCACCCGCGAGTACCCCCCGGACGTCTACGGCGGGGCCGGCGTCCACGTCGAGCACCTGGCGCCCGCGCTGCGCGAGCTGGTGGACGTCGACGTGCACTGCTTCGGCGCACCGCGCGACGCCCCGAACACCTACGCCCACCGGCCGCCGGAGTCGCTGGCCGACGCGAACCCGGCGCTGCAGACGCTCGGCACGGACCTGTCGATGGTGGCCGCGCTCGGCGGGGTCGATCTCGTCCACTCCCACACCTGGTACGCGAACATGGCCGGGCACCTGGCCAAGGTGCTGCACGGGGTGCCGCACGTGGTCACCGCGCACTCGCTGGAGCCGCGCAGGCCGTGGAAGGCCGAGCAGCTCGGCGGCGGGTACCGGCTGTCGTCGTGGGTGGAGCGCACCGCGTACGAGGCGGCCGACGCCGTGATCGCGGTCAGCGAGGGCATGCGCCGCGACGTGCTGGACTGCTACCCGGCGCTGGACCCGGCCCGCGTCCACGTCGTGCACAACGGCATCGACACCGCCTTCTACCACCCGGACCCGGCGCGGGACGCCGTGCGCGACGCGGGCATCGACCCGGACCGGCCGAGCGTGGTGTTCGTCGGGCGGATCACCCGGCAGAAAGGGCTCGCGCACCTGATCGCGGCGGCCCACCACATCGACCCCGACGCGCAGATCGTCCTGTGCGCGGGCGCGCCCGACACCCCGCAGATCGCGGCGGAGACCGAGTCCGCGGTCGCCGAGCTCAGCGCGGCCCGCTCCGGCGTGGTGTGGATCCGCGGCATGCTGCCCACCACCGCCGTGCGCCAGATCCTCTCCGCCGCCACCGTGTTCGTCTGCCCGTCGGTCTACGAGCCGCTCGGCATCGTCAACCTCGAGGCGATGGCCTGCGGCACCGCGGTGGTGGCCTCCGACGTCGGCGGCATCCCGGAGGTCGTCGCCGACGGCGAGACGGGGCTGCTCGCCCACTACGACGAGCACGACGTGGACGGGTTCCGGGCGGCGCTCGCCGAGGCGGTCAACACGCTGCTCGCCGACCCCGCCCGGGCCGCGGCGATGGGTGAGGCGGGCCGGGCCAGGGCCGAGCGGGAGTTCAGCTGGCAGCAGGCCGCCGCGCGGACCGTGGAGATCTACCGGGCGCTCGTCCCGGCCTGAGCGCGCGCCCTGATCCGGGCGCGGTGCGCGGCCACCGCGGAGCGGTTGGCGCACGCGGACGAGCAGTAGCGGCGCGCCGCGTTGCGGGAGGTGTCGGCGAACACCTTCGCGCAGCCCTCGGCGGCACAGCGCCCGTGGCGGGTCACGCCGTACTCGGACACGAGCATCGCGAGCGCGAACGCGGTGGTGGCGCGGATCCGGTCGACGAGGCCCGCCTCCGGCGGCGTGTAGTGCAGGTGCCAGCCGCGCCCGTCGTGGTTGGTGAGGTGCGGCTCGATCCGGACGTCGGCGAGCAGGGCGTTGACCGCGGCCGCCGCCTCGTCGTCGGTCGTGGCGTCGAACACGGTGCGCAGCCGTCGGCTCCACGCCCGCAGCGCCGGCTCGACGCTGTCCGGTGCGCCGATCGCCTGGTAGGAGTGCGCGACCAGCACGCCCCGCAGCTGGTCGGGCGCCCGGCCGTCGGGGTCTTCGATGACCGCGTTCACCAGGTCGACGGCGGCCCCGAGCGCGTCGCTGCGGTAACCGATGAAGTCCATTGGCCTATTACTACCACAGCCCCGCCCGGTAAGCTCCCAAACATCTACGCCTATTACCGAGGGGAGACGCGGGCATGCGGTGCACGCGGTGCGGTTGGCCCAGCGACGAGGCGGCGGTGCTGTCGACGCACCGCACCTCGGAGGGGTGGGTGCGCTATCGCCGGTGCATCTGCGGGGACGTCTCGATCGAGCTCGTGACGCTCGGCCCGGCGGACGGCACGCGGGCCGAGAGCGTGCGCGAGCCCGCGGAGAGCACCCGCTGATCCGGGGCCCGGCACACGAAGAGACGAACGGCACCGGCGGGCGGCACCCACCGCCCGCCGGTGCCGCGTGGATCGGAACCGGTCGTGTGCGCGCTCAGCCAGAGGCGGCCTTGAGAGCGTCGCCGAGGTCGCTGGCTTCCTCCGCCGACATCTCGACGACCAGGCGGCCGCCACCCTCAAGGGGGACGCGCATCACGATGCCCCGACCCTCCTTGGTCACCTCCAGGGGACCATCACCGGTCCGGGGCTTCATCGCCGCCATCTCCTGCCTCCTCCGTCGTCGTTAGTGGCCAGAGCCGTTGGCATCGCGGATCTCGTTGCCGCGGCGCGGGCGTAGCGCGCGGCGAGGATGCTGGGAACATCTTTCCTCATCCGGCCGACGGTGGTGCAACCGGAGCGATCAACCGGCCGAGTCGTTCACCCTCCGCAGTCAACTCGTCGCCGCGCGCCAGCAGTCGGCGACGTGGTCGTCGACCAGCCCGGCCGCCTGCATCAAGGCATAACACGTGGTTGGCCCCACGAAGCGCATGCCCCGCCGTTTGAGGGCGCGCGCCATCGCCACCGACTCCGGGCTCGTGGCCGGCACGTCGGCGAGCGTGGCGGGCCGCGTGCGCGCGGCGGGGTCGGGGGCGAACGACCAGAGCAGCTCGTCGAGCGGCTGGTCCAGCTCCAGCACGCACCGCGCGTTGTGGATCGTCGCCTCGATCTTCGCCCGGTTGCGCACGATCCCGGGATCGGCGAGCAGCCGCTGCACGTCGGAGTCGTCGAACGCGGCGACCGCCGCCGGGTCGAAGCCGCAGAAGGCGGCGCGGAACGCCGGCCGCTTGCGGAGGATGACGAGCCACGACAGCCCGGACTGGAAGCCCTCCAGGGCCAGCCGCTCGAACATCGCGGTGACGCCGCGCAACGGGCGCCCCCACTCCTCGTCGTGGTAGGCGATGTACTCCGGCGCGGAGCCGGCCCAGCCGCAGCGGGGACGGCCGTCGGGGGCGGGTTCGGTCACGGTGAGGGGTATACCGCCTCGCACCGACGCTTGAAGCGGCGCAGCGACAGCTCCACGCCCGCGCGGAACGCGGGCCGCACGAGCGGCCAGCCCAGCGCGCCCAGCCGGCCGAGCGGGAGGTCGAGCAGCTCGGTCCACACGAACCGCGCCCGCTCCGCCCCCAGCGGGAGCACCTCGAACACACCCTCCCCGCGCACCACCCGCCCCAGGTGACGAACCACACAGCGGCGCGGCGGGGTCCACTCGACGATCTCCATCCGGTCGGTCACGCCGAGCGGGCCCGCCCCGGTGACCGCCTCCAGCGTCGCGCCGAGCCGCCTGCCGTCGCCCCCGCCGATCACCCGGACGCGGGTGGCGAGCATCCACTCGCCCTGGTGCCCCCAGTCGGTGACGGTGCGCCACACGTGCTCGGCGGGCGCGGCCACCTCGACGGGCACGCTGAACTCGGCGCGGGCCATCAGTCGCCGTCCGACCGGGCCCCCGGCGCGGCGGACGCGAGGGCCGACTCCAGCTCGGCCACCCTCGCCAGCAGGCCGTCCCGCTGCGCACCCGCCCGGTCGAGCTGCTCGGCGAGCCGGTCGAGCACCCAGTCCACCTCGTCCATGCGGTAGCCGCGCAGGGTCTGCTGGAAGCGCAGCTCCCGCACGTCGTCGCCGTCGATCTCGCCGGCGGGCAGCCGGGTGGGCGTGGCACCGGGCGGCAGGGGCGCCAGTTCCTCACCGCGCCCGAAGAGGATCGCGGCCAGCCCGAACAGCGCGGCCCCGACCGCCGCAACGACGAGTAGGTAGATCAGCGCGGTCCCCACCCCGCCGATCCCATCACGGGAACGAGATCAACGCACGAGCACCTGTCGGATCGGCGGGCGGTCGGCCACGCCCACCGGGTGGGACGACGGCAGCCACTCCCCCTCGACCTGCACGAACTGGGTGAGGTCGCCGCCGGCGTCCGGCACGTCGCAGCGGGCGAGCGCGGCGGCGAGGATCTGGCGGGCCATCACGCCGAGCTGCAGCAGCGACCGGTTGCGGTGCTTGCGCACCCCGAGGTTGACCTGGGCCAGCCCCTCCAGGCCGAGCCGGGCGTAGGTGTCGAGCAGCAGCCCGATCTCCACGCCGTACCCGGGCGCGAACGGCACCGACTCGAAGAGCTCCCGCGTGCCGGCGTACTCACCGCCGAGCGGCTGCACGATCCCCGCGAGCTCGGGGCGCAGCGCGGCGAGCAGCGGGCGCACGAGCAGCTCCGTGACGCGCCCGCCGCCGGTGTCGGCCTCGGTGGTCTCCAGGCGCAGCGGGCGGCGGTAGAAGCCCTTCACCAGCGCCACGCCGCGCTCGGTGAGCAGCGGGCCGAGCAGCGCGGGCACGAAGCCGGGGTCGAAGTCGACCAGGTCGGAGTCGAGGTAGCAGATCAGGTCGCCGCTGGTGGCCGCGAGCGAGCGCCACAGCACCTCGCCCTTGCCGGGCACGGGCGGCAGCTCCGGCAGCACGTCGGTGCGCAGCACCACCCGCGCCCCGGCGGCCGCGGCGACCTCCACCGTGCGGTCGGTCGACCCCGAGTCGACGACGACCAGCTCGTCGACGAGCGGGGCGGGGCCGCGGGTCAGGGGGGCGATCGCGGCCACGATCGCCCCGACGGTCGCCTCCTCGTCGAGCGCGGGCAGCACGACCGACACGCGCCGCCCGCGCTTCGCGGCGACCAGCTCCTCGACGGTCCAGGACGGTTCCTGCCACGTCCGCCGGGCGAACCACTCCTCGATGACCGGGTCCACTGCATCACTCCTTCGCGGGAGGGCGCACGCACCACGTGCGGGCGGGCGGATACGGCATGTCGGCTCGGGAAGGCCGGCGGCACCGTCGCGTTCCGGGTCACGGGTACCCGCGCGGGCACGCGCGCGCCCGCTTCGGGGTTGTCGGTCTTGTCGTCGAGGTCGCGCCTTCCCGGACTCGTGCGGGCGCGACGGCGCACGTCAGGAGTCCACGGGCTTGGCGCAGGCGTCGAGGGCCTCGGCCACGTCGGTGGCCACCACGAGCCGCTCGATGGCCTCGGGGCGCACGAACCCGCGCTCGGCGAGCCCGCGCACCCACTCCAGCAGGCCGGCGTAGTGCCCGTCGGGGTCGAGCACCACCACGGGCTTGCGGTGCATGCCCAGGTAGCCCGCCGTCCACACCTCGAACAGCTCCTCGCAGGTCCCGACGCCGCCGGGCAGGGCGAGGAACGCGTCGGCGTGCGCCTCCATGAGCGCCTTGCGCTCGCGCATCGTGTCGACGACCAGCAGCTCGTCGGATTCGTGGTCGGCCCACTCCCGCTCGACGAGGGCCTGCGGGATGACGCCGACGGTGCGGGCACCGCCCGCGCGGGCCGCCGCGCCGAGCGCGCCCATCATCGCCGCCCTGCCCCCGCCGGACACGAGCTGCCAGCCGCGGGCGGCGATCTGGCCGCCGACGTCGGCCGCGAGGCGCAGGTAGGACTCGGGGAGCCCCTCGATCGACCCGCAGTACACGCAGACCGACAGCGGCTTCAATGCGCCTCCTCCCAGGCCCGCCAGGCCTCCTGCACGATCTTCACCGCGTCGTCGACGTCGTCGGTGAGGTGGAGCAGCGCGAGGTCCTTCTCGCCGATCTTGCCGGCGGACAGGACGGTGTTCGCGATCCAGTCGTAGAGCCCGCCCCAGTACTCGCTGCCCAGCAGCACCACCGGGAACTTGGTGACCTTCTTCGTCTGCACGAGCGTGAGCGCCTCGAACAGCTCGTCCAGCGTGCCGAAGCCGCCCGGCAGGCACACGAAGGCCTGCGAGTACTTCACGAACATGGTCTTGCGGGCGAAGAAGTAGCGGAAGTTGATGCCCAGGTCGACCCACCGGTTGAGGCCCTGCTCGAACGGCAGCTCGATGCCGAGGCCGACCGACAGCCCACCCGCCTCGTTGCAGCCCCGGTTGGCCGCCTCCATCGTGCCGGGTCCACCGCCGGTGACCACCGCGAACCCCGCCTCCGCCAGCGCCGCGCCGAGCGCCCGGCCCAGCTCGTACTCGGCGTGGTCGCGCGGCGTGCGCGCCGAACCGAACACCGCGACCGCGCGCGGCAGCTCCGCGAGCATGCCGAAGCCCTCGACGAACTCGGCCTGGATGCGCATGACCCGCCACGGGTCGGTGTGCACCCAGTCGCTCGGCCCGCGCGAGTCGAGCAACCGCTGGTCGGTGGTCGTGGCCTCGATGCGCCGTTCCCGGCGCAGCACGACCGGGCCCCGCAGCTTCTCGGGGGGTTGCCTGTCCTCGGGGAGCCGGGCCCCGTCCTCGCTCATGAGCGCAAGGGTAATGAGAGCCGGTTTCAGGAAAGGAAACGGCGGAGGACGTCCACCGCCTCGACGATCCGGCGCGGGTCCACGTGCTCGTCGCGGGTGTGGGCGAGGTTCGGGTCGCCGGGGCCGTAGTTGAGCGCCGGGATGCCCAGCGCGGCGAACCGCGCCACGTCCGTCCAGCCGAGCTTGGCGGTGGGCTCGACGCCCGTCGCGGCGAGGAACTCCTGCGCCGCGGGCTCGCCGAGGCCGGGCAGCGCGCCGGGCGCGAGGTCGGTGAGGGTGACCTCGAAGCCGTCGAACACCTCGCGGACGTGCGCCTCGGCCGCGGCCGCGTCCCGGTCGGGCGCGAACCGGAAGTTCACCGTGACCACGCACTCGTCGGGCACGACGTTGCCCGCCACCCCGCCCGCGATCCGCACCGCCTGCAGGCCCTCGCGGTAGCGGCAGCCGTCGATCACGACCTCCCGCGCCCGGTACGTCGCGAGCCGGTGCAGCACGGCCTCCGCCTTGTGCACGGCGTTGTCCCCGAGCCACGAGCGCGCCGAGTGGGCCCGCCTCCCGCGGACCACGACCTCGACCCGCAGCGTGCCCTGGCAGCCCGCCTCCACGGCCCCGTTCGTCGGCTCGCCGAGGATCGCGAGGTCGGCGGAGAGCCAGTCGCGGTGCTCGCGCTCGATCCGCCCGAGGCCGTTGCGGTCCGCCTCGACCTCCTCGCAGTCGTAGAAGACGAAGGTGAGGTCGTGGCGCGGATCGGGCAGCGCGGCGGCGAGGTGGGCGAAGACCGCGTCGCCCGCCTTCATGTCCGACGTGCCGCATCCGTAGAGCAGGCCGCCGTCGCGCCTGCTCGGGACGTTGTCCGCGATCGGCACGGTGTCGATGTGCCCGGCGAGCAGCACCCGCTTGTCCCGGCCCAACTCGGTGCGCGCGAGCACGGCGTCGCCGGACCGCACGACGCGCAGGTGCGGGGCCTGCTCGCGCAGCGCGGTCTCGAGCGCGGTGGCGAGCGTGCCCTCCTCCCCCGAGACGCTGGGGACGTCGACCAGGGCGGCGCAGAGGTCGACGGGGTCACCGGCGAGGTCGAGCGAACGCACGCCCCGACGCTACTGCGCGGGTCCGCCCCCGTCCGGCGCCGGGTTCGGCGGCGGTTAGCGTGGGGCCGTGAGCAGCGCACATCGCACCGAAGGCGCCTCCGGCACCGGCCTTGCCACCCTCGCCGCCGACGGCACCGTCCTGGACACCTGGTACCCCGCCCCCGCCCTCGGGCCGGACGCACCGGACGTCGCGGCGGACCTGGAGCCGCTCGCGGGCACCGACGACGTCCGCGGCGTGCGCACCGAGGTCGTCCGCACCGAGATCGCCTCGCTTGCCGACCCGCCCACCGACTCCCGCGACGCCTACCTGCGGCTGCACCTGCTGAGCCACCGGCTGGTCGCACCTCGGGAGGCGAACCTGGACGGGGTGTTCGGCGTGCTCGCCAACGTCGTGTGGACGAGCCAAGGCCCCTGCCCCGTTCCCGGCTTCGAGCTCACCCGCGCCCGGCTGCGCGCCCGCGGCCCCCTCACCGTGTACGGCGTCGACAAGTTCCCCCGGATGGTCGACTACGTGGTGCCCGAGGGCGTGCGCATCGCCGACGCCGACCGGGTCCGGCTCGGGGCGCACCTCGCCGCCGGCACCACGGTGATGCACGAGGGCTTCGTGAACTACAACGCGGGCACGCTCGGCGCGTCGATGGTCGAGGGCCGCATCTCCGCGGGCGTCGTGGTGGGCGACGGGTCCGACCTCGGCGGCGGCGCCTCGATCATGGGCACGCTCTCCGGCGGCGGCAAGGAGGTGATCTCGGTGGGCGAGCGGTGCCTGATCGGCGCCAACGCCGGGATCGGCATCTCCCTCGGCGACGACTGCGTCGTCGAGGCCGGCCTGTACGTCACCGCGGGCACCAAGGTCTCGCTGCCCGACGGCAGCACGGTGGCCGCGCGCACGCTGTCCGGCCGCAGCGGGATGCTGCTGCGCCGCAATTCGGTCACGGGCGCGGTCGAGGCGCTGCCGCGCACCGGCGAGGGCATCGCGCTGAACGAGGCGCTGCACAAGAACTGAGGCCCCGCTGCAGCACGGCCACCTCCACGCCACGTGGAGGTGGCCGTGCTGCGGGTGGAGGGAGGCCCCCGGGTGGGTCAGGACTTCAGGCGCTCCGCGGCGGCCTCGATCCGCTCGTCCGGGGCGGTGAGGCCCACGCGCACGTGCCGGTCGCCCTTCGGCCCGTAGAAGTCGCCGGGCGCCACGAGGATGCCGGCCTCGGCGAGGCGGCGCACCGTCACGCGGCACGGCTCGTCCGCCGTGGCCCAGAGGTACAGGCCCGCCTCGGAGTGGTCGATCCGGTACCCGGCGGCCTCCAGCGCCGCGCGCAGCCGGGCCCGGCGCCGCGCGTAGCGCTGCACCTGCTCGGCGACGTGGGCGTCGTCGGCCGCGGCCGCCTCCATCGCCGCCTGCACCGGCCGGGGCACGATCATCCCGGCGTGCTTGCGCACCTCGAGCAGCTCGGCCACGAGCCGCGGGTCACCGGTGATGAACCCGGCCCGGTAGCCGGCGAGGTTGGACGTCTTCGACATCGAGTGCACGGCGAGCAGGCCCTCGTGGGAGCCGCCGCACACGTCCGGGTGCAGCACGGACACCGCGTCCGCGGAGTCCGACAGCGACAGGTAGCACTCGTCGGAGGCCACCACCGCCCCCCGCTCGCGCGCCCAGTCGACCACCTTGCGCAGGTGCTCGACGGGCAGCACCCGCCCCGTCGGGTTGGACGGCGAGTTCAGCCACACGAGCGCCACCCGGCGCGGGCCCAGCGCGGTGGTGGAGTCGGAGCGGACGTACTGGGCTCCGGCGAGCCGGGCGCCCACCTCGTAGGTGGGATAGGCCAGCTCGGGGAGCACGACCGTGTGCTCGGGCCCGAGCCCGAGCAGGGTCGGCAGCCAGGCCACCAGCTCCTTGGACCCGATGGTCGGCAGCACCGCGACCGGGTCGACGGTGACGCCGTAGCGCCGCGCCAAGGAGCCCGCGATCGCCTCCCGCAGGGAGGCGGGCCCGTGCGTGGTGGGGTAACCCGGCACGTCGGCGGCCGGACCGGCGAGCGCCGCGCGAACGACGGCGGGCACCGGGTCCACCGGCGTGCCCACCGAGAGGTCGACGATCCCGCCCGGGTGCGCCGCAGCCAGCGCCTTGTCCTCGGCGAGGCTGTCCCAGGGGAAGTCCGGGAGCGAGAACCTCACTCGTCGTGCTGCTGGGGCGGCAGGGTCAGCGCCGGCCCGACGTCACGGTTGATCTTGCCCACCTTGGAGGCGCCGCCCGGCGACCCCAGCTCCTCGAAGAAGTCGGCGTTCGCCTTCGTGTACGCGGCCCACTGCTCCGGGACGTCGTCCTCGTAGTAGATCGCCTCGACGGGGCAGACCGGCTCGCAGGCACCGCAGTCGACGCACTCGTCGGGGTGGATGTAGAGCATCCGGCCGCCCTCGTAGATGCAGTCCACCGGGCACTCTTCGATGCACGCCTTGTCGAGCAGGTCGACGCAGGGCTCGGCGATCACATACGTCACGGGTGGTCCTCCACGCGGGCGAACGGGAACTTCCCCCAGTATGTATCGCGCCGCGAGGCGCGTGGGAGGCGGGGCAGGTGTGAGCCGCATCGTCGATGCGGCGCACGATGGGGGCGTGGAGATCCCGGACGAGCTGGTCGGCGCGCGGGTGGTGGTGCGCCACCGCGTCGGGGAGCGGGAGGGGCGGCCGCTCTACACCGACGCGGTCGGCGAGCTGGCCGCGGAGGGCGCCGACGCCGTGGTCGTGCGCACCCGCCGCGGCCCGGTCCGGGTCGAGCGCTCGGCGGTGGTCGCCGTCCGTGCCGTGCCGCCGCCGCGGCCGCGTCGGGCCCCGCTCGCGGCGGTGGTCCGGCTGGAGGGGCTGTGCGCGGACGCGTGGCCCGCGCTGGTCGAGCGGCGGCTGGGCGAGTGGCGGCTGCGCGCTGCGGGCGGCTACACCGGGCGGGCCAACGCCGCCCTCGCGATCGGCGACCCCGGCCTGCCCATCCCCGCGGCCCTCGAGGAGGTGCGCCGCTTCGCCCGCGAGCACGGGGTGCCGCCGCGGGTGCACGTGCCCGTCGACTCGCCGTGGGACCGGGCGGTGGCCACCGAGGGCTGGGGGCTCGACGTCGGGCACGCCCGCGGCGCCGAGGTGTCGGTGCTGGTGGCACCGGTCCCCGAGGCCGCGCCCGAGCCGCCGGACGGCGCGCGCATCGAGCTGCCGGACCGCCCGGCCGCCGACTGGTGGCGGCTCGCCGTCGGCGGCCCGCCCACGCCGGCGCAGGAGCGGGTGCTCGCGGGCGCGGCGAACACCGCCTTCGGCGCCCTGCGCGACCGCGACGGCGCGCTGCTCGGGCAGGTGCGCGCCACCGTCGTCGACGACCACGTGCACATCTCCGTGCTCGAGGTCGTGCCGGCCGCGCGGCGGCGCGGCCACGCCACCGCCCTGCTCACCACGGCCGGGGCGTGGGGCCGCGAGCGCGGCGCCCGGTGGGCGGTGCTGCAGGTGGCGCTGAAGAACGACGGCGCGAGGGCGCTCTACGACCGCCTCGGCTACGTCGAGCACCACCGCTACCGCTACCTGGTGCCGCCCGCCTGAGGCGCCCCGGTCACCCGGCCCGCTCCGCGAGCCTCTTCTCGGCCGAGCGGGCGGCCTTCTTGAGCCCCGACCACTCGCCGAGGTACTTCCCCGCCGCCCCGACGACCGGGAGCATGCTGAGACCCTCGTGCAGGATGTTGCCGTGCGGGCGCTTGTCGAGCTCGTCCTCCACCGCCAGCAGCGCCCGGCCCAGCCGCCACACGACGCCCGCCACCCGCCTGAGGGTTGGCGTGGTCGAGGGCTCGCCCAGGCCGCCGGTGATCTCGGCCGCCCGGGCGTCGGCCTCGGCGTCCTCGGCGCGGGTCGCCGCCGCGACGGCGAGCTCCCGGCGGAACAGCACCGCCCCGAGCAGGTTGACGAGCTCGTCCTCGTCCCGCACGCCGTGCTCACCGGCGATGGCCACCAGCAGCAGCCCCTGCGCTGCGGCCCCGACCGCGCTCGAGACGGGCAGCCGTTTGGCGAGCGCCCCGCCGAGCCCGGGCACCGCGGCGACCACGGTGGTGAACCGGCCCACCCGGCGCACCCACCAGCGCGTGCGGGCCGGGGTGTCCATGGCCGCCCACGCGGCCGTGCCGGGCACCTCGACGGCGGCGAGCGCGTCGAGGATCTTGTCGCGCAGCCCGCGCTCGTCCAGGGTCCCGTCGTCGCGAGCCGTGACGCGGTTGCGCAGCCCGAACGGGTCGGACTCGCGCAGCCCGTCGAGCACCGGGCGCGTCGCCCGGACGAACGGCCGGAGGATCGCGACGATCGCCCGGTCCGGGATGGCATCTCCCACCTAGTCCCCCTGGTACTCGCGCTGCAGGACGGTGCGCAGCCCCCACAGGCCCGCGGCGATCCCGCCGACGGGGAGCAGCAGCGACTGCCAGTCGCCGAGCAGCAGCACGTCCCCGCCCGGGCCGAAGAGCCCCAGCACACCGACGGCCACCACCCACGCGACGAGCGGCGCCCCCGCCACCGCCGGTCGCGCGTCGATCTCGCCGGCCTGGCGCACGAGCCACGGCAGCACCAGCACCGACAGCACGATGCCCATCGGCACCGGGATCCCGTTCGTGTAGAGCGGGGTGAACATCAGGCCGAACGCCCCGAGCAGCAGCCCGTCGAGGACCAGGAGCGCGAGCAGCACGGCGTCGGGCACCAGCGGCTGGCGGCGGTCCGGCGCGAGCAGGTCCTCGGTGGTCTCGGTCTCGTCCACGGTCCTGTCAACCATCCACCGTCTCCCCGAACAGGTCCGTCGTCGGGGTCGCGTCGCCGTCGGCGGGGACGAACTCCTCGACGTCGAGCAGGGGCTGCGCCACGAGGTTGCTCACCGCGAACGCCGTGACCTCGCCGTCGGACCACACCGCCACCTGGGTGGCGTGCGCGCGCATCGCCGCGATCCGCGCCGAGCGCTGCGCCGAGACGTCGACCCGCACCCGGATCGCCTCGTCCGGCACGGTGGGCAGCTCGTCCGGCTCCGGCATCCGGAACGGCAGGCCCGCGCGGCCGGCGAGCTTCGCCAGGCCCGCGTCGAGGCTCGAGCGGCCGACCGCGGTGCAGAGCATCCGGGCGGGCACCCGGCGCAGCGCGGCCGCGGTGATGTCGTGCGCCCGGACGTGGTCGGGGTGCCCGTAGCCGCCATCCGGCCCGTAGGTCACCACGACCTGCGGGCGCACCTCCTCGAGGATCGCCACGAGCTGGTCGACCTGCTCGTCGAACGCCTCCGGCCGGGCCAGCGCCCGCGGGTGCAGCTTCTCCGGCATGGCCGCGCGCACGCCGTGCCCGGCCAGCGCCATCCCCGAGTCGCGCCAGCGGCCGATCCCGCCGAGGTAGCGGTGGTCGCGCACGCCGAGGGCGGCGCACGCGGCGGCGAGCTCCCCCGCCCGGTAGCCGCCGAGCTGGTCGGCGCGGTCCGGTGCGAGCTCGGCGAGCTCCGGCGGGATCACCTCGCCCTCCTCGCCGAGCGTGCACGTGACGAGGGTGACGGCGGTGTCGGGCTCGGCCGCGTAGCGCGCGATCGTTCCGCCGGTGGAGAGGGTCTCGTCGTCGGGGTGGGCGTGCACGAACAGCACCCTCCGCCGGGCCGGGGATGGCGTCACGCCCGCACTCTACGTCGGGTTGTGTGGGCATCTCGTTCACGACCACGTCCGGGCCGGGTGATCGGACCGAACCGATACCGTCCGTTCTCACCATCGCCCGGCATTACGACGGACGCACCACGCGCAGCGCCCGTTCGGATGACAGTGGGGGGACATGCGCGCACGACGAGCAACGGCCTGGACGGCAGCGGTGCTGTCCATCACCCTGGCGACCGCCGCATGCAGCGGCGTCGACGGCGGGCCCGGTCCGGACAAGACCTCGCCGGCCGGGGTCACCATCAGCGTGAGCAGCTCCGAGCCCGCGAACCCCCTCGTGCCCGGCAACACCGACGAGCCGGGCGGCGGGCGGATCGTCGACGCGCTGTTCAGCCCGCTCGTCGACTACGACCCGCAGACCGCGCAGCCGGTCCACCTCGTGGCCGAGTCGATCGAGACGACCGACTCGCGGGTCTACACGATCCGGCTGAAGCCGGGCTGGACGTTCCACGACGGCACGCCCGTCACGGCGCGCAGCTTCGTACGCGCCTGGAACCACACCGCGTACGAGCCCAACGGGCAGCAGAACGCCTCGTACTTCTCCCACGTCGAGGGCTACGCCCAGCTGCGCAGCTCGGACCCGGACGGCCCCGGCCCGGAGCCCGTACAGCCGCCCGCTGCGCAGGAGCTGTCCGGCCTGCGGGTGGTGGACGACCTGACCTTCGAGGTCACGCTGTCCGCGCCGTTCCCCGGGTTCGACGGGATGCTCGGCCACCGGGCGTTCGCGCCGCTACCGGAGGTGTTCTTCACCGACCCCGCCGCCTTCGCGGCCAACCCGGTCGGCAACGGGCCGTTCCGCTTCGCGTCCCGAAGGCCGGGCGTGAACCTCGTCGTCGAGCGCTACGACCAGTGGCCCGGCGCGCCCAAGCCGAGCGTCGCCGGGGTGGAGTTCCGGTTCTACTCCTCGGCTGAGGCCGCCTACGCCGACGTGGTGGCGAACGACCTCGACTTCACCGCGGTCATCCCGCCCTCGGCGCTGGCCGACAACCGGTACCAGGTCGACCTCGCCGGCCGCAGCACGTCACGCGCCCGCCTGGGCGTGCAGTACCTCGCGTTCCCGCTCTACGACCCGCGCTACCAGGACCCGCGGGTGCGGCACGCCATCTCGATGGCCATCGACCGCGAGCGGATCAACCAAGAGGTCTTCGCCGGCACCCGGCCGCCCGCCGACGGCCTCGTCCCTCCGGACGTGCCGGGCCGGGCCGCGGGCCAGTGCGGCGAGCTGTGCACCTTCCAGCCGGAGCGGGCGCGGGAGGTGTTCGAGTCCACCGGGTTCGCGGGCGCGGTCGAGCTGACCTCGAACACCGACGCGGGCAACGCCGAGTGGCTGCAGGCGGCGTGCGCGTCCATCAGCGGCGCGCTCGGCGTCCAGTGCACGCTCGTGCCGGTGCCCGCGCTCGGCGAACACCGAGCGGCGGTCGACGCGCGGCGGGTGAACCGGATCTACCGCACGAGCCGGGTCGCCGACCACCCGTCGATCGAGAACTTCCTGGGCCCCGCCTACCGCACGGGCGGCTCGGCCAACGACGGCGCCTATTCCAACCCGGCGGTCGACGACCTGCTCGCCCGCGCCGACGCCGCCCCGTCGGAAGAGGAGGCCCACCGCCTCTACCAGGAGGCCGAGCGGCTGATCATCCAGGACATGCCCGCGATCCCGGTCCACTTCCTGTCGGTGCAGGCGGGCTGGTCGCAACGGCTGCAGAACGTCACGGTGACCCCGTCCGGCGAACTCGACCTCCAGACGGTCGCGGTCGCCGCCGGCTGACCACCCACCCGCGAGTCGCGCGCTGGGTGTCGGCGAGTCGCGCCCTCCGTGTCAGCGAGTCGCGCCCTCCGTGTCGGCGAGTCGCGCCCTCCGTGTCGGCGAGTCGCGCCCTCGGTGCGCGCGAGTCGCGGGCTGGGTGTGAGCGGGTCGCGGGCTGGGTGCGGGCGCGGTCGAGGGCGGACGCGGTACGCACGCGACACGGGCGCACTCACACCGCGACTCGCCCGCACATACACCCCGACTCGCGCACACCCACACCGCGACTCGCCGAGGACCCGTCAGAGCAGGGTCTTGCGCTCCGCGTAGTGGCACGCCACCGGGTGCCCCTGGCCCCGCTCGACCAGCTCGGGCTGCTGCTCGACGCACG
>NZ_DATGOP010000034.1:0-171873 GCF_035305885.1 Pseudonocardia sp.
CGGGTTCCTGTACTCGATCGGGTTCCTGGTGGCGTGGCTGGTCGCGCTGCTGCTCGTGGCGGAGCTGCTGCGCAACACCGGCAAGTTCACGATGGGTGACGTGCTCAGCTTCCGGATGCGGCAGCGTCCGGTGCGGGCGGCGGCCGCCACCTCGACGTTGGTCGTGTCGCTGTTCTACCTGCTGGCGCAGATGGCCGGCGCGGGTGCGCTGATCGCGCTGCTGCTGCAGATCCCGAACAGCAACACCGTCGGCCAGGGGATCGTGATCGCGGTCGTCGGGCTGCTGATGATCGTCTACGTGCTGGTCGGCGGCATGAAGGGCACGACCTGGGTGCAGGTCATCAAGGCCGGGCTGCTGCTGGTCGGCGCCGCGACCCTGGTGACGTGGGTGCTCGGCAGGCACGGCTTCGACTTCTCCGCGCTGCTCGGCGAGGCCGTCGAGGAGAACCCGTCGATGGAGACCGCGCAGGGCGTGCGGGAGCTGGGTGAGCGGTTGCTGATCCCCGGCCTGCAGTACGGCGCGTCCGACCTCGCGAAGATCGACTTCCTGTCCCTGGCGCTGGCGCTGGTGCTGGGCACCGCGGGCCTGCCGCACATCCTGATGCGCTTCTACACGGTGCCGAACGCCAAGGAGGCGCGTCGTTCCGTGGTGTGGGCGATCTGGCTGATCGGCGTCTTCTACCTGTTCTCGCTGGTGCTCGGCTACGGCGCGGCCGCGCTCGTGCCCGGCGGGGCGGAGCGGATCGCCACCGCGCCCGGCGGCACGAACTCCGCGGCGCCGCTGCTCGCCTACCAGCTGGGCGGGGAGTTCATGCTGGGCGTCATCTCCGCGATCGCGTTCGCGACGATCCTCGCGGTGGTGGCCGGGCTGACGATCACCGCGTCTGCGTCGTTCGCCCACGACGTGTACGCCAACGTCCTCAAGCGGGGTGTCGCGTCCCCGGACGCCGAGGTGCGGGTGGCCCGCCGCACGGCGATCGTCATCGGCCTCATCGCGATCGCGGCCGGCATCCTCGCCCGCAACCAGAACGTGGCGTTCCTGGTGGCGCTGGCGTTCGCGGTGGCGGCGTCGGCGAACCTGCCGACGATCCTGTACTCGCTGTTCTGGAAGCGGTTCAACACCACCGGCGCGCTGTGCAGCATCTACGGCGGCCTGGTCGTCAGCGTGGTGCTGATCGTGTTCTCGCCCGCCGTGTCCGGCCACCCGACGTCGATGGTGCCGAGCCTCGACTTCGACGTCTTCCCGCTCGCCAACCCCGGCCTGGTCTCCATCCCGGCGTCGTTCCTGCTCGGGGCGATCGGCACGCTCGTCGGCCGGCCGGACGAGTTCGCCGACGCCCGGCACGCGGAAATGGAGGTCCGCGCGCTCACCGGTGCGGGTTCGGAGAAGGCGACGGTGGCGCCGAAGACGCAGCCGCTGCCGAAGATCACGGTCTGACCGGCCGCGGCGCCGCTGTCGCGACCCGACCAACGGCGCGTTCGCCGGAACCTGTCCGACGAACGCGCCGTTGGTCGGAATGCTGACGGATCCGCGGGCTAGAGGTTGCCCCGCTTCGCCTGCTCCCGCTCGATCGCCTCGAACAGCGCCTTGAAGTTCCCCTTGCCGAAGCCGAGGGAGCCGTGGCGCTCGATGAGCTCGAAGAACACGGTGGGGCGGTCGCCGATCGGCTTGGTGAAGATCTGCAGCAGGTAGCCGTCCTCGTCCCGGTCGACGAGGATGCCGCGCTTCTGCAGCTCCTCGATCGGCACCCGGACCTCGCCGATCCGGGCCCGCAGGTCGGGGTCGGTGTAGTAGGAGTCGGGCGTCGACAGGAACTCGACGCCCGCGTCGCGCATCGCGTCGACGGTGCGGATGATGTCGTTGGTGGCGAGCGCGAGGTGCTGGGCGCCGGGGCCGCCGTAGAACTCGAGGAACTCGTCGATCTGCGAGCGGCGCTTGCCGATGGCCGGCTCGTTCAGCGGGAACTTGACGCGGTGGTTGCCGCTGGCCACCACCTTGCTCATCAGGGCGGAGTAGTCGGTGGCGATGTCGTCGCCGATGAACTCCGCCATGTTCGTGAAGCCCATGACGCGGCGGTAGAAGTCCACCCACTCGTCCATGTGGCCCAGCTCGACGTTGCCGACGATGTGGTCGAGCGCCTGGAACAGCCGCTTCGGCGCGCCCTGCGGCTTGCGGTGGGTGGACGTGCGGGCGACGTAGCCCGGCAGGTACGGGCCGGTGTAGCGGGAGCGGTCCACCAGCGTGTGCCGGGTCTCGCCGTAGGTGGCGATCGCGGCGAGGCGCACGGTGCCGTGCTCGTCGGACACGTCGTGCGGCTCCTCCAGCACGGTGGCGCCCTGGGCGCGGGCGTGCCGGATGCAGCGGTCGACGTCGGGCACCTCGAGCGCGATGTCGATGACCCCGTCGCCGTGGCGGCGGTGGTGGTCGAGGATCGGGCTGTTCGGGTCCACCCCGCCCTTCAGCACGAACCGCACCGCGCCGGAGCGCAGCACGTAGGCCGTGTGGTCGCGGTTGCCGGTCTCCGGCCCCGAGTACGCGACCAGCTCCATCCCGAACGCGAGCTGGTAGAACGCGGCGGCCTGGGTCGCGTTGCCGACCGCCCACACGACGGCGTCCCAGCCGGTGACCGGGAAGGGGTCGCCCTCCGCGTCGTACTCGACGAGCCCGACGAGCTGCCGCAGCTGATCGAGGTCGAGCTCGGCCAGCCGTTCCTGACTGGTGAGGGTCTGCTCGATGGTCATACTCCAGGACAGCTCATCCGCGAAGTGCTGCGCAACCGACCCATCCAGATCTGGTCACGGTGCACAGATTGTGCGGATGATGAGCAAATGATCTGTACAGTCTGCCTATGTGGAGCTGGACGCGCTGGACGTCGACCTGATCGGTGCGCTGCGGGCGTCCCCGCGGGCCGGCGTGCTGGAGCTCTCGCGCACGCTCGGCGTCGCGCGGGGCACCGTGCAGGCCCGCCTGGACCGGCTGGAACGCGAGGGCGTGATCACCGGGTACGGTCCCGACATCGACCTCGCCGCGGCCGGATACCCGGTGCAGGCCTTCGCCACGCTGGAGATCGCGCAGGGCCAGCTCGAGGACGTCGCCGCGGAGCTCGCCGCCCTGCCCGCCGTGCTGGAGGCCTACGCCACCACGGGCTCGTCGGACGTGCTCTGCCGCCTCGGGGCGTCGTCGCACCAGGACCTGCAGGACACCCTGCTCGCACTCGGGCGCAGCCCCACCATCGCCCGGTCGACGAGCGTGGTGGTGCTGTCGGTGGTGGTTGCGCCGCGGGTCCAGCCGCTGCTCGAGGCGCGCCCGCGCACCGGCCCGAGCCGCGCCCCCCGGTACGGGCGCGGGCCGGCCGGCGGGTGACCGGGCTCAGGCCGCCGCGATGCCGCGGTGGACGATGCGGGCCACCGCCTCGAGCGACGTCGGGCCCGAGGGGCGCGCCGTGCGGAGCAGGCCGTGGAGCGCGCCCACCGGCGTCTCGACGACCCCGTGGGGGTCGACGTGCTGCCGCCTCGCCGCGGGCGACGGCCCGCTCGACGATCGCCCTGGTGAGAGGGCCGGGCGCTCGGAGAAGAACGCGGCCATCGGCTCCGCCGCCTCCTCCGATGCCCAGGCCACGGCCACGAGGTTGCGGGTGGTGTGCCGGCCGGGCTCCCGGCCGATGGCCGGCGGCGACCGACCGGGCGAGGGCCCGCAGGCCGCCCTCCGGCGTGCCGGTGTCGGGCACGGGGATGGGCCGCGCGCTGCTTTCCAGCGCGGCGTCGGTGCCGAGCTCGGCCCTGGTGGGCCACCGCCGGTAGCCGGTCGTCTCGTCCACACCGGCGCGGACGGCGACGTCCTCGATCCGCGTGTTCCGTGGCAGCGGTCGGCCGGCTCCGCGAGCGCGGCGTCGAGAACGGCGGCCCGCACGCGCGCGCTGCGGCCGCCGGTCCGGCGGGTCCCGGGGCGCACCTCGGGTGGGTGCGCTTGATCGGGTACCGACCGTGGCCGGGCTGGTCCTCGTCCTCGCCCCCAACCCCGGACGGCGAGCCCCGTGGGCGGCGACGATCGCATCCGAGGCCGCCCGCCGGCCGGCGGCCGTGACCGTGGCGCGGGGGGCCGACGAGGCCGGCACGTTCCTCCTGGCCGACGGCCTGGTCACCGCGCCGCTGGTACTCGCCTGGGCGCGGTCGCGCCGCGCGCTCAGATCCGGACGTGCGCCGGTTGGTGCGTGACCCGCTCGATGTCCGCCGCCGTCAGGTCCAGCAGCTTGTGGGACAGCTCCGACAGCGCCCGCGCCACGGCGAGCTCGTCGCCGATCCGCGGCACGTCCTCGTCCTCGGGGCTGCACCGCGCGAGGCCCACCCCGGTCAGCTCGGTGGACCCCGCGTCCAGCCGGGCCACCGCCCTCGTCCGGCGCTCGTGCTCGTCGATCTCGATCGCGACGTTCCAGCGCTTCGCGGCCTGCATGTCGCTCACCTCGGCTCGCTCGGTGGGGGAAGAAGTGTCCTCCCGTCAGGGGCGCAGCGCCAGCTTGCCGACGGTGGACCTGGTCTCCAGTTCGGCGAGCACCTTCGGTCCGTCGGCGAGGTCGTGGACGGTCGGGCGGCCGGGCGGGTGGACGCCCGCCGCCACGAGGTCCGCCAGCTCCGCCACGAGCTCGGTGAACAACTCCGGCGCGGTCTTCGCGAGGACGCCGATGTGCAGCCCGATGACGTGGACGGGGTGGGTGAAGTTGAGGTCGCGGTTGCTGATCGCGGCCTCGCCCGCGGCGATGCCGTAGACGACCAGGCGCCCGGTGACCCGCCGGGTGGCGGCCAGCGCGGCGGTGAAGGCGTCGCCGCCGACGGACTCCAGCACGAGGTCGGCGCCGCGGCCGCCGGTGCGGCGCCGCACCTCGTCGGCCAGGTCCACGTAGTCGATCACGTGGTCGGCGCCCAGCGCCCGCACCGCCTCGTGCTTGCCCGGGGAGGCCGTGCCGATCACGGTCGCGCCCTCGTGCTTGGCCAGGCGCACCGCCGCCTGCCCCACCCCGCCCGCGGCGGCCTGCACGAGCACGGTCTCGCCCGGCGCGAGCCGGCCGAGGCGGAGCGCGGCGAGCGCGGTGCCCCGGTTCAGGACGAGGCCGAGCGCCTGCTCGTCGGACCAGCCCGCGGGGACCGGGGCCGCACCGGCGGCGGGCAGCACGACGTACTCGGCGAACGCGCCGGGGCCGGTGCCGATCACGTGCGCGCCCGGCTCGATGCCCGTCACCCCCGGCCCGAGGGCGACGACCTCGCCGGCCGCCTCGAACCCCGCGATGTAGGGCGGGCGGGGACCGCCGGCGTAGGTGCCCCGGGTCTGCATGACGTCGGCGAAGTTGACGCCCGCCGCGCCGACCCGGATCAGGACCTCGCCCGGGCCGGGTGCGGGTACGGGAGCGTCGGTGACGAGGCGCATCGCGCCGGGGCCGCTCAGCGCCGTCTGCTCGAGTGCTCGCATGCGGATAGGCTCGAACCCTCACACACGTGTGAAGGTCGACATGAGGTGGGTCACGTGCGGATCGGCGAGCTGGCGCGGCGCACCGGCACGACGCCCCGGCTCCTGCGCTACTACGAGGAGCAGGGGCTGATCACGTCCGCCCGCGGCGCGAACGGCTACCGCGACTTCGACGAGGCGTGCGTCGACCGGGTCCGCCAGATCAGGGGGCTGCTCGACTCCGGGCTGCCCACGCGGGTCATCAAGCAGATCCTCCCGTGCCTGACCACGGGTGCCGTCCACGTGTCCGACCCGACCCCGGAGACGATCGCGATCCTCGAACGCGAGCACGCCCGCATGTCCGCGCGCATCGAGTGCCTCACCCGCAACCGGGACGCGATCGCCGACTACCTCGCCGCGGTGCGCCTCAGTCGCCGCGCACCTCGGTGAGCAGCGCAGGCGGCGCCTGCAGGTCGTGCACCCGGAACAGCACGGCGTGCTCGACCCCCATCTCCTTGCCGGCCATGGCCGCGAACATCGGGATGAAATCGGCGGGCGCGGGGTGGTCCGGGAGCGCGGCCAGGTAGGCGGCGTGCGCCTCCAGCGACGCGACGCCGCGCTGCAGCGGCTCGCCGGTGACGTCCACCCCGTGCGTCGCCTTGCCGTCGCCCGCGAACGACGGCATGAGGATGAAGCGCGGGCTCCAGGGTTCGAGGCCGTCCGCGTCGATCTGCTCGGCGAACACCCAGCGGTTGCCCGCGTCGCGCACCGCGTCGATCGTGGCGAGCCCGGTGGCCCGGTGGTCGGCCTGGTCGAAGCCCATCGGCGACTCGACCTCGTAGCCGCCGCCGACCACCGCGTCGGGCCGGAAGCGCCGGATCGCGCGGCAGATGTCGCGGCGCAGGTCGAGCCCGTAGACGAGCATGCCGTCGGGGTGCTCCAGCACGGTCAGGTCGCTGACGCCGACGGCGTCGCACGCGGCCCGTTGCTCGGCGACCCGCAACCGCGCGGTCTCCTCCGGCGGGTTGGGCATGCCCGCCTCCCCGCGGGTGAGCAGCAGGTAGGCGACCTCGATCCCGCGCGCCGTCCAGCGCGCGACGGCGGCGGAGACGCCGTACTCCATGTCGTCGGGGTGCGCGGCGACGCACAGCACGCGCTGGAAGGACTCCTCGGGCAGGGCGGGCAGCAGTTCGGTCATGGGGGGAGCATGCTCGCGGTCGAGCGCGGCGTACATCGCATTGCGGTGGGTCGCGCCGGCTCAGGCGCCGCGCAGCCGCGCCCACGCCGTGAGCGACTCCTCGGTCAGCACCGCGTCGAGCGCCGTGGCGGCCGCGCCGTGCAGGGCGGCGTCGTCGCCGAGCGCCGCGGGGCGCAGCGGCGGAGGGGTCGCCCGGCGGAACGCCATCAGCCCGCCGGTGAACGCCTCGGCGAACGCGTCGGGCGCGGCGGCGCGCAGCGGCTCGGCGAGCCCGCCCAGCGTCACGACCTCCGGGTCGAGCCCGTTCACCAGGCCCGCGATCCCGCGGCCGAGGCTCTCCGCCGCCCGGGAGACGGCGGCGGTGGCCGCCGGGTCGGTCCGGCCGAGCACGGCGAGGGCGTAGGTGCGGGGGTCGGGCGGCGGCGGGTCGCCGAGGTGGCGGGCGAGCGCGCGGCCGTCGACGGTGGGGTCCCAGCAGCCGAGGGCGCCGCACGGGCAGCGCAGCGCGGGGTCGCCGAAGGGCAGGTGGCCGAACTCGCCCCCGGCGCCGGTGGCGCCGCGCACGGGCCGCCCGTCGACCACGAGCGTGCCGCCGACACCGACCTCCACCGTGACGTGCAGCGCCGTCCCCGCGCCCGCCCCGGCCCCCGCGCGAGCCTCGGCGACGCCCGCGAGGGTAGCGTCGTTGTCGATGCGCAGCCCGACGCCCGGCACGCCGAGCGGGGTGAGGTCGACCGGGCCCCAGCCCAGCGACGCCCCCTGGACCACCCGCCCGTGCTGCACGGTGGCGGCGACCGCGACGGCGACGGCCCGCACCCGGTCGCCGAGGCGCTCCCGGGTGCGCCGGACCGCGCCGCCCACCGCCTCGAGGACCTGGTCCGGGTCGCGGCTCGCGTGCGGGGCGGCGGCCACGACCTCCGGGCGGCCGTCGACGCCGGCCACGGCGCACCGCCAGTCCTCGTGGCGCAGGTCGACCGCGATCACGACCGGACCCTCCGGGTGGGGGCCGAGCACGGTGGTCGGCCGTCCCCGCCCCGCCGCGGGCGCGGGGGTCTCGGTGAGCAGGGCGAGCTCGCGCAGGCGCGCGGTGATGTCGGTGGCCGACCCGCTGGAGAGCCCCAGCCGCTGGGCCACCGCGGCCCGCGTGACGCCGGGGCTGCGGCGCATCTCGGTGAGCACGGCGATCGCCCCGTGCCAGCGCGGGCTTGCCATCTCCCTCCCCGGTTTATGCTCGGGTGCCGAGTTTAATCGGAGGTTCCCGTGGAGCTCGCCACCGTGCGTGCGGTCCTGCTCGACATGGACGGCACCCTCGTCGATTCGGACGCGTCCGTCGAACGGGCGTGGACGACCTGGGCGGCCGAACGCGGCCTCGATCCGGCCCCCGTCCTGGCCATCGCGCACGGCAGCCCACCGGACCGCACCATCCGCCGGGTGCTCCCGGCGCTGGACGACGCCGCGGTCGCCGCGGCGTCCCAGCGCCAGATGGACCTCCAGTACGACGACCTCGCCGACGTCGTCGCGGCGCCCGGTGCGCACGAGCTGCTCGCCGTGCTGGAGCGGCTCGAGCTGCCGTGGGCCGTCGTGACCAGCGCGGACGTGCGGCTGGCGAAGGCGCGGCTGGGAGCGGCCGGGATCGAGCCGCCGCTGCTGGTCACCGTCGAGGACGTCCGTCGCGGCAAGCCCGACCCGGAGGGCTTCCTGATCGCGGCGAGCCGGCTCGGCGTCGAGCCCGCGGCCTGCCTCGTGGTGGAGGACAGCGAGCCGGGCCTCGCCGCCGGCCGCGCCGCGGGCATGCGCACGGCCGCGCTGCGCGGCCTGGACGGCGACCTGCGGCTCGCCGACCTGGCGCAGCTCGCGCGCCTGTTCGCGCCGTGAGCGACCGGCAGTCCGCCCGAGGAGGGGCACGAGCGTGACCGTCACCGAGTTCCGTCTCGCCGTGCCCGACGCCGACCTCGCCGACCTGCGCGACCGGCTCCGGCGCACCCGCTGGCCGGAGGCCGAGACCGTCGACGGGTGGGCGCAGGGCGTGCCGCTCGCCCACCTGCAGGAGCTGTGCGCGTACTGGGCCGGCGGCTACGACTGGCGCGCCACCGAGGCGCGCCTGAACGGCCTGCCGCAGTTCCGCACCGAGATCGGCGGCCTCGGCATCCACTTCCTGCACGTCCGCTCGCCGCACCCGGACGCGCTGCCGCTGGTGCTCACCCACGGCTGGCCCGGCTCCGTCGTGGAGTTCCTCGACGCGATCGACCTGCTCACGACCGGCCCGGAGCCGTTCCACGTCGTCTGCCCGTCGTTGCCGGGCTACGGGTTCAGCGACAAGCCGGCTCGAAGCGGCTGGACCGTGCAGCGCATCGCCGCCGCGTGGGCGGAGCTGATGGCCCGCCTCGGCTACGACCGCTACGGCGCCGCGGGCAGCGACTGGGGCACATCGGTCAGCACCTGGATCGGCAAGCTCGACCCGGAGCACGTGGTGGGCATCCACCTCGTGCCGCCGCTCGCGGCGCCGGACCCGGCCACGTTCGACGACCTCACCCCCGGTGAGCGGGCCGCCCTCGACGACATGGCCCGTGCCCAGCGCGACGGCGACGGCTACTCGATGCAGCAGTCCACCCGGCCGCAGACGATCGGCTACGGCCTGGTCGACTCACCCGCGCTGCTCGCGGCCTGGATCGTCGAGAAGTTCCACGCCTGGACCGACCCGGCGAGCGAGTTCAGCCGCGACCGGCTGCTGGACAACCTGATGCTCTACTGGCTGCCCGGCGCGGGCGCGTCGGCCGCGCGGCTGTACTGGGAGAGCTTCCGCGAGGTGCAGCGCACCTTCGCGGGGGAGACCACGGACCAGGTGCACGTGCCCGCGGGCTGCTCGGTGTTCCCGCACGAGAACCCCCGCCCGTCCCGGCGGTGGGCGGCGCGCCGGTTCACCGACATCCGCTACTGGAACGAGCCCGACCGCGGCGGCCACTTCGCGGCGTTCGAGCAGCCGGAGCTCTTCGCGGGGGAGCTGCGGACCTTCTTCCGCCTGGTCCGCTGACCCCGCGAGTCGCGCTCTGCGTCCCCGCGAGTCGCGCTGTGGGTGCCCGCGAGTCGCCGTGTGGGTGTGGGCGAGTCGCGATCTCGGCGCGCGGGGGTCACCGGGGCGAGCGCTGCACCTCGGGTGATGCGGTGTCCAGCGGCACGTTCGGCGCCCGGACCAGCCCCAGCTGCACGGTCTGCCGCGGCAGCAGGGCGTCGAGGAGCCAGTCCGCCGCGGTGCGGGTGCGGTTGGTCGGCATCGACAGCAGGTGGTAGCCGCGCGTCACCGCCTTCGCGACGAGCCCTCCGAGCGGCACGTGCAGCGGGTTGGCCGCGGCCTCCCGCCCGCCGAGCTCGACGACGAAGCCGAGGTCGTGGTGGCGGTAGGCGCGCGGCGTGCCGTGCCCGAGCGACGCGGCCACGTTGCGGCCGACCAGCTTGCCCTGCCGCACCGCGTGCTGGGCGGTCATGGCGGTGAGCTCACCCGGGCGGGTCAGGTCGGGTACGGCGGCCGCATCCCCGCAGGCGAAGAGGTCGGGATGGCCCGGGACGCCGAGCTCGGCGTCGACGACGAGCCTGCCCTTGGCGGTCGGCAGCCGGAACGCCTCCACG
The DNA here is from genome assembly GCF_035305885.1 of Pseudonocardia sp. Lineage (GTDB taxonomy): Bacteria > Actinomycetota > Actinomycetes > Mycobacteriales > Pseudonocardiaceae > Pseudonocardia. The sequence goes on from NZ_DATGOP010000034.1 coordinate 10,260, forward strand.
AGCGGGTCGGGGCGCACGCCGACGCACCAGACGAGCGTGCGGGTGGGCACCGTCTCGCCGGTCGTGAGGAGCACGTGACCGTGGGCGGCCTCCTGCACCGACTGACCGGTGCGCACCTCGACGCCCCGCTCGCGCAGCACCCGGTCCGCCGTGCCGGACAGCCGCGGGTCGAGCTCGGGCAGCACGCGGTCGGCCAGGTCGAGCAGCAGCCAGCGCACCGGCTGGTCGCGCAGGGCGGCGTGGTGGCGCACCAGCGTGTCGGTGAGCAGCGGCCCCTGCGCGGCGACCTCGGTGCCGGTGTAGCCGGCGCCGACGACCACGAACGTGCACCGCGCCTCCCGTTCCGCCGGGTCGGCGGTGGAGGCGGCGAGCTCGATCTGGCGGGTGACGTGGTCGCGCAGGTACAGCGCCTCCGGGATGCCGCGGAAGCCGTGCGCGTGCTCGGCGACCCCGGGGATCGGCAGCAGCTTGTGGACGCTGCCCACGGCGAGCACCAGCCGGTCGTAGCCCATCTCGGCGCGGCCGCTCTCCGGGTCGGTCCAGCCGATCCGCCGGTCGTCCAGGGCCACGGAGCCGACCTCGCCGAGCACCACCCGCACGCCCGGCAGGGTGGCCGCGAGCGGGACCGTGATCCGGCGCGGGTCGATCACCCCGGCCGCGACCTCGGGCAGCAGGGGCAGGTAGAGGAAGTAGTCGGTGGGGTTGATCAGCACGATCTCGGCGGCGTCGCCGAGCCGCTTCGCGAGCGACCGCGCAGCGCTGTGCCCGGCGAACCCGCCGCCGACGACCACGACCCGCGGGCGGGCCCGCGGCTTCGTCGATGTCATGGGACCCGCCTCCTCGAGGCCGGGACGGGCGGTCGCCCGCGGTCTGCGACCGTACCCCGGTTCCGCCCCCGGCGAGCCCCGTGACGCGCTTCCGGCCCCCGCTCCCGCGGGCACCCGCCGCCTAGGGTGATCCGCATGTGGACCCTCTCCGGCTTCGCCGACGAGATCTCCCCCGACCTGGACGAGCAGTGCCGGGTGCTCACCGACCTGGGCATCCGCCACATCGAGTTCCGCAGCGCGTGGGACACCAACGTCCTGGACCTCGACGACGACCAGCTGGAGAGGGTGCGCGCGACGCTCGACCGCGCCGGCATCGGCACGTCCTCGGTCGGCTCGCCGATCGGCAAGATCGGGGTGCTCGACGACTTCGACGCCCACCTCGTGCGGATGCGCCGCGCCCTGCACGTCGCCGGGGTGCTGCAGGCGCCCTACATCCGGCTCTTCTCCTTCTTCATCCCGAAGGGCGACGACCCCGTGGCGCACCGCGACGAGGTGCTGCGCCGGATGGCCGCGCTCGCCGCCGAGGCCGAGGGCCACGACGTGGTCCTGCTGCACGAGAACGAGAAGGAGATCTACGGCGACACCCCGCAGCGCTGCCTGGACGTCGTGGAGTCGGTCGGCTCGCCGAAGCTGCGGCTGGCGTGGGACCCGGCGAACTTCGTGCAGGTCGGCGTCCGGCCGTTCACCGAGGGCTATGCGAGCCTCCGTCCGCACGTGGAGTACCTGCAGGTGAAGGACGCCCTGCTGGCCGACGGCACGGTCGTGCCCGCGGGGGAGGGCGACGGCGAGGTCGAGGCCACGGTCCGGGCGCTCGCCGCCGACGGCTACGACGGGTTCTGCTCGATGGAGCCGCACCTCGCGACCGCGGGCGTGCTCGGCGGCTTCTCCGGCGAGCACCACTTCCGGCGGGCGACCCGGGCGTTCACGAAGATCCTCGACCAGGCGGGGGTGCGGTACCGGTGACGGTGCGGTTCGCGGTGGTGGGCTGCGGGGTGATCGGCGCGCTGCACGCCGAGGTGCTCGCGGCGAACCCGGACACCGCTCTGGACGTCCTCGTCGACACCGACCACGCGGCGGCCGAGGCGGTCGCGGCCCGGGTCGGCGGCGCCGTCCCGGTCACCACCTCGCTCGACGAGGCGCTGGCCCGCGACGACGTCGACGCGGTGGCGATCTGCGTGCCCAGCGGTGGGCACGCGCGGATCGCGGTGGCGGCGCTCGAGGCGGGCAAGCACGTGGTGGTGGAGAAGCCGGTCGACGTCACGGTCGAGGCGGCGGCGCCGATCGTGACCGCCGCGGCGGCCGCGCCCGCAGGCACCGTGGCGACGGTGATCAGCCAACACCGGTTCGACCCGGCGAGCGTCGTCGTGCACGACGCGATCGAGGCGGGCCGCTTCGGCCGGATCACCTCGGCCGTCGCGACCGTCTCCTGGTGGCGCAGCCAGGCCTACTACGACTCCGGCGCGTGGCGCGGCACCTGGGAGCTCGACGGCGGCGGCGCGCTGATGAACCAGGGCGTGCACACGGTCGACCTGCTGCTGTGGTTCCTCGGGCGGCCGGTCGAGGTCATGGCGCTCACCGGCCTGCTCGCGCACGAGCGGGTCGAGGTGGAGGACACCGTCGCCGCGGTCGTCCGGTTCGAGTCCGGGGCGCTCGCCACGCTGCACGCCACCACGGCCGCCTACCCCGGCCTGTCGGTGCGGCTGCAGGTGCTGGGTGACGCCGGCTCGGCCGTGATCGACGACGACCGGCTGCGCTACTTCCACAGCAAGGAGCTGGCCACCGCCGAGGCCGCGGGCGACGCGGGCGTGCGGGCCGACCAGGGCGACCGCTCGGACCAGACCGCCCTCGTCCTGCCCGAGGAGCCGGGGGCCGACCCGGCGAACCCCATGTTCACCGGGCACGCCCGGCAGTACCGCGACATCGTCGAGGCGATCCGCACCGGCAGGCGACCGGGCGTCACGCTCGAGGACGCGCTGCTCGCCCTGGCGACCGTGCGGGCGGTCTACGAGTCGGCGCGCACCGGTGCGCCGGTACGGGTGGACGACGTGCTGGCGGCGGTGAACGTCCCCGCGCGCTGAGCCCGCCCCGCGGGTCCCGCGGAACCCGTTTCCCGACGAACGGCGCGTTCGTCGGAGAGCGGGCGGCTCCGCACCATGCGCGCCGCCGCCGGCAGGCCCACCAGGCCGCGCTAGTCGCGCAGCCGGAACGGCTCCCGCCCCGGTACGAGTACGACGTGCCCGATCCCGCCGTGGGCGTTGGCGTAGGCGAGCGCCCGGGCGAGGTCGGTGACGCCGTTGGCGCCGCTGCCGTCGGTGTACAGGGTGGAGAGCACGCCGAAGGCCCGCCCCCGGCCGTCGAGGTACCCGCTGCCGGAGTCGCCGGACCGCCCCGGCGGCCGCGTCTCGACCCGATGTGCCAGGCCCCGGCCGGTCGAGCCGAGGCTGCGGCCCTCCTTCGCCGCGTTCGCGCCGCCGCGCGGCTGGTGGCTGTACACCGGCTCCCCGGGGTCGGTGCCGTCGGTGTCGAGCCCCGTCGGCCCGCCGAACACCGGGACGGTCGGGTCGGCGCGCGCGGCGTCGGCCGGGTCCAGCTCGACGAGGGCGAAGTCGTTGTGCAGGCAGCGCGCCGGGTCCGACTCGCCGCGCCGCTGCATGGTGCCCCACGACGTGTAGGCGAGGCGGCCGGAGGTGCGGCTGCCGTCGTTGCCGACGATCGTGACGCCGGTGCCGACCGGGAGCGTCGGCTCCGCGCAGCCGGAGAGGCCCATCGACTCGCTCGCGCCCGCGCAGTGCGCCGCGTAGCCGAGGTAGGTCGCGCCGTGGCCGGCGAAGACGAACCCGGCCCGGCACGAGCTCGTCACCTGCCCGTCCACCGGGCTGAGCAGCAAGACCCCGGGCGTGATGGCGGGGCCGGGGTCCGCGTGCGCCGGGCCCGCGGCGAGGGCCGCCGCCACGACGAGAGCGCAGAGCACGACGGCACGGCGCAGGGCCACGGAACACCCCCTCGGTCGGTCGGCGGATCCGCCGGAGCGTAGATCGGCTTCGCGACCTGCGCCGTTCCCGTCGCGCGAGGGGGTGACGGGGACCGCGCTGACGGCGCCCATGGTCATCTGGAAGGCTGAGCGGGCTCCCCCGGCCCTGCTGCCGTGCACGCCCCCGGGCGCGCGCGACCGGAAGGACTGCATCGTTGGACGTCCTGACCGTGTGTGACGCGGTGCTGACCAGCTCGTGGCTGCTGCCGATCCTCCTCGTGATGATCGCCGTCGACGCGCCGTTCCCGGTCCTGCCCAGCGAGACCATCCTCGTCTCGGCGGCGACGACCGCCTTCGGCGGCGGCGACGTCGGCATGCTGATCGGTCTGTTCATCGCCGCGCTGGCCGGCTCCGTGCTGGGCGACGCCACCGTGTTCTGGCTCGGTCGCTGCTCGCACCGGCTGTTGTCGAGCCGCGTCGACGGCCGGTACGAGATCTCGGCGTGGGTGCGCAGGCACATGCTGCGCCGCCCCGGGATCGCGCTGGTGGGGGCGCGGTTCGTGCCGGGTGGGCGCCTGGTGAGCACCGCGGCCGCCGGCCGGTTCGGCCTGCCGGTCCGCCGCTTCCTGCCCTGGACGGTCGCGAGCTCCGCGGCGTGGGCCGCCTACATGCTGCTCATCGGGCTCGCCCTCGGCCCGGTCACCGGCGGCGACCCGGTGCTCAGCCTGGTCGCAGGCGTAGCGTTGGCCCTGGTCACGGCCGCGGGGTTTGCGCTGGTGTCGAAGCTGCGGCGGGCACGGGTCCCGGCCTCCTCCTGAAACCGAGAGCACTGCTCTTGACCTGAGACACCCGCTCTGGTTCACTGTTCTCTAGCAAGAGCGGTGCTCACATTTCGGATCAGGAGTCCACGATGGCTGCCACTCACCGTTACATCGAGGCCGGGCGCGGCACCGAGCTGATGAACAAGGTGGTCCGCTGGCTCACCGCGCGCGGGGTGAGCGTCATCGGTTCCCGGGTGCTCGCCGTGCGCGGGCGGCGCAGCGGCAAGTGGCAGACGGTGCCGGTCAACGTGCTCACGCACGAGGGCGCCCGGTACCTCGTGGCGCCGCGCGGCCACACCCAGTGGGTGCGCAACCTGCGGGCCGCGGGCGGGGCGGGGGAGCTGCGGCTGGGCAAGCGGACCGAGCCGTTCGTCGCCGACGAGGTGCCCGACGCGGAGAAGCCCGAGATCCTGCGCGCGTACCTGCGGCGGTGGAAGTTCGAGGTCGGCGTGTTCTTCGACGGTGTCGACCACACCGCCTCCGACGAGAAGCTGCTGGAGATCGCGCCGGGCTACCCGGTGTTCCGCCTCCGCTGACACCGGCCCGAAAAGAGATCAACCGGTGCCGGCGGAGGCTCCCCGTTCCGCCGGCCCCGGTCATCCGGCTCAACGCCCGATGCGGGGCGCGGTTGCGGGCGGATGTGGGCGGTCCGTCGAGTGGGCGATCACGATCGGTGATCGGCTCGTATCCGGTTCGACGCCGAACGGTCACCGCCGAGCGACGGACGGGAACCATCCGGCGCCCGCTCACGCGCCGCCACCGCGCAGCTTCCGCAGGCGCAGCGCCAGCTGGATCTCCAGGGCCCGGTCGGGGGTGTGCCAGTCGTCGCCGAGCAGCGCCGCCACGCGTTCCAGGCGCTGGCCGACCGTGTTCACGTGGACGTGCAGCAGCCCGGCGGCCCGGGACGGGCTCGCCCCGGCCGCGAAGTAGGCCTCCAGCGTGGCCAGCAGGTCGGTGCCGCGCCGGGCGTCGTGCGCGGCGACCGGGCCGAGCACGCGTTCGAGGTAGGCCTCGACGTCGGCCGCGTCCCCGGTGACCAGGCCGGCGAAGCCGAGGTCGCGGGCCGAGCCCGAGGGCAGACCGAGCGCCGCGAGGGCGGCGGCCGTGCGCCGGGCCTCCGCATAGGCGTCGCGCAACCCCGCGGCGGGCACGACCGGGCCCGCCGCGCCGACCGGGCCCGCCTCCTTCCCCGCGCGCCGGGCGACGTCGGCGGCCACCGCGGACGCGTCGCGCCCCGGCACGACCGCGACCGTCCAGCCGTCGTGGCCGCCCACCAGCCCGGGGCCGTGCGCGCGGCCGCCCCGGCACACCGCGACGACGTGGGGCGTGCGCAGGCGCAGCCCGAGCAGCCTGCCGCGCTCGACGACCGCGGCGTCCACCTCGCCCGCCGGGCGGGCCAGCAGCTCGGCGAGCAGGTCGGTGCGGACCCGCTGGTCGGCCTCGGCCTCGCGCAGGCGGAACAGCAGCACGAGCGCGGTCACCATCGCCGCCCGCTCCACGGTGCGGACCTGGCCGTCGTCGAGCGCCTCCCGCCCGCCGAGCGCGAGGGTGCCCAGGCGCTGGCCGACCGCCCGCACACCCACCGCGGCGGCGCCGTCCGCGTGCACCAGCCGGGCGGCGTCCGCGGCCCGGCGCACCGCGGGCAGCTCGGCGAGGCCGTCGGGCACCGCGCCGTGGGCGGCGAGCAGCTGGTCGTCGACGTCGAGCACCGCGACCCAGCAGTCGAGCAGCTCGCCGAGGGTGGCGGCGATGTCGTCGACCCCGCCGCCGGAGAGCACGACCCCGGCGAACCGGTCGTGCGCCGCGGCGGCCTGCTCGATGCCCGCGTGCGCGCTGGAGAGGGCGGCGAGCGCCTCGGCCGTCTCCGCCGCGCGGCGCACCTGCACGAGGGAGACGGCCGCGAGCGCGGCGAGCGACCCCAGGAGCGCCACCTCGGTGCTGGCGAACGGCCTGCGGACGCGGTGCGCGGCGAACAGCACCCCGACGAACTCGTCGTCCACGAGCAGCGGGGTACCGCAGATCGCGCGCAGCCCCTCCTCCTCGACGGCGGCGTCGATCTCGGCGGTGTGCTCGTAGCGGGTGTCGGACGGGTAGTCGGCGGTCCAGTGCGGCCGGTGGGTCTGAGCCACCAGGCCGCCGAGCCCCGCGCCGAGCGGTAGCCGCAGCGCCTGGAACCGGGCGGAGATCGACCCGTCCGTCGCCCGCATGAACGTGTCACCCCGCTCGGGGTCGGCCAGCGTGAGGTACGCGCAGTCGGCCCCGAGCAGGGTGCGCGCGCGCCGGACGATCGTGTCGAGCACCTCACCCGGGTCCGGCCGGGAGGCGAGGTCGCGGGCGATGTCGACGAGCGCCGAGAGCTCCACCTCGCGGCGCCGGTGGGCGTCGATGCCCGCCCTCACCCGCAGCGCGAGCTCGCGGGCGACCGCGCCGGACTCCGGGTCGGCCGCCGCGAGCGCCCGCGCCTGCTCGTCGATCCGCTCGGCGGGCGCGTCCTGGGCGAGCAGGCGGAGCAGCTCCAGCGCCGTCCGCGACACGGCGGTGATGATGCCACCGCCCATGGTCGCGGCTCCGCTCAGCGGGTCGGGACGATCGCGTGGTCCTCGGCGAGGTCGCGGTGGCGGGTCTCCCCGTAGCTGGCCACGGCGATGATCGTCAGCAGCGCGCTGAGCGCCACGTACACCGACACCGCGTAGCCGGTGCCGAACGAGGTGTAGAGCGCCACGGCGATGACCGGCGCGAGGCCGCCCGCCACGACCGACGCGAGCTGGTAGCCGACCGAGACGCCGGAGTAGCGGACCTTGGTGCCGAACATCTCCGACAGGAACGCGGCCTGCGGGCCGTACATCGCGCCGTGGAAGACGAGCCCGCCGACGACGGCGACGGTGGTGAGCGCGAAGTTGCCGGTGTTGAGCAGCGCGATGAACACGAACGCCCAGACGCCGACGCCCGCGGCCCCGAGCAGGTAGATCGGCTTGCGGCCCACGCGGTCGGACGCGATGCCCCAGAGCGGGATGACGACCAGGTGCACCGCGGCGCCGATCATCACCGCGCCGAGCACGAACGAGTTGGGCAGGCCGAGCGTCTGCTGGACGTAGCTCGTGATGACGATCGTGAAGACGTAGTAGCAGACGTTCTCGGCGAACCGCGCGCCCATCGCGGTGAACACCTCGCGCGGGTAGCGGCGGAACACGTCGACGATGGGCACGACCTCCTTGTGGCCGGCGGCGACGAGCTCGGCGGCCTTGCGCTGGGCCTCCTGGAAGATCGGGGACTCCTCGACCGAGAGCCGGATGTAGAGCCCGATCAGCACCAGCACCGCGGAGAGCAGGAACGGGATCCGCCAGCCCCAGGACTGGAAGGCCTCGTCGCTCTGCACCGCGGCGAGCAGGAACAGCAGCGCATTGGCGAGCAGCTGGCCGAACGGCACCCCGGCCTGGGGCCAGCTCGCCCAGTAGCCGCGCCGCGAGGGGTCGCCGTGCTCGGAGACGATCAGCACGGCCCCGCCCCACTCGCCACCGATCGCGAAGCCCTGGACGAGGCGCAGGACGGTCAGAAGCAGCGGGGCGGCGAACCCGATCGTCGCGTACCCGGGCAGCAGGCCGATGGCGAACGTCGCGACGCCCATCCCGACCAGGCTGATCACCAGGAGCTTCTTGCGGCCGAGCTTGTCGCCGTAGTGGCCGAAGACCAGCCCGCCCAGCGGGCGCGCGACGAACCCGATCGCGAACGTGCCGAGCGCGAGCAGGGTGCCCACGGCGGGGTCGTCGGACGGGAAGAACACCGCCGGGAACACGAGGGCGGCCGCGACGCCGTAGAGGAAGAAGCCGTACCACTCGACGGTGGTGCCGGCCATGCTGGCGGCGACGACCTTGAGGATGCTGGCCCGGGACGGCCCGGCGGACTTGTCGGTGACCACGGTGTCTCCGTTTCGGGTGTGTTGGCTTCTTCTCAGTGGGCGGTCCAGCCGCCGTCCATCGACAGCGACGCTCCGGTGATCGAGGCCGAGGCGGGCCCGTAGAGGACGGCGGCGAGCTCGGCCACCTCGTCCGGTTCGACGAGGCGCCGCACGGCGGCGGGGGCGAGCATCACCCGCTCCACCACCTCGTCCGGCTCGATGCCGTGGGTGCGGGCCTGGTCGGCGATCTGCCGCTCGACCAGCGGCGTGCGCACGTAGGAGGGGTCGATGCAGTTGCTCGTGACCCCGTGCGGGGCGCCCTCGAGCGCGATGACCTTGGACAGGCCCTCCAGCCCGTGCTTGGCGCTCACGTAGGCCGACTTGAACGGGCTCGCCCGCAGACCGTGCACGCTCGAGACGTTGATGACGCGCCCCCAGCCGCGGGCGTACATGTGCGGCAGCGCGCGCCGGGCGAGCCGGAACGGCGCCTCGAGCATCACGCGCAGCAGCAGCGAGAACCGATCGGGGTCGAACTCGGGGATCGGGGCGACGTGCTGGAGGCCCGCGTTGTTCACCAGCGCGTCGACCTCGGCCGGGAGCTCGTCGACGGCCGCGAGGTCGGACAGGTCGCACGGCACCGGCTCGACGGCGGCGACGTCGCCCGCGAGCCGGTTCAGGCCCTCCTCGTCCCGGTCGACGGCCACCACCCGCGCCCCGTCGGCGGCGAGCCGCCGGGCGATGGCGGCGCCGATCCCCGACGCCGCGCCCGTGACGAGCGCGCGCCGCCCGGCGAGCGGCGGCGAGGTGACGGGGGTCATGCCCGAGCACGGTACGTCGGCGGGGCGCGATGCGCTGTGTGTTCAGCGCCCATCGATCGGCGTCGAATATGTGCTCATCTCACATCGTTCGACGATCACAGGTGGCGATAGCCGGGGTGCACCCCGGGGCGCAGGCCCTGGTCCGCGGCGATCCGCGCGAGCAGGGCCCGCAGCGTCTCGCGCTCGCCCTCGTCGAGGCTGCGGCAGAGGTCGTCGTCGTGCTCGTGGGCGACCTTCCCGATGCGGGCGAGCATCGCCCTCCCCTCGTCGGTGATGTGCAGCGCGTGCAGCCGCCGGTCCGCGCGGTTGCGCCTGCGCTCGACGAGCCCGCGGTCGGCGAGCGAGTCGACCAGCCCGACGAGCCTGCTCGGTGGCATGCCGAGGATCCGGGCGACGGCCTGCTGGCTCTGCCCCGGCTCCGCGGCGATGAGCCCGAGCAGGCCGACCTGCGGGGGCGTGAGGTGCAGGGCGGCGACGCGCTCGGCGAAGCGCGCGGCGGCGTGCGCGCCGACCGCGGCGAGCAGGAACGCCGAGCCCGGCGGGTTCTCCAGTGGCACGGGTAGACCGTACAGCTCCAGAACGGTACTCTCAAAATAATCGTTCAGAGCTGTAATCGTTTTGGAGGTGGGGGATGTCGGAGCACAAGTTCCGCTTCGGGGTGGTGGCCACGCCGGAGGGCGGCGCGCAGCGCTGGGCCGCGACGGCCAAGCGGGTGGAGGGGCTGGGCTTCTCCAGCCTCCTGATGCCCGACGGGCTGCAGCTGCTCGAGCCGTTCTCCTCGCTCGCGGTGGCGGCGAGCGCGACCACGACGCTGCGCGTCGGCACGTTCGTGCTGGCGAGCCCGCTGCGGGCGCCGCGCGCGGCGGCGTGGGGCGGGCACTCGCTGTCGGTGCTCACCGACGGCCGGTTCGAGTTCGGCATCGGGACCGGCCGCCCCGAGGCGCAGCGCTTCGCCGAGCAGCTGGGCAGGCCGTGGGGCACGCCGGGCGAGCGGCTGCGGGAGGTGGCCGAGTCCATCGAGCTGCTGCGCGAGCTCGACGGCGAGCGGCACACCCCGGTCCTGGTCGCCGCGGGCGGGCCGAAGGCGCTCGCGCTCGCCGGCCGCGCCGCGGACATCGTCACCCTGGCCGCGCCCCCGCTCGCGGGCCGCGACCACTACGCGGCGATGGCCGCCCGGGTGCGCGAGGCCGCGGGCGACCGCGACGTCGAGATCGCCGCGAACCTGTTCCTGGTGGGCGACGAGGAGCCGCCGCCATGGACCCGGCGGTTCATCGACTTCGACCACGCCACCCTCGCCGCCCACGACGCGCAGACCCTGCTGCGGGGCACGCCCACCGAGATGGCCGACGAGCTGCAGCGGCGCCGCGACGCGTACGGCGTGTCCTACATCAGCGTCAACGGTGCGTTCCTCGACCAGCTCGCGCCGGTGGTGGAGCTGCTGGCCGGTCGGTGACCGGGCGGGGTGCGAGCCGGCGCAGCGAGCCGGGCAACGGCTCGGAGTGCAGCGCGCCGAGCCGCTGGGTGGCCCTGGTGAGCGCGACGTAGAGGTCCGCCGGTTCCATCCGCTGCGGCTCGACGAGCAGCACGGAGTCGAACTCGAGCCCCTTGGCCTCCCGCGGGGTGAGCACGGTGGCCCCCGGCGCGTCGGCGAACGGGCCGGGGGCGATCACCGCGACCGAGCCGGGCCCTTCCGACTCCCGGGAGACCTCCTCGCGCACGGTCGCCACCAGCTCGTCCGGTGCCACGCGCCGCGCCCACGGGGCCACGCCGCTGCTGCGCACGGCCCGCGGGGTGGTGCGCCCCGGGTCGTGCGCGGCCAGCACGTCGGCCGCCACCGCCATGATCTCGGCCGGCGTGCGGTAGCCGACGGTCAGCACGCGGTGGGTCCAGCGGCCCGCCGCGTACCGGTCGAGCGCGTCGGCCCACGAGCGGGCGCCGGCCGCCGAGCGGCGCTGGGCGAGGTCCCCGACCACGGTGAACGAGCGGGTGGGGCAGCGCCGCAGCAGCACGCGCCAGTCCATGTCGGACAGCTCCTGCGCCTCGTCGACCACCACGTGCCCGTACACCCACTCCTGGTCGGCGGCGGCGCGCTCGGCGAGCGTGCGGTGGTCGACCTGCTCCTGGCGTTCGGCGAGCAGGTCGGCGTGCACGAGGTCGGCCGCGCGGATCTCGTCGTCGTCGGTCGGGTCGTGGTCGAGCAGCGCCAGGACGTCCGCCGCGTAGCCGCGGTCGTCGGCCGCGCGGCGCGCCGCCCGCCGCGCGGCCGCCCGCTCGGCGGCCGGGGGACCGAGCAGCTCGGCGGCCTCGTCGAGCAGCGGCACGTCCGAGACGGTCCAGGCGTCGCCGTCGGCGCGGGCCAGCGCGGCCCGGTCGGCGGGAGGGAGCGCGGCGGCGGCCCGGTCGATCCGCCGCGGGGAGGTGAACAGGTCGGCGAGCAGCCGCTGCGGGGTGAGCTCCGGCCAGAGCGCGTCGACCACGATGCGCAGGCCGGGGTGGCCGCGCAGCTCCGCGCGGGCGTCGGCGCGCAGGTCGGCGGCGAGCTCGGGGGCCTCGCGCGGGGCGAGCCAGCCCGCGCCGATGCGGTCGACCGCCTGGTCGGCGAGCGCGTCGAGCACGGCCGTGGCGAACGCCCCGCGCGCCTCGTTGTGCCGCAGGCCCAGCGCACGCGCCCGGTCGCGGGCCGCCGCCGCGAGCTCGGGGGTCACCTCGACGGTCACGTCCTCCAGCTCGATCGGGACGGGCTCGTCCGGCACCTCCTCGCGGTCGGCGACGGCGGCGGCGAGCACGTCGACCATCGCGAGCGAGCCCTTCACGCGCGCGGCGTGGGGGGTGTCCTCGACGTCCGTGGCGACCCCCGGCAGCAGCTCGCCGGGCGTGGCGAACACGACGTCGGTCTCGCCGAGCGAGGGCAGCACGGCGGAGATGTGGGTGAGGAACCGGGGGTTCGGGCCGAGCACCAGCACACCGCGGCGCGCGAGCTGCGGGTGCGTGTAGAGCAGGTAGGCCACGCGGTGCAGCGCCACGGCGGTCTTGCCGGTGCCCGGTCCGCCCTCGATCACGGTGATGCCGGTGTGGTCGAGCCGGATGATCTCGTCCTGCTCGGCCTGGATCGTGGCGACGATGTCGCGCATCGGACCGGTGCGCGGCGCGTCGAGCGCGGCGAGCAGCGCCGCGTCCGCGCCGGCCGAGCCGTCGGCGGCCTCCGGGGCGAACACGTCGTCGTGCGCGTCGACCAGCGTGCGGCCGCGGGTGCGGAAGTGGCGCCTGCGCACGAGGCCCTCGGGGCGGGCCGCCGTCGCGGTGTAGAACGGGCGGGCCGCGGGCGCCCGCCAGTCGACGAGCAGCGGCTCCAGGTCGTCGTCGAGCAGCCCGATGCGGCCGACGTAGGTCCGGGTGCCGTCGGCGGCGTCGATGCGGCCGAAGCACAGCCCGTCGCCGCCGGCGCGCAGCCGGGCGAGCCGGGCGGCCTGCGCCCGCACCGCGGCCTCCCGCAGGGCGCGCTCACCCGGGGAGCTGCCGGACGCGCGCTGGGCGGCCGCGAGCTCCCGTTCCGCGGCGATGCGTTCGGCGTCGAAGCGGTCGTACAACAACGCGATGTGGCGGCGATCCTCGTCCAGGCTCGACAATTCTCGACCCCTCTGGTAGAATGAATTCAGAAACGCGATCCGGCTTGTTCGACAGAATCGCAATCTTCTTTTCTGCCAGAGGTTCGCGGACCCGGGGTGGGGCTTTCCCCCGTCCGCGTCCGAGGGCCCGCCGGGCGGCCCCGCGGCCCCGCCGCGCGGCAGTCTCGACGCCATGACCAGCACCGAACCGCGCCACGCGGCCACACCGTGGTCCGAAGCCGTGCCCGCCGCCGTGTCCATGTCCGTGGTGCTCTGGCTCTCGGCCATCGGGGCCGGCGCCGCGGAAGCGTTCGTCCACCTGCTCTTGCCCGAACCCCCGACGGTCGCCCAGCTCGCCACCCGATTCGGCATCTACGCGGCGCTCACCCTGCTGGTGCTCGCGCTGCCCACCGGGCGCAATTCCGTCCGGTGGGCGGTGGCCGTGCTGCTCGGCGGGATCGGCACCGTCTCGCTCGTGGTCGAGCCGATCACCTGGCTCGCGGCCGGCGGCTCACCCGGCCTGTTCCTGCTGACGGCCGACGCACCCGCGCTCGTCTCGGCGACCCTGCGCACCGCGCACCTGGTCGCCGTGCTCTGCGCGCTCGTGCTGCTGTTCCGCCCGGCCGCGAACGCCTGGTTCCGCCGCCCGCGTCAGCTCGCGCAGGCGTCCTGACCCAGCCGGGCCAGGCCGCACCGCAACGTCCGCAGCGCCCGCTGCCGCGTCGGCCCGATGCTGCCGATCGGCAGGCCCATCTGCCGCGAGACCTCGGCGTAGTTGGGCTCCGGGGTCGAGAACAGCGCGTTGACCAGCGCGCGGGGCTTCACCGGCAGCTCGGTCACGGCGTGCGCGACGGCGCGCCGGACCTCCTCGGCCAGCACCTGCGCCTCCGGCCCCGGGTCCTCCACGACGAGCTGGTCCTCGTCCACGCAGGTCGGGGCCTCCCGGCGGGACCTCGCCAGCAGCGCGAGGCACTCCCGGCGGGCCACGGTCGTGAGCCAGCCGCCGAGGCTGTCGGGGTCGCGCACGGTGTGCAACCGTTCGAGGGCGCGCAGCCACGTGTTCTGTACCGCGTCGGCGAAGTCCGCCTCCTGGAGCCGGTACGAGCCGACGACGGCGCGCACCAGGCCCTCGTACCGCGCCGTCAGCTCGCGCCACGCCTCGGGGCGCCGGTTGCACGCCTCCGCGACCAGCTGTGCCGTGCTCGGTGTCGCGGGCGTCGCCGGATCGGGGCTGACCATGGATGCCTCCCCACAACGAGCTGGAGGCCACATTCACGCGGTCCGCTTGCAACGACCTTGCAATGGCCCAAGAGGGCGCGCGGGGGTTCCGGCATCCGCTCGCAACCCGGTGGCGCGAGCGGGCGGACGGCGTCTCCCCGGGCCCGCGAGCACGCCGGAGCGGAGCGGAGGCGATCGAACACGGCTGCGCGGGCCGCTCACCCCACCGTTTCAGCCCGTCGGCTCGGCCCCGAACACGCGCGCCGCGTCCTCGGCGAGCCGCTCCCGCTCGGTCGGGTTGTCGGCCAGCCTGCGCTCGGCGATCTCGAGGACCGTGCGCATCAGCGAGCGTGCCCTGGCCGTGTTCCCGCTCGCGGCGAGCGCGACCGCGAGCCGCCTGCCCGCGAGCAGGGTGCTCGCGTGCTCGGGGCCGAGCGCGGCGAGGAAGATGCGCCGCGCCCGCGCCTGCGCCTCGACCGCGGCGCCCGGCCGCCCCGCGTCGGCGTGCGCGAGGCCGAGGTTCGTGAGCGCCATCGCCACGCGCGAGTCCTCGGGGCCGAACACGCGCTCCAGCAGCCGCACCGCGCGCAGGTGCACGCCGGCCGCCTCGTCCGCCCGGCCGGACAGGCGCAGCGCGTAGCCGAGCTTGTCCAGCGTCTGCGCGGTGTCGGGGTGATCGGGGCCGCAGACCCGGGTGAACACCCCCAGCGCGCTGCGCTGCAGCGCCACCGCCGTCTCCAGGTTGCCGCCGTCCTGCTCGACCATGCCCAGGCCGGCGGTGGCGTGGGCCCAGTCGCGGTCGTCGCGCCGCCCCATGCCCTCCAGCAGCGAGATCGCCGTCCGCAGCGCCTCCCCGGCGGGGCCGAGCCGGCCCGCGGCCCACAGGGTGTAGCCGAGGTCGGTCAGCACCGGTGGCACGAGGTCGTCCCGGCCCGCCTTCTGCAGGGCCACCAGCGCGCGCTCGTGGGCCTCGATGGCGGCCACCGCGTCGTCGGCGCAGTTCAGGACGTGCCCGAGCCGGTTGTACGCGTGCGCGAGCACGACGTCGTCGGGGTCGAGCGACGAGTCGAGGATGTGCACCGCCTCCCGGTGCAGCTCGAGCGCGGGGGCGAGGTGGCCCGCGGCGTCGAGCACCTCGCCGAGCTGGCACACGAGCCTGCCGTGCAGGACCGGGTCCCCGGATCCCTCGTGCAGGCGCAGCGCCGTCTCCAGCACGTGCTGCGCGGCCGGGTAGAGCGCCCGGGCCGCCTGCCTGGCCGCGAGATCGGCGAGCCCCTCCACCAGCCCGTCGGGCACGGTGTCGAGCGCCTCGGCGTGGGCGGCGATGCTCACCAGGTGTGCGCCCGCGTCCTCGCCGTCGGCGCCGGTGCAGGCCCGCACCGCCTCGGCGAGCCGGTGCCTGCGCACCCCGTCCGGCATCCTGGCCCGCACCACGTCCTGCACCAGGCGGTGCACCCGCACGACCCCCGCGTCGCGGTCGACGAGCGACAGCCGCAGGAGCTCCGCGAGCGCGTCCTGCAGGTCGAGCTCGTCGGCGAACGGCTCGGGGTGGCCGAGGCGGCGCAGCGTCGAGACGGTGACCGCGTCCGGGGCGAGGAACGCCATCGCCTCCAGCAGCCCTGCCGCGCGCGGCGACCGCTCGTGGAGGCGGTCGAAGGCCAGGCCCCACGTGGTGGCGACGGTGGGCCCGGAGTCGAGCGGGTCGTGCAGCAGCAGGCTCTCCCGCCGCACCCGGAACAGCTGCACGTAGTCGAGGACGGACATGCCCGTCTGCTCGATGTAGGCGCACGCCTGCTCGAGCGCCAGCGGCAGGTCGCCGAGCAGCTCGGCGAGCGTGTCGGCCTCGTCGGCGCCGTCGCCGGTGCGGTCGGTGACGTAGCGGACGGACTCGCTCCTGCGCAGCGGCGAGACGGTGACCGGCCGGGCGAGCCGACGCCACGCCGGGTTGCGTGAGGTGATCACAACGTCGCCGTGCCGGGCGGCCGGCATGAACGGCTCCAGCAGGGCCGGGTCGTCGGCGTTGTCGAACACCAGCACCCAGCCGGGGGTGCGGTCCAGCTCGGCCCACAGCGCGGCGTGGGTGTCGTCGCCGCGCTCGTACGGGGCGATGCCGAGCGCGGCCGCGAGGTCGGCGAGCCCGGTGGCGGTGCCCGCCGGGTCCTCCGCCGCGATCCACCACGCGACGCGGCCGGCCCGGTGCCTGCGGTGGGCGAGCTCGAGCGCGAGCTCGGTCTTCCCGACGCCGGCGAGGCCCACCAGCGCCACGGCCCGCGGCCTGCGCGCGTCGTCGTCCAGCACCCCGCCGATCTCGGCGAGCACGTCCTCCCGCCCCACGAACGAGCGGTTGCGCGGCGGGAGGTTGGTCGGCAGCACCGACGAGGCGGCCGTGGGCAGCAGTTCCTGGGCGAGGACGGCCGCGTGCACCCGGCGCAGCTCGGGGGTCGGGTCGACGCCGAGCTGCTCGGCGAGCGCGTGCCGGCACCGCTCGTAGGCGGCCAGCGCGTCGGCCTGCCTGCCCGCCGCGTACAGGGCCCGGACCAGGCGGACGGCCACGGACTCGCGCAGCGGGTCCTGCTCGGCGAGCTCCTGCAGCAACACCACGTCCTCACCCGCCCGGCCGGCCCGGGCGTGCGCGTCGGCCAGCGCCTCCGCGGCGAGCACGCGCAGCTCCTCCCACTTGGTGGCGAGCGGCGCGAGGAAGTGGATCTCGCGCATCGCGCCGAACGCGCCGGGTCCGCGCCACCGGCCGAGGGCGGCGCCGAGGATGGCGGCGGCCGCGCCGTCCGCGCCGCGCGCGAGCGCCTCGCGGCCCCTGGCCACGTCGTCGACGAACTGGTCGGCGTCGACGGTGACCGCGTCGCGGTCGATCACGTACCGCCCGGCCCGCCGGGGGATGGCGTCCGCGCCGAGCACACGTCGCAACCGCGAGACGTACGCGTGCACGGACGCGACCGTCGACTCGGCGGACCGCTCGCCCCAGACGTCGTCGACGATCTGCTCGGCCGAGACCGTCTCGTCGCCGCCGGCGAGGATCCGCGCGAGCACCGCCTTCTGGCGCGGGCCGCCGAGGGCGACCTCGCGGCCGTCCACGGTGGCCGTGAAGTCGCCGAGCACGTGCAGCACGACGCCTGGAACCGGGGTTCGTGCGCCGCTCACGACTGCTGCCGCTCCTTCGTGCCGAGGGAGCAAGCGTTGCCGCACCGGTGACGCCTCGTCAATGACGTGCACACCACGGGCACGTCCGCGTAACAGATCGGCTACGGCGCGCGACCGGTCCCGTCGGGGGGTAGCGTGCCGAGGGGGGAGCTGACGATGAACGAGCGGATCGTCCATTTCGCGCCGGATTCCTATCCCCGGGTGGTCGCGGGGCCGACCGACCCGGGCCTGCTGGACGTCCTGCTCCCGTTCCGGGTCGAGACCCACCAGCGGCACCTCCCGGTCGTGTCCTACCGGCTGCACGCCGAGGTGGAGGGGCGGCCGTGGGCGCACCGGGCGCGGGTGCGCCGCATCCGCGAGGGATTCGCCGACTGGATGCGCGGCCAGATGCGGGCCCAGGGCCAGTTCCGCTTCGACCACCTGCCCTACTACGTGGGCCTGGACGAGGCGCTGGCGTCGGGGCACGCGCACTACCTCGAGGCCAGGCTGCCCGCCGTGCCCGCGGGCGCCCGCGTCGAGTACGCGCTGGAGGTCGACCTCGCCGGCGGCGCCACCGCGTGCTCCGCGCGGTACGCCACGGTCGCGGTGGCCCCGGGGTTCACCCGCGACGACATCCGCCGGGTCCACATCCCGCACCCGGGGGCCGCGCTCGACGCGTGGGTGCTCTACCACCGGCACGCGGGCGACCGCGACGAGATCCGCATCGACGTCGTGGACCTGTTCGCCCACCGCGGTGACCGGCCCGACCTCGCGGTCCGGGTCGGTGATCGGGTCGTCGACCTGCGCGAACCCCAGCCGGACCCGCTGCCGCTGGTCGACATCGCGGCCGACTCGGTCACGGTGGCCGTGCCGCGGTCGGGTGACGGCCCGCCGCCCGTGGTCGTCACCCACCACGGGCAGCCGGTCGAGGTCGACCTGTCCGCGCCCGCCGAGGCGGGGACCGCGCGGGTCGTGTTCGTCAACTTCGCGATCCAGGGCCTCAACGACCTGTTCGCCACCGCCGACGACGACTACCACCCGCCGCGCACGTACGCCCAGGTGACGATGCGCGACGAGCTCGCGAGCTACAGCAGCCGCCCCGGCAGCAGGGAGCGGGGCACCGGCGACGGGTACGCGTTCACCCTCGACGCGCACCGCCGCTACCGCATCCCGCAGATGTGGGCGATGAACGGCGGCCTGCTCGGCCTGCTCGCCCACGACTGCCCCGAGGACCTGCAGCGGATGCGCGAGGACGCCGAGGCCGGGCTGCTCGTGCCGGTCGTCGCCGGGTTCGGCGCGCACCGGCTGCCGTACTACGCGACCGAGACGAACCGCGACGCGATCGAGTTCGGCTCGGAGGCGATGCGGGAGATCCTCGGGCAGACCCGGCCGGTCTACTACCCCGACTCGCGCATCCTGACCGACGGGCCGAACGTCGTGCAGGCCCTGCGGGAGGCGGGGGTGGAGTACCTCGTCGTCGACGGCGGCAGCCACGAGAACGGCGAGGAGGACACCGCCACGGTCGTGCGCAACCCGAGTCCGCCGATGGGCCGGGTGACCGACGGCCGCTGGGTGAACTGGCAGTACCTGTGGCGCGACCGCACGAGCGGGCTGAAGGTGCTGTTCATCGACCGGGAGCTCAAGGACGGGCTGCTCGGCGCCGCCGACCACGACGCCGACCACGACGCCGACCGCGGCAAGGTCGCCCGCGACCTGCGGCGCAAGTTCATCGAGCTGGCCGCTCAGCCGCAGCTGCGCGGGGGCAACCTGCTCGTCTACTCCGACGACGCCGACAAGGCCAGCGGCAACGGCTGGTTCGACGGCGTCTACCACGGCAACGAGCTGCAGTTCAACCAGCGCTACCAGGCGGCGCTGTCGTGGCTTTCGACCCACCCGTGGGTGCAGGTGGTCACCACCGACGACCTCACCGACGCCGACTGCGTCGGCGAGCTCGACCTCGTGCGCGCCTCGGACCCGTACATCGAACAGGAGTGGCGCCTGCACCGGGACCCGGTGCCGGGCTGCGACTTCGGCCTCGCGTTCGACACCTGGTACGCGGCGTGGGCGCGAACGCGGGCCGAGTGGCTGGGGGAGGACCTCGAGGCGATCTCGAAGCGGGCCGAGCGGGCCATCGCGGGCTTCCCGGCCGAGTGGCGCAACCAGCTCTACGACCTCGCCCGGCTGTACCTCACGCTCAGCCTGCACGAGTCGCAGTGGTCCAAGCGCGCCCGCCTGCCCGAGGACCAGCCGGGCGGCGCGGATGCGGAGGACTTCGTGCTGGCCGAGTCGTTGCAGCTGCGCAACGCGCACGTCTACCTGGCCGCGGCGGTCTGGGCGGAGTGGGCGCGGGGCGGGCCGGAGGGCACCTTCCGCGACGCGGGCCCGGTCGTCGACCGGGTGGCGCAGCTGGAGGACGCCGTCGACCCGGCCGCGGCGCCGCCGTGGCGGCGGGTACGCGGGCTGCACTGGGACCACGACCCGCTGCCGAACGCGGTGCTCTACAACGCGCGGGCCCTCGTGGTGCTCGACCGCAACGGCGGCCGCATCACCCACCTGTTCTGCATGAAGGACGGGCGGCCGTACTCGGTCAGCGGGACGTGCAAGGCCTACCAGTTCCTCGACATGGACTGGGCGGCCGACAGCGGGGTGCAGTGCGACGGCCTCGTGCTGCAGAACACCGTCTGGACCCCGAACCACGCCTACGTCGCCTGCGACGTCGACGCGAGCCGCGGCACCATCGGCGCGAGCCCGGCGGGCGACGACGCGTACGACTGGTACTACCCGGACAACTTCAACGCCTACGACGAGCTGCCCGCGGGTCCGGACGCGGTCACCTTCGCCTACGGCGAGGGCGCCCCGCTCACCGACGCCCCGGACGACCTCGACGCCCTCTCCGCCCGCCTCGCCGAGGACCACCGGGCGAAGCGGGCGGGGGAGCGCGGCGTGGTGCTGCACGACGTCGCGGCGTTCGGTCGCTTCCGCAAGACCGTGCGCCTGGACGGGCCGGTCGTGCACGTCTCCTACGCGGACACGCTCCCCGGCCACCGGGTCGCGAACGAGTTCTGCGTGGACCTGTGGTCGGCGGCGATGCGGGGCAGGCGGCAGGCCGTCACCGTGGCCGCGGACGGCCGCAGCGCCGAGATCGAGGGTGACGACGGCCTCGCCGTCCGGCTCGAGCTCGGCGCGGGCTGCGAGTTCTCCGCCGCCACCCGTGCCCCGCGCGACGAGCCGACCGTCGAGACGCTGCGGCTGCACCGCGTCATGACCGACGACCTGGAGATCGTCGCCCCGGCCGGGGGCGAGTTCGACTACCGGATCGTGCTGCCCGGCTGAGGACCGTCAGCGCGAGGAGCCGGCCCGCCGCTTGTTGTAGATGTCGAACGCGACGGCGAGCAGCAGCACGATGCCCTTGACCACCGACTGGATCGGCTGCTCGATGCCCATGAGCTGCATGCCGTTGCTCATCACGGCCATGATCAGGCCGCCGACCACGGCTCCGACGACCGTGCCGACGCCACCGGTCACGGCCGCGCCGCCGATGAACGCCGCCGCGATCGCGTCGAGCTCGAACATGTTGCCCGCGCCGGGCTGGGCGCCGTTCGACCGCGAGGAGAAGATGATCCCCGCGATCGCGGCCAGCACGCCCATGTTGACGAAGATCCAGAAGTTGACCGCGCGGACCTTCACGCCGGACAGGGTCGCCGCCGCCAGGTTGCCGCCGATCGCGTAGACCTGCCGCCCGAACACCGACCGCCGGGTGAGCACCCCGTAGATGAGCACGAGCGCGCCCAGGATGATCAGCACGACCGGCAGGCCGCGGGCGTTGGCGATCTGCCACGCGAAGTACATGACGACCAGGCCGACCACCAGGATCCGCGCCACGAACAGCGGGAACGACTCCACCGGCTGCTGGTAGGTGATCCGGGCCAGCCGGGTGCGGTAGCTGGCCACGGCGTAGCCCACCACCCCGATCGCGGCGACGACCAGGGTGAACACGTCGTAGCCCGGACCGCCGAGCAGCCCGTTGATGAAGCCGGTGGCCACCAGCTGGTACTCGGACGGGAACGGCGACAGCGAGATGTTGCCCAGCACCTGCTGGGTGAGGCCGCGGAACAGCAGCATGCCGGCCAGCGTCACGATGAACGCCGGGATGCCGACGTAGGCGACCCAGAACCCGTGCCAGGCACCGATCACCACGCCGGCCGCCAACGCGGCGAGGATCCCCACCCACCAGGGCAGCCCCTGCTGGATGACGAGGACCGCCGCGATCGCGCCGGTCAGCGCGACCACCGACCCGACCGACAGGTCGATGTGCCCGGCGATGATCACGATGACCATCCCGATGGCCAGCACCAGGATGTAGGAGTACTGCAGGATGATGTTCGTGATGTTGATCGGGCTGAGCGAGACGCCGCCGGTCAGGATGGCGAACAGCGCGATGATCGCCACGAAGGCCACGTAGATGCCGCTCTGGCGCAGGTTGCGGGTGAGCAGCTCGCGGACGTTGCTCGTGCCGGTGTGCAGCGCGGCCGACGTCGTGGCGCCCTCGGGCGCCGTCTCCTGCGGGGGTGCGGTCCTGGTCATGCCGCAGACTCCCTCTCCATGGTCATGAGGGCCATCAGGTTCTCCTGCGTGGCTTCGGCCACCGGCACCTCACCGGTGATCCGGCCCGCGGACAGCGTGTAGATGCGGTCGCAGATGCCGAGCAGCTCCGGCAGCTCGGACGAGATGACGAGGACGGCCTTCCCCTGCGCCACGAGCCGGTTGATGATCTGGTAGATCTCGTACTTCGCGCCGACGTCGATGCCGCGGGTCGGCTCGTCGAGGATCAGCACGTCCGGGTCGGTGAACAGCCACTTCGACAGCACGACCTTCTGCTGGTTGCCGCCGGAGAGCTTGCCCACGACGCTCATCACGCTCGGTGCCTTGATGTTGAGGCTGCGCCTGCTCTCCTCGGCGACCTTGATCTCCTCGTTGCCGTTCACCCACCCGCGCTTGGCGAGCTTGCGCAGACCCGCGGCCGAGACGTTGTGCCGGACGTCGTCGATGAGGTTCAGGCCGTAGCGCTTGCGGTCCTCGGTGGCGTAGGCGATGCCGGCCTCGATCGCCTCGGCGACGGTGCGGGCCTTCACCGGCTTGCCGCGCACGTAGAGCCGGCCGGAGATGTTGCGCCCGTAGGAGCGGCCGAAGATGCTCATCGCGAGCTCGGTGCGGCCTGCGCCCATGAGCCCGGCGATCCCGACGACCTCGCCCGCGCGGACGGTGAAGCTCGCCCCGTCGACGACCTTGCGGTCCTGCGTGGGGTGCCACACCGTCCAGTCCTCGACGCGCAGCACCTCCTCACCGGGGTGGGACTCGCGCTCCGGGTAGAAGCTCTCGATGGGGCGGCCGACCATGCCGCGGATGATGCGGTCCTGCGTGGCGTCCGGGTCGCGCATGTCGATGGTCTCGACGGTGCGCCCGTCGCGCAGGATCGTGGTGCGGTCGGCGATGCTCATGATCTCGTTCAGCTTGTGCGAGATCATGATCGAGGTGATGCCGCGCTCCTTGAGCCTGCGCAGCAGGCCCAGCAGGTGGGCCGAGTCGTTGTCGTTCAGCGCGGCGGTGGGCTCGTCGAGGATCAGCAGGCGCACGTCCTTCGACAGGGCCTTCGCGATCTCCACCAGCTGCTGCTTGCCGACGCCGAGCTGGCCGACCGGCGTGACCACGTTCTCGTCGAGGCCGACCTCGGCGAGCAGCCGCGCGGCCTCGGCGTTGGTCCGGTTCCAGTCGATGAGCCCGCTCCTCCCCCTGCGCTCGTTGCCCAGGAAGATGTTCTCGGCGATCGAGAGGTAGGGGACCAGGGCGAGCTCCTGGTGGATGATCACGATGCCGACGTTCTCGCTGTCGCGGATGCCCGAGAACCGCACGGGCTCGCCGTCGTAGATGATCTCCCCGTCGTACTCGCCGGTCGCGTGGACGCCGGAGAGCACCTTCATCAGCGTGGACTTGCCCGCACCGTTCTCCCCGCAGATCGCGTGGATCTCACCGCGCCGGACCGCGAAGTTCACGTCGGACAGCGCCGTGACGCCCGGGAAGGTCTTGGTGATGCCGCGCATCTCCAGGATGTAGTCGTCCATGGACCTCTTCGATCTCTCGCGCTGCCACGTGGTTCGGCGGGCCCCGGCGGCCTCTCGCAGCCGGGGCCCGCCGTGCTCGGTTTCCGCGTCAGCTCGCCTGGCCGCTGGCGACCTCTTCGGCCGTCCAGTAGCCGGTGTCGATGAGCGCGGACTGGATGTTGTCCCGGTAGACCGTCACGACCGGCAGCAGGTAGGACGGGACGACCTTGACGCCGTTGTCGTACGTCGTGGTGTCGTTGGCCTCGGGCTGGTTGCCCGACAGGAACGCCTCCGCCGCCCGCGCGCCCTGCTCGGCCAGCAGGCGGGTGTCCTTGAAGATCGTGGAGCTCTGCACGCCGTCGGCGATCAGCTTGACCGACGCGATCTCCGCGTCCTGCCCGGTGACGATCGGCATCGGGTTGTCGCCGCTGTCGATCGTCGGGCCGTAGCCGGCGTTCTGCAGGGCGGTGATGATGCCGCGGGACAGGCCGTCGTACGGCGACAGGACGCCGTCGACCCGGCTGCCGTCGCTGTAGGCGGAGGTCAGCAGGTCCTCCATGCGCCGCTGCGCGGTCTCCTGCTGCCAGCGCAGGATGGCGGCCTGCTCGATCGTGGTCTGGCCGCTCTTGACCACGAGCGTGCCGTTGTCGATCAGCGGCTGCAGCACCGACATCGCGCCGTCCCAGAAGTAGAAGGCGTTGTTGTCGTCGAGCGAGCCGGCGAACAGCTCGATGTTGAACGGCCCCGTGGCCGAGCCGTCCGACCCGTCGGGGTTCTTGATGCCCAGCCCGGTCAGCAGGGCCTCGGCCTGCGCGACGCCCACCTGGAAGTTGTCGAACGTGACGTAGAAGTCGACGTTCGGGCTGTTGCGGATGAGCCGGTCGTAGGAGATGACGGGGATGTCCTGCGACTTCGCGGTCTCCAGCTGGCTGGACAGGGCGGTGCCGTCGATCGCGGCGATGATCAGCGCGTCCGCGCCCTGGGTGATCATCTGGTCGATCTGCTGGGACTGCGTCGGGATGTCGTCGTTCGCGAACTGCAGGTTGACCTGGTACCCGGCCGCCTCGAGCTGCTCCTTGAGCGACTCGCCGTCGGCGATCCACCGCTCCGAGGTCTGCGTGGGCATCGAGACGCCGACGAGCAGGTCGCCTGGCTCCTGTTGCGCGGCGTCGCTCCCACCTGCGCCGCCCCCTCCGCCGGCGCCCCCGCCGGCACAGGCCGCGAGGCCGAGCGCCAGGGCGGCGCCCGCTGCGACCAATCCGAGCTTCCTGTGCACGTCTCCTCCTCGAGATCCTTGCCCGTCGAGCGGGCCGTCCCGCGGTGGGCGGGCGACCCAATGTGAGCGCTAACAGGGGGTAGCGTCAACCCCTCCGGCGTACGCGGCCGTCACGGTCCGATAACACACGCGCAACCGTCACCCGTTCGGCACGCCTCGTCACCGAAATGGCCCCCGGACCGGGGGTCCTCCACCCGGCCCAGGGGCCATCGTCGCTGATCAACGCGTTGTCGGTGGGGGTCCTCACAGCCGCCGCGCACCGGGCTCCCGCCACATCGGCCACAGCGGCGGGCCGTCCGGCAGGCGGATCTCGCCGACGACCTCGAACCCGTGCCGCGCGTACAGCCGCCGGTTGCGCGGGCTCGTGGCCTCCAGGTAGGCGGGGCTCGCCTCGGTGTCGCAGCGTCGCAGGGTCGCCTGCAGCAGCGCGGAGCCGAGCCCGCGGCCGTGGTGGACCGGGTCCACGCCCAGCAGGTTGAGGTAGTGGCACGGCGCGCTCGGGTGCTGCTCGTCGAGCAGGCCGATCACCTCGACGACCCGGCCGGTGTCCTCGCCGCACGCCTCCTGCAGGCGGGCGCCGAACTCGTCGGTGTCCTCCTCGGCCACGGCCTTTTGCCCCGGCCCCGCCCACAGCGCGGCGCCGACGGCGGGTGTCCCGACGATCCGGGAGGCGCCCAGCGGCTGGTAGGCCTCGGCGAACAGCGCGAACAGGCCGGGCAGCACCGCGGCCCGGCGCGCGGGGTCGGGGATGATCCAACCGAAGGCGGGGTCGTCGGCGAACGCCGCGGACAGCACCGCGGCGACCGCGTCGCGGTCCGCCGCGTCGGAGGGGCGGACGGCCCGCTCGGGGGCGGTGGTGGTGGTCGTGCTCATGACGCTCCTTCGTTCTCGGGACGCTGTCGACCACTGCGGCGTGAGGCCGGGCCGCACACCGGGAGGCCGGACCTCCCACCGGCGCAGGGCAGGCGCCCGATCGGTGGCTGGGCGGCGCCCGACGCCGCCGGTACCGTGATCGGCCGACCCGACGCGAGGTACGGGGGCCAACGGATGAGCGCGGATCCCTCGCTCGTGGGCCGGGACCGCGAACTGGCCACGCTCACCGGGATGCTCGGCGTGCGGCGGCTGGTCACGATCACCGGCGTCGGAGGGGTGGGCAAGACGCGGCTCGCGCTGGCCGTGGCCGCGCGGACCCCGCACGCCGCGGTCTGCCACCTGGCGCGGCGGAGCCGCCCCGACCAGGTGGCAGAAGCCGTCGCGGAGGCGCTCGGGTACCCGTCGTGGGAGGCGGCGCTGGTCGGGCTCGCGGAGCGGACCGCGCTGCTCGTGCTCGACAACTGCGAGCACCTGCTCGACGCCGCCGCCGACGCGGTCGAGCTGCTCCTCGCGGCCGCGCCGGGCGTGTCGGTGCTGGCCACGAGCCGCGAGCCGCTCGCGGTGCCGGACGAGCACGTGCTGCGGCTCGACCCGCTCCCCGTCGGCGACGGCGCCACGGGCGAGGCGTCGTCGCCCGCCGTGCAGCTGTTCTGCGCGCGCGCCGCGGCCGCGGGCTCGCCGATCGAGCTCGACCCCGACACGGCGGCCGCGGTCGTCGAGCTGTGCCGCCGCCTCGACGGGCTGCCGCTCGCGATCGAGCTGGCGGCGGCCCGAACCCCGACGCTGAGCCCGGCCGAGATCCTCGCCCACCTCGACCGCAGGCTCGACCTGCTCGTCGGCCACCGCCGCGCCCCGGCCCGCCACCGCAGCCTGGAGGCGCTGGTGGACTGGTCCTACGAGCGGCTCGAGCCGGCCACCGCGCGGTTCTTCGCCCGGCTCGGCGTGTCCGAGGGGCGGTTCACCGCGGAGGCGGCCCACGCCGTCGGCGGCGAGCCGGACGAGGACCTGGTCGACGTCATCGGCCACCTCGACCGGCTGGTGGCCCGATCGCTGGTGCAGGTCCACCGCAGCGGCGGGCGCACGTTCTACTCGCTGCTGGAGACGATCCGCGCCTACGCGCGCGCGAAGCTCGTCGCGAACGGGGAGTTCGAGACGATCACCAACCGGTGCGTCGACTGGACCGCCGCGCACTGCCGCGGCGTGGTCGCCCGCTACCGGCGGTCCTGGTCGGCCGACGTCGCGGCCACCGCGGACGCGCTGCGCCACGACGTCTACGACGCCCTCGGGCACGTGCTGGCGCGCGACGAGCGGCCCGACCGCGCCTTCGCGCTCTACGGGCTGCTGTGGTGCGCCGACGTGCACCACGGCCGCGCCCAACCGGTGGCGGACTGGGGCGAGCGGCTGCTCGAGCGCTGGCCCGACCCGGGGCTGCCGGGCTGGCCGGAGGTGGCGGGCGTGGCCGCGACCGCGCACGTCGTGACCGGCCACCTCGACCGCGGCGCCCGGCTCGCCACGGCGGCCGTCGAGGCAGCGGGCCGCCCGGCCGATGCGTTCGTCGCCCGGCGGGCGCTGGTGCTCGCGAGCCTCGCGGGGGCCGACGGCGCCGCCGCGCTGCAGCGTGCCGACGAGGCGCTCGCCGACGGGCTCGAGGACATGCCGCCCTGGCGCGTCGAGCTGGAGAGCCTGCGGGCGATCGCGCTCGCCGCGGTGGGCCGCGAGGAGGAGGCGGTGGCCGCCGCGCGCGCCGCGCAGGCCGACGCGGCGGCCGAGGGGGGAGTGCTCGCGTCCTGGTGCGCCCTCGTCCACGGCCACGTGCTCGCGCTGCGCGACCCCGAAGCGGCCCGCGAGGTGCTCGCCGGGGTGGTGGTGGGCGCGGACACGTCCGGCTACCCGCAGGGGCGGGCGCTCGCCACCCGCGCCCTCGGCGTGCTCGACCTGTGGGTCGGGCGGTGCGCGCAGGCGGCCCGGTCGCTGCGGGAGACCCTCGACGACTTCGCCCGCCACGGCGACGCGCACGTGCGCACGACCCTGCGCTGCGTCGCCGGGCTCGCGGCCGCCGCCGGCCGGCCCGCCCCGGGGCTGTTCGCCGCCGCCGACGTGCCCGCGGCGGCCGACCTGGAGGACCTGCTCGCGCGCGCCACCCTCACCCGCCGCCTCGCCCGCCCCGCCGATCCCGGCCCGGCCCCGCCACCCGCGGTCGCGGTCGCCCGCGCCCGGGAGGTGCTCGCCGCGATCGCGGAGCCCGGCGACCGGCCCCCAGAGCGGGCGCCGTCGGCCTCGGTGTTCCGCCGCGAGGGGGCCGTGTGGACGCTCGCGTTCGAGGGGGTGACCGTCCGGCTGCCCGACAGCAAGGGCCTGCGCGACCTGGCGGTGCTGCTGGCCGCCCCGGGGCGCGAGCTCCACGCCGCGGAGCTCATGGGCGCGGCGGTCGAGGCCCCGGACACCGGGCCGGTGCTCGACGCGCAGGCGCGGCGCGCCTACGAGGCGCGGATCGTCGAGCTGCAGGAGGAGCTCGCCGAGGCCGAGGACGCGCACGACACCGCGGCCGCCGAGAAGGCCCGGCTCGAGATGGAGCTGCTCGTCGACCACCTCACCGCCGCGACCGGGCTGGGCGGGCGGGCCCGGCGCGCGGGCAGCAGCAGCGAGCGCGCCCGCACGGCGGTCCGGTGGCGCATCAAGGCGGCCGTCGACCGCATCGGCGAGGAGCACCCGGCGCTCGGCAAGCACCTGAGGGAGTCGGTGCGGACCGGCACCTGGTGCTCCTACCACCCGGTGACGCCGGTCACGTGGGAGCTGTGAGGCGCGACCTCACGGGCGCGCGGCCACACCTCCCGCCTTCGACGGCGAAGGACCGATCCAGCAAGGAGAGACCATGCCCACGCCCACCCTGGACGAGCGCCTCCTCGAGGCGGCCACCGGCACGCTCGAGCTCTTCGGCGTCTACCTCGGCACCCGGCTCGGCCTGTACCGGAGCCTGGCCGAGCGCGGCAGGCTCACCGCGCCCGAGCTCGCCGAGGCGGCCGGCATCCACCCCCGCTACGCGCAGGAGTGGCTGGAGCAGCAGGCCGTCGCGGGGTTCGTGGCGGTCGACGACCCGTCCCGCCCGGCCGACGCCCGCCGCTACCGGCTGCCCGCCGACCACGTCGGGGTGTTCGTCGACCCGGAGCACCCGGCGCACCTGGCCCCGTTCGCCGACGCGGTCGTCGGCGTCGGGAAGGTGCTCGACGAGGTCGTCGAGGCCTACCGGACCGGCGGCGGGGTGCCGTACTCCCACTACGGCCCCGAGTTCCGGCGCGGGCAGGGCGGCATGAACCGACCCGCGTTCGCGAGCGACCTGACCGGCAGCTGGCTGCCCGCCGCCGGCGTCACCGAGCGGCTGTCGCGGCCGGGGGCGCGGATCGCCGACGTCGGCTGCGGCCACGGCTGGTCGACGATCGCCATGGCCCGCGCCTACCCGCAGGCCGAGGTGATCGGCTACGACCTGGACGAGGCTTCGGTGGCCGAGGCGCGGGCGCACGCCGAGGCCGCGGGCGTCGGGGTCCGGTTCGTGCAGGCGGACGCCCAGGCGGTCGCGGCCGACGGGCCGTTCGACCTCGTGGTGGTGCTCGAGGCCCTGCACGACATGGCCCGCCCGGTGGAAGGGCTCGCGGCCTGGCGCAAGGCGCTCGCCGACGGCGGTTCGGTGATCGTCGTCGACGAGAAGGTGGCGGCCACGTTCACCGCGCCCGGCGACGCGATCGAGCGGCTCATGTACGGCTGGAGCATCGCGCACTGCCTGCCCGCCTCGCTCGCCGAGCAGCCGTCGGCCGGCCTGGGCACCGTCCTGCGCGAGGACGACGTCCGGCGGCTCGCCGCGCAGGCCGGCTTCGCCTCCACCCGGGTCGCCGAGGTCGACGCCGGGTTCTTCCGGGTCTACCGGTTGGAGGGATGACCGACGCGCGAGCGGCCCTCCCGCGCGGGGCGGGAGGGCCGCTGGTCGTGCGCGGTCAGGAGATGGGCCGGTCCGTCGGCGCGATCGGCTTGGGCAGGACGTCGCGCCCGGTCAGGTAGGCGTCCACCCCGGCGGCCGCGGAGCGACCCTCGGCGATGGCCCACACGATCAGGCTCTGCCCGCGGCCCATGTCGCCCGCGGAGAACACGCCCTCGACGCTGGTCATGAAGTTGGCGTCGCGGGCGACGTTGCCGCGCTGGTCCAGCTCCACCCCGAGGTCGGTGAGCAGCTTGCCCTTCTCCGGGCCGAGGAAGCCCATGGCCAGCAGCACGAGCTGAGCGGGCAGCTCCCGCTCCGTGCCCTCGATCGGCACGAAACGGCCGCTGGAGTCGCGGCGCACCTCGACGATCCGCAGCCCGCGCAGCTTGCCGTCGGCGTCGGCGAGGAACTCGGTGGTGTTCACCGAGTACAGCCGCTGGCCGCCCTCCTCGTGGGCCGACGAGACCCGGTAGACCATCGGGTAGGTCGGCCACGGCATGCCCGGGGTCCGCTGCTCCGGCGGCATGGGCATGATCTCCAGCTGGGTGACCGAGCGCGCGCCCTGGCGGTGCGCGGTGCCGAGGCAGTCGGCGCCGGTGTCACCGCCACCGATGATCACCACGTCCTTGCCCTCCGCCGTGATCGGCGGGGCGTCGATGTCGCCCTGCTGCACGTGGTTGGCCCACGGCAGGTACTCCATCGCCTGGTAGACGCCCTCGACCTCGCGCCCGGGGACGGGCAGGTCGCGCCACGCGGTGGCCCCGCCCGCGAGCACGATCGCGTCGTACTCCTCCCGCAGCTGCTCGGCCGTGATGTCGGTGCCGACGTCGGTGGAGGCGCGGAACCGGGTGCCCTCGGCCCGCATCTGCTGCAGGCGCCGGTCCAGCCGGCTCTTCTGCATCTTGAACTCGGGGATGCCGTAGCGCAGCAGCCCGCCGATGCGGTCGGCCCGCTCGAAGACCACGACGTCGTGCCCGACCCGGGTGAGCTGCTGGGCCGCGGCGAGCCCGGCCGGACCCGAGCCGACCACCGCCACCTTCTTGCCGGTCTTGGTGACCGGCGGCTGCGGGGTGACCCAGCCCTCCTTGAACGCGTGGTCGATGACCTGCAGCTCGACCTGCTTGATCGTGACCGGGTCGCTGTTGATCCCCAGCACGCACGCCGCCTCGCACGGGGCGGGGCACAGCGTCCCGGTGAACTCCGGGAAGTTGTTGGTGGCGTGCAGCCGCTCGATCGCCTCGCGCCAGTCGTGGCGGTGGACGAGGTTGTTCCACTCCGGGATGAGGTTGCCCAGCGGGCAGCCCTGGTGGCAGAACGGGATGCCGCAGTCCATGCAGCGGCTGGCCTGCCGCTCCAGCTTGTCGTCCGGGAACTCCTCGTAGACCTCCGACCAGTCCCGCAGGCGCAGCGGCACCGGCCGGCGGGTGGGGGTCTCGCGGGGGAACTTCAGGAAGCCCTTCGGGTCAGCCATGCGCGGCCTCCCTGGATGTCGCTGTCGCCTCGTTCACGTCCGTGCTCATCCGTGCGCCGCTTCCATGATCGCCTCGTTCACGTCACGGCCCTCCCGTTCGGCCGCGGCGCGGGCGCGCAGCACCCGCTTGTAGTCCTTGGGCATGACCTTGCCGAACCGCTCGACGTTGACGTCCCAGTCGGTCAGCAGGGCGCGGGCCACGGCCGAGTCGGTCTCGGCGTAGTGCCGCTCGACCGTGTCGCGCAGGAACACCCGGTCGTCGTCGGTGAGCGGGTCGATGTCGACCATCTCGCCGTTGACCCGGTGCCGGGGCAGGTCCAGCACGTAGGCGATGCCGCCGGACATGCCGGCCGCGAAGTTGCGCCCGATCTTGCCGAGCACCACCACGCGGCCGCCCGTCATGTACTCGCAGCCGTGGTCGCCGACGCCCTCGACGACGGCGAGCGCGCCCGAGTTGCGCACGCAGAACCGCTCGCCGACGACGCCGCGGATGAACATCTCACCCGAGGTGGCGCCGTAGCCGATGACGTTGCCCGCGATGACGTTCTCCTCGGCCGCGAACGGCGCCGACGGGTGCGGGCGCAGCGTGAGCCGGCCGCCCGAGAGCCCCTTGCCGAAGTAGTCGTTCGTGTCCCCGACCAGGCGCAGCGTGATGCCCTTCGGCACGAACGCGCCGAAGCTCTGGCCGGCCGAGCCGGTGAGCGTCACGTCGATCGTGTCGTCGGGCAGGCCCTCGCCGCCCCACCGCCGGGTGAGCTCGTAGCCGAGCATCGTGCCGACGGTGCGGTTGACGTTGCGCACCGGCAGGTCGAGCCGGACCTTGTCGCCGGAGGACAGCGCCCCCTCCGACAGCTGGATCAAGGTGTTGTCCAGCGCCTTGTCCAGGCCGTGGTCCTGCTTGCGGGTCTGGTGACGCGCGGCGCCCGGCGGCAGCGGCGGCACCTCGAAGATCGGCGAGAGGTCGAGCCCCTCGGTCTTCCAGTGCCGCACGGCGTCGTCGACGTCGAGCATCTCGGCGTGGCCGACGGCCTCCGCGATGGAGCGGAACCCGAGCTGGGCGAGGTACTCGCGCACCTCCTGCGCGATGAAGCGCATGAAGTTGACGATGTACTCCGGCCGCCCGTCGAACCGCTTGCGCAGCTCCGGGTTCTGCGTGGCGACGCCGACCGGGCAGGTGTCGAGGTGGCAGACGCGCATCATGACGCAGCCCGACACCACCAGCGGCGCGGTGGCGAAGCCGAACTCCTCGGCCCCGAGCAGCGCGGCGATGACGACGTCGCGGCCGGTCTTGAGCTGCCCGTCGGCCTGCACCACGATCCGGTCGCGCAGGCCGTTGCGCAGCAGCGTCTGCTGGGTCTCGGCGAGCCCCAGCTCCCACGGCCCGCCCGCGTGCTTGATCGACGACAGCGGGGAGGCGCCGGTGCCGCCGTCGTGGCCCGAGATGAGCACGACGTCGGAGTGCGCCTTCGCCACGCCCGCCGCGACCGTGCCCACACCGACCTGGCTGACCAGCTTGACGTGGATGCGGGCGCGCGGGTTGGCGTTCTTGAGGTCGTGGATGAGCTGCTTGATGTCCTCGATCGAGTAGATGTCGTGGTGCGGCGGCGGTGAGATCAGCCCGACGCCCGGCGTGGAGTAGCGGGTCTTGGCGATCCACGGGTAGACCTTCGCGCCCGGCAGCTGACCGCCCTCGCCCGGCTTGGCGCCCTGCGAGATCTTGATCTGCAGGTCGTCGGCGTTGACCAGGTACTCGCTGGTGACGCCGAAGCGGCCGGAGGCCACCTGCTTGATCGCGCTGCGCCGCGAGTCGCCGCTGGCGTCGATCACGAAGCGCTCGGGGTCCTCGCCGCCCTCGCCGGTGTTGGACTTGCCGCCGAGGCGGTTCATCGCGATGGCGAGGGTCTCGTGCATCTCCTGCGAGATCGAGCCGTAGGAGATGGCGCCGGTCGCGAACCGCTTGACGATCTCCTCGACCGGCTCGACCTCGTCGATCGGTACCGGCGGGCGCACGCCCTGCTTGAACTTGAACAGGCCGCGCAGCGTCATGAGCCGCCCCGCCTGCTCGTCGACGGCGCGCGTGTACTCCTTGAAGATCTCGTAGCGGCCCTGCCGCGTGGAGTGCTGCAGCTTGAACACCGTCTGCGGGTTGAACAGGTGCAGCTCGCCCTCGCGGCGCCACTGGTACTCGCCGCCCACCGGCAGCGTGCGGTGGTGGGGGCGCACGTCGTCCGGCGGGAACGCGCGGCGGTGCTGCATCAGCACCTCCTCGGCGAGCTCGTCGAAGCCGACGCCGCCGAGGCGGGACGTGGTGCCCGCGAAGCAGGACTCGATGACCTCGGGGCCGAGCCCGATCGCCTCGAAGATCTGGGCGCCGGTGTAGGAGGCGACCGTCGACACGCCCATCTTCGACATCGTCTTGCGGACGCCCTTGCCGAGCGCCTTGACGAGGTTGCGCGCCGCCTGCTCCGGGGTGACGCCGGGGATGTCGCCGCGGGCGGCGAGGTCCTCGACGGTGGCCATCGCGAGGTACGGGTTGACCGCGGCCGCGCCGTAGCCCAGCAGCAGCGCGATGTGGTGGACCTCGCGCGCGTCGCCCGCCTCGACGATGAGCCCCACCCGGCTGCGGGTCTTCTCCCGCACGAGGTGGTGGTGCACCGCGCCGGTGAGCAGCAGCGACGGGATCGGCGCGAACTCCTTAGAGACGCCGCGGTTGGACAGCACGATGAGCCGGGCGCCGTCCTCGATGGCCTCGGAGACCTCGGTGCAGATCTCCTTGAGGCGCCGCTCGAGGCCCGCGCCGCCGTCGGCGGCCTTGAACACGCCCTTGGCGGTGACGCAGGTGAACCCGGGCAGCTCGCCGTCGTCGTTGATGTGGATGATCTTGGCGAGGTCGTCGTTGCCCAGCACGGGGAAGGGCACGACGACCGTGCGACAGCTCGCCGGCGTGGCCTCGAGCAGGTTCTGCTCCGGCCCGAGCAGGCTCTGCAGCGAGGTCACCAGCTCCTCGCGGATGGCGTCCAGCGGCGGGTTGGTGACCTGCGCGAACAGCTGGGTGAAGTAGTCGAAGATCTGCCGCGGGCGCTGCGAGAGCGGCGCGAGCGGCGCGTCGTTGCCCATCGAGCCGATGGGCTCGGCCCCGGTGGCCGCCATCGGCTTGAGCAGGAGGTTGAGCTCCTCCTCGGTGTAGCCGAACGACTGCTGCCGGTGGGTGATCGCGGCGTGGTCGAAGACCTCGCGCTCCCGCGGCGGCAGCTCGTCCAGGTGGATCAGCCCGGCGTGCAGCCACTCCTCGTACGGGTGCTCGGAGGCGAGCGCGCCCTTGATCTCGGCGTCGTCGAGGATGCGCCCCTGCGAGGTGTCGACCAGGAACATGCGGCCCGGCTCGAGCCTGCCCTTGCGCACGACGGCCGACGGGTCGACGTCGAGCACCCCCACCTCGGAGGCGAGCACGACGAGGCCGTCCTCGGTGACCCAGTAGCGGGCCGGCCGCAGGCCGTTGCGGTCGAGCACCGCCCCGATCTGGGTGCCGTCGGTGAACGCGACGAGCGCGGGCCCGTCCCACGGCTCCATCAGCGTGGAGTGGAACTCGTAGAAGGCCCGGCGGGCCGGGTCCATCTCCTCGTGGTTCTCCCACGCCTCCGGGATCATCATCAGCACCGCGTGCGGCAGGCTGCGCCCGCCCAGGTGCAGCAGCTCGAGCACCTCGTCGAAGGTGGCGGAGTCGCTGGCGTCGGGCGTGACGATCGGCGACAGGCGCGACAGGTCGCCCGGGATGAGGTCGGACTGCAGCAGCGCCTCGCGGGAGGCCATCCAGTTCCGGTTGCCGCGCAGCGTGTTGATCTCGCCGTTGTGCGCCACGTAGCGGTACGGGTGGGCGAGCGGCCACGCCGGGAACGTGTTGGTGGAGAACCGGGAGTGCACCACGGCGAGCGCGCTCGCGACACGCTCGTCCGACAGGTCCGGGTAGAAGGCCTCGAGCTGCGGCTCGGCGAGCATGCCCTTGTAGACGATGGTGCGCGGCGACAGGCTCGGGAAGTAGACGTCCGTGGCGTGCTCGGCGCGCTTGCGCAGGCAGAACGTGCGGCGCTCGAGCTCGATGCCGGTCTCGCCCTGCACGCCCGAGACGAACAGCTGCCGGAAGCTCGGCATGGCCGCGCGGGCCATCGGGCCCAGGTCGGCGGCGTCCGGGTCGACCGGGAGCTCGCGCCACCCGAGGACCTGCAGGCCCTCCTCGGCGGCGAGCTTCTCGATCTCGGCGACGGCCGCGTCGGCGTCCGCCCGGTCCGCGGGCAGGAACGCGGTGCCGACGGCGTAGGCGCCCTCGGCGGGCAGCGGGAACCCCGCGACGGCCCGGAAGAAGGCGTCGGGCACCTGGATGAGGATGCCCGCGCCGTCCCCGGTGTTGACCTCCGCGCCACGGGCGCCGCGGTGCTCGAGCCGCAGGAGCGCGGTCAGCGCCTTGCGGATGATGCTGTGATCGCGGCGACCGGCGAGATCGGCGACGAAGGCGACGCCGCAGGCGTCGTGCTCGAACTCCGGGCGGTATAGCCCGGACGAGGTACCCGCTGGGTTCGCAGCCAAGAGTGCCTCCTGCTTGTCGTCTCGGTGCACCCCGACACCAGCATCGGGACGACGATGTGACGAGTGTGTGGTGGGTGGATGGGCTGGGAAAAGAGGAGTATCGGTCCGACCTGCCCGCTCCGCCTGATCTGTCGATCCCCGTGTGCAGCGCAGCACCGTGCGTCCGGACGTTGTGGGCCTCGGACACCGGCACGACGACCGGGCGCCGTGGTGGGGCGTCGGCCGGGTTCTACGCACGGTGCGAGCGCGCACGCGTCAGCGGGTGCGGTTTCGCGCAGACAATGTCGCACGTTGCGGCGGCGATTCGCCAGTGAGAGCCGCAGTGACCACAGTGACCGTTCTTGAACGCGCGGGATCGGCCGTACTGCCTGTAATGTGTACGGCCTGTTTCTTCCGCGTGACCCCGGCGTCGGTCCCGCGGACCCCACCCTACCCGCGTCGTGAGCGGCTGTGCGCAGGATGTGACCGGCGCACACTGCCGGGGTGGACGTGCGTTCCCTGCTCGCCGACGTGGCCGGTCTCGGCCCGTTCTTCGCGCTGCGCGCCGGCCGCGGTGAGCACCGTCTCACCGACCCGGAACCGGTGCAGGAGCGCATCGCGCACGTCGCCCGCGCGCTGGGCTGCGCCGAGCGGGTCGCGGCCTCGCTCGCCTTCCAGGGGTTCGCCGCGCAGCTGGTGTCCGCGCCGTACGCGGCGGCGGTGCTGCACGGGGAGGTACCGGCGCCCACCCCCGCCACGCTGTGGTGGAGCCGGACGGGCGACGGCGGGTGGGCGCCCAGCACCGACGCCGGCTCGACCGCGGCCGCCGACGCCCTGCCCGCGCTGCTCGAAGACCTGCTGGGGCCGCTGGCCGACGAGGTGCGCGCGCGGGTCCCGGTCGCCGCGCGGCTGCTGTGGGGGAACGCGGCATCCACCGTGGCCGCGGCCAAACGGCTGCTCGTGGTGCGGCGACCGGAGGTGGCCGCCCGGGCGGCCGAGGTGGCGGAGGCCGTGCTCGCCCACGGTGCGTTCGCGGGGGCGGGGGAGCTCCTGGCCCCGCGCGACCCCGACCTGGTCTGGACCTTCCGCCGCCGCACCTGTTGCCTCTACTACCGCGTGCCCGGCGGCGGGCTGTGCGACGACTGTGTCCGACTGCCTCCGCTGCGCTCCGGCAGGCCCGCGGGCCCGTAGAGGCGCCGCCTTGCTCCGCCGGTGCTCGGTCGCTCGTGCCTCGCTCCCTGCGCGCCTGCCCCGCAACGTGGCGTCGGCCCGCGGTGCCGCCGCCCGCGCGCACCGGCTGCCCGGGTTCGGCCGCGCACCCACCCCCGCCGCCGACGTGCTCGCAGACCGCGCCCCGGCCCGCCCGGGCAGCCACCGGCCGGACCCGTAGACTCGCGAGGACGACCGGCCGGGCGCCCGCGGGCATCCGCCCGGGCCAGCCAGCGGACCCATCTCGCCAGCGGTCCGCGCACATCCCAGTACAACGAGGAGTAAGCCCACCGTGAAGAGCACCGTCGAGCGGCTGAGCCCGACGCGAGTCCGCATCAACGTCGAGGTGCCCTTCGACGAGCTGAAGCCGGACTTCGACCGGGCCTACAAGAAGATCGCGCAGCAGGTCCGGGTGCCCGGCTTCCGTCCGGGCAAGGTGCCGGCCCGCATCATCGATGCCCGTCTCGGGCGGGGTGTGGTGCTCGAGGAGGTCGTCAACGGCGCCGTCCCGGCCAAGTACAGCGAGGCCGTCACCACGGCCGAGGACCTCATGCCGATCGGCCGGCCCGACATCGAGGTCACCGAGCTCGCCGACGGCGAGAAGCTCGCCTTCACCGCCGAGGTCGACGTCCGGCCGCAGATCGAGCTGCCCGACCTGTCCACGCTGTCGGTCACGGTCGACGATGTGGAGGTCACCGACGAGGACGTGCAGGAGCAGGTCGACAACCTGCGCGCGCGGTTCGGCACGCTCACCGGCGTCGACCGGCCCGCCCAGAAGGACGACTTCGTCCTCATCGACCTGTCCGCCACCGTCGACGGCAAGCCCGTCGAGGAGGCCCAGACCACCGGCTTCTCGTACCAGGTGGGCCAGGGCGGCCTGATCGAGGGCATCGACGAGGCCATCACCGGCCTGTCGGCGGGTGAGGAGCGGACGTTCACCACGAAGCTCGTGGCGGGCGAGCACGCCGGCCGCGACGCCGAGGTCACCGTCAAGGTCACCGCCGTGAAGGAGCGTCAGCTCCCCGAGCCCGACGACGAGTTCGCCCAGCTGGCGAGCGAGTTCGACACGTTCGACGAGCTGGTGGCCGACCTGCGGGAGCGGCTCGGTCGGGTGCGCAAGATGGAGCAGGTCACGCAGGCGCGCGACAAGGTGCTCGAGGCCCTCGTCGAGGCCACCGAGGTGCCGCTGCCGGAGACGGTGGTGCAGGCCGAGATCGACTCGGCGCTCCACGACGCGGTGCACCCGTTCGACCACGACGAGGCCAAGTTCGAGGAGTTCCTCACCTCCCAGGGCCGCACGCGCGAGCAGTTCGACGCCGAGACCAAGGAGGCGGCGGAGAAGTCCGTGCGGACCCGGCTCGTGCTCGACGCCCTCGCCGACCGGGAGCAGACCACGGTCAGCGAGCAGGAGCTCACCGAGCGCATCGTCTTCCAGGCGCAGCAGTACCAGATGCAGCCGGAGGAGTTCGCGCGGCGCATCCAGGAGGCGGGGCAGCTGGGCGCCGTCTACTCCGACGTGCGGCGCAGCAAGGCCCTCATCGCAGCCGTGCGCGCGGCCACGGTCACCGACGCGTCGGGCAACGAGGTCGACATGCGTGAGTTCCTCGGGACGGACGAGGACGAGGCCGCGGAGACCTCGGAGACCAGCGAGTCCGCCGAGTCCACCGAGGCCGGTGCGGACGCCCCCGCCGCCGCGGAGGAGAAGGCGACGGCCTCCTCCTGAGGCGCGCCACGCCCACAGCGAACAACCTGGCCATACGCGGCGAACAGGAGGTTCGTCCGCGTAGGGTCGCAATCGATGGACACGCGAGCCGAACCAGCAGAAGGCAGGGGTGAAGTGAGGCCAGAGGACTCCGCGCGCAGCGCCAGCGGAGCGCGCACGTGGGCGGGCCCGCGTACGGCGGACGCTGTCGGAGAGGTGATGCGGCGGGGCGCCCAGTCCTCGTCGATGACGCTGTCCGACTCGGTGTACGAGCGGCTGCTCCAGCAGCGGATCATCGTGCTCGGGCAGCAGGTGGACTCCGAGATCTCCAACCGCATCGCGGCGCAGATGCTGCTGCTCGCGGCGGAGGACCCGGAGTCGGACATCTCCCTGTACATCAACTCGCCGGGTGGCTCGGTCCCGGACGGCATGGCGATCTACGACACCATGCAGTTCATCCCGTGCGACGTCGCGACGTTCGGGATGGGCATGGCCGCGTCGATGGGGCAGTTCCTGCTCTCGGCGGGCACGCGCGGCAAGCGGTACGTGCTGCCGCACTGCCAGATCCTCATGCACCAGCCGTCGGCGGGCGTCGGCGGCACCGAGTCCGACATCTCCATCCAGGCGGAGCTGTTCAAGCGCCACAAGCGCGAGATGGCCGAGCTCATCGCCGAGCACACCGGGCAGACGGTCGAGCGGATCATCGCCGACTTCGACCGCGACCGGTGGTTCACGGCGCAGGAGGCGCTCGAGTACGGCTTCGTCGACCACGTCATCACCCGAGCCAGCCAGATCCCCGAC
Organism: Pseudonocardia sp.; assembly: GCF_035305885.1. Lineage (GTDB taxonomy): Bacteria > Actinomycetota > Actinomycetes > Mycobacteriales > Pseudonocardiaceae > Pseudonocardia. The sequence goes on from NZ_DATGOP010000034.1 coordinate 49,510, forward strand.
TCGAACCAGAACGGGAGCGCTCGATGAGCAACATGTGGACGCCGGGCGGGCGGGCCCCGGAGCCGGCGCAGTCGCGGTACGTGCTGCCGTCCTTCGTCGAGCGCACGAGCTACGGGGTCAAGGAGTCGAACCCGTACAACAAGCTCTTCGAGGAGCGCATCATCTTCCTCGGGGTGCAGATCGACGACGCGTCGGCCAACGACGTCATGGCGCAGCTGCTGTGCCTGGAGTCGGCCGACCCGGACCGCGAGATCAGCATGTACATCAACTCGCCCGGCGGCTCGTTCACGTCGCTGATGGCGATCTACGACACGATGCAGTTCATCCGCCCGGACATCCAGACGGTCTGCCTCGGGCAGGCCGCGTCCGCGGCGGCGGTGCTGCTCGCTGCGGGCACGCCGGGGCGCCGCCTCGCGGTCCAGAACGCGCGCGTGCTGATCCACCAGCCGGCCACCGAGGGCTTCTACGGCCAGGTGTCCGACCTGGAGATCCAGGCGGCCGAGATCTCCCGCATGCGCAGGCTGCTGGAGCACACGCTCGCCAAGCACACCAACCGCTCGCCCGAGCAGGTGCACGACGACATCGAGCGCGACCGCATCCTCACGGCCGAGGAGGCCAAGGAGTACGGCATCGTCGACGAGATCATCAAGAGCCGCAAGCTCTCCGCGGTCTGAGAAGGCGGGTCGGCACCGGCGGGTTCGGGGCCGGTGCCGACCGTCCGCCGACCCGTCACCGAATCTCCGGTGCACGAAACTCCCCGGGGACCGGGTCGGGCGGGTACCGTCCAGATAGCGCGCCTCCCGGACCCGCCGGGGCAGCGCAGAGAAGGATTTGGGGTCTGCACTCATGGCACGCATCGGCGACGGCGGTGACCTGCTCAAGTGCTCGTTCTGCGGGAAGAGTCAGAAGCAGGTCAAGAAACTGATCGCCGGCCCTGGGGTCTACATCTGCGACGAGTGCATCGATCTCTGCAACGAGATCATCGAGGAGGAGCTGGCGGAGTCGGGCGACGTCAAGCTCGACGAGCTGCCCAAGCCCGCCGAGATCCACGACTTCCTCGACCAGTACGTCGTCGGGCAGACCCAGACGAAGCGCACGTTGTCGGTGGCGGTCTACAACCACTACAAGCGCATCCAGGCCGGCGAACGCCGCGGTAGCGGCGATGGCGATGGCGTCGAGATCGCCAAGTCGAACATCCTCATGCTCGGCCCCACCGGCTGCGGGAAGACCTACCTCGCGCAGACGCTGGCCAAGCTGCTCAACGTCCCGTTCGCGATCGCCGACGCCACGGCGCTCACCGAAGCGGGCTACGTGGGCGAGGACGTCGAGAACATCCTGCTCAAGGTGATCCAGGCCGCTGACTACGACGTCAAGCGCGCCGAGACCGGCATCATCTACATCGACGAGGTCGACAAGATCGCCCGCAAGTCGGAGAACCCGTCGATCACCCGCGACGTCTCCGGCGAGGGCGTGCAGCAGGCGCTGCTGAAGATCCTGGAGGGCACCACCGCGAGCGTGCCGCCGCAGGGTGGGCGCAAGCACCCCCACCAGGAGTTCATCCAGATCGACACCACCAACGTGCTCTTCATCGTGGCGGGCGCCTTCGCCGGCCTCGAGAAGATCATCAGCGACCGGATCGGCAAGCGCGGCCTCGGGTTCGGCGCCGAGATCCGCTCCAAGCACGACATCGACCCGTCCGAGAGCTTCGCGGAGACCCTGCCCGAGGACCTCATCAAGTTCGGGCTCATCCCGGAGTTCATCGGGCGCCTGCCGATCGTGGCGTCGGTCACGTCGCTCGACAAGGAGGCCCTGGTCAAGATCCTGACCGAGCCGCGCAACGCCCTGGTGAAGCAGTACCGCAAGCTGTTCGAGATGGACGGCGTGGAGCTGGAGTTCACCCAGGACGCGCTCGAGGCGGTCGCCGACCAGGCCATCCTGCGCGGCACGGGGGCCCGCGGCCTCCGAGCGATCATGGAGGAGGTGCTGCTGCCCGTCATGTACGACATCCCGAGCCGCGACGACGTGGCGAAGGTGGTCGTCACCGAGCAGACGGTGCGCAGCAACGTCAACCCCGCGATCGTCCCGCGCACCCCGGCCACCCGCCGGGAGCGGCGCGAGCGCTCCGCCTGACGAGCCGCAGCAGCACACCCGAACGACGCCGGTCCGCGTGAAGCGGGCCGGCGTCGTCGTGTGCGCGGCGCCCGCTCCGCTCGTCCGCCGTTCGTCGGCCGCTCATCGGCCGTTCGTCGCGACTGTATACCGTATTGCTTCGTACAGTTGCACGCTCACCTACCGTGATCTAGGTTCACGCGGTCGTGGTTCGCATGGCTGAGGGAGCTGCCAATGGCCGCCGGTTTCCTGCAACGTGAGCGCATCATCGCGCCACCTGGATGGAGCCGGTGGCTGATCCCGCCCGCCGCGCTGTCGATCCACCTGGCGATCGGGCAGGCGTACGCGTGGAGCGTCTTCAAGAACCCGCTCACCGCCACGATGCTGGAGGGCAACCCCGCCGCGGGCACCCTCACCGCCCTGCCGTTCACGCTGGGCATCGTGATGCTGGGGGTGTCGGCCGCGGTCTTCGGCACGGCGGTCGACCGCAACGGGCCCCGCTGGGCGATGTTCATCGCCACGGTCTGCTTCTCCACCGGGTTCCTCGTCTCGGCGCTCGGCGTGACGCTGAACCAGTACTGGATGGTCATCGTCGGGTACGGCTTCATCGGCGGGATCGGCCTCGGCATCGGCTACATCTCGCCGGTGTCGACCCTGATCAAGTGGTTCCCCGACCGGCCGGGCATGGCCACCGGCCTTGCGATCATGGGCTTCGGCGGCGGCGCGCTCATCGCGTCGCCGTGGTCGGCGTCGATGCTCTCCGCGTTCGGGGCGACGGGCGACGACCCGCAGGCGAGCGGCGTGGCGCTCTCCTTCCTCGTCCACGGCATCGCCTACGCCGTGTTCATGTCGGTCGGCTGGCTCCTGGTGCGGGTCCCGCCGGACGGGTGGCGGCCGGAGGGGTGGCACCCGTCGGAGGCCAAGACCGGCTCGCTCATCACCACGGCCAACGTGTCGGCCAACAACGCCATCCGCACGCCGCAGTTCTGGCTGCTGTGGGTGGTGCTGTGCCTGAACGTCACGGCCGGCATCGGCATCCTCGAGCGCGCCTCGCCGATCTTCCAGGACTACTTCCCCGACGCGGGCACCCAGGTCGCCGCCGCCGCGGCCGGGTTCGTCGCGATCCTGTCGCTGGCGAACATGCTCGGGCGGTTCGCCTGGTCGTCGACCTCCGACATCATCGGGCGCAAGAACATCTACCGCGTCTACCTGGGCGTCGGCGCCCTGCTGTACCTGCTCATCACGCTGCTGGGCAACGCCAACCAGGCGCTGTTCATCATCGCGGCGATGCTGATCCTCTCGTTCTACGGCGGGGGCTTCGCCACCGTGCCCGCGTACCTGCGCGACCTGTTCGGCACCTACCAGGTCGGCGCGATCCACGGCCGCCTGCTCACCGCGTGGTCCACGGCGGGCGTGCTGGGGCCGGTGATCGTCAACGCGATCGCCGACGCGCAGATCGCGGCCGGCGTGGAGGGGCCCGGCCGGTACACGGTGGCCTTCTGGATCATGATCGGGCTGCTGGTCGTCGGCTTCGTCTGCAACGAGCTCATCCGGCCGGTGGACGAGCGCTACCACGAGCCCGCGTCGCAGGACGCGGTGGACACGACGGGGGCGAAGAGGGCATGAGCACGCAGTCCGCGGCCGACGGCACCCGCACCGGCCCGCCGCCGGTCGCCTGGCTGGCCTGGGCGTGGGTGGTGATCCCGTTCCTGTACGGCCTGTACCAGCTCGTGATCAAAATCCCCGCGCTGTTCGGCGGCTGATTCCGGGTTAGGGTCGGCGCGTGGCTGACAGCAGTGACGCACAGGCCCTGTCCGCATGGGTCACCGCCGTGGTGCGGGAGCTCGGCATCGAAGGGGCCCTCGAGCGCGAGGGCATCGTGGACCTGGTCCTCGATCTCGCCTCGGACGTGGCGCACGGCGTCTCCCGGCCCGGGGCGCCGGTCACCGCCTTCCTCGTCGGGGTGGCGGCGGGCCGGGCCGACGACCCGGCGGTCGCCGCCCGCGACTTCGCGGAGAAGATCGGCCGGCTCGCCGACGGCTGGGACGCCGACAGCGAGCGCGGCGCCCCGGCGGGCGACCAGTCCCGCCGCGCCTGACCGTCGGCCGGCCCGCGGCGGGTCAGCCCGTCACGTCGAAGTCGGAGACGATCCGGGTCGGGCGGATGCGCACCACCAGCTCGCCCGGCACGGCGTTGCGCCGGCCGAACTCCTCGGCCCGGTCCGCGCCCGTGTAGCGGCCGCCGATCGCGGTGGCGAGCCGCAGCAGCTCGTCCGGATCGTCGCAGACCGTGGCGGTGCCCTGCACCTGGACGAACGCGTAGGGCGGCTCCTCGAGGTCGACGCGAACACCACGCGCGGGTCCCGGGCGATGGCGCGCGCCTTCGGCGTGGTCGCCCCCGTGGTGAACACCGGCTCGTCGCCGTCGAGGACGAACCACGCCGGCGCCACCAGCGGCCTGCCGTCCGACGCGACGTAGCCCAGCTCGCCGGTGCGGGTGCCTGCGGAGAGGAAGGCCCGGATCTCGGGCGTCAGCTCGGACACAACCGGCCACGTCGAGCGCCGTTGTTCACCCGCAGACCGGGGTCCGTTCACCCGGGTGGTCTACACACCGGGCCATGCGCTCCCTCCGGATCGACCGCCGCACCCTGCTCCGCGCCGCCGCCGTCGGCGCGCTGACCGCCCCCGCGCTCGTGCGGGCCGACCGCCCGGTGCTGACCCACGGCGTGCAGTCCGGGGACGTGGTCCGCGGGTCGGGGCTGGTCTGGGCGCGGGCGGACCGGCCGTCGCGCATGGTCGTCGAGGTGGCCGACGACCCCGGGTTCACCCACCCGCGCCGGGTGGTGGGGCCGGTCCTCACCCCGGACACCGACTTCACCGGGAAGGTCCGGGTGCACGGCCGCGGTCGGACCGTCCACTACCGGGTCACCGCGGAGGACCTCGACGGCCGCGTCGCGAGCGCGCCGGTCACCGGGTCGTTCCGCACCGCGGGTCCACGCAGCGAGGGCGTGCGGTTCGTCTGGTCCGGCGACGTGGTCGGGCAGGGCTGGGGGATCGACCGCGACCGGGGCGGGATGCGGATCTTCCGCGCCATGGCCGAACGCGACCCCGACTTCTTCCTGCACAGCGGCGACACCGTCTACGCCGACGGCCCGCTCACCGAGACCGTCGCGCTCCCCGACGGCAGCACGTGGCGCAACCTCGTGACGCCGGAGAAGGCGAAGGTGGCCGAGACGCTCGCCGAGTTCCGCGGCCAGTACGCCTACAACCTGCTCGACGAGCACCTGCGCGCGTTCCTCGCCGCCGTGCCGCAGGTCAACCAGTGGGACGACCACGAGGTCACCAACAACTGGTACCCGGGCGAGCTGCTCGACGACGACCGCTACACCGAGAAGCGGGTGGACGTCCTCGCCGAGCGCGCGTTCCGCGCCTACCACGAGTGGGTGCCGCTGGACCCGCGCCGGGCGATCGACGGCCGGGTCTACCGGCGGCTGGCGTACGGGGCGCACGTGGAGCTCTTCGTGCTCGACATGCGCAGCCACCGCGACCCCAACGGGGCCAACACCGGGGCGGGCGGGCGCATCCTGGGCGAGCGGCAGGCCCGGTGGCTCGTCGACGGGCTGGCGTCGTCGCACGCGACGTGGAAGTTCGTCGCCTCCGACATGCCGATCGGGCTGCAGGTGCCCGACGGGACGGCGTGGGAGGCCGTCGCGAACGGCGTGGCGGGCCCGCCGAGCGGCCGGGAGGCCGAGCTGGCCTGGGTGCTGTCGGAGCTGCGCAGGCGCGGCGTCCGTGGCGTGGTGTGGCTCACCGCGGACGTCCACTACACGGCGGCCCACCACTACTCCCCGGAACGGGCGGGGTTCACCGAGTTCGACCCGTTCTGGGAGTTCGTCTCCGGCCCGTTGCACGCGGGCGCCTTCGGGCCGAACCCGCTGGACCCGACGTTCGGCCCCGAGGCGGTGTTCGTGCACGCCCCGCCGGCGCCGAACACCTCGCCCGCGCACGGCTACCAGCACTTCGGGGAGGTGGAGGTCTCCCCGGACGGCGAGCTGCGGGTGAGCCTGCGCGGGCACGACGGGCGGGAGCTGTGGTCGACCGCCGTGGCGGCCGTGGCGTGACCCCCGCGCGCGGGGGAGGATTCATGGCATGCGGACCGTGGTCGGGGTGGCGCGCTGGGTCGGCTCGCGCGTCCGGCGGGCGGCGCACCCCAGCGACCGGCCGGAGCACGCGGCCCGGGTCCGTCCGCTGGCGGCGGGCAGGCGCCCGCTGCTGCCCGGTGGCCTCGGCGAGCAGCGGCGCGGCGGCGTCCGCCTCGACCAGGTGGACCCCACCACCTGCGGCAGCGCGGTGCTGATCGCGCTCGCGGCCTGGGCGGATCCGTCGGAGATGCGGCGCCTGGACGGCGAGGACGCCGACGCCGGGGGAGCGGCCGGATCGGGCGCCCTCGCGGGGGCGCAGGCCGGCGTCGCGGTCGGGTTCGGCGAGCGCTTCGACGCCCGGCAGCGGGAGGTGCACCGGCAGTCCACGCGGTTCTGGCCGCAGGCGCTCGGCACCACGCCGTGGGGGATGGTGTCCTGGCTGCGCCGCCACGTGCCCGGGGCGGGCCCGTACCGGGTGCGGCTGGTCGACGACACCTCCGCCGCCGACCTCGACGACGTGCTCGGCCGGGCCGGGGCGGCGCTCGCCGCCGGCAGGCCGGTGCCGCTGCTGGTGGGGTCGCTCGTCCCGCGGCACTACGTCCTCGCCCTCGGCGTGCTCGACGACGGCCGGTGGCGGGTGTACGAGCCCACGAGCGGGCAGGTCCGCGCGGTGGACCTGCGGCTGGTCCGGGAGCGCAGGCTCGCGCCGGTGCTGGGCTTCGACCGGCTGCACGCGGCGCTGCTGCCCGCCTAGCGCTCGGTGGTGGGGCTGAGCATCGAGTGCCGCCTGCCGTACACCAGGTAGATCACGAGCCCGATGACCAGCCACACGGCGAACCGCAGCCAGCTGAGCAGGTCGAGGTTGAGCATCAGGTAGAAGCAGGCCACCGCGGCGAGCACGGGCAGCACCGGGGAGAACGGGACCCGGAACGGCCGCTCGAGCGCGGGCCGGCTGCGGCGCAGCACCGGCACCGCGATCGCCACGATGATCATCGCGCTCAGCGCGCCGATCGAGACCATGTCGGCGAGCTCGGAGATCGGCGTGATCGCCGCGATGACCGCGATCACCGCGGCGCCGATGATCGTCATCCGGTGCGGGGTGTGGAACCGGGGGTGCGCGGTGCCGATGGGTTCGGGCAGCAGCCCGTCGCGGCCCATCGCGAACCCGATCCGGCCGATCGTGACCAGCTCGACCATCATCACCGAGGTCAGCCCGGTGACGGCTCCGATCGAGATCAGCGCCCCGACCCAGGGCAGCCCGACCGCGTTGAACGCGCTCGCGAGCGGCGCCCCGGGGTCGATCTCCTGGTAGGGCACCATCCCGGTCATCACGAACGAGACCGCGATGTACAGCATTGCGCACACGCCCAGGGCGCCGAGCAGGCCGATCGTCATGTCGCGCTCGGGGCGCCGCGTCTCCTCGCCCAGGTTGGCCAGCGCCTCGAAGCCGGTGTAGGCGAAGAACACCACCGCGGCCGCCGTGAGCATCCCGCCGACGCCGTACGCGGTGGCCTCCACCCCGAACACGCCCTCGACCACGGGCTGCTGCAGCACCGAGCCGCCGCCCTCCACGGGCTCGGCCGGTGGGATGAACGGCGTGAGGTTCGCGGTGTCGATGAAGAAGACGCCGACCCCGATGATCAGCACACACACCGCGAGCTTCACGGCGACCAGCACGTTGGTCAGGCGCGACGACTGGCGGATGCCGAGCACCGCCACCACGGTGAGGATGCCGATGATCAGGACCGCCCCGATGTTGAACGGCGCGGACTCGCCGAACAGCACCTGCGGCAGCCCGAAGAGGTTCGCCAGATAGCTCGACCAGCTGCGGGAGACCACGGCGAGGCCGAGGCCGAACTCCAGCAGCAGGTCCCACCCGATGATCCACGCGAACAGCTCGCCGAGCGTGGCGAAGGCGTAGGTGTAGGCCGAGCCGGCCGTCGGCACCGAGGACGCGAGCTCGGCGTAGCAGAGGGCGGCGAGCGCCGCGACGACCGCGCCGATGATGAACGACAGCGTGACCGCGGGCCCGGCGTGCTCCCTCGCCTCGACCCCGGCGAGGGTGAAGATGCCGGTTCCGATGATGATCCCGACCCCGAAACCGATGAGGTCGCGGCCGGACAGCGACCGCCGCAGCTTGGCGTCCCTGCCCCGTTCCAGTACGTGCTCGACGGGCATCGTGCGCAGCACCGACATCCGGGCAACGGTAGCCCTGCCGGGCCGTTCCCGCCGGGTACGCGACCGGTCACGGGGACACCGTCGGTCGCTCGTAAACTTCATCAGGTGACCGAGACCCTCCCACCGCGCACCGTCGACCTGCCCGCCCAGTGGAACCCGGGCGAGGTAGAGGGCGTGCTCTACGAGCGGTGGGTGGAGCGCGGGTACTTCGAGGCCGACAACACCTCCGACCGGCCGCCGTTCTGCATCGTGATCCCGCCGCCGAACGTCACGGGCAGCCTGCACCTCGGCCACGCGATGGACCACACGCTCATCGACATCCTCACGCGGCGCCGCCGGATGCAGGGCTACGACGCGCTGTGGCTGCCCGGCATGGACCACGCGGGCATCGCCACCCAGAACGTCGTGGAGCGCAGGCTGGCCGCCGAGGGGCGCAGCCGCCACGACCTGGGCCGCGAGGCCTTCGTCGAGGAGGTGTGGGCCTGGAAGGCCGAGTCCGGCGGCGCGATCCTCGGCCAGATGCGCCGCCTCGGCGACGGCGTCGACTGGACCCGCGAGCGGTTCACCCTCGACGAAGGGCTGTCGCGCGCCGTCCAGACGATCTTCAAGCGGCTCTACGACGACGACCTGATCTACCGCGCCGAGCGGATCATCAACTGGTGCCCGCGCTGCCGCACCGCGCTGTCGGACATCGAGGTCGACCACCACGACGACGAGGGCGAGCTCGTCTCCATCCGCTACGGCGACGGCGAGGACTCCGTCGTCGTGGCCACCACCCGCGTCGAGACGATGCTCGGCGACACCGCGGTGGCGGTGCACCCCGACGACGAGCGCTACGCCCACCTCGTCGGCCGCGAGATCGAGCTGCCGATCGTCGGTCGGAAGATCCCGGTCGTGGCCGACGAGCACGTCGACCCCGCGTTCGGCACCGGCGCGGTCAAGGTGACCCCCGCGCACGACCCCAACGACTTCGAGATCGGCCGCCGCCACGACCTGCCGATGCCCTCGATCATGGACGAGGCGGCGGTGATCAGCGGGTCCGGCACCCGGTTCGACGGGATGGACCGCTTCGCCGCGCGAGAGGCCGTCCGCGAGGAGCTGCGCGCGCAGGGCCGCATCGTCGCCGAGAAGCGGCCGTACGTGCACGCGGTCGGGCACTGCAGCCGCTGCGACACCGTCGTCGAGCCGCGGCTGTCGCTGCAGTGGTTCGTCCGCGTCGAGCCGCTGGCCAAGGCCGCGGGCGACGCCGTCCGCGACGGCCGCGTCACGATCCACCCGAAGGAGCTGGAGAAGCGCTTCTTCGACTGGGTCGACAACATGCACGACTGGACGATCAGCCGTCAGCTGTGGTGGGGCCACCGCATCCCGGTCTGGTACGGCCCGGACGGCGAGGTCGTCTGCGTCGGCCCGGACGAGGAGCCACCCACCGGTGAGGGCTGGCGCCAGGACGAGGACGTCCTCGACACGTGGTTCTCCTCCGGGCTGTGGCCGATCTCCACGCTGGGCTGGCCGGACAAGACGAAGGACCTCGAGCGCTACTACCCGACGTCCGTGCTCGTCACCGGCTACGACATCCTGTTCTTCTGGGTCGTCCGGATGATGATGTTCGGGCTGTACGCGATGGACGGCGCCCCGCCGTTCGAGCACGTGTTCCTGCACGGGCTGATCCGCGACCAGCACGGCAAGAAGATGTCGAAGTCCAGGGGCAACACCATCGACCCGCTGGACCTCATCGACCGCTACGGCGCCGACGCGCTGCGCTTCACGATCGCCCGCGGTTCCAACCCCGGCGCCGACATGGCGCTGTCGGAGGAGTGGGTCGCCGGCTCGCGCAACTTCGGCACGAAGCTGTGGAACGCCACGCGGCTCGCCCTCAGCAACGGGGCGTCGCCCGACCTGCCGCTGCCCGCCGAGGCCGACCGCACCGACGCCGACCGCTGGATCCTCGGCCGGCTCGCCGAGGTCGTGCAACAGACCGACGCGCTGCTGGAGGACTTCCAGTTCGCGAAGGCCACCGAGGGGCTCTACCACTTCACGTGGGACGAGCTGTGCGACTGGTACCTCGAGCTGGCCAAGGTGCAGCTGCGCGACGAGCGCACCGCCGACGGCACCCGCGCCGTCCTCGGCCACGTGCTCGACGTGCTGCTGCGGCTGCTGCACCCGATCATCCCGTTCATCACCGAGGCGCTCTGGACGGCGCTGACCGGGCGCGAGTCGGTGGTCGTCGCGCCGTGGCCGACCGACGCGGGCGCCCCCGCCGACCCCGCGGCGAACGGCCGGCTGGCCGACGTGCAGAAGCTGGTCACCGAGGTGCGCCGGTTCCGCACCGAGCAGGGCCTGCCGGACAGCAGGCGCGTCGCCGCCAAGGTCGAGGGCCTGGCCGGGGCCGGGCTCGGCGACCCCGGCCCCGGCGGCGCGGCCGCCGCGCTGCGCGCGCTCGCCCGGCTCGACGACCCGGGGGAGGGCTTCGCGCCCACGGCCACCCTCGACGTCCTGCTCTCCGGCGGGCGGGTGCACGTCGAGATCGACACCTCGGGCGCGATCGACGTCGCCGCCGAGCGGGCCCGCCTGGGCCGCGACCTGGCCGCGGCCCGGAAGGAGCTGGAGCAGGCCGACAAGAAGCTGGCCAACCCCAAGTTCCTGGAGAAGGCGCCCGCCGACGTCGTGGAGAACGTCCGCACCCGCCGCGAGGCCGCGGTGGCCGAGATCGAGCGCGTGACGGCGCGGCTGGCGGCCCTGCCGGAGGCCTGACCGGGATCAGCGGGCGGCGCCCGTGGCGGCGTCGATGACGTCGGGAACGACGCCCGCCCGCGTCAGGTAGAGGGCGTGGCCCGCGCTCACGTTGGTGATCGTCGCGCCGGCGCGCTCGGCCATGTGCTGCAGCGTGGCCTGGTCGAACGACTCGTCCTCGGTGGCGATGACGGCCCAGGTGGGCTTGTCGCGCCAGGCGGCGTTCTTCACCGGGGTGGCGAACACCGACATGTCGATCGGCACCTGCGAGTCGCGCAGGAAGGCGGCGTCCTCGTCACCGGCGTCGTGGGCGAAGCCGGCCGTGAACTTCTCGCGGTTCAGGAACCCGTAGCCGTCCTCGCCGACGTCGATGACGAACTCCGGCGTTCGCCCGAAGCCCTCGTACTGCTGGGCCGTGGTCTCACCCGCGTCGGGGGCGAGGGCGGAGACGTAGACCAGGCCGGCCACCTTCGGGTGGACCCGGCCTCGGTGATGACCGTGCCGCCCCAGGAGCGGCCGACGAGGATCGTGGGGCCGTCCTGCCGGTCCAGCACCCGCGTGGTCGCCGCGACGTCGTCCTGCCTCGCCGGCCTCGTGGCGGAAGGCGCCGCCGCGCACCTCGTAGCGCCGGCGCCCGTCCCACGTCCCGCGCCACGCCTCCGCGAGCCGCTCCAGGGCGGCCTCGTCGGTGACCCGGACGGCCTCGCCCTCGACGACCACGTCCGTGCCGCGGTGAGCGGGGTGACGTGCGGGCGGCCGTCGGCGCGCACGGTGGTGATCCAGCAGAGCTCGGCCGTCGCGATGGCCCGCTCGGTCTCGGCCCACGGGGTGGCGGTGGCGGTCGGTTCGCTGGAGCGGGGGTCGAGCGAGGTGGCCGGCGCCCCTGCGGATTCCTCGGCCACCACCGTGGGACCGCCCGCGGGGCCGGAACTCGTCGGTCGGTTCAGAGGCTGACCGCCACGTCGAGCGCGGCGCCCTCGCGGACGTCGAGGTGCCGGACCCGGCCCGCGGCGCGCACGTCCGACTCGGCGAGGGCGAGCCGGGCGAGGACGTCGGGCGGGGCGGCGACCACCACCTCGCTGACGTCGGCCCGCATGGAGACCTTCGCCTCCGACTTCGCCCGGCGCACGACGGTGAGGACGTCGGTGGCCGCGGCGAGCACGGCCGGGTCGCCCGCCTGCGCCCGCAGCTCCTCGGCGTCGGGCCACGGGGCGACGTGCACCGAGCCGTCCTGCCACCACGACCACACCTCCTCGGTGACGAACGGCAGGACGGGCGCGAACAGCCGCAGCAGCACCGACAGGGCGGTGGCCAGCCCGGCGTGGGCCGACGCGGCGGCCTCGGCGCCGTGCTCGCCGTAGGCGCGGGCCTTCACCAGCTCCAGGTAGTCGTCGCAGAAGCGCCAGAAGAAGCGCTCGGTGACCTCGAGGGCCCTGGCGTGGTCGAAGTCGTCCAGCGCCGCGGTGGCGGCCTCGACGGTGTCGGCGAGCTCCGCGAGCAGGGCCCGGTCCAGCGGCGCGGTCACCTCGCCCGGGGCGGCGCCGGTGGACAGCGCGAACCGGCTGGCGTTGAGCAGCTTGATCGCGAGCCGGCGGCCGATCTTCATCTGGCCGGTGTCGAAGGCGGTGTCGGTGCCGGGCCGGGCGCCCGCCGCCCAGTACCGCACGGCGTCCGAGCCGTACTGCTCGAGCAGCGCCATGGGGGTGACGACGTTGCCCTTGGACTTCGACATCTTCTTGCGGTCCGGGTCGAGGATCCACCCGGAGATCGCGACGTGCGTCCACGGCAGCTGGCCGTGCTCGGTGTGCGCGCGCAGCACCGTGGAGAACAGCCAGGTGCGGATGATGTCGTGGGCCTGCGGGCGCAGGTCGAACGGGAACACCCGCTGGAACAACTCGTCGTCGGCGCACCAGCCGCCCGCGATCTGCGGGCTGAGCGAGGACGTGGCCCAGGTGTCCATGACGTCCGGGTCGCCGGTGAACCCGCCGGGCGCGCCGCGCTGCGCCTCGGTGTAGCCGGGCGGGACGTCGGTGCTCGGGTCGACCGGCAGCGCTGACTCGTCCGCGGCGATCGGACGGTCGTGGACCGGCTCGCCGCGCTCGTCGAGCGGGTACCAGACGGGGAACGGCACGCCGAAGAAGCGCTGGCGGCTCACCAGCCAGTCGCCGTTGAGGCCCTCCACCCAGTTCTCGTAGCGGGCGCGCATGTGCTCCGGGTGCCAGGCGAGCTCGCGGCCGCGGGCGAGCAGGGCGGCCCGCAGGTCGGCGTCGCGGCCGCCGTTGCGCAGGTACCACTGTCGGCTGGTGACGATCTCGAGCGGCTTGTCGCCCTTCTCGTAGAACTTGACCGCGTGCGTGATCCGCTCCGGCTCGCCGGCGAGCGCGCCCCGCTCCCGCAGCATCGCGACCACCCGCTCGCGGGCGGTGTGCACCGTGGCCCCGGCGAGCTGCGCGTAGGCGGCGGCGTCGACGCCGGGCGGCGGGTCGGGCAGCAGCCTGCCGTCGTGGCCGACCACGGCGCGGGTGGGCAGCTGCAGCTCGCGCCACCACAGCACGTCGGTGGTGTCGCCGAACGTGCAGACCATCGCGATGCCGGTGCCCTTCTCCGGGTCGGCGGCGGGGTGGGCGAGCACCGGCACCGCCACGTCGAAGACCGGCGTGCGGGCGCGCGTGCCGACGAGCGGGCGGTAGCGCTCGTCGTCGGGGTGCACCACCAGCGCGACGCAGGCGGGCAGGAGCTCCGGCCGGGTGGTGGCGATCTCCACCGCGCCCCCGTCGGCGCGGGTGAACAGCAGGCGGTGGAACGCGCCGGGCCGCTCGCGGTCCTCCAGCTCCGCCTGCGCGACGGCCGTGCGGAACGTGACGTCCCACAGCGTCGGGGCCTCGGCCAGGTAGGCCTCGCCGCGGGCGAGGTTGCGCAGGAAGGCCCGCTGCGCGGCCACCCGGGCGCGGGTACCGATCGTCCGGTAGGTCACCGACCAGTCGACCGAGAGCCCCAGCCGGCGCCACAGCTCCTCGAACGCGGCCTCGTCGGAGGCGGTGAGGCGCTCGCAGAGCTCGATGAAGTTGCGCCGCGAGACCGGGACCTGGTGCTCGCCGGGCTGCTCGGGCGGCTCGAAGCTCGGGTCGTAGGGCAGCGCGGGGTCGCAGCGCACGCCGAAGTGGTTCTGCACCCGCCGCTCGGTGGGCAGGCCGTTGTCGTCCCACCCCATCGGGTAGAACACCGCGCGCCCGCGCATCCGCTGGTAGCGGGCGACGACGTCGGTGTGGGTGTAGGAGAACACGTGCCCGACGTGCAGCGACCCGCTCACCGTCGGCGGCGGGGTGTCGATCGCGAACACCGCCTCCCGCGGCCGGGTGCGGTCGAACGCGTGTACGCCCAGCTCGTCCCAGCGCCGGGCCCACCGCGGCTCGAGGCCGTCGATCGTGGGCCGCTCCGGCAGGGCGGGACGGGGCGGTGTCATGCGGCAACGGTAGCCGGGCGGACGCGACGCCCGCCGCGGGTTTCGCCGCGTTCCGGCTCGTAGACTCGACCGCGTGAGCGACGAGCGCGACGCGCGGCCCGAGGGCGAGGGCGAGATCGCATCGCCGGAGGACGCGGTGCTGTCGCACGTCCTCGGCACCATCCGCGGCGAGGACACCCCGGACGCGGTGCCCCCGGTCTCGGCGTCGATCCGCTACGAGGACTTCCTCGCCACCGAGCAGGAGCTCGACCGGCGGTGGCCGGAGACGGTCATGGAGCCCTCGCTCGAGCGGATCTCGGCGCTCGTGGACGTGCTGGGCGACCCGCACCGCGGCTACCCCGTCGTCCACCTGACCGGCACCAACGGCAAGACCTCCACCGCGCGCATGGTCGACGCACTGCTCAGCGAGGTGGGGCTGCGCACCGGTCGCTACACGAGCCCGCACCTCCAGCGGGCCACCGAGCGGATCAACATCGACAACCGGCCGATCACGCCCGAGCGGTACGTGCAGGTCTACCGGGACGTGAAGCCCTTCGTGGAGCTGATCGACCTCAAGGAGGGGGTCGCGCTCTCCAAGTTCGAGGTGCTCACGGCGATGGCGTTCTCGGCGTTCGCCGACGCGCCGGTGGAGGCGGCGATCCTCGAGGTCGGCCTCGGCGGGCGCTGGGACGCCACCAACGTCGCCGACGCCGCGGTCGCGGTGATCACGCCGATCGGCCTCGACCACGCCGAGTACCTCGGCACCGACGTCCTCGGCATCGCCCGCGAGAAGGCGGGCATCATCAAGCCCGGCTCCGTCGCCGTGCTCGCCGCGCAGGACAAGGCCGTGGCCGACGTGCTGCTGGAACGCTGCGCCGAGGTCGACGCGCAGGTGGCGCGCCAGGACGTCGAGTTCGGCGTGCAGGAGCGGGAGGTGGCCGTCGGCGGCCAGATGCTCGCGCTGCGCGGCCTGGGCGGCACCTACGACGAGGTGTTCCTCCCGCTGCACGGCGAGCACCAGGCGAACAACGCGGCGCTCGCGCTGGCGGCCGCCGAGGCGCTGGTCGGCGCGGGCCCGCAGCAGCCGCTCGACGCCGACGTCGTGCGGGCGGCGTTCGCGGGCGTCACCACGCCGGGCCGCCTGGAGCGGCTCGCCGCCGGGCAGGGCGTGCCGACGGTGCTCGCCGACGCCGCGCACAACCCGCACGGGGCACGGGCGCTCGCCGCCGCGCTCACCACGGAGTTCCGCTTCGACCGGCTGGTCGGCGTGCTCGGGGTGATGCGGGAGAAGGACGTCCGCGGCATCCTCACCGAGCTGGAGCCGGTGCTGCAGGAGGTGGTGGTCACCGCCAACTCCTCGCCGCGGGCGATGGACCCCGACGAGCTGGGCGCGCTCGCCGCCGAGGTGTTCGGCGCGGACCGCGTGAGCGTCGAGCCGGTGCTGAAGACCGCCGTCGAGCAGGCGGGTGAGCTGGCCGAGGAGGGCGGCGAGTCCGGGGTGGGCGTCGTCATCACCGGGTCCGTGGTCACCGCGGGTGAGGCGCGCGCTCTCTTCGGCAAGGAACCGGCGTGACCGCCCCCGACCCGCTCAGGGGTCTGCGGGGCGTGTACGCCGCCACGCTCACGCTCGAGGCGATCGTCGTGGCGCTCTCCCTGCTGGTGCTGTCGAAGTTCGGCGAGGGCGCTACCGCGTTCGGCGTCTCGGTGATCACCGGGCTCGCCGTCGCCATGCTCGTGGCGGCGGGCCTGCAGCGCAGGCCGTGGGGGCTCTGGCTCGCGCTCGCCCTGCAGGCCGTGATGATCCTCTGCGGGCTGCTCGTGCCGGCGCTGGGCGTGATGGGCGTGGTGTTCGCGCTGGTGTGGGGCGGGATCCTGCTGATGCGCCGCGACCTGCTCGGCAAGATGGCGCGCGGTGAGCTGCCGAGCCAGCGGGTGCGCGATCCCTGACGCGGGCGGGCGGAGCGCCGCCGATACCCTCGACCGCGTGACTGAACGCACCCTGGTCCTCGTCAAGCCCGACGGCGTGCAGCGCCGCCTGATCGGGGAGGTCATCTCCCGCATCGAGCGCAAGGGGCTCGACATCGTCGCCCTCGAGCTGCGCACCGTCCCGCGGGAGCTGGCCGAGCAGCACTACGCCGAGCACGACGGCAAGCCGTTCTTCAACGACCTGCTCGAGTTCATCACCTCCGGCAAGGTGCTCGCGGCCGTCGTCGAGGGCCCGCGGGCGATCGCCGCGTTCCGCCAGCTCGCCGGCGGCACCGACCCGGTCGAGAAGGCCACGCCCGGCACGATCCGCGGCGACTTCGGCCTGGAGACGCAGTTCAACCTCGTGCACGGCTCCGACTCGCCGGAGAGCGCCGCCCGCGAGATCAAGCTCTGGTTCCCCAACCTGTGATCGCGGGGCCGGACCTCGTCACCGAGGCCGGCCCGGCCACCGCGGCGTCCCTCGGCGCGCTGTGGACCGCCGTGACCCGCGCCGGGGGCGCCGTCGGCTTCGCCCCCGACGCGCCGGAGGCGGACATCCGGGAGGCCGCCGAGCAGGCGGTCGCGGACGTCCGGGCGGGGCGCGCGCAGATGTTCGCCCTCACCCGCGGCGATGATCTCGTCGGCACCGTCTTCCTCCGGCGGGGCGAGAAGGCCACCGTCCGGCACCGCGCCGACGTGGTGCGCCTGATGGTGCACCCGGACCTGCAGGGCCGCGGGTGGGGCAAGGCCCTGCTCGACGCCGCGGTGGCGCACGCGACGGCGCTCGGGCTCGAGCAGCTGCTGCTGTCCGCGCGGGGTGGTACCACGCTGCCCGACTTCTACGAAAAGCTCGGCTGGAGGCAGGTCGGCCGGTTCCCGGACGCGCTGCGCATCGGCCCGGGCGACCTGCGCGACGAGCACTGGTTCCAGCTGAAGCTCAGCTGACCACCTCGAAGGGGCGCTGCAGCGCGCGCAGCTCGCTCGCATCGTGCGCGCAGAAGATCGTGATGCGGTCGGCGTTGTCGCGCACCAGCTCGCGCAGCCGCTCCTGGTTGGCCAGCCGCAGCCCGCGCGCGGTCTCCATCCGCCGCTGCATCCAGCGCAGGCCCGGCGGGCAGGCGGGGGCGTCGGCGCGCATCTCACGGCGGTGGAAGTACGCGTCGCCCGCGTGCAGCAGCCAGCCGTCCCCGTCGCGCACGGCGACGCCGGTGTGGCCGACCGTGTGGCCGGCGAGCGGCACGAGCCGGATGTCGGCGTCCACCCCGGGCAGCGCACCGACGGCGGCGAAGCCGAACCACTCCTCGCCCTGCGGGTCGTGGGTCACCCACCGCGGCCCGTGCGACCACTGGGCCCGCGGGTAGCGGGTGCGCTCCCTGGACGTGCGGGCCGAGCGCGCCGCCTCCAGCTCGCTGCGCAGCACGTGGACCCGGGCGTGCGGGAAGTCGCGCAGCCCGCCGCCGTGGTCGAGGTCGAGGTGGGTGAGCACGACGTCGCGGACGTCGTCGGCCGAGAAGCCCAGCGCCTCGATCTGCCGCAGCGCGGTCTCGGACTCGTCGAGCACCGGCCGGGCCAGCCGCCGGAACCCGCGGGTGAGCGAGGCGTCCGGGTCGCGGACGTCGTCGACGCCGTAGCCGGTGTCGACGAGGACGAGCCCGTGGTCGGCCTCGACGAGCAGGCAGTGGCAGATCATCTCGGCGGTCGCGAGGAGCGGGCCGCTGCCGCTCACCAGGCGGCCGCCGAAGGGCCGCATCGTGCCGCAGTTGAGGTGGTGGACCCTCATGCCGGTCTCCGTTCGGGTGTGAGCAGGGCGCGCAGGTGCGCGCCGACGGTGTGCAGGGGAGCGACGTCCCGGCGGGTGCGGGCGAGCAACAGGGCCCCCTCGACGGCGGCGACCAGCACGGTGGCGAGGCCGTCGGCGTCGTCCACGCCCGCCGCGCGCAGCCGGTCGGCGACGAGCGCCTCCCACGAGTCGTAGACGCCCGCGCACGCCGCCCGGATCGCCTCGCTCTGCGCCGCGGCGTCGAGCGCGACCGTCGCCACCGGGCAGCCCTCCCGGAAGTCGGTGGCGACGAGGTGGTCGCCGAGCAGGGCGAGCACCTTCTCCAGCGCTTCTGCGGGGTCGGCCCCGGATCGCATCGCCTCGGCGATCGCTGCGCACAGCTCCTCGCCCGCCCGCTGCAGCGACTCGACCGCGAGCTGCTCCTTCCCGCCCGGGAAGTGGAAGTACAACGAGCCCTTCGGCAGGCCGCCCTCGGCGAGCACCTGGTTGAGGCCGGTGGCGTGGTAGCCCTGCGCCCGGAACAGGTGGGCGGCGGTCCGGATGGCCCGGTCCCGCGTGTCGGTTCTCCTCGGCACGCCCCGAACTATAGAGACTGGTCTACTTACTGTCGAGGGTGGGTTCCGGGACCGTGCTCGTCCGGACCGCCCGGCTCGTCCCGGCGAGCGTGAGGGCGGCGAGTGCGGCGAGGCCGAGCAGCAGCACCGGGGGCGCGACGGCGTGGTCCACCGCGGCCAACGGCAGGGCGGCCGCGAACCCGATGTAGGAGATCGCCTGGTAGGCCGCGGTGAGCCCGGCCAGCTGCCCGGGGCGGGCCATGCGCTGCACCTCGGCGAGGCCGCACACCTGGCAGCAGCCGTACGCCGCGCCGAGCACCACGACCGACGCGACGACGAGGAGCGGGTCGGTCGTCGCCGCCGCGGCGGCCGCCACGAGCAGGCCAGCGATCGCCAGGCCCATCGCCACCGCGAGCAGCTGCCCGGTCCCGCCGCGGGCGACCCGGCGCGCGAGCGGCACGACGCTGATCCCGGCGGCGGCGGCGATCAGCGTGACGAACGTGCAGAACAGCAGCACGAAGCCGCCGAGGCGGTGGGCGACGAGCCCGGGGAGGTACGCGATCCCCACCGCGACCACGCCGAACACCCACGGCGCCAGCGGCACCACCACGGTGCGGAACCGCCGCGAGGTCACGCCCGCGATGCGCAGCCCGCCCGTGCCGCCCGCGCTGGTCTCCGGGGTGCGCAGCACCAGGGGGAGGGCGGCGAGGGTCAGGGCAAGGTGCGGAAGGTAGGGCAGGACGGTGGGCGCGGGCGCCCACTGGGCCAGCACGCCCGCCGCGAGGGGGCCGAGCCCGAACCCCGCGGTCATCGCGACCGTCGCCCGCCGCGGCCCGCGTTCGGTGCCGCCGACCGAGCCCGCGCTGAGCTCCCGCACCCAGGCCGCGCCCGCGCTGAAGCCGGCGCCGCTCGCGAAGCCGGCCACGAGCCGACCGGCGAACAGCCATCCGACGCCGTGGCCACCCGCGAGCAGGAGGGCGGAGGCGGCGCCGGATGCGGCCAGCGCCGCCAGGGCCACCGGGCGCCGCCCCCAGCGGTCCGACACCGGGCCGCCGAACAACAGCCCGGGGACCAACCCGACGACGTACACCGCGAACACGGCCTGGACGGTCGCCGCGCCCACCCCCAGTTCGGCCCGGTACACCAGCAGGAGCGGGGCGAACTGCTGCGCCCCCCAACCCACCGCGGCCACCGCCACGCCCGCTCCCCGCCACGCCGTGTCGCGCCGCCGCTGCAGCACACCCGTTTCGTCCACGCCGGGGATGCTGCGCGGCGGCGAGTCGGACGACGAGTGGCCGGAACGCCAACATGCGTACAGTTCCGGACATGCACACCGTGGCGCTCGCCGTGGCCGGGGGACAGTCCCTGCTGGAGGTCGCGGTCGCGTTCGACGTCTTCGGGATCGACCGCTCCGCCCTCGCCGATCCCTGGTACGACCTCGTCGTCTGCGCCCCGGCCGGGGCCCGGCTGGGTGGGGCGTTCCAGGTCAGCACGCCGCACGGGCTCGACCGGCTCGTCGGCGCCGACACCGTGATCGTGCCCTGGAGCCACGACGTCGAGCGGCACGAGCCGCCTGCGGACCTGGTCGACGCGGTGCGGGCGGCCCACGCGGCGGGGGCGCGGATCGCGTCGATCTGCACGGGGGCCTTCGTCCTGGCCGCCGCCGGGCTGCTGGACGGCAGGCGCGCCACCACCCACTGGATGCACGCCGCGGAGCTGGCGCGCCGCCACCCCCGGGTGCGGGTCGACCCGGAGGTGCTCTACATCGACCACGGAGACGTGCTCACCTCCGCCGGCAAGGCCGCGGGCCTCGACCTGTGCCTGCACCTCGTCCGCAGCGACCACGGCAGCGCCGTGGCCAACGCGCTCGCCCGCCGCCTGGTGGTCCCGCCGCACCGGGACGGAGGGCAGGCGCAGTTCATCAAGGCGCCGGTCCCGTCCCATGTCGAGGGCGGGCTCGGGGGAGTGCTGGGCTGGGCGCTGGAACGACTCGACGAGCCGCTGACGGTCACCGACCTCGCCCGCGCGGCCCGGATGAGCGAGCGCACGCTGACCAGGCGGTTCCGGGCGACCACCGGGACCACGCCGCTGCAGTGGCTGCTCGCCCAACGGGTGCGCCGCGCGCAGGAGCTGCTCGAGACCACCGACCTCGGTGTCGAGCAGGTCGCCGCGCGCACCGGCCTCGGCACGGCGGCCACGCTGCGCAGGCACTTCCACCGCACGGTCGGGGTCCCGCCGGACGCCTACCGCCGCTCGTTCCACGGGCGACCGCCGAGCGCGGCGTAGCGGCCGGGCCGGCCCGCTGCCCCGGCGAAATGGCACCGCACCCTGTCGGGGAATCCGGCTAGCGTGCAGGTCGTGGGGGACGGACTGGTTCAGGCACGGGGGTTGCGCAAGCGGTTCGGAGCGTTCGAGGCCGTGCGGGGCATCGACGTCGACGTCGCCCGCGGGGAGGTGTTCGGGTTCCTGGGGCCGAACGGCGCCGGCAAATCCTCCACCATGCGGATGATCGCCTGCGTCTCCCCGCGCTCGGGCGGCGAGCTGCAGGTGCTGGGCATGGACCCGGCCACCGACGGGCCGCGGATCCGGGCGCGCATCGGGGTGGTGCCGCAGCTGGACAACCTCGACCAGGAGCTCACGGTCCGGCAGAACCTCGAGGTCTACGGGCGCTACTTCGGGCTCTCCCGCGCCCACGTCCGCGCCAAGGCCACCGAGCTGTTGGAGTTCGTCCAGCTGGCCGACCGGGCCGACGACGAGGTCGAGCCGCTGTCGGGCGGGATGAAGCGACGGCTCACCATCGCGCGGGCGCTCGTCAACGACCCCGAGCTGCTGCTGCTCGACGAGCCGACCACCGGGCTCGACCCGCAGGCGCGCCACCTGTTGTGGGAGCGGCTCTACCGGCTCAAGCGCGAGGGCGTCACGCAGATCATCACCACCCACTACATGGACGAGGCCGAGCAGCTGTGCGACCGGCTCGTCGTCATGGACGGCGGGCTGATCGTGGCCGAGGGCTCCCCGGCCGAGCTGATCGAGCGCTACTCCACGCGGGAGGTGCTGGAGCTGCGGTTCCCGACCGGGGCCGCACCGCCCGCGGAGGCGCTCGCGCCGCACGCCGACCGCGTCGAGGCCCTCCCGGACCGGCTGCTGCTCTACACCGCCGACGGCGAACACGCGCAGGCCGCCGTCGCGAGCGCGGGCCACCGCCCGCTGTCGGCGCTCGTGCGGCGCTCGACGCTGGAGGACGTCTTCCTCCGGCTCACCGGCAGGAGCCTGGTCGAATGACCGCCACCGAGGTGCGCGCCCGCTCCACCGGCCGGGACCCCGGCCCGGTGCGCGGCGTGCTGCTCGTGGTCGAGCACGCGTGGGTCTGGTACCGGCGCAACTGGCGGGCCACGGCCGTGTCGTCGATCCTGCAGCCGCTTCTGTTCCTGCTGGCGTTCGGCGTGGGGTTCGGCTCGCTCGTGGAGGGCGGCGAAGGCGTCGCGGCGGCCACCGGCGGACCCAGCTACCTGGTGTGGCTCGCGCCCGCGCTGCTCGCCGTGTCGGCCGCGCAGACCGGGGTGTTCGAGTCGACCTACCCCGTCCTGTCCGGGTTCAAGTGGCAGCGCCACTACCACGGGATGACGGCGGGCCCGGTGTCACCGGCGCAGGTCGCGCTGGGCCACCTCGCGTGGGTGGCGCTCAAGATCGCCGGCTGCGGCGCCGTCTACGTCGGGGTGATCGCGGTGTTCGGCGGGGTCGCGAGCGCGGGGATCGTCGTGTCGCTCGCCGCTGCGGTGCTCACCGGGGTCGCGGTGGCCGCGCCGGTCACCGCCTACTCGGCCACGCTGGAGAGCGAGGGGGCCGCGTTCAGCGTGCTGTTCCGGTTCGTCGTCATCCCGATGACGTTGTTCTCCGGCACGTTCTTCCCGATCGACCGGCTCCCGGGCTGGGTGCAGCCGCTCGCGTGGGTGTCGCCGCTGTGGCACGGCACCGAGATCGCCCGTGCCGCCGCGCTCGACCGCTGGCAGCCGTGGGCCGCGCTCGGGCACGCCGCCTACCTGCTCGCGCTGCTCGTGCTCGGCGCGGTGCTGGCGGCCCGGCTCTACACCCGGAGGCTCCAGCCGTGACCGCCGTCGACGAGCCCCCCGCCCCGCCGACGTCGACGGCGCTGGTGCGGCTGCTGCTGCCCGCCGGCAGCTATGCGGGCCGGTCGCGGGCGTTGCTCCTGCGCGCGGTCACCGTGTCGCGCCGAGCGTGGCTCGCGTTCGTGTCGGGCTTCGCCGAGCCGGTGTTCTACCTGCTCGCGATGGGGCAGGGCCTCGGCTCCATGGTGGGCGCGCTGCCCGGCCCGGACGGCACGCCGTTGAGCTACGCCGCGTTCATCGCCCCCGGCCTGCTCGCCGCGTCGGCCATGAACGGCGCGGTGTTCGACTCCACGTTCAACGTGTTCTTCAAGCTCAAGTACGGCCGCATCTACGAGGCGATGCTCGCCACCCCGCTCGGCCCGGTCGACATCGCGCTCGGCGAGATCGGCTGGGCGCTGATCCGCGGTGGCCTCTACGCGCTCGGCTTCCTCGCCGTGATGGGGATGTTCGGCCTGCTGGTCTCGCCGTGGGCGCTGCTCGCGCTGCCGGCGGCGCTGCTCGTGGCGTTCGCGTTCGCCGCCGTCGGCATGGCCGCCACGTCGTTCATGCGCTCGTGGCAGGACTTCGACCTGGTCACGCTCGCCGTGCTGCCGATGTTCCTGTTCTCCACCACGTTCTACCCGCTGTCGGTCTACCCGCGGTGGCTGCAGATCGTGGTGGAGTGCCTGCCGCTCTACCACGCGGTCGAGCTGATGCGCGGGCTCACCACGGGCGTCGTCCACGTCGGGCTGCTGGGGCACCTCGCCTACTTCGCCGTGATGATCGCCGTCGGGGTGGTGGTCGCGGCGCGCAGGCTGGACGCGCTGCTGCTGCGGTAGCGGTCGTGACACCGTCGGGCGGATCGGCGGTTTTGTCCGGCTGATCCGAGGAACAATGGGGGCATGACGGTCCTGTCGCCGGGCCCCACCCGGACCGATCTCATCCGCAACGTCGTGGTGGCGGTGCTCGCGATCGCGCAGGTCGTGGTCGCGGCGACGGCCGGTGATGCGATCGGGACGATCGCGCGCGACTACACCACGCCGCTGCTCGCGGCCGGGTGGGCGTTCGCGATCTGGACGTTGATCTACGCCGGGTTCCTCGGCTACGCGGTCTTCCAGGCCCTGCCCGCGCAGCGGGCCCGGCAGGTGCACCGCAGCACCGGGTGGTGGCTCGCGGCCTCGGCGGTGTTCAACGCCGGCTGGGTGCTGTCGTTCGGGGCCGGCTGGCTGCCGCTCGCGGAGCTGATGATCATCGGGCTGCTGGTGTGCGTCGCCCTCGTCTTCGGCCGCTACTGCCACACCCCCGCCGAGAGCGTCCTCGAACGCGTCGTCGCCCGCGGCACGGTCGCGGTCTACGCGGGCTGGGTCAGCATGGCCACGCCGCTGGGTACGGCGGCCACCGGCGTGTGGATCGGGCTGCCGGGCACCGGCGCGCTCGCCACGATCGCCGCCGTGGTGGTGCTGCTCGCCGTCACCGGGATCGTGGCCTGGGCGATCCTCTCCGGCAATGCGGTGGTCCCGTTCGCGCTCGCCGTCATGTGGGCGCTCGTGGGCATCGCGCTGAACGACCGGCCGTCGGCCGTGGTGATCGCGTGCGCGTTCGCGGTCGTGGTCGTGCTCGCCGCCATCGCGCGCCGCATCGGCACCGCCGGTTACCGCGTGCGCGCGGCCTGGGGCTGAGGGGCCCGGCCCGGCCGAGGGGAGGCCCCGCCGCGTACGGGGCTACCCTGGACAAACATGACGGCACCGTCGATTTTCCCGGACCTCGAGCCGCTGCTCCCGCGCGTCTCGAAGCCGGTGCAGTACGTCGGCGGCGAGCTGAACGCGCAGGTGAAGGACTGGGAGTCGGCCGCGGTCCGGTGGGCGCTCATGTACCCGGACGCCTACGAGGTCGGCCTGCCGAACCAGGGCGTCATGATCCTCTACGAGCTGCTCAACGAGCGCCCCGACGCGCTCGCGGAGCGTTGCTACGCGGTCTGGCCGGACCTCGAGGCCCTGATGCGCGAGCACGGGGTGCCCGCGTTCACGGTCGACGCCCACCGCCCGCTGGGGGCGTTCGACCTGATCGGGGTCAGCTTCGCCACCGAGCTCGGCTACACGAACCTGCTCACCGCGCTCGACCTCGCCGGCATCCCGCTGCACGCCGTCGACCGGGGGATCGACCACCCGATCGTGGTCGGGGGCGGCCACGCCGCGTTCAACCCCGAGCCCGTCGCCGACTTCATCGACGCCGCGGCGATCGGCGACGGCGAGGAGGTCGTCGGCGAGATCACCGACGTCGTCAAGGCGTGGAAGGCCGAGGGCCGCCCGGGCGGGCGCCGCGAGCTGCTGCTGCGGCTGGCCGGCGTCGAGGGCTGCTACGTGCCGTCGCTGTACGAGGTGAGCTACGGCGCCGACGGCGCGATCGCCGCCGTCACGCCGGTCGACCCGCGCGTGCCCCGCACCGTCACCAAGCGCACCACCACCGACCTCGACTCCTGGCCGTACCCGAAGCGGCCGCTGGTCCCGCTGGCCGAGACGGTGCACGAGCGCGCCAGCGTCGAGATCTTCCGCGGCTGCACCCGCGGCTGCCGCTTCTGCCAGGCCGGGATGATCACCCGACCGGTGCGCGAGCGGTCGCTGCGCGGCATCGGCGAGATGGTCGACCAGTCCGTCCGCGCGAGCGGGTTCGACGAGGTCGGGCTGCTGTCGCTGTCGAGCGCCGACCACTCGGAGATCGCGGAGATCACCAAGGGCCTCGCCGACCGCTACGAGGGCACCAACACGTCGCTCTCGCTGCCGAGCACCCGCGTCGACGCGTTCAACATCGACCTCGCCAACGAGCTGTCGCGCAACGGCCGCCGCTCCGGGCTCACGTTCGCCCCCGAGGGCGGGTCGGAGCGGATCCGGCGCGTGATCAACAAGATGGTGTCGGAGGAGGACCTCATCCGCACCGTCTCCGAGGCGTTCGCGCAGGGCTGGCGGCAGGTCAAGCTCTACTTCATGTGCGGCCTGCCCACCGAGGAGGACGAGGACGTCCTGCAGATCGCCGACATGGCCCACAACGTGATCCGGGCGGGGCGGGAGGCGTCCGGCCGCAACGACGTGCGCTGCACGATCTCCATCGGCGGGTTCGTGCCCAAGCCGCACACCCCGTTCCAGTGGGCGGCGCAGGCCTCGCCCGAGGTCATCGACTCCCGGTTGCGCAAGCTGCGGGAGAAGGTCAACAGCAACCGCAAGCTCGGCCGCAACGTCGGCATGCGCTACCACGACGGCGAGCCGTCGCTGATCGAGGGGCTGCTCGCCCGCGGCGACCGCCGCGTCGGGCGCGTGATCGAGCGGGTGTGGCGCGAGGGCGGCCGGTTCGACGGCTGGAGCGAGCACTTCTCCTTCCAGCGCTGGGTCGACGCGTGCGCGGCCGAGCTGGAGCCGCTCGGCGTCTCGCTGGACTGGTTCACCACGCGGGAGCGCGACCGCGACGAGGTGCTGCCCTGGGACCACATCGACTCCGGGCTGGACCGCGACTGGCTCTGGGACGACTGGCAGGACGCGCTCTCGGGGCGGGAGCAGGACGACTGCCGGTGGACGCCGTGCTTCGACTGCGGGGTGTGCCCCGCGACGGGTACCGACATCGAGGTCGGCCCGAGCGGCACCACGCTGCTGCCCCTGACCGTGGTGAACCCGCTGAGCGGGGGGCCGCGGCGCGAGCCGGCGAACGTGCCCGGGGGGAACGCGGGCGCAGGTGGCTGAGACCGGCGCCGAGTTCGGGCAGCAGGTCAGCATCCGGGTCGCCGACGAGCGCGACCTCGGCGCGCTCGCCGCACTGCGCCGGGCCTGGCTGGAGGAGCGCCTCGGGTACCCGGTGGAGGACCCGGGGTTCGAGGCGTCGTTCGCGCAGTGGTGGCGGGTGGAGCTGCCGCGCCGCACGTTCTGGATCGCCGAGGTCGGTTCGCCGCGCAGCGGCTACACCGCGGTCGGCTCGATCAACGTGCTGGAGATCGTGCACATGCCGCGTCCCGGCGCGCGCGGTGGGCGGATCGGGCACGTGGGCAACGCGTTCGTGCTCGCCTCCTTCGCCGACCGCGGGGTGCCCGCCGCGCTGCTCGACGCGGTGGTGGAGCACGCGCGGGCCCGCCGCTACCGGAGCCTGCTGCTGGCCCCGACCCCGGGCAGCGCGCCGTTCTACCGCCGCGCCGGCTTCGAGCCGGCCGGGGACGGCTTCCTGGTCCTCGAACCGTGAGCGGCCGGCCGGTGGCGTCGCGCCGACGGGCGGGCCGAGCCGGTTGATCTCAAGGCCCCAGGTCGAAGATCGCTGTGGAATCCGACACCATGCCGGTCAGCACGAGACGTCGGCCGTCCGGTGTCACAGCCACCCCGCCGACCTGCTCTGCGTGCGCCGGGGATGCCAACGGTGTCCGCAACGGGGTTTCGGACACGACCTGCCCGGTTGCGGTGTCGACCGTGATCAGTCCGTCATAGCGGGCGATGTACAACCAGCGGCCGTCCGGGCTGAAGCACGCAGCTTCCGCGGAGCGGTCGTAGAGCGGCGTACCCAGCGCCGAGCCTCCACGGGTGAGCTCGCCGACCTGGTCTCCCACGTAGTACGTGCGCCCGCCGGACGAGAACACGTCCGAGACCGACTCCGTCGACGGTACGGGGACCGTGGTGCGGGTCGTGACGTCCAAGCGCAGCACCGGCCCGGGTGACGGCTTCACGTACACCTGACTTCCATCCGCCGAGATGCCCAGAACGCCGTCGTGACGCGCCGGGATCGGCAACGGCCGGCCCGGGGCATGACGCCCGCGGGCCGGCCGCTACCTCGTCCCAGGGCTCAGCCGGTCACGGCCGGGCCTCGTAGACGATGTTGAACGGGGTGGCGAGGACCCGCCGGAACCGGGTGAACCCGGCGTCGGTGATCACCTGGCGGAGCGCGGCCTCACCGGCCTGCGCGCCCAGCGCGTAGCCGCCCTCCTGCGAGAGCGCGTTCGGCACGCAGAGGAACGTGGAGCCGTTGTAGTACAGCCGCCCCACGGGGTTGAAGTTCTCCTCGACGACGTCCGACGCGTACGGCTCGACGATCAGCCACGTGCCGTCGGGCGCGAGCGCCTCCCGGATCCGCTTCGCGGCGCCGAGCGGGTCGCCCATGTCGTGCAGGGCGTCGAACATCGCCACGAGGTCGAAGCCGCCGCCGGTGAACGTCTGGGCGGTGGCGACCTCGAAGCGGACCCGGTCGCCCACCCCGGCCTCGGCGGCCTTCTTGCGGGCCAGGTCGATCGACTCGGCGTGGTAGTCGTAGCCGACGACCGTCGTGTTCGGGTACGCCTGCGCGATCAGCACCGACGACGAGCCGAGCCCGCACCCGACGTCGGCGACCCGGCCGCCCGCGGTGAGCTTCGCCCCGACCCCGTCCAGCGCGGGGATCCACTCCGGGACGAGCGACGCCACGTAGCCGGGCCGGTAGAAGGCGTCGACCCCGACGTGCACGTCCTCGTGGTGGTCGTGCCACGCCACGCCGGCCCCGGTGCGGAAGGCCTCGGTGATCTGCGGCTCCGCCCGCAGGTACCCCAGCGCGGTGAGGAACGCCGCTGACACGTTGGGCCCGTTGGGGTCGGCGAGGCAGAACGCCTGCTCCGCGGTCAGCGAGAACTCGCCGCTGGCGGGGTCGTAGCTGACGTAGCCGCCCGCGGCCTGGCCGCGCAGCCACTCGGTGAGGTACCGCACGTGGCAGCCGGTGCGCTCGGCGAACTCCTCGGGGGTCGCCGGGCCCTGCGCGAGCGCGCGGTAGAGGCCGAGCCGGTGGCCGACGACGACGAGGCCGGCGGCGCCGGTCGCGGCGAAGTCGGTGACGACCCGACCCATGAACTCGGTCACCTTCTCCTGGTCCATGTCGCTTCCTTCCTGCTCCAGGTGGGAGGAAGGTTCGACGGCCGCGCTGTCGCGGCGGGCACACGCGCTTTCACGGCGCTGTCTTCTTCACGGCGCTGTCTTCTTCCCGCCGTCTTCATCTGCGCTGGTGAGGCGGGCATGCTTGCCGGGTGAGCCTCAGGCTGGAGGTGCTCGGCCCGCTGCGGCTGGTCGTCGACGGGACCCCGGTCGACGTGCCCGGGCCGAAGCGGCGCGCCGTGCTCGCGCTGCTCGCGCTCGCCGAGGGCCGGGTCGTCACCGTGGAGCACCTGCTGGACGCGCTGTGGCCGTCCGAGGTGCCGGAGTCGGGGCGCCAGGCCCTGCACACCCACGTCTCCCGCCTTCGGGCCCACCTCGGCCCGACGGTGGACCGGCTGCAGACCCGCCACGACGGCTACCGGCTCGACCTCACCGCCGAGGAGCTGGACCTCACCCAGGCCCGGGAGCTGCTCGCCCGGGCGCGCGCCACGTCGGGGCCCGAGGCGTTCGAGCTGCTTCGCGACGCGCACTCGCTGTGGCGGGGCCCGGTGCTCGCCGACCTCACCGAGGTCGCGCCGATCGCCACCGCCGTCGAGGGCTGCGCGCGGCTGCACCGCGACGTGACCGACGCGCTGGTCGCCGCGGGCGTCTCCGCGGGCCGGGCGGGCGACGTCGTCGGGCTCGCCACCGAGGCGCTGGCCGCCGACCCGCTGCGGGAGCCCGCCGCGCTGCTGCTCGTGCGCGCGCTCGCGGGCGCGGGGCGCACGGCGGAGGCGCTGCGCACCGCGCGCGAGTTCCGCACCCGGCTGGCCGACGAGACCGGGCTGGACCCGACGCCCGCCCTGGGCGAGCTGGAGCGCGAGGTCGCCGCGGGGGCGGCCGGGCCGCCGCCGGCCACGCCCGAGCAGCCGGTGCGCCCCGCGACCCGGCTGATCGGCCGCGACGACGAGGTGGCCGAGCTGGACGACCTGCTCGCGCGCGAACGCCTCGTCACCGTCGTCGGGCCCGGCGGCGTCGGGAAGACCAGGGTCGCGCTCGAGGTCGCCGCGCGCCGGGAGGGCACCGTCCGGCTGCTGCTCGCGCCCGTGACGGAGCCGGCCGCGATCCCGCACGCGTTGGCCGGGGCCCTCGGCCTGCACGTCGTGCGGGGCGACGTCCTGTCCGCCTGCCTCGCCGTGCTCGCCGACCGCAGCGGGCTGCTCGTGATCGACAACTGTGAGCACCTGCTCGACGCGGTCCGCGACGCCGTCGAGGCCGTGCTGGCCGGCTGCCCCGGGCTCGCCGTCCTCGCCACGAGCCGGGAGCGGCTCGGGCTGGCCGCCGAGCACACCTTCCGGCTCGATCCGCTACCGCTCCCCGGCCCCGACGCGGACCTGCGGCGCGTGCCGTCGGTCGCGGTCTTCCTCGACCGCGCGGCGCGCGTCCGCCCCGACGCCGTCTCGACGCGGGCCGAGCTGCGGGTCGTCGCCGACATCGTGCGGCGCCTCGACGGGATGCCGCTCGCGATCGAGCTCGCCGCGGGCAGGCTGTCCACCTTCTCCCTCGCCGACCTGCACCGGCGGCTCGACCGCAGCCTCGACCTGCTCGGCGGCGGCCGGCCGAGCGGCGACGCGCGGCACCGGACCCTGCGCGCGACCGTCGAGTGGTCCTACCAGCTCCTGCCCGACGACGAGCGGTGGCTGTTCCGGCAGCTGTCGGTGTTCGCCGACGGGGTCGACATCGACGCCGCCGAGCGGATCGCCGCCGAGCGGGACACCGACCCGGGCACCGCTCTCGCCCACCTCGTCGACGCCTCCATGATCAACGCTGACTTCGGCGGCGCCACCCGGTACCGGATGCTGGAGACGCTTCGGGCCTACGGCCTCGACCGGCTCGCCGCGGCCGGGGAGGCCGATGCGGCGGGGGAGCGGTTCGTCGCCTGGGCGGTCGGGCTGGCCGAGTGGATCCAGGCGGAGCTGTGCACCGAGCGCGAGCCCGAGGCCGACGCCGTCCTGCGCCGCGAGCTGGGGAACCTGCGCGCCGCGTGGCGGCTCACCCGCACCGGCGGGGCGTTCGACGCCGCGGCCGCGATCGTGGTCGCGCTGTTCGACGCGCTCTACCGGGACCTGGTGGAGGTCCGCGGGTGGGCCGAGGAGCTGGCCGAGGATCCGGCGGTCGCGACCCACCCGCTGGGGCCCGCCGTCCTCGGGGCGGCCGCCGAGGCCGCCTACCAGGGTGGCGACCTGCCGCGGGCCGAGCGGCTCGCCCGCACCGGGCTGGAGCGGGCCACCGACGACCGCGCCTCGTTGTACTGCCGGCTGCCGCTGGCCTGGGTGGCGCTGGCCCGCGGGGAGTACGCGGAGACGGTGCAGCACTGCCTGGCCGCCGCACCCCTCGAGCCGCGCCCGAGTGAGGCGTTCGGCGGGGCCGCACTCGCGACCGCCTACGCAGGCGACCTCGACGAGGCGCGGGCGCTGGTCGCGCGGGGACGGCCGCCGGCCCGCTCGTTGTCGATGCGGGCCTTCCTCGACTACGTGGCAGGGGAGATCGAGAGCCGGGCCGGCGACGCCGAGCCGGCGGAGCGGCACTACGAGCGCGCCATCGACCTCGCCCACCGCAGCGGCGCGACCTTCCTCGTCGGGGTCGCGACCGTCGGCTTGCTCACCGTGCGGGCCGCCGGCGGTCGCCTCGGCGACGCGCTGCGCGGCTACCGCGAGGTGATCGACTACTTCGCGCACACGGGCAACTGGACCCACCTGTGGGCCACCCTGCGCGACCTGGCCGGGCTCCTGCGCACGCTCGGCGACGACGAACCGGCCGCGCTGCTCGTCGCCGCGGCCGCGGCGGCACCGGACGCGCCCGTCGCCGTGCCGCCGCCCCCGGTCGTCCCCGGGACGCCGGTGCTGGGGCGCGGTGAGGTGCTCGACGTCGCGCTGCGGGCCGTCGAGCGGCAGCTCACGGCGCGACGAAGGACTCAGCCCCCACCCACGCCGTGTAGCGCTGCACCCCGAGCGCAGCGATGAGCCCGCTCGTCTGCGTCACCTGGGCCGCCAGCGCGCGGACCTTGCGGGCCGCCGTTCCCGGGTCCAGCCGCAGGTCGAGCGCCAGCCGCTCGGCGGGCGCGGCGACCGGGTAGCCCGGCTCGTAGATGCTGAGCTCCTCGCCCAGGCCGCGCCACTTCCGCACGTGCGGCTCGGAGAGCGCGGCGTACAGCAGGCGGGCACCCCGCGGCGCCGCGCGCTCGAACGCCTTGGTGGTCCACGCGGAGACCGTCCGGTGGTCCGGGTGGCCGGTGATGCCGTCCGGGCCGAACGTGACGACGGTGTCCGGTCGGACGCGGTCGATCAGCTCGCAGAGCTTCGCGACCGCGCCCGCCACCTCGGCCTGCTCGCACCCGCCGTCGCGGTAGCCGAGCCAGTGGTGCTCGGTGACGCCGAGGATCTCCAGGCAGCGCGCCAGCTCCACCGTGCGCTCCGCGGCCAGCCGCTGCGGCGGCCACCCGTCCGGGTCGGGCGTGCCGAGCTCGCCGCGGGTGGCCGTCGCGCACACCACCCGCGAGCCTGCGTCGGTCGCCAGCGCCATGAGCCCGCCGGACAGGTAGGCCTCGTCGTCGGGGTGCGCCCACACCCCGAGCACCGTGCCGAGATCGGTGATCATGACCGAACCTCCTTCGTGAGCATCCCGTGCAGGACCAGCCCGGCGCCACAGCAGGCGAGCGGGATCAGCCCCAGCGCGCCCGCGCCCGCCCGGTCGACGACGACGCCGCCGAGCACGGCGCCGGCCGCGAACCCGAGGTGGACCGCCGAGCTGTTCAGGGCGAGCAGCAGCGGCGCCGGGCCCAACCCGGCCACCCGGTGCTGCTGCGCGGCCACGAGCCCCCACGCCGCGGCGCCCCACGCGACCACCACCGGGAGCGCTGCCGGCCCGTCGAGGTGCGGGAGCGCCGCCAGGCCTGCCCCCAGCACGACCAGCGCCGCGGCGGCGACGCGCCGGCTGCCGAGGCGGTCGACCGCGGCCGCGCCCCACCGGGTGCCCGCGAGGCCCGCGATCCCGAACAGCGCGATGGAGGGCCCCAGCGGGCCGTCCACGAGCAGCGCGAGGTAGGTGAAGCTGCTGTTCGACGCGGCCATCGCCAGGAACGTCACGGCGAGCGTCCCGGCCACCGCGGGCGAGCGCAGCGGCCGCAGCCGTTCGGCGAGCGTCGACCGCGGGGGCGGGTCGGCGCCGAGCCCGCCGCGCGCCAGGCCGGCCGCGGTGGCCACCGCGAGCAGTGCGACCAGCGCGAACGCCGCGCGCCACGACAGCAGCCCGGCCAGCAGCACGCCGAGCGGGGCGCCGCACACCGTCGCGAGCGCCGAGCCGGTGAGCACCGCGCCGAGCGCGCGGCCGCGCCCGTCCTCCGGGGCGCAGGCGATCGCCGCGGCTCCGGCCGCCGGCGCGTAGGCCGCCGCGGCGAGCGCGCTGCCCGCCCGGGCCACCAGCAGCGCCGCGAGCGTGGGCGCCAGCGCCGAACCGAGGTTGAACAGCGCGACCAGCGAGAGCGAACCGATGAGGACCTGCCGCAGCGGCCGCGCGTAGAGCAGGGCGCCGAGGACGGGGGCGCCGACGGCGTAGGCGAGCGCGAACACCGTGACCGCGAGGCCCGCCGATCCGACCGGGACGCCGAGGTCGGCGGCGAGGCCGGGGAGCACCCCGGCGACGACGAACAGCTCGGTGCCGATCGCGAACGCGCCGAGGCCCAGCGGCCCGGTGGTGGTGCGCGCTCCCGGGGTCATCACGGTGCCTGGCATCTCGACCTCCGTCCCGTGGTTCGGGATCGACCGTGCGGGGGCGCGCTCGCAGCGCGCTGGCACCGCGCTGACACCGCTCACCGGGCGCTAGCGTGGCCAGCGTGTTGCGTTCCCGAACCGTCGTGTTCGACCTCGGAGAGGTCCTCGTCTCGTCCACCGGCGTGCTGCCCCGCCTGGCCGCCGAGATCGGCGTCACCGTCGACGAGCTCTCGCCCGCGTACTGGTCCGGCCGCCTCGCCTACGACCTCGGCGCCGACGCGGAGGAGTACTGGACGGGCGTGCTGGCCGCGCTCGGACGCGACCCGGAGCCCGAGCTGGTGGCGACGCTCACCGAGCTGGACTCGGTCAAGTGGTCGACGCTGCCGCCCGCGAGCGCCGACCTGCTCGCCCACCTGCGGGGCCGCGGGGAGCGGCTCGGCGTGCTCTCCAACGCTCCCGGCCCGCTCGCGGCCGCGGTGCGGGCGGCCCGGTGGGCCGCGGACATCCCGCACCTGGTGTTCTCGGCCGACGTCGCGCTCGCCAAGCCGGACCCGGCGATCTACGCGCACGCCGACACCGTCTACGGCACCGAGCCCGGCGAGGTCGTGTTCTTCGACGACAAGCCCGAGAACGTCGAGGCGGCCCGGGCCCACGGCTGGGACGCCCACGTGTGGCCGGGGCCGCAGGCAGCGTTGGAGATCCTCGGCGGGTAGCGGGCCGTGTCGCCCGGGTGACTGTTGTCAGCTATCGCGTATGGGCGAGGATGGCGCGGTGACGGACGCGCAGCGCGAGGCGGGCGAAGCGTCGGTGATCGCCGCCATCGGGTCATCGGTGCGCCGGGCGCGCCTGCGCAGCGGCATGTCCACGCGCGAGCTGGCGCAGCGGGCCTCGCTGTCGCAGCCGTTCCTGTCCAACATCGAGAACGGCCGGTCGTCGCCGAGCGTGGCCACCCTCTACCGGCTGGCCGCCGCGCTCGGCGTGGGCGCGACCGACCTGCTCCCGCCGAGCCTCGACGAGGGGGTCGTGGTGGTCCGCGCCGGTGAGGGCGTGGGAACCGGGATGGACGAGACGCCGGGCGTCGCGCAGTCGGTGCTGCTCGCGGGCGCCCCTGGCCGGCTGATGGAGGCACGCCGGGCCACGATCGAGCCGGGCCAGCCCGCGGGCGACTGGTTCGACCACGACGGCGAGGACTTCCTGCACGTGCTCGGCGGTGTGCTTCGGGTCGAGTTCGGCAGCGGTCGCGTCGAACAGCTGCAGGCCGGGGACTCGATGTGGCACGAGGGGCGCATCCCGCACCGCTGGCGGGTGGGGCCCGACGTCGGCGCGAGCCTGCTCCTGGTCACCGCCCGGGTGCCGGGCGGTCAGCGCTCGTGATTTCTCTGAAGAATCGCAACATGGCGGAAACAGAGCGACACACGGAGGTGACGGCATCGACCTAACGTTCGGGCGTCCCCCGAACGAGAAGGACCCGCAGATGCCCTCCTCCTCCCACCCGCGGCGGCGCTGGCGCACCCTGGTCGCCGGTGCCGCCGCAGCCGTTGCGCTCGTGCTCGCCGGCTGTGGCGACGCCGGCCGCCGCGACACCGCGCCCGCGGACGGCGCCGCCACGGCCTCGGACAAGCCCCGGCTCGCGATCGTCTACTACCCGCAGTTCCGGGACGGGTCGTGGGGCGAGGCGGCGCTCACCGGCGCGCAGAAGCTCAAGGACGCCGGCGTGATCGCCGACTTCGCGGTGCAGGAGAACGTCGACCCCGGCGCCGACGGGGTGCGCGCGCTGCGCAGCTTCGCCGAGCAGGGCTACAACCCGATCATCGCCCACTCGTTCAACTACGGCGACGACGTCAAGCAGGTGGCGCCGGAGTTCCCGAACACGATCTTCGCCTACGCCGGCGGTTTCGGGGACGTGCAGGACAACGTCGCCGACTACTCGCAGCCCTTCTGGGAGGCCACCTACCTGGAGGGCATCCTCGCCGCGGGCGTCACCGAGGGCGGCGGCGTCGCGGGCGCGGGCGGGTTCGACATCCCGGTGTGCCGCGCGATGTACAACGCCTACCTCGAGGGGGCCAAGCTCGTGCGCCCGGAGACCACCGGCTCGTTCGTGGCCGTCGGGGACTGGTCCGACGTGCAGATGGCCAAGGAGGCCGCCCTCGCGCAGGCCGACCAGGGCGCCACGATGTTCGTCGGCTGCGGCCAGGGCCCCACCTTCGGCCAGATCGAGGCCGCCACCGAGCGCGGCGCGGTCGCGGTCGGCTACACGGGCGACATGTCCGGGCTCTCCGAGCAGGTGCTCGCGTCGTTCACCTGGAACCTCGACAAGGTCTTCGAGGAGATGGTGGCCGACGTCGTGGCCGGGCGGACCAACCCCACGCGCTACTACGAGGTCGGCATGACCAAGGACGGCATGGACGTCGTCATCAACCCGGTGTGGCGGGACCGGATCCCGGCCGAGGTGATGGCGCTCTACGAGCAGAAGCTCGAAGAGATCCGCAGCGGCGCGTTCACCGTCGCGATGAACACGCAGTGATCGCAGCCGCCCTGCACGGCGTCCGGCGCAGCTTCGGCGCCACCCCCGCGCTCGACGGCGTCGACCTGGAGCTGCGGGCGGGCGAGGTGCACGCCCTGCTCGGTGAGAACGGGGCGGGCAAGACCACGCTCATGCGGATCCTCGCCGGCCTCGACCGTCCCGACGAGGGCACGGTCGAGGTCGCCGGGCAGCCGGTCGAGGAGTTCAGCCCCCGCGCGATGCGCGAGCGCGGGGTGGCGATGGTCCAGCAGCACTTCACGCTGGTACCCACGATGACCGCGGGGGAGAACCTCGCGCTGGCCCGCCCGACCGGCCGGCTGCGCCCCGGCGCCCGGCAGGCGCGGCGGCGGGTGGAGGAGCTCGCCGAGCGCTACGGGCTGCCGGTCCGCGCGGACGTGCCCGTCGAGCGGCTGTCGGTCGGGGAGGAGCAGCGCCTGGAGATCCTGCGCGCGCTCGACGCCGACGCCCGCCTGCTGATCCTCGACGAGCCGACGGCCGTGCTCGTCGACGCCGAGGCCGAGCGGCTGCTCGCCGTGTGCCGCTCGCTGGCCGAGGACGGCCGCGCGATCGTGATCATCACCCACCGGCTGTCCGAGGTGTTCGCCGGCTGCGACCGGGTCACCGTGCTGCGCCGCGGCTCGGTCGTGTGCGCGGGCGAGCCGGTGTCGGCCCACGACCGGGCGAGCCTCGCGACGCTCATGGTCGGCTCGGCGCCCGTCGAGCCGGCCGCGTCCCGGAGGGTCCGGGACGGGGAGGTCCGCCTCCGGGTGGAGGGCGCCTCCCGCGGCCGCCTCCAGCCGCTCGACCTGCAGGTCCGCGCCGGCGAGGTGCTCGGCGTCGCCGGCGTCGACGGCAACGGCCAGTCCGAGCTGGAGGAGCTGCTCGCCGGGATCGCCGCACCCGACGCGGGCCGGGTCACCGTGGACGGGCGGCCGGTGCCCGTGGGGGCGCCGCGGGAGCGGATCGCCGAGCGCATCGCCTACGTCCCGGCCGACCGCTACCGCCGTGCACTCGCCGGGCCGCTCACCCTCGCCGACAACCTGGAGCTGGGCCGGGGCGAGCGGCGCCGCCCGCCGCAGGCGCGCCGCGAGGAGCGGGCCGCTCCCGTCCTCGCGGAGTGGGACGTGCGCGGCAGCGGGCCGTCGGCGCCCGCGTCCAGCCTGTCCGGCGGCAACGCCCAGAAGCTGGTGCTCGCCCGCGAGCTCGCGGTGGGGCCGCGGCTCGTCGTCGCGGCGCAGCCGACCCGCGGGCTCGACCCGGAGGCCGCACGCATGATCAGCGAACGCATCCTCGCCGCGGCGGCCGACGGCGCCGCGGTCGTCTGGTTCGGCGCCGAGCTCGACGAGCTGTTCGCCGTGGCCGACCGGCTCGTGGTGCTCGCGGGCGGGCGCGCCACCGAACCGTTCACCCCGCCCTACGACCGCGGCGCCGTCGGGCTCGCCATGGCCGGGGGGCACGCGTCGTGACCCTCACCCGCCAACCCGCCGACCCCCGGACCGTCCCGGCGCCCGACGGCGTGCTCGGCCGGGTGCTGCGACGCCCCGACGGGAGGCTCGCCGAGGCGGCCGTCCCGATCGGCGCCGTGCTCGCCGCGCTGGTCGTCGGCGGCGTGCTCATGGGCATCGAGGGCGTGGCGCCGCTGTCGGCCTACGGCGAGGTGGTCCACGGCGTCTTCGGGCGCACCCGCGGCCTGATCGACACCGCGGTCATCGCCACCCCGCTGGTGCTGCTCGGCCTCGGCATCGCCGTGGCCTACCGGGCGCGGTTGTTCACGATCGGCGCCGAGGGCCAGTACATCGCGGGCGCGCTCGCGGGCACGGCGTGGGTGACCATCGGTCCGCCGCTGCCCGGGATCGTGCTGCTGGTCTCGGGGCTCGCCGTGGCCGTGCTGACCGGCGCCGCGTGGGCCGGGATCACCGCGTGGATGCTCGCCCGCTTCGGCGCGAGCGTGGTGATCACGAGCCTGCTGCTCAACTACGTGGCGGCGGCCGGGCTGGCGTGGGCGGTGCGGGTGGGCATCCGCGACCCCGACGCGTTCACCCCGCAGAGCAGGCCGGTGGGCGAGGCGGCGCTGCCCGACATCCCGGGCACCGGCATCCACCTCGGCTTCTTCTTCGCCCTGCTCGCGGTGCCCGCGCTGGCCGCGGTGCTGCGGCGCACCCGCTTCGGCTTCCGGGTCGACGTGCTCGGCGCCAACCCCGAGGTCCTCGCGGTCAACGAGGCCCGGCCCGCGCGCACCCGGCTCGCGGTGCTCGCCCTGGCCGGGGCGCTCGCGGGGCTCGCCGGGTTCGTCGAGGTCGCGGGCGTCACCGAGCGGATGACCGACGCGTTCGCCACCGGCTACGGCTTCACCGCGATCATCGTGGCCCTGCTCGGGCGGCTGCGCCCGCTCGGCGTGCTGGTCGCGGCGCTTCTCCTCGCCGGGCTCACCGTGGGCTTCGACGAGGCCGAGCGGGCGTTCATCATCCCGTCCACCACGGTCGGGGTGATCCAGGCGCTGATCGTCGTCTTCTTCGTCGCCGGCGACGCGCTGAGCAGGCGGAGGCGCTGATGGACACGTTGCTGACGCTCGCGACCCTCGCGGCGGCCATCCGGCTCGCGATCCCCGTGGCCGTCGCGGCCCTCGGCGAGCTGGTCGCCGAGCGCGCGGGCGTGCTCAACCTCGGGCTCGAGGGCACCATGCTGTTCGGGGCGCTCGCCGGCTACCTCGCCACCCTCTCCGGCGGCACGCCCTGGCTCGGGCTCGGCGCCGGGGTGCTCGCGGGCGCCGCGTGCGGTGGCGTGCTGGCGCTGCTCGTGGTCCTGGTGCGGGCCGACCAGATCGTCACCGGGCTCGCGTTCACCCTGTTCGCGATCTCCGCCACCACGTACCTGTTCGAGCTGTCGTACACGATCGGGCAGGCGCCGCCGCGGATCCCGAGCCTGTCGATGGTGCCGCTCGTCGTGATCGTGCTCGTCGTGCTGGCCGGGGTCTGGTTCGTGCTGGGCCGCACCACGGCCGGGCTCGTGCTCAGCGCCGCGGGCGAGGCGCCCGAGGCCGTCGACGCGCTCGGGTACCGCATCCCGGTGGTGCGCACGCTGGCGACCGTCGCGGGGAGCTCGCTCGCCGGGCTCGCCGGGGCGATGCTCGTCTGCGGCCCGCTGGGGCTGTTCGTGCAGAACGTCACGGCCGGGCGCGGCTGGGTGGCGCTGGCGCTGGTCGTCTTCGCCCGCTGGCGGCCGGGCCGCGCCGTGGCGGGGGCGCTGCTGTTCGGGCTCTGCGACGCCGCCCAGCTGCGGCTGCAGGGCACCGCCACCGAGATCCCCTACGAGGTGTTCCTCGCGCTGCCGTACGCGGTCACGCTGCTCGCGCTCATGGTGCGGGCCCGACGCAGCGGCACGCCCGCCGCGCTCGCGGTCCCGTTCGTCCGAGGGGCCCGATGACCGACCTGCGGATCGGACCCGCGCTGGTCGTCCCGGTGACCTCCGACCCCTTCACCGGGTAC
This sequence comes from Pseudonocardia sp., assembly GCF_035305885.1. Classification (GTDB taxonomy): domain Bacteria; phylum Actinomycetota; class Actinomycetes; order Mycobacteriales; family Pseudonocardiaceae; genus Pseudonocardia. The sequence continues at coordinate 89,132 of NZ_DATGOP010000034.1, forward strand.
GTCGAGGTCACCGGCGGGGAGATCACCCACCTCGGCCCGAAGCCCACCGGGGGGCCCGCGACGGAGACCGTCGCGGCGCCGGGGCGGATCGTGACGCCCGCGTTCGTCAACACCCACTGCCACACGAGCCAGCAGCTCGGCCGCGGCCTCGGCGACGACGTCGGCCTGCTCACCTGGCTGCACGAGCGGATCTGGCCGTACGAGCTGGCCCTCGACGAGTCCGACTCGGAGCTGTCGGCGCTGGTCTGCGCGATCGAGCAGATCCGCAACGGCTGCACCCTGCTCGCCGACCCGGGCGGCCGCCACGTCGACGGGATGGCCCGCGGGATCGCCGCGGTCGGGATCCGGGCCCTGCTCGGGCGCAGCGCGATGGACTGCGGCGACGGGCGCCCCGAGGGTGATCGCGAGACGACCGCCGAGGTGCTCGCCGCGCAGGACGAGCTGGCCGAGCGCTGGCACGGCAAGGGGTTGCTGCGCTTCTCCTACACGCTGCGCACGATCTTCAACTGCTCCGACGAGCTGATCGCCGCCACGCTCGAACGGGCCCGCGCACTCGGCACCGTCGTCCAGATGCACGTCGCCGAGATCCCGGAGGAGAACGAGCACGCGCTCGCGACCCGCGGCGCCACCACCGTGCGGCACCTCGATCGCCTGGGCGCCCTCGGCCCCGGCTTCCTCGCCGTGCACTCCACCTGGGTCGACGACGAGGAGATCGCGCTGCTCGCCGAGCGCGGCTGCCCGGTGTCGCACAACGCCGCGTCCAACCTCAAGATCCTCGGCACCCCGCGGGTCGCCGACATGCTCGACGCGGGCGTGCGCGTCGCGCTGGGCACGGACGGTGCGCCGTCCAACAACCGCATGAGCGTGCTCGACGAGATGTGGCTCGCCGCGATCGTCCAGAAGGGCGTGCGCCGCGACCCCACCGTGCTCCCCGCCCCGATCGTGCTGCGGATGGCGACCGTCGACGGCGCCACCGCGCTCGGCATGGGCGACCTCGTCGGCTCCCTGGAGGTCGGCAAGCGGGCCGACCTCGTGGTGCTCGACCCGTACACCCCGAACCTCGCCACCGCCGCCGACCCCGTGTCCGCGCTGGTGACCGCGTGCAAGTCCGAGAACGTCGAGTCCGTGCTCTGCGACGGCGACTGGGTGATGCGCGACCGGCGCCTCACCCGCGTCGACGAGGCCGCCGTGCTCGCCGAGGCGGCCGCCCGGGCGGCCGCGGTGCGCCGGCGGCTGCAGCTGTGAATGAGGAGGTACCCGTGACCGAGACCCTGCCCACCGTCGACGTCAGCCCGTTCGCCACCGGCGCCGCGCCCAGCCCCGAGCAGGACGCCGTCGCCGCCGAGATCGACCGGATCTGCCGGGAGATCGGCTTCTTCCTGATCTCGGGCCACGGCGTCCAGCCCGAGGTCAAGGACGCGATGTTCGAGGCGATGCACCGCTTCTTCGCGCTCCCGGTCGAGGAGAAGGAGAAGATCGCGATCGGGAAGTCGGCGAACCACCGCGGCTACGTCGGGATCGCCGCCGAGAAGAGCGACGAGGACGGCGCCGCCGACCTCAAGGAGTCCCTCGACACCGGCGGCGAGCACGGCCCCGACCACCCCGAGGTGAAGGCGGGCATCCCGACGTTCGGGCCGAACCAGTGGCCCGACGACCCCGGCTTCCGCGTGGCGTGGGAGGCCTACCGCACCCAGGCGATCGAGGCCGCCGAGCGCGTGCAGCGGGCGATGGCCCGGGCGCTCGGCCAGCACGACGAGTTCCTGCTCGACCGGCCCGGCGGCGAGGTGATGTACCACCTGCGCCTGCTGCACTACCCGCCACAGGAGACCGTGCAGCCCGGCCCCGACCAGCTCGGCTGCGGCGCCCACACCGACTACGGCACCGTCACCCTCCTCGCCGACGACGGCGTGGGCGGGCTGCAGGTGATGAAGCGCGACGGCACGTGGATCAACGTCGCCATCCCCTCCGACCTGCTCGTGGTCAACATCGGCGACCTGATGGCGATCTGGACCAACGACCGCTGGGTCTCCAACCCCCACCGCGTCGTCAACCCGCCGCAGACCGACCGCTACTCCATCCCGCTCTTCGTCACCCCGCCGTTCCACGCCGAGATCGCCTGCCTCGACACCTGCCTCGAGCCGGGGGAGAAGCCGAAGTACGAGCCGCAGGAGGCGGGGCCGTACCTGATGAGCCGGCTGAACGCGACCCACACCTACCGCAACCCGCTGCTCGCGGCCGCCGGGGCCTGAGGCCCGCGCGCCCATCCGACGAACGGCGCGCTCGTCGGAACCTGTGCGACGGGCGCGCCGGTCGTCGGAACCTCCGGGGGCGAAGCCCTGCCCCGCGGGGAGGGCGGAGGCGGGGCAGACCCGTGCCCGGCCCCGCGGGGCCTGCCGGCGGCCCCGCAGGCTGCGCGGCGCCGCCGACGGGCCACCTACCGGCACCCGGGGGCGTTCACCCCGCGCGGTGCAGCTCCCACCGGCCGGAGTCGATCTCGAAGTGGCGGTCGGGCCCGAGCCACCGGCCGACCATGGAACGGCCCGTGGGATCGAGCACGAACTGCACGACCCCGTGGTACACGGCGCCCCGGTAGTAGCCCGACGGCGACGTGCGCTCGGTCCAACTGCCCGTGACGAGCAGGCCGTCGGTGGACAGGTCGAGCTCGAGCGTGCCCGTCTCCGTCGGCCCGCTCGTGCCGACGAGCCGGCCGCCCACCGCGCGCAGCTCGACCCGGTGCACGCCCTCCAGCTCGGCGCCCCGCCCGGTGCTGACGTACGTGTAGCGGCTCGTCCACACCCCGGCCAGCTCGGACGGCGTCGGGCCTCGGCCGAAGGCGGCCGGCGGGGGAGCGGCGCTGGTCCGGCCCGCCGCGACGGCTGCCGCCGTGCTCAGCTTCAACAGCGGCGCTGCTGCGCCGGTAGCCGCCGGCCCCAGTCCGCGACGGCGCGGGTGAGCTGGTGCAGGTCGAGGTTCTCCACCTGCCAGGCGAGGGCCTCCGCCTCGGTGCCCGCGTCCCGGCCCCGGCCGCCGCCGTGCTCGCCCCAGCCGGCCATGAGGTCGGCGGCGTCGCACCCGTAGACCTGGGCCAACCGGTCGAGCACGAGCAGCGACGGCATGTGGCCGGTGGGGCTGGGCCAGTTCTCCCAGTAGGAGATGTTCTTGAACGTCCTCGGCTCGTCGGGCCAGCGGCGGTTCCACTCCTGGGCCACCCGGGCCTGGGTCCAGCCGTGGGCGAGCCGCATCGCGACCCGGAACGACCGCCACGGATCGCCGTCCGGCGGGGTGGAGATCGACATCGCTCGTCGCGACGCTCGGTGCGTGCGCGAGTACGAAGAGTCGCCGGACTGGCCCTTCGCGGTCGAGCTGGCCGCCCTGCCCGAGGTGTGGGGCGGGTTGCTGGAGCGGGCGTCGGCGGGCGGGACGGCCGGTGCCGCGGCTGCCGCCTCGAGGGCCGGGTCGCGCCGCACTGGCCGTGCACCCTCTACCGCGCCGCCGCCCGGGCGCGCCGCATCGCCGCCCAGCGGGGCTGACGCGGCCGCCCTCCTAGACTCCGCGGCATGGCACGTGTCCGCCCCGGGGAGGCCGCCAACCCCGCCCCACCCACCGTCGCGCGGGTACGGCTGCGCTTCGCCAAACGCGGGCGGTTGCGCTTCCTGTCCCACCGCGACGTGGCGCGCAGCTTCGAGCGGGCGGTGCGGCGGGCGGGCGTACCGGTGGCGTACTCGCACGGGTTCAGCCCGCACCCCCGCATGTCGTGGATCGGCGCCGCGCCGACCGGGACGGCCAGCGAGGCCGAGTACGTCGAGATCGGGCTGACGGAGCCGGTCGATCCCGCCGAGGTCGCCGCCGCGCTGGACGCGGCGCTGCCCGACGGGCTCGACATCCTGCAGGCCGCGCCCGGAGAGGGCACGCCGCTCGCCGACCGGATCGAGGCCTCGAGCTGGGTCGTCGAGCTGCCGGGCGTGGAGCCCGACGAGCTGCGACGGGCGGTCGCGGCGCTGCTGGAGCGGGATTCGGTGGTCGTCGAACGCGTCACACCGTCGGGTCGTCGCAAGATCGACGTGCGGGGCGCGCTCGTGCGCGTGGACGTGCAGGATCCCGCCGCTGCGGGGTCCGCACCGTCGGGTGGCGAGGGTGCGACGCCCCCCGATCGGGCGGGAGTCTGTGCGATACTGACGGCGGTCGTGCGGCAGACGACACCTGCTGTTCGACCCGACGACGTGTTGGGTGCACTCGATGTTGTCGCAGGCCTCAGGCCGTCATCGCCCCCGAAGGCGACCCGGACGGCCCAGGGACTGCTCGACCATCGAGGTGACCTGGCCGATCCTCTCGGCTGAGGGCCGGGCCACCGCCCGGGACCGACCCAGGTGGATCGGCTCGTCGTCGAGGAGTACCGCCCCCGTGGGCGGAGCGAGACAAGAGGATTGCTCGTCGCGAAGCGCGTCGAGAGAACTGCACGTGGCCCCTGCGCGGCCGCCTCCGGAAGCGGAGGCGCCCGGGGGCGGAGGAGCTGGATGTCGAATACCGAATCGCCCGCCGGTTCACCCGGCGGGCCTGTCACCGTACCCGCCCTTGATGACCTGCCCGAAAGGATGCGGGTGCACGCGCTCGCGAAAAGGCTTGCACGTACCAGCCGCGAGATCCTCGCGGCGCTGTCCGCGCTCGGCATGGAGGTCCGCAGCGCCCAGTCCAGCATCGACAAGAAGACGGCCGAGCAGGTAGCCGCCCACCTGGCGGAGCCGGAGCAGGACGCCACCGCCGAGAGCCCAGCCGAGGGCGCCGCCGCCGACGCGGCGCCCGAGGTCGCGACCTCGCAGGACACGGCGGCCAAGGCCGAGCCCGCGCCCGCCGCGACGCCCGGCACCCCGCTGGCGCCCGTGTTCGCGCCGCCCGCCCCGATCTTCCAGGCGCCCACCCGGCCCGCGACCCCGGGCGAATCGGCCGCCGAGGCCCCCGAGCCCGAGGCCGAGGCCGCCCCGGAGGCGCCCGAGGGCGAGGACGCCGAGGAGACCACCGTCCGCAGGCGCAGGCGCCGCGGCCGCCGCGGCCGCGGCCGGGGCCGGGGCACCGACGGCGCCGAGGGCAACGAGAACGGCGAGAACGGCGAGGCCGCGGAGGCCGGCGACGGCCGCGAGGACGAGTCGACCGGCGACGACGCCGACGCGAGCGCGGCCACCGCCGAGGAGCCCGCCGAGGGCGCCACCGAGGCCGGGGACGAGGCCGAGGGCGGGGAGCAGGACGAGACGGCCGAGGGCGAGGCGGTCACCACGCGCCGCCGCAGGCGCAGGCGCCGCCGCCGCGCCTCGGCCGACGAGGTGGTCGACGTCACCGACGAGGCCGACCAGAACACCGTCACGAAGGTGCGGGCGCCGCGCGAGGTCCGCGAGGACGAGGGCGACGGCGTGCAGAGCGTCCGCGGCTCCACGCGGCTCGAGGCCAAGCGCCAGCGCCGCCGCGACGGCCGTGACGCCGGCCGCAGGCGGGCGCCGATCCTGTCGGAGGCGGAGTTCCTGGCCCGCCGCGAGTCGGTGGACCGCACGATGGTCGTGCGCGAGCGCGGCGACCGCGTCGAGATCGCGGTGCTCGAGGACGACATCCTCGTCGAGCACTTCGTCAACACCACCGGCGGTCGCGACGGCACCGGCAAGTCGCTCGTCGGCAACATCTACCTCGGCCGGGTGCAGAACGTGCTGCCCAGCATGGAGGCCGCGTTCGTCGACATCGGCCGGGGCCGCAACGCCGTGCTCTACGCGGGCGAGGTCGACTGGGACGCCGCCGGGCTCGGCGGCAAGCAGCGCCGCATCGAGCAGGCGCTCTCCAGCGGCGACACCGTGCTCGTGCAGGTCACCAAGGACCCGATCGGGCACAAGGGCGCCCGCCTCACCACGCAGATCAGCCTGGCCGGCCGGTTCCTCGTCTACGTCCCGAGCGGCGGCGCCGCGGGCATCAGCCGCAAGCTGCCCGACGTCGAGCGCAAGCGGCTCAAGGACATGCTCAAGGAGATCGTCCCGCCGGACGCCGGGGTGATCATCCGCACCGCGTCGGAGGGCGTGAGCCAGGAGGCTCTCGAGCGCGACGTCCGCCGGCTGCAGGCGCAGTGGGAGGTCATCAAGAGCAAGGCCGAGCAGACCGGGCCGAACGCGCCCAAGGCGCCCGCGCTCCTCTACGAGGAGCCGGACCTGCTCATCAAGGTCGTCCGCGACCAGTTCAACGAGGACTTCTCCCGCCTGATCGTCGAGGGCGACGACGCCTGGGAGACGCTGTCGAACTACATCGGCCACGTGGCGCCGGAGCTGTCCGACCGGCTGCACCGCCACGTCGGGCCGAACGACGTCTTCGCCGAGTACCGGATCGACGACCAGCTGCTCAAGGCGCTCGACCGCAAGGTCTGGCTGCCCTCGGGCGGCACGCTGGTGATCGACCGCACCGAGGCGATGACGGTCATCGACGTCAACACGGGGAAGTTCACCGGCTCCGGCGGCAACCTCGAGGAGACCGTCACCCGCAACAACCTCGAGGCGGCCGAGGAGATCGTGCGCCAGCTGAGGCTGCGCGACATCGGCGGGATCACCGTCATCGACTTCATCGACATGGTCCTCGAGGCCAACCGCGACCTCGTGCTGCGCAGGCTCACCGAGTGCCTCGCCCGCGACCGCACGCGCCACCAGGTCGCCGAGGTCACCTCGCTGGGGCTGGTCCAGATGACCCGCAAGCGCGTCGGCGGCGGGCTGCTGGAGCACTTCTCGACCCCGTGCGAGCACTGCCGCGGCCGGGGCGTGATCGTCAACACCGAGCCCGTCGTGGGCGGCGGGTCGGGCCGTCCGGACCGCTACGAGCGGGAGGGGCGCCGCCGGGGCCGCGGCCGCCGCGACGGCGAGGAGCGCAACGGCCACGACGTGCGCAAGGCCGAGCCGGTCGCCGCCGGGCACCCCAACGGGACCGCCAACGGCAGCCGCCCGGACACCGCCGAGGCCGCGGTCGACGTCGGGGCGCCCGCCCCGGTCGTGACGCCTGCGGTGCTCGACCCGGCGGCCGCCGCACAGCCCGAGCCGCAGGCCGCCACGGAGCCCGCCGAGCCCGCGCCGGCCGGCGCGAGGCGGATCCGGCGCCGCCGGGGCGTCGTGGAGGCCTCCCCTTCCTCCGGTCCGGCGGACGTCGCCGCCGACGAGGTGGAGGAGGTCGTCGTCGAGCGCTCGGTCGCCGCGGCGCAGGACCGCCCCGCCCCCGAGGTGGCCGCGCCCGCGCAGGCCCCTGCGTCCGCGCCTGACGAGCCCGCGCCTGACAAGCCCGCGCCCGAGAAGAAGGCGCCCGAGCCGGCGGCGGCGCCGGAGCCGAAGCCTGCCGCCGCCGCCGGGACCCCGGCCGCGGCCGGGGCCACCACCGCCGACGAGGCGGTCACCGAGGAGGAGCGACCGCGCCGCCGCCGCGGCCGGGTCACCCGCACCGCGGGCGCGCCCAAGGCCACGGTGGGCGACGCCCCCGTCGCCGCCGTCCTCACGGTGCCGGTCACGGGCGGGTCCAACTCGTCCGCCCCGGCCCCGGTCTCCGTCCCGCCGCAGCCCGAGCCGGCCGTCGTCTCGCGGCCGCGCCGCGCCCGGCGGGCGGCGTCACGGCCTGCCGGCCCGCCAGTGGCCGAGGCCGGGGGAGACCCGGCGTGACCGGCCCCCGAACCCGTCCGGTACCCTGGGTTTCCAGCGCCGCGCTCCGAAGCAGTCGCGGCCCGCGCAGGGTGCCCTGTGCCATGACCCCCGAGCTTCAGGAGCAGTGCGTCGATGTACGCGATCGTCAAGACCGGCGGTAAGCAGTACAAGGTGGCCGTCGACGACGTCGTCACCGTCGAGAAGATCGATGGGGAGCCCGGCGCCGAGGTGAAGCTGCCCGCCGTTCTCCTCGTGGACGGCGACGAGGTCACCACCGACTCCGCGGCGCTCGCGGCCGCCTCGGTCACCGCCAAGGTGGTCGAGCAGACCAAGGGCCCGAAGATCCGCATCCACAAGTTCAAGAACAAGACCGGCTACCACAAGCGGCAGGGCCACCGCCAGCCGCTCACCAAGGTGCAGGTCACCGGGATCTCGAAGTAGGAGGACGCCACCATGGCTCACAAGAAGGGTGCGTCCAGCTCGCGCAACGGTCGCGACTCCAACGCACAGCGCCTTGGCGTGAAGCGCTTCGGCGGCCAGGTCGTCAACGCGGGCGAGATCCTCGTCCGCCAGCGCGGCACGAAGTTCCACCCGGGCCAGGGCGTCGGGCGGGGCGGCGACGACACGCTGTTCGCGCTGGTCGAGGGCTCGGTCCAGTTCGGGTACTCGAAGGGCCGCAAGGTCGTCAACGTGGTGCCGGTGCAGGCCTGAGGCCTGCACACCCTTTCAGCAGAAACTGACAACGGCGGGCCGCCCGGGTGGTGGCCCGCCGTTGTCGTGTGAGGAGAGTCGATGTCGAGGTTCGTGGACCGCGTGGTGATTCACGCCACGGCGGGCGCGGGCGGCAACGGCTGCGCCTCCGTTCACCGCGAGAAGTTCAAGCCGCTCGGCGGCCCCGACGGCGGCAACGGCGGGCGCGGCGGATCGGTCGTGCTCGTCGTCGACCCGGGCGTGCACACCCTGCTGGACTTCCACCACCGGCCCCACGCCACCGCTCGCAACGGCAAGCAGGGCCAGGGCGGGTTCCGCGCCGGCGCCAACGCCGAGGACCTCGAGCTTCGGGTCCCCGACGGCACGGTCGTGTTCGACACCGACGGCAACCTGCTCGCCGACCTGGTCGGTGCGGGCACCCGGTTCGTGGCGGCCCAGGGCGGCCGCGGCGGGCTGGGGAACGCGGCGCTCGCGTCGCCGGCGCGCAAGGCGCCGGGGTTCGCGCTCCTCGGCGAGCCGGGGGAGAGCCGCGACCTGGTGCTCGAGCTGCGTTCGCTGGCCGACGTCGGCCTCGTCGGGTTCCCGTCGGCCGGCAAGTCGTCGCTGGTGGCGGCGCTGTCCGCGGCGCGGCCGAAGATCGCCGACTACCCGTTCACCACGCTGGTGCCGCAGCTCGGGGTGGTCACCGCGGGCGAGGACGTGTTCACCGTCGCCGACGTGCCGGGGCTCATCCCGGGCGCGTCGGAGGGGCGCGGGCTCGGCCTGGACTTCCTGCGCCACATCGAGCGCTGCTCGGTGCTGGTGCACGTCGTCGACTGCGCCACCTACGAGCCTGGCCGCGACCCCGTCTCCGACGTGCAGGCCCTCGAGGACGAGCTGGCCCGCTACACGCCCGCGCTGGGCGGCGAGCTCGCCGACCGGCCCCGGCTGATCGCCCTGAACAAGGTCGACGTGCCCGACGCGGCCGAGATGGCCGATCTCGTCACCGCCGAGCTGCAGGAGCGCTACGGCTGGCCGGTCTTCCGGATCTCCACCGCCTCCCGCGCGGGCCTGCGGGAGCTCGCGTTCGCGATGGGCGAGCGGGTCCGGGCGCACCGCGAGGCCCAGCCGCCCCCGGAGCCCACGCGCGTCGTGCTGCGCCCGCCCGCCGTCGACGACGCGGGCTTCACGATCGAGCCGGACCCCGAGCAGCCCGGCGGCTTCATCGTCCGCGGCGCCCGCCCCGAGCGCTGGGTCCGCCAGACCGCGTTCGACAACGACGAGGCCGTCGGCTACCTCGCCGACCGCCTCGCGCGCCTCGGGGTGGAGGACGCCCTCGTCGAGGCGGGCGCCGAGCCCGGCTGCCCGGTCACGATCGGCGACGTCACGTTCGACTGGGAGCCGAGCACCCCCGCGGGTGCGGCCGTGATGATGGCCGGCCGGGGCAGCGACCCGCGCCTGGAGCGCAGCGGGCGCACCACCGCCGCGCAGCGCAAGGCCGCGCGGGCCGAGCGGCGCCGCCACCACACCGACGAGGAGCTGTGGCCGGAAGGCCGCGAGAACGAGAACGAGTACGAGGACTGGGACGCATGAGCGTTGCGCGTGCGCGGATCGCCGCGGCGCGGCGGGTGGTCGTCAAGGTCGGCTCCTCCTCGCTGACCAGCCTCGACGGAGGGCTCGACCCGGCGCGGCTGCAGGCGCTCGTCGACGCGCTGGCCGCCCGGCGGGAGGCCGGGAGCCAGGTCGTGCTGGTGTCGTCGGGCGCGATCGCGGCGGGGCTGGCCCCGCTCGGGCTCACCCGCCGCCCGCGCGACCTCGCCACCCAGCAGGCCGCCGCGTCGGTGGGGCAGCTGCTGCTCGCGGAGGCCTACGCCGCCGCGTTCGGCAAGCACGACCTGCCGATCGGGCAGGTGCTGCTCACCGCCGACGACATGATCCGCCGCTCCCACTACCGCAACGCCCAGCGCACCCTGGAGCGGTTGCTCAAGCTCGGCGTGCTCCCGGTCGTCAACGAGAACGACACGGTGGCCACCGACGAGATCCGGGTCGGCGACAACGACCGGCTGGCCGCGCTGGTGGCCCACCTCATCGGCGCCGACGGGCTCGTCCTGCTCTCCGACGTCGACGGCCTCTACGACGGCGACCCGCGCAAGCCCGGCTCCCGCCTGCTGGCCGAGGTGGAGGCGCCGTCCGACCTGGAGGCGGTGCAGGTGGCGCGGGCGCGGGCCGACTCGCTCGGCACCGGCGGCATGGCCACCAAGATCACCGCGGCCGCGATGGCCGCCGCCGCGGGCATCCCGGTGCTGCTCGCGTCGGCCGAGGACGTCGTCGCCGCGCTGGACGTGGCCGATACCGGCCCGAAGGTCGGCACCGCGTTCCGCCCGTCGGGCAGGCGCATGTCGGCGCGCCGGTTCTGGCTGCGGCACGCCGCCGACGTGCGCGGCGCGCTCGACCTGGACGCGGGCGCGGTCGCGGCGGTGATCGACCGCAGGCGCTCGCTGCTCGCGGCGGGCATCCACGGCATCTCCGGCGACTTCGTCGCGGGCGACGTGGTCGACCTCGTGGGCCCGGACGGCGTGGTCGTCGCGCGGGGCGTTGTGAGCTTCGACGCGTCCGAGCTGCCCGAGCTGATCGGGCGCCGCACCCGCGACCTGGCCCCCGAGCAGCGCCGCGAGGTGGTGCACGCCGACGACCTGGTGCCGATGTCGGGTCCCTGACGGGATTGGCGGCTGCCGTTGCGGGGAGCCAAACTCGCCATCGTGGACGCGGAGCGGGCTCGCAACGAGATGGTCGACGGCCTGCGCACGGCGGGCAGGATCCGGTCGGCCGCCGTCGAGGAGGCGTTCCGCTCCGTCCCGCGCCACCTGTTCCTGCCGAACCTCGCCGTCGCCGACGCCTACGCCGACGAGGCCGTCGCCGTGCAGGTCACCGACGGAGTGGCCACGAGCTCGGCGTCGCAGCCGTCGATGATGGCGATCATGCTCGAGCAGCTGGGGCTGCGGCCCGGCCACCGGGTGCTCGAGATCGGCGCGGGCACCGGCTACAACGCGGCGCTGATGGCGCGGATCGTGGGGCCTGCGGGCGCGGTCACGGCCGTCGACATCGACGAGGAGTTGGTCGACCGGGCCGCCGTGCACCTGGAGTCGGCCGGTGTGCACACCGTGGAGCTGGTGGCGGCCGACGGCGCCCACGGCCACCCGCCGGGCGCGCCGTACGACCGGATCGTGCTCACCGTCGGCAGCGACGACGTGCTGCCGGCGTGGGTGGACCAGCTCGTGCCCGACGGGCGGCTGCTGCTACCGCTCGCGCTGCGCGGCAGCCAGCTCTCGGTCGCGCTCGACCTGGGCCGCGACGGCGTGCTGCGCTCCGACTCGGTGCGCAGCTGCGCGTTCATCCGGCTGCGCGGCGAGGCGGCGAGCACCGACGTGAGCAGGCGCCTCGACGGCACGGGCGTCACACTGCTGGCGCCGGACGACCTCGCGGAGCCGGACCCGGGCCGGGTGGCCGAACTGCTGGGCGAGCCGCGCAGGCGCCGCGACGCGGCGGTGCCGCTGGGCGCGGTGGACGTGTGGGACGGCTTCGGCCTGTGGCTCGCCCTCACCGAGACCGACGCCTGCAGGCTGCTCGCCACGGAGGCCGAGACCTCGCTGCCCGACGAACTGTTCCCGCTCGGCCCGGCGAGCGGAACGGTGGCGCTGGCGGGAGCCGACGGCCTGGCGGCCGTCGTGCCGACCGAGCCGGGGCCCGGCCCGGGGCCGGTCGCGGTGCGCGAGTTCGGGCCGGACGGCGCGGAGCTCGCCGACCGGCTGTTGGCCGCGATGGACGAGTGGGCGGTGGCCGGCCGCCCCGGTGCCCCCGACTGGCGGCTGACCGTGGTCCCGACGGGGGTGGACGCCCCCGCGCTGCCCGCCCCGCGGGTGATCGTCAAGAAGCACTGCCGGGTGCTGGCCGAGCCGGCGGCCCGGGCCGCAGGTCGAGCATGACCTTGCTGCTGCCCTTCGAGCGGTCGGCCGCGGTGTCGAGGGCCGCCTTCGCCTGGTCGAGCGGGAACCGGTGGGTGATGACCGGCGAGACGTCGAGCCCGTCGCGCATCGCCCGCAGCGCGTCGTCGATCTCGTCGACGAACCGGTAGGAGCCCACCCAGGTGATCTCGCGGGTGACGAGGTCGCCCAGCACCGCGGGCGCCGCGGTTCCCGGCAGGTTGCCGACCTGGACGAGGATCCCGCCGCGGGCGGTGGCCCGCAGCACCGGGCCGAGGGCGGCCGGCGCGCCCGACGCCTCGAAGACGACCTCCACGTCCTCGGGGAGCGCGCTGTCGGTGAGGTCGATCGTGGTGTCGGCGCCCATCGCGGACGCCACGGCGAGCGCGGGTGCGGCGACGTCGGCGGCGACCACGGCGGCGGCCCCGCGGTGCTTCGCGGCGGCCACGACCAGCGCCCCGATCGGACCGACCCCGTTCACCAGCACCGTCCGGCCCCGGACGTCCCCCGCCCGGTGCACGGCGTGGAACGCCACGCCGAGCGGCTCGGCCAGCGCGCCGTGCTCGGTGGACACGCCGTCGGGCAGGAGCCGGACCTGGTCGGCGCGCACCACCCGGTACTCGCTGAACCCGCCGTCGGTGTGCGGGTCGAGCGCGGCCGAGCCGAAGTAGCGCACGCGCGGGTGCAGGTTGGTGCGCCCCGCGATGCGGTCGGGCAGGCGCGCGTCCCCGACGAGCGTGGCCGGGTGCACGGTCGCGGCGTCGCCCTCGCGCAGCCCGGTGACGCCCGGCCCGAGCGCGGCGATCCGCCCCGCGACCTCGTGCCCCAGCACGAGCGGGTGGCGCAGCACGGCCGTGCCGGTGGCGCCGTGCCGGTAGTAGGCGATGTCGGAGCCGCAGATGCCGCCCCACTCCATCGCGAGCAACACCTCGCCCGGCCCGGGCGTCGGGTCCGGCCGCTCGTCGACCCGGACGTCGCCCGCGGCGTGCACGACCACCGCTCTCATGCTGCGTCCTGAAGCGCGACCAGGTCGCGTCCACGGGTCTCCGGGGACAGCAGGGTGGCGGCGAGCGTGATCAGGGAGTAGGCGACGAGCATCGCGGCGATCGGCCACCAACTGCCGGTGAGCGCGGTCAGCGTGGCCGCGACGACCGGACCGATCGCCGTGGCGAGGATGCCGCCGATCTCCTTGGCCAGCGCGAGCTGGGTGAACCGGGTGCGGGCGCCGAACAGCTCCGCCATCGTGACGCTCTCCAGCGAGAACAGTCCGAGCACGCCGATGTTGAGCGCGAGGATCATGCCGATCACCAGCGCGACCGTGTTCCCGCTGATGATCATCAGCAGCAGCGGGAACGCGAGCACCGCGGTCAGCACCGACAGGGCGGTGTAGACGGGCCTGCGGCCGAAGCGGTCGCCGAGCAGCCCGATGAACGGCACCGTGGCGAAGCCGATCAGCGAGCCGTACATGATCGCGTCGGTCGGGACCGAACGGTCGGCGATCGCGCTGGAGGCGATGTAGCCGACGAGGAACGTCTGGACCAGGCCGGAGTTGCCCGCCTGGCCGAAGCGCAGGCCGAGCGCGAGGAAGAAGGCCTTGCCCTTGCGCTGGCGCAGGGCCCGCTCCAGCGCGCTGCCCGCCTCGGTGCGGTCGACGGCGCGCCCGTCGACGACGTCGGGGCGCTGCTCGAACACCGGGCTCTCCTTGAGGCTGCGCCGCAGCCAGACCGCGAAGAGCATCAGCACGAAGCTGAGCAGGAACGGTATCCGCCAGCCCCACGCGATCAGCTGCTCGTCCGACAGCACGGCGAGCAGCAGCGCCCACAGGGCCGAGGCGGCCAGCGTGCCGGAGTTGGTGCCCAGCGACACCAGCGAGGCGATCAGGCCGCGGCGGCGCACCGGTGCGTACTCGGTGAGCATCACGGTGGCGCCCGCGATCTCCGCGCCCGCGCCGAAGCCCTGGATCAACCGCAGCACCACCAGCAGGATCGGGGCGAGGATGCCGATCTGCGCGTACGTCGGCAGGACGCCGATCAGCGTGGTGGACGCCCCCATCAGCAGGATCGTCAGGTACAGCACCCGTTTGCGGCCGATGCGGTCGCCCATCCGCCCGAAGTAGACCGCGCCGACGAGCCGCGCCACGTACCCGACGCCGTAGGTGGCCATCGCGGCGATCAGCCCGATCGCGGGGCTCACGTCGGGGAAGAACAGCTCGTTGAACACGATGGCGGCCGCCAGCGAGTAGAGCTGGAAGTCCATGTACTCCATCGCCGTGCCGAGCCAGCCGGACGTGGCGGCCTTGGCCAGGTCGCGGGTGGTGCGGGTGACGGGGCCGGTCGCCGAGCGCTCGCTCATGCCGGATCTCCTCACCAGTCGTGGACGGAACCGTCGAGGCGGCGGGCGACGGGCAGGTAGCGGGGTTCGTACGGGAACCGGGCGGCGGCCTTCTCGTCGTACTCGACGCCGAGGCCGGGCTCCTCGGACGGCAGGAGCATCCCGTCGTGGAAGCGCACCCCGGAGCGGAAGACCTCCATCGTCTCGGGCGCGTGCGGCATGTACTCCTGGATGCCGAAGTTGGGCACGGCGGTGTCCAGGTGCACCGCGGCGGCCAGCGTGACGGGGGACAGGTCGGTGGCGCCGTGCGACCCGGTGCGCACCTGGTAGAGCGCGGCGAGGTCGAAGATCCGGCGCAGGTGGGTGATGCCGCCCGCGTGCACGACGGTGGTGCGCACGTAGTCGATCAGCTGCTCGGTGATCAGCTGCTGGACGTCCCAGATCGAGGTGAGCACCTCCCCGACGGCGATCGGGGTGGTGGTGTGGCTGCGGATCAGCCGGAACGCCTCCTGGTTCTCCGCGGGGGTCGGGTCCTCCATCCAGAACAGCCGGCAGTCCTCGACGCGCTTGCCGAACCGGGCCGCCTCGATCGGGGTGAGCCGGTGGTGCACGTCGTGCAGCAGGTGGAAGCCGAACCCGTACCGCTCGCGCACCGCCTCCAAGTAGGTCGGGGCGAAGCCGAGGTAGGCCTCGGTGTCCCACGGCTGTTCCTCGGGCAGCGCCGTCGCGGCGGGCTCGTAGACGCCCTCGCCCTTGCGCACCCCGTAGGTGCCCGCGACGTCCGGCACCGCGGCCTGGGCGCGCACGGCCTTGTAGCCGAGCTCGAGGAAGCGGCCGACGTCGTCGAGCAGCGACGGGACGTCGGTGCCGCTCGCGTGCGCGTAGACCGTGACGCCCTCGCGCGACCGGCCGCCCAGCAGCTGGTAGAGCGGCAGGCCCGCGACCTTGCCCTTGATGTCCCACAGCGCGGTGTCGACGGCGGAGATCGCCGTCATCGTGACGGGCCCGCGCCGCCAGTAGGCGCCCTTGTAGAGGTACTGCCAGGTGTCCTCGATGCGCGCCGGGTCACGGCCGATGAGCAGCGGGACGACGTGCTGTTCCAGGTAGGCCGCGACGGCCAGCTCGCGTCCGTTGAGGGTGGCGTCGCCGAGCCCGGTCACGCCGTCGGAGGTCGTGATCCGGAGGGTGACGAAGTTGCGCCCCGGGGACGCGACGAACACCTCGGCGCGCTCGATCGTGGTCAATTCTCTGCCGCCTCCTTGTCGCGCAGTGCTGGTATACAAGCATCTGTCGCGCAGGGGTCGCAACCGCGGATAGGCTGGTGCGGTGGCGACCCCGACCCGGCGGAGCAGCCGCAGGACGGTCTACGAGACCCTGCGGCGCAAGGTCCTGACCTTGGAGTTCCCGCCGGGTTCCGCGCTGTCGGAGAACGAGCTCGCCGCCCAGCTCGGGGTGAGTCGCACGCCGGTGCGCGAGAGCCTGATCCTCCTCGCCGAGGAAGGCCTCGTTCAGGTCTTCCCCCAGGTCGGGTCGTTCGTCTCCCGCGTCGACCCGGCCCGCGTCGCCGACGCCCAGTTCCTGCGCGAGGCCGTCGAGCTCGCCTCGCTGGAAGACCTGCCCCGCGAGCTCGACCCCGAGATCGTGGCCGAGATGCGGGAGAACCTCGCCGCGCAGCGCAGGCCGGGGCTCGACGTGGAGGAGTTCTTCGCGCTCGACGAGGCCTTCCACCACGCGCTGCTGCGGCTCGCCGGGCACGGCAGCGCGTGGGCCACGGTCGTCTCGGCCAAGGGTCACCTGGACCGGGCCCGCCGGCTGGGGCTGCAGGCCACCGCGCCGCCCGCCTTCGCCGCCCAGCACGAGCAGATCTTCGAGGCCGTGCTCGCGGGCGACGTCGACGCGGCCCGCCGCGCCATGCGCGCCCACCTGCGCGCGGTGTTCGACGACGTCGAGCAGATCCGCCTGCGCTCCCCGGAGCTGTTCGCGAGCAACCGCGACGCGGTCCCGGTGCGCCGCAACGTGGTCGTCTGGGAGTGAGTGGATATCAAGAACTTGATAGCCATCAAGAAGTAGGTAGCCTGGCGGGTGTCGCCATCCCCTTCGAGGAGGACCCGTGCCCCGCCGGACCCCGCTCCTGGCCGCCCTCGCCGCGGCCCTCGCGCTGTCGGGCTGCGTGAGCAGCGCCGAAGGCAGCAGCCCTCCGCCACCGGCGAGCGGCCCCGGCCCGGCCGCCGTCACCGAGGCCGTCGTCGCGGCCGCCGCCGCCTTCCTCGCCGGCCTCACCCCGGAGCAGCGCGAGCGCGTCCGGTACGACTCCGACGACCCGGCCCTGCGCGAGTGGAGTTACTTCCCGGGCCGCAGCGACCGCAACGGCATCGCCATCGGCGAGCTCACCGACGAGCAGCGCGCCGCCGCGTTCGCCGTCGCGGAGGAGACGCTGTCCGACAGCGGGTACGCCCAGCTGCGGGGCGTGCTCGCCGCCGAGGACGCGCTGGGCGTGCGCAACGGCGAGCCCGAGGTCGACTCCGACCGCTACTTCATCGCGTTCTTCGGCGAGCCCAGCACCACCGGCCGGTTCACCGTGCAGATCACCGGGCACCACCTCGCGGTCAACACCACGTTCGAGGGCGACCGGATCAGCCCCACGCCCGCCTTCACCGGCGTCGACCCGGTGGACTTCGAGGCCGATGGCAGGCGGCTGCGGCCCATGCTGGCCGAGACCGAGGCGTTCACGGCCCTGGTCGAGAGCCTGGGCGAGGACGCGCTCGCCGCCGCGCGGATCGGCGCGATCGACGACGTCCGCGTCGGCACCGGGCGCAGCGACCGGTACCCGGAGCCGGAGGGCACCCTCGTCAGCGACCTCACCGAGGAGCAGCGCGGGCGGGTCACGGCCTTCGTGCGGGCCTGGGTCGGCGACACCGACGAGCGGGTCGCGGAGCCGCTCGTACAGCAGTACGAGGCCGAGTTCGACCGCACCCGCATCGCCGTGTCCGGCTCGCTCGACCCGGACACCCCCGGCGCCTACCTGCGCATCGACGGCCCCCGGCTGTGGATCGAGTTCTCCAACGTCGGCCGCTTCGGCAACGGCGACAACCACTACCACAGCATCTACCGGGACAAACGGGCCGACTACCTGGGCCGATAGCGGCTCGAGCGGCCCGCGCCGCCCGGTCGGGCCACTCCTTCGGCCCCCTGTTCGCCGCCCGTCACGGCGAGCTCCAGCTGCGGCACCGCGTCGGCGCCGAGCCCGCGCAGCACCGTCTCCAGCGTGCGTTCGCAGCGCACCACGAGGCGGTCGGGCGCGGGCAGCGCCGCGGCGAGGTCGATCAGCATCCACGCGCAGTGCGCGTCCACGTCGCGGGCGTCGGCGAGGTCGAGCTCGAAGTGGAGGGGGCCCTGCTCCTGGCCGCGGGCCAGCACGTCGGTCAGCACCCGGGTGAGGTCCTCGCGAGACCCGGACCCGGCGATCCGCGCGCCGCCGGGGTGGCGGGTGACCTCGAGCACGCTCAGCCCGTCGAGCACGCGGACGGGGTGGATCTCGCGCGCGCCCGCCAGCATGTGCTCGCTGAACCGCGCCCGGTCGTACCAGCACAGCGCCGCGAACCGCGCCGACCGGAACAGGTGCTCGGCCGACCCCTCCCACGCCACCAGCTCCTCGTCGCTCCACCCGGCCCGCGGCGCCCAGGCCATCGAGACCGCGACCCGCAGCGCACGGTGCCCGTCGTCGACGGCCCGTCGGGTGGCGGCGAGGTACGCCGCGCGCCGGCGATCGGCGTCGAACCGCCCGTCGGGGAAGTGGGGCGGGGTGTTGCGCGCCACCACCAGGTGGCCGTCCTCGTGGGCGTCGGCGACCACGCCCGTGCCGGCGTCGACGCGGACGACGGTGGCGGCGTCGTCGAGGTCGTCGGGGTCGAGGACCAGCATCACCCGTTCCCCGCGGGCCAGCCCGATGTGCGCGAACGCGGTGAGCACCTCCCACCGGGCCTCGACGTCGTCGAATTCCACGCAAGCGTGGTCACCCGGGCGCAGGCGGTCCACGTGGACGGGGCTCGCAGCGTGCTCGATCACCGGGACGCCTCCCTGGTCACCGGCGCGGCACCGGCGGAAGGGCCAGGGTAGTGAGCGCAGTCACCGGCGCGGTGGTCCGGATGGCCGCAATGCGCGGCCGGTGAAGCCCGCTGCGTGGAGCCGTTCGGCGGCCTCCCGCACCTCGTCGGGAACCGGCTGCGGCACCATGAATCCGCGGGACGGGTAGGCGAGGATCCGCTGCAGCTCACCGACCATCATGGCGATGACCAGGCCTTCGTCGCCGATGCTCTCGACGTAGGCGTCGAAGTCCAGCGGTGTCGAGCTGCAGACGGCCTCGACCTCCGGCCAGAGCTCGCACGCCGTGGCGTGCGTGCGCCGCTCGGCGTAGGGCTTGCAGATCAGCAGGACGGATCGGGCCTCGGTCGCGGCCAGCAGCGCGCGGGCGTTGCGGATGTTCGCCCCGGTGTTGGTGGCGTGCGGGTCGACGAGCACCGCCGAGGCCGGCACGCCGAGGGCGAGGGCGTGCTCGCGGTAGTGCACCGCCTCGCCGCGCGGGAAGCGGGCGCGGGTGGTGGGGGTGCGGCCGCCGGAGAAGACGATCACCGGGAACAGGCCGCGGTGGTAGAGCCGCGCCGCGTGGGTGGCGACGCCGAGGTCGTGGCTGCCGAGGCCCACGGCCGCGTCGCACGGACGCAGCTCGTGCCCGAGGCGCAGGTAGCGCCAGAGCAGGAGGGCGTCGCCCCGTTCGCCGTTCAGGACAGCCCTCCCCTCGCCCGTCGCGCCCGCCCGCACGGCGGGCCGCATCGCTCGTGGGCGACGTTAGGCCGCGCGGCGGAGTGCCGGGCGCGGGGGCGCGCCTACCCTCGTGGCCCCCTTGGTGCGCCTGCGCCGCGAACCGGGGTGTCCCGCCGGAGCCGCGAGGGAGCGCGCAGGACGGAACCGAGGAGAACAAGATGCCCGTCCGCGGGCAGTTCGACGAGATCTCAAACGGCGCGAACTGGGCGACCGTCGACGAGCTGTTCGCCTCGGACCACGTCAACCACGATCCGGACAACCCCGACCAGGAGAAGGGGCCGGAGGGCTTCACGCAGCGGGTCGCCGGATACCGCAGCGCGGTGCACGGATTCGACCTGAGGATCGAACGACAGGGCAGCTGTTGAGCCGGATCGTCGACGGCAGGTTCGCCGAGGAATGGGTCCACTGGGACACCCTCGGCCTGCTCCGGCGGATCGGGGCGGTACCGCCGCCCGCTGCCTGACGGCCCGGGCCCGCTCAGCCGCGTTGTGCCAGCGCGAAGGGCAGCACCGCGGACGCCCCCGCGCGGCGCAGCGCGCGGGCGGCCACCGTGGCCGTCCAGCCGCTGTCGATCACGTCGTCGACCAGCAGCACCGGCCCGTCCGGCACCTCGAACGCGGGTGGCTCGAGCGCCGACCAGACCGCCGCGAGCCGCTGCGCGCTGTTGGCGTGCCCCGCCGGCCGCGGGCCGGCCGGCGCGAGCGTGCCGAGCAGGGGGAGGCGCCCGATCTCGGCGATCCGCCGGGCCAGGTGCGCGAGCTGGTGCGGCCGGGTGCGCGAGCCGATCCCGACGACGCCGACCGGACGCTCCGCCCAGCCCCACCCGGCGAGCACGCGCACGCACGCGTCGAGGACGTCGCCGGGGACGGGGGCGTCCTCGCCCTCGAGCAGCTCGCGCAGCCGGGCGCCCCACCCGATGTCGGACAGCCGTCCGATCACCCGGCCCGGCTCGGCCAGCTCGCCCGCCGGGATCCGCCCCGACGCCGGCACGCCCAGCTCGGCCATGCCGCTCGGCCACTGCTTGCGCGGCGCGACCTCGACGCCCGGCCGGCTGATCCGCTCCTGCGCCGCCCGCGCCGCATCGGCGTCGACCTCGGTGCTCCACGTGGGGGTGGTGCAGTTGTCGCAGCGCCCGCACGGCTCCGCCGCCGGGTCGTCGAGCTGCCGGCGCAGGAACAGCATGCGGCACCCGGTGGTGTCGATGTAGTCGAGCATGGCCTGCTGCTCGGCGCGGCGGGCCTGCGCGATGCGCTGGTGGCGCTCCCGGTCGTAGACCCACTCCTCGCCGGTGGCCACCCAGCCGCCCTTGACACGCCGCACCGCGCCGTCGCTGTCGAGCACCTTGAGCAGCATCTCCAGCCGGGTGCGCGACAGGTCGACGCGCGTCTCGACGGCCGCCGTCGACAGCGGCTCCTCGCCCAGCACGGCCAGCGTCTGGCGCACGAGCGGCTCGGGCGGGAACGCGAGCGAGGCGAAGTAGGCCCAGATGTCGCGGTCCTCCCGGCCGGGCAGGAGCACCACCTCGGCCCGCTCGACGGCGCGCCCCGCCCGCCCGATCTGCTGGTAGTAGGCCACCGGCGAGGCGGGCGCCCCCAGGTGCACGACGAACCCGAGATCGGGCTTGTCGAAGCCCATCCCCAGCGCGCTGGTGGCCACGAGCGCCTTGACCTTGTTGTCGAGCAGGTCGGCCTCGGCGGCGAGGCGCTCGCCCGGGTCGGTCTTGCCCGTGTAGGACGCGACGAGGTGGCCGCGCTCGCGCAGGAAGTCGGCCACCTGCTCGGCGGCCGCGACCGTGAGCGTGTAGACGATGCCCGCGCCGGGCAGCGCGTCGAGGTGGTCGGCGAGCCACCCGAGCCGCTGCGCGGGGGTGGGCAGGGAGACGACCGAGAGCCGCAGGCTCTCCCGGTCCAGCGATCCGCGCAGCACCAGCGGCTCTCCGGAGGCGAGCCCGAGCTGCTCGGTGACGTCGACGACCACCCGGTCGTTGGCCGTGGCCGTGGTGGCGAGCACCGGGATGCCCGCGGGCAGCTCGGCGATGAGCTGCCGCAGCCGCCGGTAGTCGGGGCGGAAGTCGTGGCCCCAGTCGGACACGCAGTGCGCCTCGTCGACCACGAGCATGCCCGCCGTCTCGGTGAGCCGCGGCAGCACGCGGTCGCGGAAGTCCGGGTTGTTGAGCCGTTCGGGGCTGACCAGCAGCACGTCGACCTCGCCGTCGGCCACGGCGGCGTAGGTGCGCTCCCAGTCGGCGGTGTTGGCCGAGTTGACGGTGGCGGCGTGGATGCCCGCCCGCGCTGCGGCCTCGATCTGGTTGCGCATCAGCGCGAGCAGCGGCGACACGATCACCGTTGGCCCGGCGGGCGGGTGCGTCGGCGTGCCGGCCCGCAGGAGCGCCGTGGCCACGAAGTACACCGCGGACTTGCCCCACCCGGTGCGCTGCACGACGAGCGCCCGCCTGCGCTCGGCCACGAGCGCGTGGATGGCCCGCCACTGGTCCTCGCGGAGGCGGGCCCCGTCCCCGGCGAGGGTGGCGAGCACGGCCTCGGCGCGCTCGCGCAGATCCGACGTGACGGTGGGGGTCATGGGCCCCATCGTGGCCGACGGCCCCGACAGCGGCCCGGGCGGGCCGAAGTGGCCGGTCCGCGTCCTGTTCGTGTCCGGGCACCCCGGCTAGCTTCACTTCCGGGGCCGGCGGGGGTTCGGCCTCGTGAGGGGGGACCGGTGAACAAGGACTGGGAGACCGCAGACGCCCGCGTGTCGTTCGGCACGAGGGTCACGTTCGCGGGCACCCGCGTGACGTTCACGGGCACGAGGGTGACGTTCCGCTAGGAAGCGCCGAACACCGGTACCCGCACCGTCCGGTGCGGGTACCGGTGCGTGTCACGGGGGGACGTCATCACCGGTCACCACCGGGTCGTGGCGGCGTCGGGCCTGGCGAACCTCGGCGACGGGGTCAGGCAGGTCGCCCTGCCGCTGTCGGCCGCCGCGATCACCCACGACGCCGTGCTCGTCGCCGGGCTCACGGCCGTCGCGTACGTGCCGTGGATGCTCTTCGGCCTGCCCGTCGGGGCCCTCGTCGACCGGGCCCGTCCCGAGCTCTACGTGGTGTGGGCGGCCGTGCTGCGCGGCGCGCTGTTCGGCGCGCTCGCGCTGGCGCTCGTGCTCGACGTCCGGTCGATGGTCCTGCTGTACGCCGTCGCGTTCCCCCTCGGCGTCGGCGAGGCGGCCTACGACAACGCGAGCCAGTCGCTGATCCCGCGCGTCGTCGCCGACGCCGTCCTCGAGCGGGCCAACAGCGCGCTGGTCGGTGTGGAGCGGCTCGGGCAGGACCTGATCGGGCCCGCCGTCGGGGGCGTCATGTTCGCCGCGGCGGCGTCGCTGCCGTTCGCGGTGAGCGCGGCCGCGCTGCTGCTCGCCGGGGTGTTGGTCACCGGGCTGCGCACCCCCGCCCCGGCGGTCGCGGGCCGCCCCACGCCGGGTGCGGTACTGCGCGAGGCGGCCGAGGGTATCCGGTGGCTCACAGGCCACCGGTTCGTCCGGACGATCGTCGTGACCGGGGCCGGGCTCACGTTCTTCACCCAGACCTGGGAGGGGCTGCTCGTCCTGCTCGCCGTCGGGCCCATGGGCACGTCGGAGGCGGTGTTCGGGCTGGTGCTGGCCGGCGGCGCGGTCGGCGGGATCGTCGGCGCGCTGGCGACCGCGCCGCTGGTGCGGCGCTTCCCGCAGCGCGCGCTCCAGGTCGCCGCGCTCGCCGTGGCCGCGGCGGGCGACCTCGTGCTCGCGGCGGTCCCCACGCCGCTGTGCGCCGCGGTCGTGCTCAGCACCACCAGCTTCTCGTTCGCCCTCTGGAACGTGCTGTCGGTGACGATCCGCCAGCGGCTCGTGCCGCCCGCCGTGCTCGGGCGGGTCAACGCCGCGAGCCGCACGCTGTCGATGACGGCCGCGCCGCTCGGCGCGCTGGCCGGCGGCGGGCTCGCCGCGGCGCTGGGCCTGCGGGCGCCGCTGTGGATCAGCGGGGTGGCGCTGGTGGCGATCACCGGCCTGTTCGTCCGCGCCACCCGCCCACAACTGACAGCCACCGGAAGGTGTGGAGTCACCCGGACGGGGAATCCGGACGCATGAGTAGCCCCCACTGGCCGTTCGCGGTGCGGCGATGCACCCGGTGCACCAGGGAAGCCGTCGTCGTGGTCGCCTCGGACGACGGCCTCGGAACCGTCGCGGCCTGTGCCGAACACCTCGAGTGGGCGTTCTTCCTCGGCGTCGCCGAGTGGAACGGCCGTCGCCGTACGGCGTGACCCCGGCCGGCCCGGCAGGCACGATGGTCGGGTGAACCAGCCCCCGCTCTTCGGCTCGGTCGACGACGTCGCCGAGCGCCTGGCCGGCGTCGGCTACCTCGCCTCCACCGCTGTCGCCACCACGGTCTTCCTCGCCGACCGCCTCGGCAAGCCGTTGCTCGTCGAGGGCCCGGCCGGGGTCGGCAAGACGGAGCTGGCCAAGGCCGTGGCCGACGCCACCGGCTCCGGCCTGGTGCGCCTGCAGTGCTACGAGGGCATCGACGAGGCCCGCGCGCTGTACGAGTGGAACCACGCCAAGCAGCTGCTGCGCATCACCGCGGGGCAGGGCCGTGAGTCGTGGGACGAGACCCGCGACGACGTGTTCTCCGAGGAGTTCCTGCTGCCCCGGCCCCTGCTCACGGCGATCCGGCGCACCGACCCGACCGTGCTGCTGGTCGACGAGGTCGACAAGGCCGACGTCGAGGTCGAGGGCCTGCTGCTCGAGGTGCTGTCCGACTACCAGGTCACCGTGCCCGAGATGGGCACCGTGACCGCGGTGCGGCGGCCGTTCGCGGTGCTCACGTCCAACTCCACGCGCGAGCTGTCCGAGGCGCTCAAACGGCGTTGCCTGTTCCTGCACCTCGACTTCCCCGACCCCGACCTGGAGCGGCGGATCGTGCTCAGCCGGGTGCCGGAGCTGCCCGAGGCGCTGGTCGACGCGCTGGTGCGCACGGTCCGCGTGCTGCGCGGGCTGGACCTGCGCAAGTCGCCCTCGGTGGCCGAGACGATCGACTGGGGCCGCACCCTGCTCGCCCTCGGCATGGACACCCTCGACGCCGACGCCGTCCGCGCCACCCTCGGCGTGGTGCTCAAGCACCGGTCGGACGCGGAGCGGGCCGTGCGCGAGCTGCGGCTCGATGCGGACACGCCCGGAGCAACGCGCTCGGTGCCCTGAAAGCGCAGGTACGCTCCGGAACATGCCTCAGCCCCCCGATCTCGAGGCGCGCGTGGCGGCTCTGGAGAGCCGCGTCGAGGCCCTCACCGACCGGGTGCAGCGCAGCGAGCGCGACGCAGCGGCCGCCCAAGCGCTCGCCGGGGGCGCCGACCGGGACGTCGAGCGGATCCGCGGCGAGTTCACCGATTTCAAGCAGGCCACCACGGCGAGCTTCAACGCGATGCGCGCTGACCTCGACGACCTGCACAGCGAGATGCGCAACGGGTTCGCCGAGATGGATCGCGGGTTCGCCGAGATCCGGGGGCGGCTGGACGCCACCGCCGCGGGGATCGAGCAGATCGCCTCGCTGCTGGAGCGCGGCCAGGACGGTCGCTGACCTGCTTTTCACGCCGGCGTAACGCCACCCTGGCCGGCGACGGCGACACTGGTTGAACCGCTCGGTTCAACCACCAGGAGTCGCCGTGACCGATCTCGACCTGACCGCCTTCGCCGACCTCGGTGTGTTCACGCCCGCCGACGGGCCGGACGTGGCCGAGGCCTTCTACCGCCGCTGGGGCTTCGTCGTGCTCCGGGACCTGGTGGCGTCCGAGGTGATCGACGCGATGGAGGCCGAGTGCGTGGCGGCCCAGCGCGGCGTGCTCGCCGGCGAGCTGGACGCGCGGTTCGGCTCCACCAAGTACCTCGACGACGCCACCAAGGCCGAGAAGTTCGTCAACTACGTCGAGCACGTCGAGGAGCTCGCCCCGACGATCGGGGCCACGCTCGCCACGCCCGCGCTCGTCGAGCTGGTCGGCCGGATCCTCGGGCCGGACTTCTGGCCGGGTCGCAACGGCGTCGTGTACCAGGACGCGCGGCCGGGCCGGGAGTCCGGGTACTCGCGCATCGGCTGGCACGCCGACTGGCAGTCCGTCCCGCACCTGGACATCTGGCCGGGCACCGCGTTCACGATCCACATCGACGCCACCAGCCCCGCCAACGGGTTCCTGCGCGTGGTGCCGGGCAGCCACCTGTGGGCCACGCCGTCGCCGTTCGAGAACATCAACAACGTTCCGGTGCCGGAGGGCGCCCCGCCGGCGCGCGGCTACACCGACACCCCGCCGCCCGCGCCGATGCCGCTCGGCTTCGAGCGGATCCGCGGCGAGATCCCGGTCTACGTCGAGCGCGGCGACGTGATCCTGCACGACGCCTACCTGTGGCACTCCGCCGCCCGCGCCACCGACGACCACACGATGCGCCGCCACGTCCGCGGCGGCTGGCACGGTGGCGACCGGTCGCTCATGGACCGGGAGACGGGCTTCGTGAAGAACGCCGCCCGCTGACCCCTTTCCGACGAACGGCGCTCGGCTCAGGCGGGGCGGGTGAGCCACTCCTCGACGTGCTCCACCGCCTCCGCGACCAGCTCACAAGGCGCGCCCGAGCCCACCAGGCTCGAGCGCGCCAGCTGGGCCAGCTGCTCGTCGGACAGGCCCATGCCGTCGCGGGCGAGCTCGTACTCGGCGAGCAGGCCGGGGCCGAAGAGCAGCGGGTCGTCGCCGTTGAGCGAGCAGCGCACCCCGGCGTCGAGCAGCGCGGCGAGCGGGTGCTGCTCGACCGAGCCCACCACGCCCAGCATCACGTTCGAGGTGGGGCAGACGTCGAGCACGACCTCCTCGGCGGCGAGCCGCTCCACCAGTGCCGGGTCCTCGACCGCCCGCACGCCGTGGCAGATCCGCCGGGCGCCCAGCGCGTCGAGCGCGCCGCGGACGCTCTCCGGCCCGGCCAGCTCGCCCGCGTGCGGCGCGCAGATCAGGCCGGCGTCGCGGGCGATGCCGAACGCCTCGGCGAACGGCTCCGGCGGGAACCGCGCCTCGTCGGAGGCGAGCCCGAACGCGACCACGCCCGACCCCGCGTACTTCGCGGCGAGCGCCGCGAGGTCGACGGCCTGGGTCACCTCGGCGTCGCGCAGCGCCGAGACGATCCACCCGCACCCGATCCCGCGGGCGGCCGCCGCGCGCTCGCCCTCGTCGATGACGATCTCCAGCACCTCTTCGGCCGACCCCAGCTGTCCGGCGTAGCGGGGCGGGTAGAAGTGCGGCTCCACCCAGACCGCGCCGTCGTCGGCCGCGTCGTCGACCACCTCGCGCACCACGCGCCGCAGGTGCTCCTCCGTCGCGATCAGCGCGGATGCGGCGCGGTACTGGAGCCCGAACTCGGTGAACGAGGCGTAGCCGCGCACCGGCGGCGGCGCGACCCCGGCCTCGGCCGCGAGGTCGGCCAGCGTGCCCGGCCGCATCGCGCCCTCCAGGTGCAGGTGCAGGTGGGCCTTCGGCAGCAGGCGCAGGTCACGGGCCATCAGACCGTCGCCCCGCCCTGGAAGACGGCGTCGAGCACGGTGGTGTCGACGATGCGCGAGACCTCGGGGAGCGGGGAGACGCCCGCCGCCTCGTAGGCGGTGTACATGGGCCCGGCGATCCGTTCGGGGTCGATGCGGAACAACCCGCTCGCCTGCGTCAGCTCGCTCTGCGTGTAGGGGATCTGCAGCTCGTTCTCGCGGGTCTGCTGGGCCAGGTCGAGGCCGAGGTCGGCGCCGTAGACCTCGACGGCGAGCCGCGCGGCGACCGTCGGGTCGGCGGCGTTGTCCTGCCAGCCCCGGACGGTGGCCCGCATGAACCGCTCGACGACCGGGCGGTTGGCATCCAGCCACGAGCGCTGGCTGCACAGCATGCCCGCGTACTGCGGCAGCCCGAGCTGCTCGTAGGTCGTCACGATGAAGTCGCGCTCGGCCACCATGCCCTGTTGCTCCAGCGTGATCGGCTGGTTGGTGGCGAAGCAGGTGTAGAGGTCGCCCTGCCCCTCCAACAGCGGGCTCGGCTCGTAGCCGACGGGGATGAACTCGTAGTCGACCGGGACGCCCGCGAGCCGCATCGCCGCCTCGACGTACGGCTGCACGCCCTGCTGGCCGAGCACCCGCGCGCCGACCGCGTCGGCCGCGCTGCGGACCGGGCGCTGCGCGAGCGACAGCCACGCCGCGGGGGAGTTCTGGAACATCGTCCCGAAGCTGACGAAGTCGTTGCCGTCGTTGACGGCGGAGATGAACTCCTGCATCGCCACGGGGATGGCGATCTCCGCGCCGCCCGCGGCCAGGGTCTGCACGGGGCTCGGCGCGTTGGGCCCGCCCGGCAGGAACTCGACCTCGAGGCCCTCCTCGCGGTAGTAGCCGCGGTCGTCGGCGATCCAGAAGCCCGCGAACTCGACGTTGGTGATCCACCCGAGCGCGACCCGCACCGACGTGGTCCCACCGCCCCCGGAGGCGGTGTCGCCGCCGCTGCACGCGGCGGTGAGGCCGAGGCCGGCGAGGCCTGCGGCCTGCAGGAACCGGCGGCGGGACCAGTCGAACATGGCGATCTCCTCGGGGTGGGATCAGGTGAACCGGGCGATGCCCCTGCGCTCGACGGCGCGGGCGGCCACGAAGCAGGCGACGGAGACGGCGGTGGCGACCAGCGCGGTGCCCCACGCGCGGTCGACCTGGTGGAAGCTCACCGACTGGGCGAACAGCGCGCCGAGCCCGCGCCCGCCCATCAGGTACTCGGCGAGCATCGCCGCGAGCACGGCGCTCGACGCGGTGAGCCGCAGCGCGACGAGCAGGCCGGGCACGGCGTGCGGCAGCAGCAGCCGGCGCAGCAGCGTGCGCCGGTTGGCGCCGAGCACGGCCATGAGGTCGGAGGTGGCGGGCGGCGCATCCCGCAGTCGGGCACCGACCAGCACGAAGGCGGGGAAGAACGAGACGACGCTGGTGATCACCAGCACGGTGGTCCACCCGTAGCCGAACACCCGGGCGAGCACCGGGATCATCGCCACGACCGGCACCGACCGCATGATCAGCGCGACCGGCGTCATCATCCCGGACACCACCCGCGACGACCACACCGCGACGGCGAGCGCGGTACCCAGGGCCATGCCCACGGCGAGCCCGCCCGCGGCCATGCCCAGCGTCCACGCCAGATCGGGCAGGTAGACGCCGATGTTCGTGGCGATGTCGCCGAACACGCCGGCCGGGCCCGGCACGACGATCCGGTTGAGCCCCGACAGCGACGAGAACAGCTGCCAGCCGACGAGCAGCGCCAGCACGGTCCAGTAGCGGGAGATCACGAGAACCTCCGGTTCACCGCGCCGCGCAGCGCGACGAGCAGCAGGTAGGCGAGGAGCGACACGGCCGCGGCGGTGAGCGCGGCCGCCCACAGCTGCTCGACCTGCATGTTCTGCATCGAGCTGACCAGCAGCACGCCGATGCCGCGGCGCGCGCCGAACCACTCGCCGATCACGGCGCCGAGCACCGCGGCCGGGGCGGCGAGGGTGAGCCCGTCGACGATCAGCGGCACGCCCGCGGGCAGCTGCAGCCGCAGGAGCGTGACCAGCCGGCCCGCGCCGAGCACGGCGAACACGTCGCGCTGGGCGGCGTTCGTGGCCGCGAGCGCGGACGTGGCCGCCACGAACACCGCGAACCCGGCGGCGAGCGCGGCGACCAGCATCGGGGTGGCCTCCCGGCCGACGGTCGTGATGAGCAGCGGGCCGATGGCGATGAGCGGCACGGCGTGCACGACGGCGGCGAGCCGGTCCAGGCCCGGCGCCAGGGCGGGCAGCAGCACGCCGACCGCGGCGACCACCAGCGCGACGGCGCTGCCGAGCGCGAACCCGGCCGCGGCCGCCGCCCCGGTGGCCGCGAGCGCCCGGCCGAGCACCTGCCGCGCCTGCGGCTCGGTGAGGAACGAGATCACCTCGCTGAGCGGGGGCCACGCGACGCCGGCGAGCCCGAGCCGCCCGATCACCTCGGCCAGCGCCGCCACCACCAGCACGCCGGCCACGGCCAGCGCGCGGTCGGTCACGGCGCCTCCTCGGGGTCGTCGAGCAGCGCGGTGAGTTCGTCGACGATCGCGTGGAAGCCGGGGTCGCGGGTGACGTCGGTGCCCCGTGGGCGCGGGATCGCGATCTCCCGGACGTGGCGCACCCGGCCCGGCCGCCCGGTCATCACGACGACGCGGTCGGCGAGCAGCACGGCCTCGTCGACGTCGTGGGTGACCAGCAGCGTCGTGATGTGCTGCTCGGCCCAGATGCGGGCGAGCTCGAGGTTCATCCGCCGCCGCGTGACCGCGTCCAGGGCGCCGAACGGCTCGTCGAGCAGCAGGACGTCCGGGGCGAGCGCGAGCGCGCGGGCGATGGCGACGCGCTGGCGCATCCCGCCCGACAGTTGCCGGGGCCGCGCCGTCTCGAACCCCCGCAGCCCCACCAGCGAGATCAGGGCCGCGACGCGCTCGTGGTCGACGGGACGGCCGGCTACGCGGAAGGGCAGGGCGATGTTGTCGCGTACCGTGGCCCACGGCAGGAGGGCGTGCTCCTGGAACGCCACGCCGAGGCGGTGGCTGCGGATCAGGTCGGCGGGGCCCGCGCCCTCGACGGAGACCGTGCCCTCCGTCGCCTGCTCCAGCCCTGCGACCAGGCGCAGCACCGTCGATTTCCCGCACCCCGACGGACCCAGCAGCGCCACGAACTCGCCGTGCGCGATCTCGAGGTCGAGGCCGTCGAGGGCCCGCACCGTGGCGCCGCGGCGCAGCGGGAACTCCTTGACGATGCCGCGCAACGCGATCGCGGTGGCGGTGTCGGGGCTGGTGGCGGGGCGGGTGAGCATGCGGGCGGCTCCGGGATGAATCACGCGGTTCACGTCACGCTATGGAGCGGTGGTTGCTGCCGTGTTGCGCACGCGGCGCCCGCACGTAACGCCTTCCGGCTGGGCTACGGTGCTGCGCCATGGGCGGCGAACCGGAGCGGGATCGGCTGCTCCGGCTCGTCGCGGACTACGTGCTGGAGCACGGCATCACCGGGATGACGCTGCGGGCGCTCGGCCGGGCGATCGGCACCAACAACCGGATGCTGCTGTACTACTTCGGCTCGAAGGAGCAGCTGATCGCGCAGGCGCTCGCGGAGGCGGCGCGGCGGTTCCCGGCGTTCACCGCCGCGATGGCGGCCCTCGACGACCGGGGCGTCCCGCTCCTCGACCGGCTGCTCGCGGTGTGGCGGGGGATCGCCGCCCCGGAGAACCTTCCGTTCCTGCGGCTGTTCTTCGAGGTCTTCGGCCAGGCGGTGCACAACCCCGGACGGTTCGACGCGTTCCTCGCCCGCGTCGGGCACGACTGGACCAACCAGGTCGCGGGCGCCCTGCAGGCCGAGGGCATCGCCCCGGCGGAGGCGGCGGCGCTCGCCAGGGAGATCGTCGCTGTCTGGCGCGGGCTGCAGTTCGACCTGCTGTCCACGGGCGACGCGGACGCGGTGGCCGCCAGCTACTCCGCCACCGCGGCCGCGTTCGCGCGGCGGTGCGCCGCGGCCCGGTCCGCTCAGCCGGCGAGCTGAGCGGGCTTCGGCGTCACGATGTCCAGCTCGCCCTCGGGGACGGCGACCGCGGCGCTGGTCCAGCCCCAGATCGAGTAGAGCAGCCGCGCCGGGTCGCTGTAGCCGTGGCGGCCGTGGAAGAACCGGTAGTTGTCCACGCACGCCATCTCGCCCGCCTCGAGGCGGAACCGGGCCCCGGTGTCGCGCGCGGCGATCACCGCGTCCATCCAGTGCCGCACGAACGGCCAGTGCGCCTCCTCGTCGGGCCCCATGACCGGCGCGAGATAGGGGTGGTGGCGCACCTGCGGGCGCCCCGCGGGCGTGGTGCGCAGGATCGGCGAGTAGGTCTCCTGCGGGAAACCGGGCTCGGAGTGGTCGATGTCGACGGTGCGGCAGAACTCGACCATCTCCGCGTTGACCGGGTCGCGCTCGAGGATCTCCAGGACCGCGAGGCCGTCGACGAGGAACGACTCGCCGCCGGTCGCCGCCGGGCGCTGGCTGAACAGGAACAGCCGGTCCGGCGCGTGGTCGCCGAAGGCGAACCCGTCGTTGTGCGGGGGCATCGGCTGCGTGGTGTCGGCGCTGAACCGGCGCTTGCGGCCGCGGGCGTCGGCCGGCTGCTGGGCCACCTTCGCGCTGTCGACCTCCCCGCGCTGCTTGGTGACCTCGATCTGCCTGCCGATCCGCCGCAGGTCGTCGCCCAGCATCGCCGTGCCGAACTCGATGGCGGCAGCCTCGTCGGCGATGCCGCCGACGATCGCGGCGCCCTCGGCGTCGACGACGGCCCGCGCCTCCTCCGGCGTGGACACCCTGCGGGGGACGACGCAGGCCTCTGCGAGTTCGGGGCTGAGCTGCATGACGGCACCTCCGAGTTGAACCGAGCGGTTCAACCGACGGTACGGGCGCCGCATTGCCCCGGTGTTACCCGATCGTGACGGGCTCGCCGGGCGGGGGCAGGACGAGCCGGTCGGCGAGGTCGGCGGCGAAGAACGCCTCGCGCACGGTGGCCGGTCCCTGCGTGAAGTGGGCCCACTGCTCGACGTGCAGCACGACGACGTGGCGGGCGTCCAGGATGCGCGCCGCCTCGGCGGCCGCGTCGCTGGGCAGCGTGAGGAACCCGTCGACGAGCGGGGTGCGGGCGCCGCCCGCGAACAGGATCGCCACGTCCACCGGGCCGGTCCGCCGCGCCACCTCGTGCACGACCGCCAGCGAGGCGTTGTCCCCGCTCACGTACACCCGCTGCGACCCGTGCAGGACGAACCCGGTCACCTCGCCCACGAGGCGCTCCGTGCCGTCGGGGCCGTGCCGGGCGGGCACGCCGATGACCCGCAGGTCCCCGACCCGGGCGTCGGTCCAGTTCGGCAGCGCGGTGACCCCCGGCACGCGCTCGGCCGCCGATCGCGTGGACAGCACCAGCGGCGCGGACGCGAGGAACGCGCGGCCCGCTTCGTCGAGGTTGTCCGGGTGCTGGTCGTGCGACAGCAGCACGGCATCGACCGGCCCGACGGCGTCGGGGTCGAGCGCGGGCCCGGCGGTCTTGATCAGCGCCCGGTCGCCGATCGGGTATGCCCCCGGCGGGTCGAAGGTCGGGTCGAGCAGCACCCGCACGCCGTCGAGTTCCAGCAGCGCGGTCGGCCCGCCGATGTAGACGATCTGCACCCGCGCAGCCTGCCACGGGCGGGGGCATGATGGGGCGCGTGGAGCCGGCGCTGACCCTGCCCGAGCACGGCCTGCCCGGGCACCTGGTCGACTTCGTCGGCGCGCTGCGCAGGTCCGGGGTCGCGGTCGGGCCGGGCGAGACGGTGGATGCGGCCCGCGTCATGGCCGCGCTCGACCTCACCCAGCGCGACCACCTGCGGGAGGGCCTCGCGGCTGCGCTGCTGCGCCGGTCCGGGCATCGGGACGTCTTCGACCCGCTGTTCGACCTGTACTTCCCGGCCGCGCTGGGGGCGGGTGCCCGTCCGGTGGACGTACCGCGCGTCGAGGACGGCGGCCCGGTCGACGTCGACGCGGTGCGCGCCCGGCTGGCCGAGCTGCTGCGCGACGGGGATCCGGCCGCCCTCGCCGAGCTGGCCCGCGCGGCCGTCGACGCCATGGGGCGCTCCGGCGCGGCGGGCAGTTCGGTGCACGGCGCGGCGGCCCGTCCCGGGTGGTCGGCCTACCAGGCCCTGTCCGCGCTCTCCCCGGAGACGCTCCTCGCGCGGATCCTCGACGACCTGCGCGTGGGCGACGAGTTCGCCGACGAGGTGCTGCGCCGCGACGTCCGCGACCGCATCGCGCGGTTCCGCACCACGGTCACCGACGAGGTGCGCAGGCGCACCGCCGAGAGCCGCGGGCGCGAGCAGGTCGCGCGCTCCGCGGTGCCCACCCCGCTCGAGCAGGTCGACTTCCTCTCCGCCCACGGCGAGCAGCTCGCCCGGCTGCGCCGGACGGTGCACCCCCTCGCCCGGCGGCTCGCGTCCCGCCTCGCGGTGCGCCGCAGGCATGCCAAGCGCGGCGAGCTGGACATGCGCCGCACGCTGCGCCGCTCGATGTCCACCGGCGGCGTGCCGATGCGCCCGGCCCACCGCAAGCGGCGCCCCGGGCGGCCGGAGCTCGTGGTGCTGTGCGACGTGTCCGGGTCGGTCGCCGGGTTCAGCCACTTCACGCTGCTGCTGGTGCAGGCGCTGCGCGAGCAGTTCAGCAAGGTGCGGGTGTTCGCGTTCGTCGAGCACGCCGACGAGGTCACGCACCTGTTCGAGCCGGGGGCCGAGCTCTCCGGCGTGATGCAGCGGGTGCTGCGGGAGGCCGACCTCGTCGCGTTCGACGGGCACAGCGACTACGGCGGCTCGTTCGGGACGTTCGTGGAGCGCTGGGGCGACGCGATCGGGCCGAAGACGTCCCTGCTCGTGCTGGGCGACGCGCGCACCAACTACCGCGACCCCAACCTGACGGTGCTGAAGCGGATGGTCGGGCAGGCCCGGCACGCCCACTGGCTCAACCCGGAGCCGCGCCGGCAGTGGGGCAGCGGTGACTCGGCCGCCCCGCGCTACGCCGAGGTCATCCCGATGCACGAGTGCCGCAACGCCGCCCAGCTCGCCGACGTCGTGGAGTCGCTGTTGCCGGTCTGAGTAGCGTGGAGAACGACCGTTCTGCACGAGGGGACCATGCCGTCGCTCGACACCGACACCGCACGCACCCGCCTGCTCGACGCGGCCGAGGAGCTGTTCTACGCCCGCGGGATCCAGTCCGTGGGCATGGACGAGATCCGGACGGCCGCCGGCCTGCCGCTCAAGCGCGTCTACGCCCTCTACCCGGCGAAGGAGAACCTGGTCGAGGCCTACCTGCAGCGCCGCGACGCGCGGTGGCGGGAGCGGCTCGCGGCGGCCGTCGAGGAGGTCGCGGACCCGCGCGAGCGCATCCTCGCGGTGTTCGACTGGCTCGGTTCGTGGTTCCGCGAGCCCGGCTTCCGCGGCTGCGCGTGGATCAACGGGTTCGGCGAGCTCGGCGCCGTGTCGGAGGCCGTGGCCCGGCAGGCGAGGGCGCACAAGCAGGCCTTCGCCGACTACGTCGCCGACCTCGTCGCCGCCGCGGGGCTGCCCGCCGCGCTCGCCCCGCAGCTGGTGCTGCTTGCCGAGGGCGCGATGGTCACGGCGGGGATCTTCGGCACGGACGCCCCCGCGGCCCAGGCGCGCGACGCGGCCGCGGCCCTGATCGACGCCTGAACCGCGCGGCGATCCCCCTTGATCGGAGAACGATCGTTCTCTACCGTTCGGCGAGAACGCTCGTTCTCGCCGAACTGGAGGGCCCGATGTCCGACCGTCCGCCGCTGCCACCGTTCACCCTCGAGACCGCGAAGCAGAAGGTCCAGGCCGCCGAGGACGCCTGGAACACCCGCGATCCGCACCGGGTGGCGCTCGCCTACAGCGAGGACTCGGTCTGGCGCAACCGGGACCGGTTCCTGCGCGGCCGGGACGCGATCATCGAGTTCCTGACCGAGAAGTGGGAGCGCGAGCTCGACTACGCCCTGCGCAAGTCGCTGTGGACGTTCGCGGGCAACCGCATCGCCGTGCGCTTCCAGTACGAGTCCCACGATGCGGCCGGGACCTGGTACCGCAGCTACGGCAACGAGAACTGGGAGTTCGACGAGCGCGGGCTGATGGTGCGGCGGGAGGCCGGCATCAACGACGTCGTGATCGACGAGTCGGAGCGGCGGATCTTCGGTCCGCGCAGGCCGGAGGAGCGCGACCTGGAGATCCCGCTCCAGTAGTCCGGTCGCCGAGCCGTGCGCCGGCGGTCGTCGCGCGAACGATGACGGCATGGGCGCCGCCGGGGCCGCGGTCGTCGTGGGTGCCGGAGGTTGAGGTCGGGGGCGGCTGCGCGAGACCGTCCGGCTCACCTCGCCGATGGCGTCCGCGCGCTGATCGACGCCGGGCGACCGCGGCGCGTGCCGTCGCTCGACGGCTGCCCGCTGCGACCTCGGTGGGCGCCGCGCACCCGTTCCGGCCCAGATCCGCCCGGCGCGGGGTGGAGCGTGGAGGGTCGAACTGATGTTCGATCCCGGGTAGCGTGGCGGCATGCCCGCTCCGGACCTCGCCTGGCAGCCGTCCCTGCTCGACGACGCGCCCGTGGTCGAGGTGGACCGCTCGTTCTCCACCCTGCACCGCCGGGAGCTCGCCGAGGGGGCGTGGGTCGACCACGCGCCCGGCTGGTGTCGCGGCGCCGACGCGCTCTTCGCGCGGCTCTTGGCGGACGTGCCGTGGTCCGCGCGCGAGGTGCGCATGTACGACCGGGTCGTGCCCGAGCCGCGGCTCACCCACCGCTGGCGCCTGGACGAGGGGTCCGGGCCGCCCGCCGAGCTCGGCGAGCTCGCCCGGGTGTTGAGCGAGCGCTACGGCGTGGAGTTCACGCAGGTCGGTGTCAACCTCTACCGAGACGGCACCGACAGCGTGGCGTGGCACGGCGACCGCGTCGCCCGCGAGCTGCCGGAGGCGGTGGTGGCGCTGGTCTCGCTCGGCGGGGTGCGGCCGTTCCGGCTGCGTCCGACCGGCGGGGGAGCGTCCATCTCCTACCTGCCGGGGCCCGGCGACCTGCTCGTGATGGGCGGGTCCTGCCAACGCACCTGGCAGCACGCCGTGCCGAAGACGCGCTCGGCGGCGCCGCGGATCAGCATCCAGTTCCGCCACGCGTACCAGCGCTGATCGGTGTTGCGCAAATCACAGTCAAAGTTTGACCGGGCGGCCAGTCAAGGCGCATCATTGAGGTGTCTCCTCACGAGGGAAGGGTGATCCTCATGGCCAGGAAGTGGCATCGCTGGCAGGACTGGGCGGCGCTCGTGATCGGTGTGCTGACGGCCCTGTCGCCCATCGTGGTGTCCACCGACACCGCCGCTCTGTGGTCGCTCATCGTGTTCGGCGTGCTGATCGCGGCCACCGCCCTGTGGTCGCTGGCCATGCCGGATTCCGTGGTCAGCGAGTACGTGCACGCGGTGCTGGGCGTCCTGCTGTTCATCTCGCCCTGGGTGTTCAGCTACGCCGACATGACGGGCGCGGCCTGGACGTCCTGGGTCGCTGGCGTCCTGACGGTGGCGGCGGGCCTGGCCGCGCTGCCCGAGGCCCAGTCCGAGCACCGGAGGCTCGCCGGCCAGCACTGATCCACACAGTCACCCACGACACAGCGAGACGGCCGCGGGCCGGGTTGGCCGCGGCCGTCTCTCACGTCACGATGGGCCGGTGAGGTGCACATGAGCGACGTCGCGCGGCCCGACGAGCCCGGTGCCCGCGAGCGGATCCTCGCGGCGGCCGAGGAACTCTTCGCCGAGTCCGGCTTCGACGCCACGCCCACCTCGCGCATCGCGGAGCGGGCGGGCGTGCCCAAAGGGCTCGTCCACTACTACTTCAGACGCAAGCCGGATCTGCTGTCGGCGTTGGTCGAACGACTGCCGCAGGACGAGGTCGACCTGGGCGCCGTCGTCGTGCCCGGTGACGTCGCGGCCAGCCTGCACCGCCTCGTCGACGTGCTCGACCGGTCGCTCGACTCGTCGGCGGTCCTGTCGCACCTGCTGTGGCGCGAGGCCGACACCCACCCCGCGGTGCTCGACGCGCTGCAGGCGCGCTTCGACCGCATGGTCGTGCTGATCAGGGAGGTCGTCGCGGCCGCACGCCCGGACGACTGGGTCGAGGCCGACGTCGACTGCGCGGCGCAGCTGCTCGCCTCGGCCATCAGCTACCGGCACTCGGTGGCCCGCCACGCCGAGGACGGACAGGAGACCATGCACCGCGAGCTGCGCTTCCTCGCCGACGCGCTCGCCGCCGGGGCGGGCATGAACAGGGGCGCGAACAGGCCTTCGCATAGTCTTTGACGGTGCACCGCAAGATCGGGGTCATGGGCGGGACGTTCGACCCGATCCACAACGGCCACCTCGTGGCGGCGAGCGAGGTCGCCCACCTCTTCCAGCTGGACGAGGTCATCTTCGTCCCGACCGGGCAGCCGTGGCAGAAGACCGATCGCGAGGTGAGCCGGGCCGAGGACCGCTACCTGATGACGGTGATCGCCACGGCGTCGAACCCGAGGTTCTCGGTGAGCCGCGTCGACATCGAACGGCCCGGCCCCACCTACACCGCCGACACCCTGAGCGACCTGCACGCCGAGCACCCCGACGCCGAGCTGTACTTCATCACCGGCGCCGACGCGCTCTCGCAGATCCTCACCTGGCACCGGCTCGACGAGCTGTTCCAGCTGGCGCACTTCGTCGGGGTCACGCGGCCCGGCTACACCCTCGACGACGACCACCTGCCCAAGGGGGCCGTCACCCTCGTCGAGGTGCCTGCGATGGCGATCTCGTCGACCGACTGCCGCCGCCGCGTCGCCGAGGGCCGCCCGGTCTGGTACCTCGTCGCCGACGGCGTGGTCCAGTACATCTCCAAGCGCAAGCTCTACCGCGACGGGGCCTGACCACCCGGCGACCGCTCAGGCCGGGGCGACCTTCGCGCTGGTCAGCAGCATGGTCACGCCGTCGGCCTCCCGGGTCACCTCGACGGCGTCCATGCACGCGTGGATCATCAACAGACCCGCGCCCTCGAAACCCTCCGGCTCGGGCGTCCAGTGCTCGCCCGCCGCCACGGCGACGATCACCCGTCGTCCGCCGTCCGGCTCGGCGTACTGCCGGGCGGCGACCCGCACCTCGGCGCCGACCGCGGAGGGGTGGGTGTGCTCCACCGCGCTGGTGACCGCCTCGTTCACGGCCATCACGACGTCGTCGATCTCACGCTGCGGCCAGCACAGCGCGCCGAGCCAGCGCCGGAAGCGTTCGCGCACGACCGAGAGCGACACCGGATCGGCCATCAGCACCATGGAGATGACGTCGTCCGGTGGGCGCAGCGGGCTGTCCACGAAAGCTCAGGCCGCGATGGCCTCGTCGACGGTGCGGTAGAGCGACAGCACCTCGTCCAGGCCCATCGTGCGGATGGGCCGGATCACCGGCCGGTCGGGGTCGACGACCACCCGCAGCGGGGCGCCCAGTTCCCGGCCGTCGTCGTGCAGTGCGACGAGGAGACCCAGGCCGGACGACGACAGGAAGTCGACCCGCGTGAGATCGAGGATCACCGGCTGGCGCGCCGACTCCTGCAGCGCCGCGCTGCCGGCCTCCATCAGCCGTCCCCCTGTGCTCAGGTCCACCTCACCCTGCACGACCAGCACCAGGCAACCGTCCCGGTCGTCACGCTCGATCGTCATCAACTGCTCGGCTGGCGGCACCCCGCCGAGTGGACCGTTCATGCTGGCGCAGCGTACAGCGGGTGGCGTCGGGGTCCTCCGCTCGCGGTCCCCCGGACGTCGCAAGGCGGGTGGACTCGCGCAGGACGCGGTGGGCGAGCGCGACGATGTCGCGCAGCCCACGCCGGTCGAGCAGGCGGGCGACGTCGC
This sequence comes from Pseudonocardia sp., assembly GCF_035305885.1. Classification (GTDB taxonomy): domain Bacteria; phylum Actinomycetota; class Actinomycetes; order Mycobacteriales; family Pseudonocardiaceae; genus Pseudonocardia. The sequence goes on from NZ_DATGOP010000034.1 coordinate 128,082, forward strand.
GCGCCGCCGCCTCGGCGACCCCCTCCTTCTCCTCCGCGGCCGCATCGTTCACCCCTGCGTGCTCGTCGGCCGCTCGCTGCTCGTCAACCGCGGTGCCGTCGATGGTGTCGCCAGGCGCCTCGTTGGTAGCAGTCATCGGCCCTCGCTGCCCTCGGACGTCCGCACACCCACCCCGTTCCCACTCCCTCCACGCGGCAAACGCCGCGCCGGTGGACCGCATACGGGCGTCGCCGGACGGGACTGGGACAATGGGTGGTGAACAGGTGGGCCAGGCCCGCCGGGGAAGGGGAACGGTGACGGCGACCGACGACGCCCTCGAGATGGCCCGCGTGGCCGTGGCCGCCGCGGCCGACAAGAAGGCGCAGGACATCGTCGTGCTCGACGTGTCCGACCAACTGGTGATCACCGACTGCTTCGTGATCGCGTCGGCGCCGAACGAACGACAGGTCCAAGCCATCGTCGACGAGGTCGAGGAGAAGATGCGCCGCCACGGCGCCAAGCCGACGCGCCGGGAGGGCACGCGCGAGGGACGCTGGGTGCTCCTGGACTTCGTCGACGTCGTGGTGCACGTCCAGCACACCGAGGAGCGCGGCTTCTACGGGCTGGACCGGCTGTGGAAGGACTGCCCGCGGGTCTCGTTCCCCGAGGCGGTCGTCGACGCGGGCGCGTCTCCCGATGCGGCGGGGTCGAAGGGGTGACGCTGCGGCGGCTGGTGCTCCTGCGCCACGGACAGACCGACTACAACGTCGGCGGCCGCATGCAGGGTCATCTCGACTCGAAGCTCACCGAGACCGGTGTGGAGCAGGCGATCCAGGTCGCACCCGAGATCGCGCGGCTGCTGCCCGACCGGCTGATCAGCTCGGACCTGCGGCGCGCCGTGGACACGGCCGACCTCGTCGCCGCGGCCTGCGGCATCCCCGTCAAGCACGACGCCCGGCTGCGCGAGACGCATCTGGGCGAGTGGCAGGGCCGCACGGTAGCCGAGATCGAAAAGAGTTGGCCGGGCGCCATCGCCACCTGGCGCTCGGACCCGGCGTGGGCCCCGCCCGGCGGGGAGTCGCGCATCGACGTCGTGCGCCGTTCCCTGCCCGTCATCGAGGAGCTCGACGAGGAGTACGCCTCCGTCGAGCCCGAGGTCACCGTCGTGCTGGTGGCCCACGGCGGCCTCATAGCCGGGCTGGTGTGCGGGCTTCTGGCCCTGCCCACCTCGTCGTGGCCCTCGATCGGCGGCATCGGCAACTGCCGTTGGGCCGCGCTCGCCCGCCGCGCCGACCACCCGCGGTGGCGGCTGGCCGGCTACAACGTCGGCGTCGGGAACTGACCCGGTCCACGCGGTGGACCGCCCGGTGCTGCTGGTGCTCGGCGACTCGCTCGCCTTCCACGGCCCGCAGCGGCCGGAGCCGGCCGACGACCCGCGGCTGTGGCCCAACGTCGCCGCGGCCGCGCTCGGTGCGCGCGCGGAGATCGTGGCCGGCGCGGGCTGGACGGCCCGCCACGCCTGGCACGCGCTGACCTCCGACCCCCGCGTGTGGGCGGTCGTGCCGAAGGCCGAGGCCCTCGTGCTCGGGGTCGGGGGGATGGACACGCTCCCGTCACCGCTGCCCACGGCGCTGCGCGAGCTGATCCCGCTGCTGCGGCCCGACCGGCTGCGCCGCCGCGCCCGCGCCGCCTACCTGCGCGCCCAGCCCGTGCTCGCCAAGGCCTTCGCCGTGGCCCTCCCCGGTGGAGGGCCGGTGGCGCTGCCCCCGCGGCTCACCGTGCGGTACCTGGAGCGCTGCCGCAGCGCGGTGCAGGCGGTGCGGCCCGGGCTGCCCGTCGTGGCCGTGCTCCCACCCCCGCACCGTGCCGAGTGCTACGGGTCGGTGCACCCCGGACGCCTGCCCGGGGAACGGGCCACCCGCGCCTGGGCCCACGCTCGCGGCGTTACCCTGCTCGACCTGCCCGCCCTGGTCACCGACCACGTGCTGGGCGGCCACGGAAACCCCGACGGGATGCACTGGGGCTGGGACGCCCACGCCGCGGTCGGCCGGGAGTGCGCGCGGCTGCTGGGGCGATAGTGGCGGGGACCACTAGGCTCCGGCGTCGTGCCTGTCGCCGTCGTCACGGACTCCACCGCGTACCTGCCGAAAGGCGTCGCGGAGGAGCAGGGGATCAGCGTCGTCGCGCTCGAGGTGCGCCTCGGTGACCGGGTCGGCCGCGAGGGCATCGACATCGACGCCGCCCAGCTGACCGCCGCGCTCGCCGACCGGCACCTCGACGTGCAGACCTCACGCCCGACCCCGGCCGAGTTCGTCGCCTCCTACCGCGCCGCCTTCGACCGCGGCGCCGACGAGGTGGTGTCGGTGCACCTGTCGCGGGAGCTGTCGGGCACGTGGGACGCGGCCCGGATGGCGGCGGAGGAGGTCGGCGCCGACCGCGTGCACGTCGTCGACTCCCGCTCCACCGGCATGGGCCTCGGTTTCGCCGTGCTGGCCGCCGCCGAGGCCGCCCGCGCCGGCGCGCCCGGCAGCGACGTCGCCGCCGCGGCCGAGGCCGTCGCATCGCGGTGCCGCCTCTACTTCTCCGTCGAGACGCTCGACCAGCTCCGCCGCGGTGGCCGCATCGGCGCCGCGGCCGCGCTCGTCGGCACCGCCCTGGCGGTGAAGCCCCTGCTGCACGTGGCGCAGGGCCGGATCGTGCCGCTGGAGAAGGTCCGCACGTCGGCCCGCGCCGCCCAGCGGCTCGTGGACCTCGCCGTGCGGGCGGCGGGGGACGGGCCGGTCGACCTCGCGGTGCACCACCTCGCCGCGCCCAAGCGGGCCGAGGAGATCGCCGAGCGGCTTCGGGAACGGCTGCCGCACGTGGCGCGGCTGCTGGTGTCGGAGGTCGGGGCCGTGATCGGGGCGCACGTGGGCCTGGGGCTGCTCGGTGTGGTCGTGGTGCCGAAGGCGTAGCGACCCCGCGTCCGGTCATCGGCCCACCTCCACCAGCTCGCGCAGCTGGGAGAACCGGCGCTCCCCGATGCCCTCGACCTCCCGCAGCTGTTCCACGCGGGAGAAGCGGCCGTGGCGCGCGCGCCACTCGACGATCCGCTGCGCGGTGACCGGGCCGACGCCGGGCAGCGCGTCCAGCTGTTCGACGGTGGCGGCGTTGAGGTCGACCTTCCCGGCCGGCCCCGACCCGGGGCTCGGCGCTGCGGGGCCGGGTGCCGCGGGCGGGACGGCGTCGGGCGCTGCGGGGACCCCCACCGCGACCTGCTCGCCGTCGACGACCCGCCGCGCCAGGTTGATCGCGGAGAGGTCGGTGCCCGGCAGGGCGCCGCCCGCGGCCTCGAGCACGTCGGCGACCCGCGCACCCTCGGGCACCTCCACCAGGCCGGGCCGGTGGACCTTGCCCGACACGCTCACCACGAGCACGGCAGGCGGTTCGGCGGGCGCCGCCGCGGTGGCGGCGGGCACCGGGGTGGGCGCGGCCGGCGCGCCCCCGCCCTCGGCCGCGGTGACCGTGATCGCGGGCAGCGCGGGCGCGGGATCGGCCCGGGGCCGCTCGAACCAGACCCCGACCGCGGCCACCACCGCCGCCACCGCGGCGACGAGCGCGAGGGCGGTGGCCCCCGGCCGGCCGGGGTCGAGGCGTGCCCCGCGCCAGGACGCCGGCAGCAGCCTGCGCAGCGCCGCGTCCACCGGGCCGGACGGCGGGAGCTCGAGGGGGAGGTCGACCACGCCGACCGTCCTGCCCTCCCCGGCCGCGCCGCGCTCGCCGGCCTCGCGGCCCGTGCCGCCCTTCCGACGACGCCGCGGCCCCGCGCGCGGCTGCGCGTCGGGCACGTCGGTCGGCGCCTCTGCCGGCGGTAGCGGAAGGGTGGGCGGGTCGAACCGGCCGAGCCCGCTCGGGGTGCCCGCCGGCCCGGGCGGCGGCCAGACCCCGCCGGGCCCGATGCCGTCCGGATCGGGCAGGTCGTCGGGCTCGGGTGCGGTGGGGAGGACTGAGGGCTCGGAGCGCGTCATGGCCGCGACGCTAGGTCCGCGGGAGGCGGGGGAACGGGTGGAACGGCGAGCTGTGGATGGCCGGAAGGCGAGGTGGACAACCGCAGGCCGGGCGCCGCGGAGCGTCGGTGTCGTCTGTTAGCGCGCCGGCGCTGCGGCGCCCGCCCTCGGCGCAACCCGCCTGGCCCCGGTGGGTTCTCGTGCGCTGGGATCACGCGGCGCGGTGCCGGGGCTCGATCGCCGACGCGCGTGGACTCGCCCCGGCCGGCCCTGGCGTCCCCTCCGGCGCTGAGCCCTCCGGAGGCATCCTCTTCAGCGCGACCCCACTGGCGGCGACCCCCACCGGTGCCGACCCCCACCGGTGCCGACCTCCACCGCCGGCGGCCCCGACCGGCGGACGTCGTACGGGCGCGGCGTCCGGCGAACACGTACCCACGTCGGTCGCGCCGGCTGCGTCGCCGCTGACCGCCATGAACGTGCCCGGGGCGTGCGGCGCCGCCGTGAAGCGCCGGCGGTGCCCCTGCGGTGGGCTCCCGGCGGAGCAAGCGGGACCTCCCGGCCGGCCCTCCGGTGGCGGCGCCACCGGGACGGCGCCACCGGGATGGCGACCCCGGGCAGCGATCCGGGGCGCCGCTCGATGACGGGCGACCCCGGCGGCGGCCCTTCGGCGGCAACCCCCCGCGGCGGCGCCGACCTGCTCGCAGCACGGCCACCGACCTGCGGCCGCGTTGCGGCACGGCTGCCTTCCCGCGGCGCCGACCACGGCGTGCGACCCGGTGGCACCCGGTCCGACGATTCGCGCGCGGGGTGCCCGGTCCGCCGGCGGGTTGTCCACCTCGCGCTCCGGCCATCCACAGCTCGCACGACGCCCGGTCGGCGCGCCCCCGCGCCCATAGCGTCGCCCGCATGGCGCTCCCCGTGCTCCCTGCCCCGACCACCGGTGCCGACGCACCGGGGCCACCCGACCTGCGGCTCGTCCCCTCGGCGGTCGCCGTGTGGGCCGTCGTGCTGCTGGGCATCGGGCTCGGCCCCGTCGCGGGCGCGGGCGCGCTGGTCGGCTGCCTGCTGCTGGTCGGGTTCGCGGTGGTGCGTCGGGGCCCGCCGTGGGTGCTCGCCGCGGGTGGGTGCGCGGCCGCGGCGGCGCTCGTCGTCACGGCCCATGCCCTGCTCGCCGACCGGCACCCGCTGCGCGCGCCCGCCGAACGCGGCGCGGCGGCCACCGTGCGCGTGGTCGTCAGCGACGACCCGCGGCCGATCCGGTCCACCGGCTTCGGGGCCCGGCCCGGCCGGCCGAGCCACGTGCTGGTGCCGGCCGAGCTGCAGCGCGTCGAGGTCGGCGCCGCCGGCTGGGCTGTGGGCGGCCGGATCCTGCTGATCGCGCCGGTCGAGGGCTGGGCGACGCTGCTACCCGGCCAGGCGACCACCGCGCACGGCCTGCTCGCCCCGGCCGGGCGGCGGGACCTCACGGTCGCCGTGCTGCGCGTGCGCGGCCCGCCCCAGCACGCCGCGGCGCCGCCGTGGTGGCAGGAGGCCGCGGGCGGGTTGCGGGCGGGGCTGCGGGAGGCCGCGCGGGTGCTTCCGGCCGAACCGGCCGGGCTGCTGCCGGGGCTGGCCGTCGGCGACACGAGCCTGCTCACCGCGGAGGTCGAGGACGACTTCCGGGCGGCGGGGCTCAGCCACCTCCTCGCGGTGTCCGGGTCGAACCTCGCGATCCTGGCCGGCGCGGTGCTCGCGCTGATGCGCCTGCTGCGGGCCGACCCGCGGCTCGCCGTGGTCCTCAGCGCCGCCGCCGTGCTCGGGTTCGTGGTGCTCGCCCGACCGTCGCCCAGCGTCGTGCGCGCGGCGGTGATGGCCGCCGTCGTGCTGCTCGCCCTGGGCACCGGGCGGGCGCGCTCGGCGTTGCCTGCGCTCGCGACCGCGGTGCTCGTGCTGCTGCCGGTGAACCCGGTGCTCGCCGTCGACCCGGGGTTCGCGCTGTCGGTGCTCGCCACCGCGGCGCTGGTGCTGCTCGCCCCGGGCTGGTCGGGGGCGCTGCAGCGCTGCGGCGTCCCGCGGTGGGCGGCCGAGGCGCTCGCCGTTCCCGCGGCGGCGTTCCTCGCCACCGCCCCGCTGATCGCCGGGCTGAACGGCCAGGTGAGCGCGGTCGCGGTGGTCGCCAACCTGCTGGCGGTGCCCGCCGTCGCCCCGGCCACGGTGCTCGGCGTGCTGGCCGCGGCCGTGTCTCCGCTGGGCGCGGTCCCGGCGCAGGCGTGCGCGTGGTCGGCCGGACCCGCGGTGTGGTGGCTGGTGCTGGTGGCCGACCGGTCCGCGGCCGTGCCCGGCGCGGTGCTCGGCTGGCCCGACGGGCTGCCCGGGGCGCTGCTGCTGTGCGTGCTGGTGGTGGCCCTGCTGTGGTGCGGCCGGTCCCCGCGGTGGCGGGCGCTGCTCGTCGCCGTCGCGCTGGGGCTGGCGCTCGTGCTCGTCCCCACGCGCCTCGCGCCGCCCGGGTGGCCGCCGCCGGGGTGGGCCGTCGTCGCCTGCGACGTCGGCCAGGGCGACGCGATCGTGCTGGCGACGGGCCGGCCGGGGTGGGTCGTGCTGGTCGACGCGGGGCCCGACGCGGGCCCGGTCGACGCCTGCCTCGACCGGCTCGGAGTGCAGGGGATCGCGTTGATCGTGCTCAGCCACCTGCACGCCGACCACGTCGGCGGCCTCGCGGGCGCGCTGCGCGGCCGCCCCGTCGGGGGCGTGGCGGTCGGGCCCGTGCGTGAGCCGGCGTGGGCGTTGGGCGAGGTCGCGGCCGTGGCCGCGGGCGGCGGGGTGCCGCTGGTCGGTCTCGCCGCGGGCAGGCGGCTGGAGTGGCCGGAGCTCGTCGTCGACGTGATCGGCCCGCGGCACCCCGCGGCGTTCGTCGACGGCGACGACGGCACCTCGGTGAACGACGGCTCGCTCGTGCTGCGCGCCCGCACCCCCGCGGGCACGGTGCTGCTCACCGGCGACGTGGAGCTCGCCGCACAGGCCGACCTGCTCGCCTCGGGCGTCGATCTGCGGGCGGACGTGCTGAAGATGCCGCACCACGGCAGCCGCTACACATCCGTCGGGTTCCTCAACGCGGTGGCCCCGCGGGCGGTGCTGGTGAGCGTGGGCGCGGGCAACCGGTACCGGCACCCGGACCCGGGGCTGGTCCGCGGGCTCGAACGGGCCGGCGCCCTGGTCCGCCGCACCGACCACGCGGGCGACGTCGCCGTGCTCGGCGGCCCGAGCGGGCTGGAGCTCGTCTCGCGCGGCTCGCCGCTCCCCGCCCCGCGGTGAGGCCGTGAGGTCGGCCTTGACAGGCGTTCACCATCTGTTCATCGTATACGATACGCAGCTCGCGGAAAGGATGGTGTGATGGGAGCAGGGGTGGGGACGGCTACGGGCCGGGTGATGGGGCGCAGTGACCGGCGGAGGGCGGTGCTCGGTACCGGTCTCGGGAACGCGATCGAGTGGTACGACTGGAACATCTACGCCGTGTTCTCGGTGGTGTTCGCCCCGGCCTTCTTCTCGGCCGGTACCGGGGTGAGCAACCTGATCCAGGCGCTGCTGGTCTTCGCGGTGGGCTTCTTCTTCCGGCCGCTCGGTGGCCTGGTGCTCGCCGCGTTGTCCGACCGGGTCGGCCGCCGGGCCGGGCTCTCGTTGATGATCGGGCTGATGGCGGCCGGCTCGACGGCCATCGCGGTGTCGCCGACTTACGAGCAGATCGGCCTGTTCGCCCCCTTGCTCCTGCTCATCGCGCGGATCGCGCAGGGGTTGTCGACGGGCGGCGAGTTCGCCGCGGCGTCGACCTACCTCGCCGAGGTCGCGCCGCCGGGGAAGCGCGGGCTGTACTCGAGCGCGTTCTACATCAGCACCGCGCTCGGCACGATCGCCGCGGTGCTCACGTCGTTCCTGTTGCGCGCGGCGTTGACGCCCGAGCAGCTGGCCGCATGGGGCTGGCGGGTGCCCTTCGCGTTGGGTGCGGTGCTCGGCCTGGTCGGCCTGTGGATCCGGTTGGGGCTCGAGGAGTCGGACGTGTACGCGTCCGTGAAGAACGAGCCCCCGGTGTCGATGTTCGCCGGGCTGCGGCGCTACCCGATCGCCTCGCTGCAGGTGTTCGGGATGACGGTGGGGATCACGACCTGGTACTACGTCTTCGCCGTCTACCTGCCCGTCAGCGCGAAGGCCGCCGATCCGACGGCAGCGGGCAGCATCGACGTCGCCTCGCTCGCAGCCCTTGCGCTGTTCTGCCTCGCGCTGCCGCTGTTCGGACGTGCTTCGGACAGGTTCGGTCGACGCCGTTGGATGCTGTTGTTCTGCGGGCTGGGAACGGTGACGGCGCTGCCGTTGCTCGACTCCCTCCGGCCGACCGCCACCAGCGTGTTCGTCGTACAGCTGCTCGGCCTGCTGATCTTCGCCTTCTACGGCGCCATCGCCCCGACGCTCATGTCGGAGATGTTCCCGACCGAGGTGCGAGCGGCCGGCATCGGTCTGCCGTACGCGCTGGCCGTGGCGGTGTTCGGCGGCACCGCGCCCTACGTCCTGGAGTGGATGGCCGACATCGGACAGCGCCACTTGTTCTCCTGGTACGTCGCGGCGTTGTGCCTGGCCTCGCTGCTGACCAGCCTGACCATCGTGGATCGGCGTCACGAGGACCTGCGCGACCTGCGGATCAGCCGGTGAGCGGGCGTCCGGGAGCGGGCCGCGAGCCCCACGCGCGTCCGTCTGCCTCGGCGGCGGTCGCGGAGTTGGCCGAGCGCGAGCACCCCCGGGTGATCGCGCTGCGCCGCGAGCTGCACCAGCACCCGGAACTCTCCTACCAGGAGACGCGCACCGCGGCGCGGGTGGAGGCGGAGCTGCGCGCGGCCGGGGTGCAGACCAGCCGGCCGACCGCGACGAGCGTGGTCGGCCGCATCCGGACCGGCCGGGACGGTCCGGTGCTCGTGCTGCGCGCCGACTTGGACGCGCTGCCGGTCCAGGAGGAGACGGGCCTGCCGTACGCGTCACGCCATCCCGGCGTGATGCACGCATGTGGCCACGACGGCCACGCGGCCGTCCTCATCGGTGTCGCACGCGCGCTCGCTTCCGTGAGCGAGGGACTCGCCGGAGAGGTCCGGCTGGTGTTCCAGCACGCCGAGGAGCCACTGCCCAGCGGGGCACCCGAGCTGATCGAGCGGGGGGTGCTCGATGGCGCGGACGCCGTCGTCGGTCAACACCTGTGGACGCCGCTGGCGTCCGGAACCGTCGCGGTTCCCGCAGGCCCGCTGATGGCGAGCACCGACTACTTCGAGATCACGATCGTCGGTCGCGGCGGGCACGCGGGACTGCCGCACGAGGTCGTCGACCCGATCGCGGTCGGGGCTCAGGTGGTGAGCGGCCTGCAGCAGCTGGCGACGCGGGTGGCCCCACCGACCGAGCCGCTCGTCGTCGCCGTCACCGCGTTCTCGGCGGGCGAGCACGCGGCGGTCGTTCCGGACACGGCGACGCTGCGCGGCACGCTGCGGACGTTCGACGAATCCCTGCGTCGGACCGTCGCCCGCCGGATCGAGGAGATCGCGCGCGGCACCGCGGCCACGTACGGAGCGGACGCGCGGACCGCGGTGCAGTACGGATCGCCCGCGGTGGTCAACGACCCCGCGCTCGCCGCGTCGGCGCAGCGGATCGTGCGCACGTGGCTGGGCGAGCCCGCGCTGGCAGCGGTCGATCCGGTGCTCGCGGGTGAGGATTTCGCCTGGTACCAGCAGCACGTGCCCGGGGTGTTCTTCCTCGTCGGAGCCGGACCGAAGGACCGGCCCTCCTACCCCCACCACCACCCGAGGTTCGACATCGAGGAGCAGGCACTGGCCGTTGGCCTGCGCCTGCTCCTCGGCATGGCGCTCGAGGTGTGCGGGCGCCGACCGTAGCGGCGTCGCTCAGCGCCGGATCCGGTCGAGCAGCTCGGGTGCGAAGTTGCTGCCGGTCAGCACCGTCGCCAGGATCTCGCCGGGTCCGTCGTACTCCATGGCGGCAGCGATCCCGATCGCGCCCGCGGGTTCCAGGGGCAGACCGAGGGTCTCGTCGACGATCCGGACGGCCTGCAGGATCTGCTCGTCGTCGACGAGGAGAACGTCATCGACGTAGTGCTGCATCCACGTCACAGCGGCGGGAACCGGGACGCGGACGGCGACCCCGTCCGCGATGGTGCTGGTCGTGTCGGTGCAGACCGGCTCCCCGCGGCGCCAGCTGATCTCCATCGCGGGTGCTCCTGCAGCGCATACGCCCACGACGCGGGTGTCGGGCGAGGCGAATCGCATCCAGCACCCCACGCCGGCGATGAGGGCGCCGTTACCCACCGGAACCAGCAGCGTGTCCGGCGCGACGGCGGCGAGCTCGAGTCCGATCGTGCCCGCGCCCTCGGCGACGCGCGGATCCTCGCCGTCCTCGAGGAACAGGGCGCCGGGCCGCTGCTTCGCGTGCTCGCGGGCCGCGTTCTTCGCCGCGTCGAAATCGTGGCCGACGAGAACGACGTTCGCGCCGAGCGCGCGCATCCGTGCGACCTTCGCAGGATTGGCGGTGGTCGCGGCGAACACGGAGACCGCGATCCCGCGCGCCCGGCCGGCGTATGCGATCGCCTGCCCGAAGTTGCCGGCGGAGGCGCAGACCACCTCCCGCTGCGCGTCCAGCCGGCTCAAGCAGTAGTCGGCCCCCCTTCCCTTGAACGAGCGCACCGGGTTGACCGACTCGACCTTCACCACGACGTCCTTGCCCAGCCGTTCCGCGAGGAAGGGATCGCGGAACTGAGGTGTGCCGCGGAAGACCGGGTCGATCACCCGGCTGGCGTGCTCGATGTTCGCGGGGTCCAGCTTCCCGGTCTCTGCCTCGACGCTCATTCGTCCATCGTATACGATAAACGCATGACGGTCCGCCCCACTGTTCAGGTCGGTGATCCGCTTCTGCGGGCGCGGTGTCGCGAGATCGACGACGTGCGCTCCCCCGAGGTTCGGCGAACCGCCACGGACCTGGCCGACACCCTGGACGATTGGGTGCGCCGTACCAGCTACGGTCGCGGCATCGCAGCGCCGCAGATCGGCGAGTCCGTCCGCATCGTCTACTCCTCCCTCGGGGAGGACCGCGTCCTGGTCAACCCCACGATCACCGCTTTCTCCACGGATACGTGGGAACCGTGGGAGACGTGCCTCAGCTTGTCAGTCGAGCTGTTCGGCAAGGTGCGGCGTTCGAAGTGGGTGGAGGTCGAGTACCGGACGCTGGACGGCGCGTTCCGCCGGCTCCGTGCCGAGTACGATCTGGCCCACCTGCTCCAGCACGAGATCGACCACCTCGACAACGTCCTCGCCGTGGACCGGATGCGACCAGAGACGATGTGCATGCGCGCCGAGTTCGAGAGGCGCTACCGCCACGAGAGCCCGTACAGCCGATGACGGCGCAGCAGCCGGCCACGGAGGGTCCGATCGCGCGCGCCGAGCCGCTGCGGGCCGCCGTGTACGCGCGCATCGTCGGCCTGATCTGCTCCGGTGAGTACCAACCCGGTGAGGCCCTGACCGAGGCGTCGCTCAGCCGGTCGCTGCAGGTTTCCCGCACCCCGGTTCGCGAGGCCCTCCTTCGCCTGGAGGCCGAGGGCGTGCTCCAGTCGACGCTGGCCCGCGGCTTCACCGTCCGACCACTGGTGCGGAGCGAGACCGAGGAGCTCTACCCGATCCTCGCCGCGCTCGAGGGCCTGGCCGTCACGACCGCGATGCAGCTGGGAACCATCGAAACCGAGCCGCTCGCGGCGATCCTCGCCGAGCTCGAGTCCTGCACCGACCCGGTGCGCCGCTGGCAGCTCGACACGGAGTGGCACGGCGGGATCGTCGCGGCGGCAGGCAACGAGCACCTTGTCGCGCTCACGGGGCAGATCCGGACGAACCTCTCGCGGTACGAGCTCACCTACATGCGCGAGGTCCACTCGCGCACGGACGCCGACCGCGAGCACCGCGAGATCCTCGCGGCCATCGAGGACGGGCGCGTCGACGTCGCGGCGGAGGCGATCCAGCGGCACTGGCACGGAGGTATGCGCCTCGTCCAGGCGTGGATAGACCGGCGTTCGGCGCCCGGCTGACAGATCGATCGCCGGCGCAGACCGCCCGCTGAGGAGCCGGCAGATCGATCACCGGGCCCGGATGCCGTCGATGATGAGCGACAGGACGCGCTCGGCATCCGCCTCGAGCTGCGGGGAGCGCCACTCGGCGGCGTGGAGCGGGTGGTGGAAGCGGGCGGTCGCGTCGAGGACCGCTCGCGCGAGCACCTCGGGGTCGCCCGCGGTGAAGTCCCCGCCTGCGATGCCGTCGGCGATGACCGTGCGGACCTGGTCGACCAGGAACGCGACGTGGGCGGCGGACACGGCGCTGTGCTCCTTCGCCAGCACCCGGAACGTGGCGAACAGCTCGGGATCCTCCCGCGCCTTCGTCCACTTGGCGGTGAACACGGCGGTGAGCAGCCGGCGCAACCGGTCGGGCGGGGAGAGCTCAGGGTCGCGGGCCGCGGCGACGAGCTCCTCGCCGACGCGGTCGAGCCAGCGCCTGATCACGGCCTCGCGCAGCGCCGTCTTCGACGGGAAGTGCCGGTAGACGCTCCCGTGGCTCACCCCCAGCACGCGCGCGACGTCGAGCACCGTGGCCTTCTCCGGGCCGTGGCGGCGCAGCACCTCCTCCGTCGCCGACACGATCGTCTCCGCGTCGAGCGGCTGCGCGCGCATCAGGCCTCCCTGTCGAGCCGGTGCCGGACCTCCGACAGAACCTACGTGAGCCGTTGATCGCGACGAGGCGGGGCGACAAGTGACAGATATTGAAATCTGTCAGCCATCTCGCGTAGGGTCCGGCTCATGATCACTCCCACGGCCCCGTTCGCCGGCCGCACCGTCCACCGCGTCGGCTACGGCGCGTTGCAGCTGGAACGCCTGCACGACCGCCGCGACGAGGCGGTCGCGCTCGTGCGCCGTGCGGTCGAACTGGGCGTCGACCACGTGGACACCGCCGAGTTCTACGGCTCCGGGTTCGCCAACGCCGTGATCCGCGAGGCGCTGCGCCCCGAGGACGACGTTCTCGTCGTCACCAAGGTCGGCGCCGACCCCGACCCCGGCGGGCCGCTGCCGCTGCGGCTCGCGCAACGACCCGAGCAGCTGCGCGCCAGCGTCGAGGACAACCTGCGCAGCCTCGGCGTCGAGCGACTGGCGGTGGTCAACCTGCGCCGCCTCGACGCGGGCCCCGGCCTGCGCCCCGAGGGGGACCAGGTGGTCGACCTCGACGACCAGCTCGCGGTGATGACCGCCCTGCGCGACGAGGGCAAGGTCGGCGCGATCGGCCTGAGCGGCGTCACCGCCGCCGGTCTGCGGCGCGCCCTGCCCGCGGGGATCGCGTGCGTGCAGAACGCCTACAGCCTCGTCTCGCGCGACGACGAGGAGGTGCTGCAGCTGTGCCTGGCCGAGGGCATCGCGTACGTGCCGTTCTTCCCGCTCGGCGGGGTCTTCCCGGGGGTCCCCAAGGCGAGCGACGAGCCCGCGGTGGGCGCGGTCGCCGCCGACCTCGGCGCGACCGCCGCCCAGGTCGGGCTCGCCTGGCTGCTGCACCACGCCCCGAACCTGCTGCTCATCCCCGGCACCGCGGACCCCGCCCACCTCGAGGCCAACGTGGCCGCCGCGGCGATCACGCTGGACGAGGAGGCCATGGCCGCCCTCGACGCCGTCGACTCCCGCTCCGCCGACGTCCCGATCGGCGCCGTGCGCGGCGAGGGATCGTGACGCGCCGACCGCCGCCGGGCCGGGGCGGCGACGCGTCCGCACGGTTCGCCTGGTCGGGTCAACGGCGCTGCGCCGAGCCCCGAGAAGTCGGGGTACTCCGGGTCCGGTGTCGCCATCGGGGGGATGGAGGCCGGACCGGGGAAGGGAGGCCCTCGTGTGCGACGAGACGTTCGAGCCGCCCGACGACGGCACGTGGGAGCTGGACACCACCCACCTCGCTCGGCCGGTGAGCTGGTTCCTCCGGTCCCCTCTGGTCGCGGGCGCACCACGCGGTTTCGAAGCCGGGCTGGCGCGCTACGGCCTGCTGCTCGGACGCCACGAGATCGCGGTGATCGGCGGGTTCATGTACGCCCAGCGCGTGCCGTTCGGCGCCGGCGGGACGGCGACACCGGAGCAGATGCGCGACCGGATCGAAACCTCGGCGCGCGCGTTCCGGGAGCGCTTCTGGCGGGAGGACCTCGCCCACTGGGACGAGGTGGTCAAGCCCGGCGCCGTCGCCGCGCACCTGGCCCTGCAGGAGGTGGACCCGGCGACGCTGTTCGACGACGAGCTCGCCGACCACGTCGGCCGCTGCCGCGACCACCTCGAGGCGATGTTCGAGCTGCACCACCGCTACAGCGCGCCCTCGGTGATGGTGACCGGCGACTTCCTCGCCGGCGCGCTCGAGTGGACCGGGGTCGGCGCGGGGGAACTCATGGGGCTGCTGCGCGGCACCTCGCCCGTGTCCACCGGCTTCGCCGTGGCCGAGCTGGACGCGCTGGCCGATGCCGTGGCCGGCTCCCACTCGGCCCGGGCGGCCCTCGCCGTGCCGGGTGAGCCCGAGGGCGTGCTCCGGGCCCTCACCGCCGACCCGTGCGCCGGCCCGGCCGCGCGGCGGTACCTCGACGCGGTCCGGTACCGGTCGATCGGCTACGACGTCTCCGAGCCGACGGCGGACGAGCTGCCCTCGGCGCTGGTCGGAGCGATCCGGGCGGCCGTCGCACACCGCAAGGACGGGCCCGGTGACGACGGCGACGCCGCGCTGTCCGCGATCAGCGCCCGCGTGCCCGCCGAGCACCTCGCCGAGTTCGACGACCGGCTGCACGAGGCGCGGCCGGCCAACCGGCTGTGCGACGAGCGGGCCACCTACTCCGACGGGTGGGCCGCCGGGTTCGCGCGCCGCGCCGTGCTCGAGGCCGGGCGGCGGCTCGCCGGCCGCGGTGCACTCGCCGACCCGGAGCACGCGGTCGACGCCGACGCCGCCGAGCTCGCGGCGCTGCTGCGCGGCGAGTCCGGGCCGTCCGCGCAGGAGGTGGCCGAGCGGTTCCAGCGGCGGACGACGCTCACCGTCGACGACGCCCCGCCGATCGTCGGGCCGCCGCCCGCCCCGCCCCCGCCGCTGGAGGCGATCCCGGAGCCGGCCCGCCGCGCGACGCTCGCCGTCAACACCGCGATGAGCAACCTGTTCGACGTCCCGGACACCGCGAACGACGCGACGGTGCTGCGCGGGCTCGCGGTCAACAGCGGCGTCTACGAGGGCCCCGGCCCCGCCCGCTTGGTGGCCGACGGCGCCGACTTCGACCGCATCCGGCCCGGCGACGTGCTGGTGACCCGCGTGACCACCCCCTACTTCACGGTCGTGCTGCCCTCGGTCGGTGCCATCGTCACCGACCGGGGAGGCCAGCCCAGCCACGCCGCGATCGTGGCCCGGGAGTACGGCATCCCGGGCGTGGTCGGCACCCGGGCCGCGACCCGGGTGATCCCGGACGGCGCCATCGTGCGGGTGGACGGGACCACCGGCGAGGTGCGGGTGCTCGGGTGAGGGCGGCGTGCCCGCGGTGACCCCGCTCGCCGACGCCACCGACGGGGCGGCGTCCGGCGGCAAGGCGGCCTCGCTCGGGGCGGCCGCGCGCGCCGGGCTCCCGGTGCCGGCGGGGTTCGCGTTGTCGGTCGACGCGGTCGAGGCGGTGGTGCAGGAGGACCCCGCCGTGGCCGCGGTGCGCACCGCCTGCGCCGGCGGGCACCGCCCGCGGGCCGTGCGGTCCAGCGCCGTCGAGGAGGACTCCGGCGAGGCCGGCTTCGCCGGTGCCCACCGCACGGTGCTCGGCGTGTGCGAGCCCGACGCGGTGGTGGCGGCCGTCCGGCGGGTGCACGCGTCCGGTGACGGGGCCGCGGCCCGTGCCTACCGCGGCCGGCTCGGGCTCGGCCGGGCCAGGATGGGGGTCGTGGTCCAGGAGCTGGTGCCCGCGGACGTGGCCGGGGTGATGTTCACCCGCAACCCGGTCACCGGGGCCGCGGAGCGGGTGGTCGAGGCGAGTTGGGGCCTGGGCGAGGCGGTGGTCGCCGGGCTGGTGGTCCCCGACCGGTTCCGGCTGGACGCCGAGGGCCGCGTGCTCGAGCGGACGGTCGGGGAGAAGGACGTCGCGCTGCGGGCCGGGCCGACCGGGACCGAGGAGGTCGTGGTCGACGACGCGGCCGCGCACGCCCCGTGCCTGGACCTCGGGCAGCTCGCCGCGTTGCACGCGCTCGCCGAGGCGTGCGACGCGGTGGACGGCTCGCCCGACCACGACATCGAGTTCGCCTTCCACCGCGGCGCGGTGTTCCTCCTGCAGCGGCGGCCGATCACCGGTGGCTGAGCTGCGCACCTGGCGGACGCTCGGCGCCGCCCTGCTCGCCTCGTCGCTGATGCCGCTCAACTCGACCATGATCGCGGTGGCGTTGCCGGAGATGACGCGCGAGTTCGCCCGGCCGCCCGGGACGGTGACGCAGGCGGCGGTCGCGAGCTACCTCGTGGCCGCGATCGTGCTGCAGGGCCCCGGCGGGAAGCTCGGCGACCGGATCGGCCACCGGCGCGTGCTGGCGCTCGGGCTGGGCCTGGTCGCGGTCGGCGCGGTGGTCGGTGCGGCGGCGCCCGCGATCGGGGTGCTCGCCGCGGCGCGGGTCCTGATGGCGGCGGGCGGGGCCGCGATCGTGCCCGCCACCGTGGCGCTGCTGCGGACCGAGCTGCCCGCCGACCGCCGCGGCCGGGCGTTCGGCCTGTTCGGGGCGGTGATGTCGCTGGCGGCCGGCATCGGCCCGGTGGTCGGGGGCGAGCTCGTGCGCGCCTTCGGCTGGCCGAGCATCTTCGCGGCCAACCTCCCCGTGATCGGCCTCGCGGCGCTGCTCGCGGTGGGCCGCACCCAGCGGGCGCCGGCGCCGGACCGGCCGCGGTTCGACCTCGTGGGGTCCGTCCTGCTCGCCGGGGCGCTCGCCGCGCTGGTGCTGGGCCTGGACGCGTCGGGCGGAACCGCGGCGGCCCTGCTCGGCGCGTGCGCCGTGCTGGTGGTGCCGCTGGTCTGGTGGGAGCGGCGGGCAGGCGATCCGGTGGTGGCGCTCGGGCTGTTCGCCTCGGCGGCGTTCACCGCCGGCTCGCTGCTCATCGCGCTGCAGAACCTGGTGCTCTACACGCTGCTGTTCGAGCTGCCCCAGGTGCTCGCGGCGCTGCTCGCGGTCGACTCCGCGGTCACCGGCCGGTTGCTGGCGGCGCTGACGGCCGCGATGATCGTCGCCTCGCTCGCGGCGGGTCGGCTGACCGACCGGATCGGGGCCCGGCCGGTCGCGGTCGGCGGGGTCCTCGCCTCCCTCGGCGCGGTGGGGTTGCTCGCGGCCGCCGGGATGTCCTCGCCGTGGTCGCTCGTGCTGCCGCTCGCCGTGCTCGGGATCGGGGTCGGCCTCGCCAGCCCGGCGGCGCAGAGCGCGTCGCTGGCCGCGGTCGCCCGGGAGCACAGCGGCGCCGCCGCCGGGATCGCGACGACGATGCGCTACCTCGGCGGGGTCGTCGGGGTCGCGCTGCTCGGGCGCCTGGTCGACCTCGCAGGCGAGCCGTCGGCCGTGCTGGGTGAGCACCGCACCGTCCTGGCCGTCTTCGCCGGCGTGCTGGTGGCGGCCGCGGCCTGCGCGGTGGTCCTGCCGGGGCGGGCGGCGCCGGCCCGGCTGCCCGACGCGTGAGCCGGGGTCACTGCGTGCGCATCTCGGCGAAGGTGTCGGCGACCCAGTCGGCGATGAACGCGCTGACGTGCGCGAGGTGGTCGAGGCCGATGTGCTCGGCGCCGCCCTCCTCGGGGGTGAAGACCCGCAGCTCGCGCTTGGGGCTCGCCACGGCCCGGTCGTAGGAGCGGTGCGCGTGCTCGAGCGGGATCTGCCGGTCGTTCGCGCCGTGCGTGACGAGGAACGGGACGGTGATGCGCTCGACGACGCCGTCGAGGTGGATGGCGGCGGCGAAGTCGATGAAGGTGTCCAGGTCGTCGTGGCCCCACACCCAGAGCACGTGCTCCCAGTAGTGGGGGACGGGGCGCTCGCCCTCGCGTTCGAGGCGCCGCCGCTGGACCGCGCCCCAGTCGTGGTTGGCGCCCCAGGCGACGCACAGCGCGAACCGCTTCTCGAAGGCGGCGGCCCGCGGGGCGTAGTAGCCGCCGAGCGACCAGCCGACGACGCCGATGCGCGTGGGGTCGACGTCGGCGCGGGTCTGCAGCCAGTCGACGGCCGCGCCGGCCCACGCCTCGGCGTCGACGCGGGCGGTGAGCCCCTGCAGGCGCAGCGCCTCGCCGGTGCCGGGCTGGTCGAGCATGAGGCAGGAGATGCCGCGGGCGGCGAGCTCGGCCCAGTGGCTCGACGTGTACATGTGCTCCTTGGTGGAGTCCAGCCCGTTGACCAGCACGACGACCGGGGCCGGGCCGTCGCCGGTGGCCGGGGCGGCGCTGAAGTACGCGGGCAGCGTCGTGCCCTCGTACGGGACCGCCACGCGGGTGATCCGGGGGTCGCGCAGGCGGAACGACCGCTGCGCGAGCTCCAGCACCCGCCGGTAGGTGGGGATGCGGTACGGGTCGGTGCGCGCCAGCATGCGTTCGGCCTGGCAGAGGTAGTTGGTGGCGCGGAAGTACAGCTCGCCCGCGGTGCGGGGGTGGCCGGCCTTCTCCGCTTCCTCGGCGCGGGCGACGAGCTGGTCGGTGAGTGCGGTCCAGGCGCGCAGGAAGTCGGGGGTGCCCGCGTCCTCGCCGCGGGTGGCGGCCTCCCGGATGGGCCGGCAGGCGCGGTCGACCTCGTCGATGAGGCCACCGCTGTTGAGCGCGGCCACGACGGCCAGGTTCCAGACGTAGTTGCCCGGGAAGTACTCGAACACGGGGGTCCTCTCAGCGCTGCCGGGAGCGCGGTCGGCGGCGCGCCGGCCGCACCGGCGGCAGGTCGACGCCGGCGACGACGCGGTTGCGGATGGTGCCGATGCCCTCGACGGTCATCTCGACGACGTCGCCGGGCCGCAGCGGGGGCGGGTCCTGGCGCCCGCGGCGGCCCCACAGCTCGGCGAGGCAGCCGCCGTTGCCGCAGGTGCCCGAGCCGAGCACGTCGCCCGCGCGGACCCAGGTGCCGCGCGAGGCGTAGCTGATCAGCTCCTCGAACGGCCACCCCATGTTGGACAGCAGGTCGCGGCCGACCTCGACGCCGCCGACGGCGACGCGCATCTCCAGCGCGAGGAACCCGTCCGGGTCGCGGAAGGGCTCGAGCTCGTCCGCGGTGACCAGCCACGGCCCGAGGGTGGTGGCGGAGTCCTTGCCCTTGGCCGGGCCGAGCTGGACCTTCATCTCGCGGCGCTGCAGGTCGCGCGCCGACCAGTCGTTGAGGATCGTGTAGCCGAACACGTGGTCGCGGGCCTGCTCCGGGGTGAGGGACGCGCCGTCGCGCCCGACCACCGCGGCGACCTCGCACTCGAAGTCGAACAGGCACGACCCGGGCGGCACCGGCACGTCGTCGTGCGCGCCGATGAGCGCGTACGGGTTGGTGAAGTAGAACGTCGGCGCCTCGTACCACTCGGCCACGACGCCGCCGCCGTCGCCCACGGAGGCGACGACGCCCTCGACGTGCTCCTCGAACGCGACGAAGTCCCGCACCGTCGGCGGCGCGAGCGGGGGCAGCAGCCGCACCCCGTCGAGGGGCACCGCCGGGCCGTCGAGCGCCGCGGACCCGGCGTCGAGCGCGGCTGGCAGCCCCGCGCGGACCAGGTCGAGCACGGTCGTGCCGGCGGTCAGCGGGTGCAGGCCGGCATCGGACACCACGCCCGCGGTGACCGCACCGCCCGCCTCCCAGGTGGCGAACCGCATCGGCGCGCCCCCCTCACACCGGCGGGGCCACGAACAGGCCCTTGTCCGGGTCGTTGAAGGAGCGCTTGGCGACGAACTCGTTCATCGCGTTCGCGGTGCCCCACTGGTCGGAGACCTCGGGTTGGGTGAAGTCGTAGAGGTGGGGGTGCCAGGTGTCCTCGTCGACCAGCTCCAGCTCGGTCGTGTACTCCATCGTGTTGCCGCTGGGGTCGAGGAAGTAGCTGAACGTGTTGTTGCCGGCGAGGTGGCGGCCCGGGCCCCAGATCTTCTCCACCCCGGCCCGCAGCAGCCGGCCGGTGCCGCGCATGTACTCGTCGAGGCCGCGCAGTTCGAACGAGGCGTGGTGCAGCGACGGGTGCGGGCAGCGCGCGATCGCGAGGCTGTGGTGCCAGGCGTTGACCCGCAGGAAGTACATCATCTCGCCCATGCGCGGGTGCATGAGCGTGTCGGAGAGGGCGAAGCCGAGGTGCCGCTCGTAGAACGCGCGGGTGGCCTCCGGCTCGGCCGAGTTGATCACGACGTGGGACAGCCGCACGGGGATCGACTCGCCCGCCTCGATCCGGCGGTGCGCGCGGACGGCGACGTCGGAGGAGATCTCGACGGTGCGGCCCTCGTTGTCGAAGAACCGGAAGCCGTAGCCGCCTCCGGGCGTCTGCAGCGCGGCGGGCTCGCTGACCAGCTGCACGCCCGCGGTCGCCAGCCGGGCGGCGAGCGTGTCGACGTCGGCGGCCGTGGCGGCGCCGAAGGCGATGAGGTCGATCCGCTTCTCGGCGGCCTTGCGCAGCCGCAGGACGTACTGCTCGGGGCTGCCCTCCGCGGCGAGGAAGGTCAGCCCCGTCTCGCCGTGCTCGGGCGTGAGGCCCCACGCCTGGGTGTAGAACTCGAGCTGGCGGGCGTGGTCGGGCACGGCGAGGTCGACGTGGCGCAGGTGGGTGATCAGTCGTTCCGGCATGGGTCGTCCCTTCGCTGGCTCATGCGGGCCTGCTGGTGAGGGCGGCGATGCGCCGGAACAGCGCGGGCGCATCGCCCTGGACGTGGTCGAGCAGCCAGCGGGCGAGCTGGTTGGAGGCGTCGACGACGGTGCGGACGCGCTCGACGCGGCGGGCGTGGAAGGCCTGCCACAGGTCCTCGTCGACCGCGTCCCGCCCGAGGAGGAGCTCGGCGAGCACCGCGGCGTCCTCCAGGGCCATCGCCCCGCCCTGGGCGAGCGTCGGCGGGCAGGTGTGGGCGGCGTCGCCGACGAGCACCACCCGGCCCCGGTTCCAGGGCGGGTCGAGCAGGTGGGTCTCGAACCACGTGTAGTGGACGTGCGCGGCGTCGGTGAGCACCGCGCGGATCTCGTCCCAGGGGCCGTGGTAGGCGGCGGCGAGCCGCGTCATCGTCGCGAGCCGCTGCTCGGGCGACAGTTCGCTGCGGTCGTGGGCGTCCTCGACGATGTAGGCGTAGAGCGAGTCCTCGCCGGTGGGGCAGTAGCCGGCGATGTAGCAGGGGCCGCCGTAGTAGAGATCGGTGCGGGTGACGCTCGCCGGGCGCGGGGCGAACGCCCGCCAGATGCCCATCCCGACCGGCCGGGTCTCCAGCTCGATCCCGATCGCGCGCCGGGTCCACGACCGGATCCCGTCGGCCCCGACCACCAGGTCGTACCGCCCGGCGGAGCCGTCGGAGAAGCCGACGTCGACGCCCGCGCCGTCCTGGCCCAGCGAGACCGGCGCGACGCCGAACCGGATCCGCGCCCCCACCTCGGCGGCCCGGCCGAGCAGGACCCGGGCCAGTTCGGGCCGCGGCATGCCCATCGCGGCGGGCAGGTCCGGGCCGCCGGTGCGGGCGTCCGGGATCTCGGCCACGACGGTGCCGGCCGGGTCGGGGGCCCGGAGGCCGGTGACGTCGAAGGCGTAGCCCCGCTCGCGCGCCCGTTCCCAGACGCCGAGCGCGCGCAGCTCGCGCAGCGCGTTGCCCTGCAGGGTGATCCCGGAGCCGAGCGCGGTGGGCTCCGGCTTGACCTCGACGAGGTCGACGGCGACGCCGCGGGCGGCGAGGTGGGCGGCGGTGGCGGTCCCGGCGAGCCCGGCGCCGACGACGAGGACGCTGGTGACGGCGGGCATCGGCCGCTCCCTCACTTCAGCGCGATCGGGTTGACGGGGGCGCCGACGGCGCCGGTCACCGGCAGCGGCGCGGCGACGAGCAGGAACTCGTAGACCCCGTCGGTCGCGCAGTCGGCGGCGAGCGCGTCGAGGTCCCACATCTCGCCGATGAACAGGCCGATGTGCGGGATCGCGACCTGGTGCAGCGGCTGGAAGGCGTCGTCGAACTCGTTGGGGCGGACCTCGAAGCCCCAGGTGTCGGTGGCGATGCCGGCGATCTCGCTGCGGTGCAGCCAGTCGGCGGTGGTGAACGACAGGCCGGGGGCGGGGCCGCCCGCGTAGTCGCCCCAGCCCTCCCTCCGGGCTCGGGCGAGCCGTCCGGTCCGGACGAGGACGAGGTCGCCCCGGCCGACGCGCGCCGACGGCCCCTGTGCCGCGATCGTCGCCTCCAGGTGCTCGGCGGTGATGGCGAACCCGTCGGGCAGCTCGCCGTCGGTGCCGACCGCCCGGCCGACGTCGAGCAGCACGCCGCGGCCCGCGATGGGCGCGGCGGCGGTCTCGATTCCGGTGACCCGGTCGCCCTCGCTGGTCACGACGTCGCCGGCGCGGCGGCCGTTGTAGGCGAGGCCGTGGTCGAAGATGTGCCCGAGCCCGTCCCACTGGGTGGAGGCCTGCAGCGGCATGAAGACGACGTCGTCGGCGCCGCCGATGCCGTGCGGGAAGCCCTGGGTGCCGCGCTCGGCGTCCAGCCCGGTGTCGAGCATCGTGTGCACCGGGTTGGTGCGCCGCCGCCACCCCTTCTGCGGGCCGTTCGCGTCGAACGACTGGGCCAACGAGAAGCTCGTGCCGCGCCGGACGAGCCCGGCTCCCTCGCGGCGCTTGGCGTCGTCGAGGAAGTTGAGGGTGCCGAGCACGTCGTCGGCGCCCCAGCGTCCCCAGTTCGAGCAGCGCTTCGCCGCGGCGGCGATCGCGCCTTCGGCATCGGTCCGGTCGATACCGACGGGTTCTGGCGGATTCGGCACGTCGTCTCCTCGTTGAGCCGGTCGACCACACGATGGGGGACGGCCTCCGGGGAGGGAAGACGAGATGGCTGATGCGCGATATCAGCCGCGTCTATACCCTGCGGCCGCATGAACCTGGGGCGGCTCGACCTCAACCTGCTCGTGTCCCTGGACGCGCTGTTGCGGCACCGCAGCGTCACCCGGGCCGCGGCGGAGATGGGGCTGTCCCAGCCGGCGCTGTCGGCGTCGCTGGCCCGGCTGCGCAGGCACTTCGGCGACGAGCTGCTCACCCGGGTCGGCAACTCCTACCGGCTCACCCCGCTCGCGGTGCAGCTGCAGGACCTGGTGCGGGTCGCGCTGTCGGGGGTCGAGCGGGTGTTCGGCGCGCAGCCCGGATTCGACCCCGCCCGGGCGCGGCGCGAGTTCTCCGTGCGGGCCAGCGACTACGTGGTGGTCGTGCTCGGGGATGTGCTCGCCCGGCTGCTCGCCGAGGAGGCCCCGCACGCCCGGCTGCGGTTCGCGGCCACCAGCCCGGAGCTCGTCGACCGGGCGGAGGAGGTGCTGCTCGGCACGGACCTGCTCCTGCTGCCGCACGGCATCGTCACCGACCTGCCGCACCGCGAGCTCTACCGCGACGAGTGGGTGTGCGTGGTGTCGGCCGACAACACCGACGTCGCGGACGGGCTGACCGTCCAGCACCTGGAGACGCTGCCGTGGGTGACCGTGTACCACGGGCCGACCGCGGCGACGGCCGCCGCGCGGCAGATGCGCATGCTCGGCATCGAGCCGCACGTCCAGGCCGTCACGGAGAGCTTCCTGACCGTCCCCGGCCTGGTCGCGGGCAGCGACCGGGTCGCGCTGCTGCAGCGCAGGCTCGTCGACCTGCTGCCGCTGGACGCCGGGATCCGCGCATTGCCCGTCCCGTTCGAGGCCGGGCCGCTGGTGGAGGCGATGTGGTGGCACCCGGTCTACGACGACGACCCGGAGAACCGGTACCTGCGCGACCTGGTCGCGCGGGCCGCCGCGCTCGCCGTCGGGTCGCCGGACCGGTCGTAGCCGTCAGAGCGGGGCGCCCGGCGTGCCCATCCCGCGCAGCAGCGTGTCGACCAGCCGGGTGGCGATCGCGTCGACGTCCGGGTCGGACTCGCCGGTGACGTCCCGGCAGGCCTCGTGGACCAGGGCGTAGTACACCCGGCGGGCCCACACCGGGTCGACGTCGGCGCGCAGCACGCCGGCGTCCTGCAGGCGCCGGAACAACCGGTCGCACCCCTCGAGCACCCGGCACTGGATCGCCTCGACCTCGGCGCCCCCGTGGGCGGTGTCCATCGCGAAGCCCCACGCGGCCTTCACCCTCAGCACGTTGGCGGTGGCCTGGTAGAGCGCGACCAGCGGCGGCGCGCTCTCCGGGCGGGCGGCCGCGACGGCCGCCTCGAGCTGCCGGCCCGCCCAGCTCGCGAGCGCGGCGATCAGCGCCTCGCGGGTGCTGAACCTGCGGTGCACCGTGGTGCGGGCGACGCCCGCCGCGGCGGCGATGTCCTCCATCGTGGCCGACGGATCGCGGGCGAGAACCCGCTCGGCCGCCTCCAGGATCGTCCGCACCGTCCGCTCGGCGTCGGCGCGCAACGGGCGGGTGCTGACGTCGCTCACCCCACGGACTCTACTCCCATGTCCTCGTTCGATCCTTCGTTGCGACATCAGTGTTGCAACTTGTAGCGTGTCGACGTCAGTAGTGATGCAAATCGGGAAGGGTTCCGCGTGGATCTCCAGTTGAAGGACAAGGCCGCGATCGTCACCGGAGCCAGCCGGGGGATCGGCCTGGCGACGGTGCAACGGCTCGTCGAGGAGGGGGTCCGCGTCGTGGCGGCCGCCCGGACCGCGCCGGAGGAGCTGCAGCGCACGGGGGCGCACGTCGTCACGGTGGACCTGGGTGACCCCGACGGGCCGGAGCGGCTCGTCGAGGCGGCCCGGGAGGAGCTCGGGGAACTCGACCTGCTGGTCAACAACGTCGGCGGCGGCGACGCGGGCGCCGACGCGACGGCGGGGTTCCTCGAGACCGACGAGCAGGTGTGGCGGCAGGTCTTCGGGTTGAACCTCTTCGCGACCGTGCGGACGACCCGGGCGGCGCTGCCGAGCCTGGTCCGCCGGCGAGGTGCGATCGTCAACGTCTCGTCCAGCGGTGCGCGGGTCCCGTCGGGCGGGCCGATCGCCTACACGACGGCCAAGGCCGCGCTGACCGCGTTCGGGAAGGCGATCGCCGAGGAGTTCGGGTCCCAGGGCGTCCGCGTCAACACCGTCTCGCCGGGGCCGGTGCGCACGGCGCTCTGGGAGCACCCGGACTCCTACGGCGGCCGGCTCGCGGCCAAGCTCGGCGTGCCGCACGAGCAGCTGCTCGCCGCCCTGCCCGCGCAGGCGGGGATGCTGACGGGGCGGCTCATCGAGGCCGGTGAGGTCGCCGACCTCGTCGTGCAGCTCTGCTCGCCGCGGGCGGGCAGCATCACCGGCGCCGACCACCTCATCGACGGCGGCCTGGTGAAGACCGCCTAGTGCGCACCGCTCGGCCGTCCCGTCACCGCGCGTGCCGCGGGGCGGCCGAGCCGCAGCGCCGACACCAGGAAGAACACGCCGCCGAGCAGGGCGTAGCCGCCCACCCCGGCCAGCGACGCCTCCGGGTTCGCGGCCATGAGGACGAACGACGCGCCGGCGAGCACGGAGATCGCCCCGCTGGCGATCATCGCCCACTGCCCGCCGAGCCGGCGGCGTCGGACGGCCACGACGAGCTGCACGACGCCGGACGCGACCGCCCAGGCGCCCCAGACCCGCAGGACGGCGGGCACGCCCGCGGCGAGGGCGACGGCGAGGCCGACCGCGGCGAGCGCGCTGACGGCGATGTTGACGCGCAAGCCGGCCCCGCCCGACGAGCGGAGGTCGACCACGGCGGCGGCCACGTCGAACAGCGGGTACAGCACGATCAGGGCCGCGGTCAGCGGGCCGATGTGCGCCGCCGTGACCAGCAGCAGGGCCGCCCAGACGAGGGCGAAGCCGAATCGGGTGATGTAGAGCCGGCGCAGCGCGGGTGCGAGGGCGGCCGGGGCGGTGGTCATGGCGATCCCTTCGGAAGGTAGAACGACCGTTCCTTCTTTTTCGACCCTGGCACCGGGCCGCCGGCAATGCAAGACCGACCGTTCTTTCTGTTACCCTCGCGACATGTCGACCTCGACGCGCCCCGCGCCAACCGCCCGCCGCTCCGCGGCGCGGGAGCGGCTGCTGGCCACGGCGAGCCGGCTGTTCTACCGCGAGGGGATCCGGGCCGTCGGGGTCGAGCGGATCCTCGCCGAGGCCCCGGCCACGCGGGCGACGTTCTACCGGCACTTCCCCTCGAAGGAAGACCTCGTGCTCGCTTACCTGCGCGGCGCCGACGACGAGGTGCGGGCCGCGGTGCGCACCGCCGTCGAGGCTGCCCCGTCGCCCGCGGATGCGGTGCGCGCGATCGGGAGGCTCGTCACCGACGACCTGGCCCGGCCGGAGTTCCGGGGGTGTGCGTTCCTCAAGGCCGCCGCCGAGTACCCGGACCCCGACGACCCGGTGCGCCGGCTGGTCGCCGAGCACCGCGCCTGGTACGTGGCCACGCTGGCGAAGCTGTTCGCCCAGGCCTTCGCGGACTCGCCGCGGCGGCCCGACCCGGAGCACGCCGCGCGGCACTTCGCGATGATGCGCGACGGGGCGATGGCCGGGGCCCACCTCGACGGTGTGGAGAGCGTGCGCGCCGCGTTCCAGCGGGGCGTCGAGGGCCTGCTCACCGTCCTGCACCGAGCCCGGTGATCAGTCCTGGCGGGGGCGCATGCCCTGCCAGAGCAGGTCTACCAGCGCCTCGGCCTGGCCGCGCCAGTCGCCGTGCGGGTCGAGGTGGAACAGGCCGGCGAGCCCGCGCATGACGGTGTCGGCGTCGACGTCGGCGCGGACCGTGCCCGCCTCGACGTTGGCCGCGAGCAGGGTGGCCGCCGTGTCGGCGACGGCGTCGTAGGCCTTGCGCGCCTCGTCCTCGTGGGAGCGCGTGGCGGCGTGCATGGCGTCGACGAGGCCGCGCTTGGTCATCATGTACCGGGCGAGGTGGTCGGTGATCCACACCCGGAACGCCTCCTGCGGCGGCAGGTCGCGCAGCAGCTCGGGGGCGACGGCGACGAGGTGCTCCACCTCCCGCCGGTAGACCGCGAGGACGAGCGCCTCCTGCGTGGGGAAGTGCCGGTAGACGGTGCCGACGCCCACCCCCGCCGCCTTGGCGATGGCGTTGAACGACAGCTCCTCGGCGGCGGCGAGGCGCTCGGCCGCCGCGGCGAGGATGCGCTCGTGGTTGCGGCGCGTGTCCGCCCGCCGCGGGCTCACCGATCCCGTCGTCACGTCGTCACCTCCCGGTCGGCCCACGAACGGTAATCCACCGCCGGGGGTGGCCGGACGTTGCCGAGCGGATACGTATCCGCTACGGTGACGCCGACCGGATAGTCATCCGGTTCATGCTACGAGCACGACGGGGACGATGCCCGTGAACATCACCCTCGACATCAACGGCAGGTCCGAGGCGCTCGATGTCGACCCCGGGGTCACCCTGCTCGACGCGCTGCGCGAGCGGCTGGGCGTCACCGGGCCGAAGAAGGGGTGCGACCGCGGCCAGTGCGGCGCGTGCACGGTGCACGTGGGCGGGCGGCCGGTGCTGTCCTGCCTCACGCTCGCCGCGACCGTGCGGGAGCCGGTGACCACCGTGGAGGGGCTCGCGGCCGACGGCGAGCTGCACCCGGTGCAGCAGGCCTTCGTCGACCAGGACGCGCTGCAGTGCGGCTTCTGCACCCCCGGGCAGATCATGTCCGCGGTCGCCGCCGTGCAGCAGGGCGTCGCGGACGTGCGCGAGTTCATGTCCGGCAACCTCTGCCGCTGCGCCGCGTACCCGAACATCGTCGCCGCGGTCGAGCAGGCGGCCGAGCGGATGGGGCGGTCCGATGCGTCCGTTTGAGCTGACCGCCCCCGCCACCGCCGAGGAGGCGCTCGCCGCACCGGGCACGTTCCTCGCGGGCGGTACCACGCTCGTCGACCTGATGAAGCTCGACGTGCTCGCCCCGCAGCGCGTGCTCGACATCAACGCGCTGCCGCTGCGCGGCATCGACGCGAGCGACGGGCTGCGCATCGGCGCGCTGGAGCGGATGAGCGACGTCGCGCGCCACCCCGGCGTGTACCCGGTGATCTCCCGCGCCCTGGAGCAGAGCGCGTCCCAGCAGCTGCGCAACATGGCCACCATCGGCGGCAACCTGCTGCAGCGCACGCGGTGCGGCTACTTCCGCGACGTGGCCGTGCCGTGCAACAAGCGCGCACCGGGCAGCGGCTGTCCGGCCCGCGAGGGCGCCAACCGGATGCACGCCGTCCTCGGCACGAGCGACTCCTGCGTGGCGACGCACGCGAGCGACCTCGCCGTCGCCCTCGTCGCGCTCGACGCGCGGGTCACGCTCGCCTCGGCCGAGGGGACCCGCAGCGTGGCGCTGGCCGACTTCTACCGGCTGCCCGGCGACACACCGCACGTGGAGAACGACCTGCGGCCCGGCGAGCTGGTCACCGAGGTCGTGGTGCCGCGGCTGGAGTGGGCGGCCCGCTCCACCTACGTGAAGGTGCGCGACCGCCGGTCCTACGAGTTCGCGCTGTGCTCCGCCGCGGTCGCCCTCGACATCCGCGACTCCCGCGTCGTGGACGCCCGGGTGGCCGTCGGCGGGGTGGCGACGGTGCCGTGGCGCCTGCCTGCGGTGGAGGAGGCGCTGCGCGGCGCGCCGGTGTCGGAGGCCGCCTTCCTCGACGCGGCGGCCCTCGCGACCGACGGGGCCGTCGCGCTGTCGGAGAACGGTTTCAAACTGCCGCTGCTGCGGCGCACGATCGTGCGGGCGCTGCTGGAAATGGGAGGGAGCCCGGCATGACCAGCCGGATCGACGCCCCGCTGAAGGTCACCGGCCGGGCCCGCTACGCCCTGGACCACACCTTCCCGGGCATGCTGCACGGCTACGTCGTCACGAGCACGGTCGCCAGCGGCGAGGTCGTCGCGATGGACGTGACCGCCGCCAAGCGCGCGCCCGGCGTCGTGGCCGTCTACTCGCCGTTCGACCCGTTGCCGCTGCGCAGGCCGTACAACCCGATCCTCGGCGAGACCTGGGTGCCGCTGCAGGACCGCGACGTCACCCACCACGGCCAGCCCGTCGGGTTCGTCGTGGCGGAGACCTTCGAGCAGGCCCGCGACGCGGCCCGGCTCGTCGAGGTGACCTACGACGAGCGGCCCGCCCGCACCTCGCTGCTCGACCACCTCGACCTCGCCCAGGACGCGCCGCCCTCCCTGGACGGCACCCCGTCGACGCACACCGTGCTCGCCCCGGGCGTGGACTCGATCGAGGAGGCGCTCGCCGCGAGCCCGGTCGTGGTCGACGCCACCTACTCCACCGCCGCCCAGAACCACGCGGCGATGGAGCCGCACTCCGCGGTCGCGGTCTGGGACGACGACGGCCTCACGATCTACAGCGGCAACCAGGGCGCCTCCTTCCACCAGGCGGACATGGCGGCGGCGCTGGGGGTCGAGCCCTCGTCGGTGCACACGATCAACCCGTTCGTCGGCGGCGCGTTCGGCGGGAAGGGCAGCACCTCCGTCCCCGCGCTGCTGGCGGCGGCCGCGGCCAGGGCGCTGGGCAGGCCGGTCAAGGCGGCGCTGACCCGGGAGCAGGTGTTCACCGCCACCGCGAACCGCGCCGAGACGCTCCAGGCGGTCACGCTCGGCGCCGACCGGGACGGGACGCTGATCGCCGTGCGCCACGACTCGTGGTGCAGCGCGGCCACCGACCTGTCGTTCGTGGAACAGACCTCGCACGCGACGTCGAAGGAGTGGTACCGCACCCCGAACCTGGCGCTCAGCCAGAAGGTGGTGCCGCTCAACATCCCGCGCACCACGTTCATGCGCGCGCCCGGGGAGGCGCCGGGGTCGTTCGCGCTGGAGAGCGCGATGGACGAGCTGGCCGCGGCGCTGGGCGTCGACCCGGTCGAGCTGCGGATGCGCAACCTCGCGGCCGGCCCGGTCGGCAGCGACCTGCAGTGGTCGAGCAGCTACCTCGAGGACTGCTACCGGATCGGCGCCGAGCGCTTCGGCTGGTCCGGCCGCGGGGCCACCGGCCGCGCGGACGGCGACTGGCTGGTCGGCACCGGCATGGCGACCGCGATGTTCCCGGCGCTGCGGTTCCCGGCGACGGCGGAGATCACGCTGCGCGCCGACGACACCGCGGTGGTCTCGATCGGCGGGGCCGACCCGGGGACGGGCCTGTCGACCGTGATGGCGCTGCTCGGCGCCGAGTCGCTCGACATCGCGCCGGAGCGGGTCACCCCGCGGCTGGGCCGCTCGGCCTACCCACCCGGCGGCATCTCCGGCGGGTCGACCGGCACCGCCAGCGTCGGGTCCGCGATCACGGTCGCGGCGGCGGCCGTGATCGAACAACTCCAGGCGCTCGCGAGCGCGCCCGGTGCCCCGTTCGCGGGCCGGGACGTCACCTACGCCGACGGGCGGGTGCTGGCCGGTGCCCGCTCGATGACGTTCGGCGAGCTGCTGCGCGCGCTCGGCCGTGAGTCGCTCTCGGCGACCGGCTCGTCCGCACCGGGGGAGGAGGTCACCAAGCACGCTTTCCGCTCGTTCGGCGCGCAGTTCTGCGAGGTCCGGGTGCACCGGTGGACGCGGGAGGTGCGCGTGTCGCGCCTGCTCGGCGTGTTCGACGCCGGCCGGATCATCAACGAGGAGACCGCCCGCAGCCAGCTGGTCGGCGGGATGATCTGGGGCGTCGCCGCCGCGCTGCACGAAGGGCTGCGCGTCGAGGACAGCGGCAGGCTCGCCGACGCCGACTTCGCCGGCTACCTCCTGCCGGTCAACGCCGACATCCCCGAGGTCGACGTGCACTTCGTGCAGCACCCCGACACGCTGCACAACCCGGTGGGTGCGAAGGGCATCGGAGAGATCGGCGTCGTCGGCGTGGCCGCCGCCGTCGCCAACGCGATCCACCACGCCACCGGGATCCGCGTGCGGCGCATCCCGATCAGGATCGAGGACCTGCTGCCGGACTGACCGCGCGGGTCAGCGCGCCTCCAGCGCCTCCCGCACCGCCGTGCTCGTGGCCGGCACGGTGGCCGTCGGGCCGACGTGGCCGGACACGGCGTCGAGGGTCTTGAGCCCATCGCCGGTGATCAGCAGCACGGTCTCGGCGTCCGGGTCGAGCCGGCCGGACTCGACGAGCTTCTTCGCGGTGGCCACGGTGACCCCGCCCGCGGTCTCGGCGAACACGCCCTCGGTGCGGGCGAGCAGCCGGATGCCCTCGACGACCTCCTCGTCGCTGACGTGCGCCAGCGCCCCGCCGGTGCGGCGGACGGTGTCGAGGACGTACGGCCCGTCGGCCGGGTTGCCGATGGCGAGCGAGCGGGCGATCGTGTCCGGCCGCACCGGCTGCACGACGTCGTGGCCGTCCTCGAACGCCTTGGCCACCGGCGAGCAGCCCGTGGCCTGGGCGCCGAACACCCGGTACGGGGTGGGCTCGACCAGGCCGAGCGCGCCGAGCTCGGTGAAGCCCTTGTCGACCTTCGTCAGCTGCGAGCCGGACGCCACCGGGATCACGATCTGCTCGGGCAGGCGCCAGCCGAGCTGCTCGGCCACCTCGTAGCCGAGGGTCTTGGAGCCCTCCGCGTAGTAGGGCCGGACGTTGACGTTCACGAACGCCCAGTCCTCGTGCTCGGCGGCGAGCTCGGTGGCGAGCCGGTTGACATCGTCGTAGTTGCCGTCGACGGCGAGCAGCGTGCCGTCGTAGACGGCGGTGGTCAGCACCTTGGCCCGCTCCAGCGAGCTGGGGATCAGCACCACGGAGTCCCAGCCGGCCCGCGCGGCCGCGGCGGCGACCGCGTTGGCGAGGTTGCCGGTGGACGGGCAGCACAGCACGGTGAAGCCGAGCTCCCGGGCCGCGGCCAGCGCCACGGCGACCACCCGGTCCTTGAAGGAGTGGGTCGGGTTGCCGGTGTCGTCCTTGATCCACAGCGAGCGCACGCCCAGCGCCGCGGCGAGCCGGTCGGCCTTGATCAGCCGGGTGAGGCCGGGCTCGGTGTTCGGGTGGGACCGCACGTCGGCGGGGACGGGCAGCAGCTCGCGGTAGCGCCAGATGGACTTGGGGCCCGCCTCGATCGACTCGCGCGTGACGTCGCCGAACTCGTAGGCCACTTCGAGCGGGCCGAAGCACTCGGGGCAGGCGAACTCCGCCGCGAGCGGGATCTGGTGGCCACACTCCCGACAGGACAGCGCCCTTGCCGGTCCGAGATCGAAAGCGGTGGTCGTGGCGCTGTCGGCAGTCAGGGTCATGAA
The DNA here is from genome assembly GCF_035305885.1 of Pseudonocardia sp. Taxonomy (GTDB): domain Bacteria; phylum Actinomycetota; class Actinomycetes; order Mycobacteriales; family Pseudonocardiaceae; genus Pseudonocardia. Next base: position 160,402 of record NZ_DATGOP010000034.1, read on the forward strand.
GAGTCTCCTCATCTTTCCCGCACCGTGCGGGACGGAATTGGCACCGTGATCGAGCGCGGGAAAGCGCATCGCCGGTTGCCGGGGCTTCGTCGGGCCGGTCCCTCTGCCCCTCTGGATGAGCCATGTTCGGTTGTGCCCGACACGTTACGGCACGATCACCGGGCGTCCCAAGCTCGTCCCGTGATCTGGGAGCCGGGTCACGTCGTGTCGGGGTCGTGCGCGAGCATGGTTGCCATGGCCGCCCCAGCCCCGATCCACCTCGTCGTCGGTGAGGAGGAACTGCTCGTCGAGCGGGCGATCGAGCGGGTCGTGGCCGAGGTGCGCGCCGCCGACCCGTCGGCGGAGGTCCGCCGGGTGCGGGCGGCCGAGCTCACGCCGGCCGACCTGGCCGAGAGCCTGAGCCCGTCGCTGTTCGCCGAGGGCCGGGTGCTCGTCCTGCTCGCCGCGCAGGAGGTCGGCAAGGAGCTCGCGGCCGCGATCGTGGAGCACGCGGCCGACCCGGCCGAGGGCACCGTCCTCGTGGTCGTGCACTCCGGCGGGGCGCGCAACAAGGGCATGGTCGACGCGCTGCGCAAGTCCGGCGCCGCGGTCACCACCTGCAACAAGATCACGAGGATGGACGAGCGGTCCGACTTCGTGCGCGCCGAGGCCCGCCGCGTCGGCGGCAAGATCACCGGCGACGCGATCGCGGCGCTGCTCGAGGCGGTGGGATCGGACCTGCGGGAGCTCGCCTCGGCCACCAGCCAGCTGGTGGCCGACACCGGCGGCTCGGTCGACGAGCGCGCGGTGCGCCGATACCACCGGGGCCGGGCCGAGGCCACCGGCTTCGCGGTGGCCGACAAGGTCGTCGCGGGCGACCGGGCGGGGGCGATCGAGGCGCTGCGCTGGGCACAGCTGCTCGGCACCCCGTCGGTGCTGATCGCCGACGCGCTGGCCGACGCGGTGCGCACGCTCGCGAAGGTCGGCTCCGCGGGGCGCGGCGACCCCAACCGGCTGGCCGGCACCCTCGGCATGCCGCCGTGGAAGATCCGCAAGGCGCAGCAGGCGGTGCGGGGGTGGCGCCCGGAGGCGCTCGCCGAGGCCTACGCCGCGGCGGCGGAGGCCAACGCCGACGTCAAGGGCGCGGCGGCCGACCCCGACTACGCCCTGGAGCGTGCGGTGCTGCGCATGCTGGCCGCCCGCGCGAAGCGGTAGCCCGGTCGGAGGGTCTCAGCCCTCGCCGCTCGTGCGGCTGTTCTTGAACCAGGCGCCCACCTTGTCACCGAGCAAGGCCCCGCCGATGCCGGCGAGGACGGCGGGGATCAGCGCGAACAGGTCGACGAGCATCGGGGGATCTCCTCGGGGTCGCACGGGCGAGGGGGAGCGTGTGCCCTCCGGGGGCAACCCACTGTCGGTGAGGTGCGCCGGAGCTGTCGACCGGGGTGTTGGGCATCTCACGTTTGAGCTGCAAGATCGCTGATCACGGCATTCGCCGGCGGCACCCACCGGTGACCGACGTCGCGGCCGCCGGGCGCGATCCCGGACCCGCCCTCGGCGGTACGGTTCTGGCGCAGGCTCACCGATCGGCGAGGGGAAGCGATGACCGTGGCAGAGGCCAAGAGCCGCATCGGCGTCACCGGGCTGGCCGTGATGGGGGCGAACCTCGCCCGGAACATCGCCCGCCGCGGCACGCCGGTCGCCGTGCACAACCGGACCGTGGCGCGCACCCGTGAGTTCATGGAGGCCTACGGCTCGGAGGGCGCGTTCACCGCGGCGGAGACCATCGAGGAGTTCGTCGCGGCGCTGGAACGGCCCCGGAAGATCATCGTGATGGTGAAGGCGGGCGCGCCGGTCGACGCGGTGATCCAGGAGCTGGCGCCGCTGCTGGACGAGGGCGACATCATCATCGACGCGGGCAACTCGCACTTCCCCGACACCAAGCGCCGCACCGAGGAGTGCGCGGCCCGCGGCCTGCGCTTCATGGGCGTGGGCGTGTCCGGCGGCGAGGAGGGCGCGCTCAACGGGCCGAGCATCATGCCCGGCGGCGACCCGGCCGCGTACGCCGAGGTCGAGGACATCCTCACCGGCATCGCCGCGCAGGTCGACGGCACGCCGTGCTGCGTGCACGTCGGGCCGGACGGCGCGGGCCACTACGTGAAGATGGTCCACAACGGCATCGAGTACGCCGACATCCAGCTCATCGCGGAGGCCTACGACCTGCTCACGCACGTCGCGGGCCTCGACGCCCCGGCCATCGGCAAGATCTTCGAGGAGTGGAACTCGGGCGACCTCGAGTCGTTCCTCATCGAGATCACCGCCGAGGTGCTGCAGAAGACCGACGCCCGCACCGGCCGCCCCCTCGTCGACGTGATCGACGACGTGGCCGAGCAGAAGGGCACCGGGCGCTGGACGGCGATCGACGCGCTCGACCTCGGCGTCCCGCTCACCGGCATCACCGAGGCGGTGTTCGCGCGCACGCTGTCGTCGCTCAAGAGCGAGCGGAGGGCGGCCGCGGCCACCCTCGCCGGCCCGGTGCCGGGCGCCGGGGAGGACCGGACGGACCTGGTCGAGGACATCCGCCAGGCGCTCTACGCGAGCAAGGTGGTGGCCTACGCGCAGGGCTTCGCGCAGATGCGCGCGGCGTCGCAGGCGAACGGCTGGAACCTCGACCTCGGCGCGATGGCCACGATCTGGCGCGGCGGCTGCATCATCCGCGCCCAGTTCCTCAACCGCATCCGCGACGCCTACGCCGAGCACGGGGACATCGAGAACCTGCTGATGGTGCCGTACTTCACCGAGGCGGTGGCGAACGCGCAGGACGCGTGGCGGCGCGTGGTGGTCACGGCCACGCAGCAGGGCGTGGCGATCCCGGCGTTCGCCAGCTCGCTGTCGTACTACGACGGCTACCGGCGCGAGCGCGGCCCGGCCAACCTGATCCAGGGCCTGCGGGACTTCTTCGGCGCCCACACCTACCGGCGCATCGACGCCGAAGGGGTGTACCACACCCGCTGGGCGCAGGACGGCACCGAGGTGCGCACGGACGCCTGAGCTAGGTCCGCGTCCCCTCGACCGGGCTCGGCATCGCGATCCCGTACTCGCGGATCTTGCGGTAGATCGTGGCGCGCGACGAGCCGAGCCGGCGGGCGGCCTCGACCTTGTTGCCGCCCGTGTCGAGCAGCGCCTGGATGATCGCGTCGCACTCGATCGCCTCGAGCGGGGTGAGCACGCGGCGGGTGGTGACCCGGCACTCGGGCGGCAGGTCGCGGGCCTCGACGACGCCTGCGCGCCGCTTGGCGACGACCTTGCGCAGGACCTGCTGCAGCTGCTCGACGTTGCCGGGCCAGCGGTTGCGCATGAGCACGTGCATGGCCTCGGGTGAGCAGGTGAGGCCACCACGGGCCAGTTCGGCGAGCAGGTGCGGCACCAGCTCGGCGACGTCGTCGATGTGGTGGCGCAGCGGCGGCACCTCGACCGTGCGCGGGAAGCAGGAGAACAGCGGCGCGAGGTCGGGGGGCGGATCCCCCTGGGCGCGCGTGACCGTGGCGACCACCCACGGCCGCTCGACGCCCGGGGCCTCGCGGTAGGGCTCGAGCGCGTCGGCGAGCGCGGCGACCCCGGCCGCGGGCAGCCGGTCGAGGTGGGTGATCACGAGCGTGCCGGCGTGTTCGAGCTCGCCGGTCACCTCGGCGATCCACTGCGGCTCGTACGCGTCGGCGTCGAGCACGCGCAGGTGGGCGGCCGGGGTGCGGTTGCGGTGGGTGGCGCGCGCGAGCGTGGCCTTCCCGACCCCCGGCTCGCCTTCGAGGAGCAGCCACTCCCGGGCCCGGAAGTGCCGGTCCACGGCCTGTCCGCACTTGCGCCACGTGGTGCTCGACCCGACGGCGGTGGGCAGGGTGAGCGCGCGGGCCGGTGCGGCGACGCCGCGCTCCGCCTCGTTGATGGCGACGAGCCGCGCGTGCAGCACCCCGCCGCCCACGCCGCTTTCGCTGACCGACGGCCTGCAGTGCACCCGTGCGGTGAGCCCGCTGGGCAGGTCGACCACCAGCCGGCGCTCCCGGCCGGCGGCCAGCGCCTCCACCGCCTCGGCGAGCAGGGCGTTCTGGTCCCGCGCGTCGAACTGCTCGCGCGCGCGGTCGTTCATCATCAGCACGTCGGCGCCGATCGCGAACACGGCGCCCCGGGCGCGGCGGCAGGCCCTGAGGTAGTCCTGCAGCAGCAGGTGCTCGCGCCGGCCGGAGTGCGCGAGCACGGCCTCCTCGATCCGCCGGCCGATCGAGGCGACCGCGGCGGCCATCATGGCGCCTGCGTGGCGGTTCCAGCAGGTGATGTCGACGACGCCGAGCACACGGCCGGTGCCCGGGTGCCGGACGGGGACGCCCGCGCAGGCGAGGTCCTCCAGGTGCTCGACGTAGTGCTCGTGGCCGAACACCTGGGCGGGGCCGCCGCCCTCGAGGGCGCTGCCGATGCCGTTGGTGCCGACGTAGCGCTCCGCGTAGTTGAAGCCGGGCCGCAGCAGCACGCGGTCGAGGTGCTTCCCGAGGCTCGTGTCCTGGGTGCGCCGGTCGACCACCACGCCGTCCGCGTCGCAGAGGATCACGCTCACCGGCTCGGTGGCGAACTGGTCGGAGACGTCGGAGAGCACCGGGCGCGCGGCGCGGGTGAGCAGGCTGTCCGGGTCGACGTCGTCGTAGGGCAGTTCGATGTGGTCCGCAGGGACCTTCCAGGCCAGCGAGCGGGACCAGGAGGCCAGGATCGGCTCCCGGACCAGGCCCGGCCGCACCGGCTCGTCCAGGAGGAACGACACACGAGCGCGCGCCACGTCCTCGCCGGCGGTCACTGCTGGGGTCCGCGACCCGCCCTCCGTTCGCGCAGCCATGGGCCTCCTCGACCGCGGTGTCGACGCCTCGGCTCAGCTCACAGTAGGGGGCCAGGTCTGTGATCGCCGTCTCATATTGAGACCGCGTGCACGACCTGCGGGAGGTGTGATCGGGACCACGAGCTGGTCGACACCCGCGCCGTCGACGACTCGCCGTCAACCCACCACCCCAGGAGGAGATGTCGTGAGTCGGCAGAGTCTGGCGAAGGCTCACCAGAAGATCCAGGAACTCGCCTGGGAGCCCATGTACCACGAGCCGTACATGAAGTACGGCACGGACTACACCTTCCGGAAGGCCGCGAAGAAGGACCCGCTGAAGCAGGTGCTGCGGTCCTACTTCCCCATGGAGGAGGAGAAGGACCACCGCGTCTACGGCGCCCAGGACGGCGCGATCCGCGGCAACATGTTCCGCCAGGTCCAGGAGCGCTGGCTGGAGTGGCAGAAGCTGTTCCTGTCGATCATCCCGCTGCCGGAGATCTCGGCGGCGCGGTCGATGCCGATGCTGTTCCACACGGTGCCGAACCCGGAGCTGCACAACGGCCAGGCGATCCAGATGATCGACGAGGTCAGGCACTCGACGATCCAGCAGAACCTCAAGCGCCTGTACATGAACAACTACATCGACCCGGCGGGCTTCAACACGAGCCTGCGGGGTTTCCAGGGCGACTACTGCGGCACCATCGGCCGCCAGTTCGCCGAGGGTTTCATCACCGGTGACGCGATCACCGCGGCGAGCATCTACCTGACGATCGTCGCCGAGACCGCGTTCACGAACACGCTGTTCGTCGCGATGCCCGCGGAAGCCGCGGCGAACGGCGACTACCTGCTGCCGACGGTGTTCCACTCGGTGCAGTCCGACGAGTCGCGCCACATCTCCAACGGCTACGCCACACTGCTGATGGCGCTGTCGGACGAGGAGAACCACCAGCTGCTCGCCCGCGACCTGCGCTACGCGTGGTGGAACAACCACCGCGTGGTGGACGCCGCGATCGGCACGTTCATCGAGTACGGCACGAAGGACCGCCGCAAGGACCGCGAGTCGTACGCGGAGATGTGGCGCCGCTGGATCTACGACGACTACTACCGCTCCTACCTCGTCCCGCTGGAGAAGTACGGGCTCACGATCCCGCACGACCTGGTCGAGGAGTCCTGGAACCAGATCTGGAACAAGGGCTACGTCCACGAGGTCGCGCAGTTCTTCGCCACCGGGTGGCTCGCCAACTACTGGCGCATCGACGGCATGACCGACGAGGACTTCGAGTGGTTCGAACACAAGTACCCGGGCTGGTACGACAGGTACGGCAAGTGGTGGGAGAACTACAACCGCCTCTCGGTGCCGAACGGGCACCACGCGATCGTCGCCGAGGACGTCGACTACGTCTACCCGCACCGGTGCTGGACCTGCATGGTGCCCTGCCTCGTCCGCGAGGACATGGTCATGGACGAGGTCGACGGGCAGTGGCGCACCTACTGCCACGAGATGTGCCACTGGACCGACAAGGTGGCGTTCCGCCCGACCTACGAGGGCCGTGACACCCCGAACATGGGCCGGCTCACCGGGCACCGGGAGTGGGAGACGCTCTACCACGGCTGGAACTGGGCCGACGTCGTCAAGGACATGGGCGCCGTGCGCGACGACGGCAAGACCATGACGGCCCAGCCGCACCTCGATCTCGACCCCAAGAAGATGTGGACGCTCGACCACATGCGGCGCATGCCGGTCGTGCAGAGCCCGAACGTGCTGCTCAACCAGATGAGCGACGCCGAGCGCGAGGCGTTCGCGGCCGACTACGTCCGCCAGGGACCCGCCGGACGTCCCGCCCCCGCTGACGCCTGAGCGCGGGTCAGGCGAGGGGAGAGGGCCGGTCTCGGCCGGCCTTCTCCCCGCCGAGCCTGCCCGCATCCCGGCCCGGAACTGCCCAGGAGAACCCATTGGGTGACAAGCACGTCGTCCGGTTCGAGCCGGTCGGCATCGAGATCGAGGTCGACGAGGACCAGACCATCCTGCGCGCCGCCGCCGAGCAGGGCGTCCAGCTCATGCACGGCTGCAAGGAAGGCCAGTGCGCGGCGTGCAAGTCCTTCGTGCTCGAGGGCGAGGACATCGAGCTGGACCGCTACTCGACGTTCGCGCTGCCGGACTTCGAGCGGGAGGAGGGGCAGACGCTGCTCTGCCGGGCCCACGCCTACGAGGACCTGACCATCGAGCTCCTCAACTACGACGAGGAGATCATCCGGGGCGGGTTGCCTCTGCGGCGGGGCACGGTCGAGGTCGTGTCGATCGAGCCGGTGACCCACGACATGCGGCACCTGGTCGTGAAGCTCGTCGAACCCGAGGAGATCAAGTTCTTCCCGGGCCAGTACATGGACTTCCAGGTGCCGGGCACCGACGAGACCCGCTCCTTCTCGATGGCCAACACCCCGAACCGGGACGGCCACTTCGAATTCGTCATCAAGATCTACCCCGACGGCCTGTTCTCCGGGTTGCTGGCCTCCCGGCTGCAGGTCGGGGACCGGTTGGCCGTGGAGGCGCCGTTCGGCACCTTCACCCTCCGCGAGAGCCGCACGTCCGACCTGGTGTTCGTGGGCGGCGGCGCGGGGATGGCCCCCATGCTCGGCCTGCTGCGGTCGATGGCCGAGCGCGGGGTCGAGCGCAAGGTGACGTTCTACTACGGGGCCCGCGCCGCACGGGACCTGTGCTTCGAGAAGGAGCTCGCCCGCCTGCAGGAGCAGCTGCCCGGCTTCACGTACGTGCCGGCGCTGTCCGAACCGACCGCCGAGGACGACTGGCCGGGGGAGACCGGCCTCATCACCGACGTCCTCGCCCGCCACGAGTCCGACCTGTCCGGAAAGGACGCCTACATCTGCGGCCCGCCGCCGATGGTCGACGCGGCGATCGCGGTGCTCGAAAGGCTCGGCTGCACGACCGACCACATCTTCTACGACAAGTTCACCACCACCGGTGACCCGGAGGACCAGCCGTGACGACCACAGAACGGACAACCGCGGAACGCCCGGAACGCAGCGTTCCGAAACCAGTCTTCACCGATGCCGAGGCCGGGGCGCGCGAGTTCCCCGACTCGTCGGCGAGCGCCCGCCGCTACAACTACTTCAAGCCCGCCAAGCGCAAGCAGACCCACTACGAGGACGTCACGGTCGACGTCCAGCCGGACCCGCGCCACTACCTCACCCAGGGCTGGATCTACGGGTTCGCCGACGGCGAGACCGGCTACCCGCTGCACTGGACGAAGCTCAAGGCCTGGGGCGTCGACGAGCCGGAGCCGCAGCGCGGTCCCGGCACCGGCGGGCTGCCCGTCCAGAACTGGCCTGCGCACGGGTGGCACGAGTTCCGCGATCCCAACGAGGAGTGGGAACAGACGATCTACCGCTACAACGCCAACGTCGTGCGGCAGGTCAACCAGAACATCGAGAACGCCCGCCACACGAAGTCGTTCGAGCAGTGGTCGCCGAACTGGGTCCGCTTCGTCGAACGCCACGTCGGCGCCTGGATGCACATCGAGCACATCCTCGGCCTGTACGTGTTCGCGGCCAACGAGCGGTCGGCGCCGACGAACATGCACAACACCGCGCTGGCGGTGAACAGCGCCCACAAGATCCGGTTCGCGCAGGACCTCGCGCTGTACAACCTCACGCTGACCGAGGAGATCGAGGGCTTCGACGGCTCGGCGCACCTCGCGGCCTGGAACTCCGACCCCGAGTGGCAGGGCGTGCGGAAGGTGTGCGAGGCCCTCACCGCCGTCGAGGACGACTGGGGTGAGGCGGTCTTCGCGGCCAACGTCGTGTTCGAGCCGCTGCTCGGGGAGCTGTTCCGCAGCAATCTCGTGATGCAGTCCGCCGCGGGCAACGGCGACTACGTGACGCCCACCGTGATGGGTGCCGGGGAGTACGACTACGCCCAGCGCGACCTGCGCTGGACGATCGCCTGCTTCGCCCCGCTCACCCAGGACCGCGAGTTCGCCGAGCACAACACCGCGCTCATGCAGGGGTGGCTGTCGCACTGGGTGGCGCAGGCGCTCGAGGCGGCCCGTCAGCTGCAGCCGCTGTGGTCGCAGCCCGACGCCAAGCCGCCGCGCTTCGAGGACAGCCTCGACAAGTCCAAGAACCGGTTCGCCGGGATCTGCCGCGATCTCGGCCTCTCGACCCCCGAGGAGCTGAAGAAGTGACCGCGACGACGAGCCGCTTCGAGCAGAACAGCACCGCATCGAACATGTGCGGCTTCACGCTGATGAACAGCCAGGTCGGCGTGCTCATCGCGAACGTGATGTCGCGGATTCCCAACGTGAAGGTCACCCACCTGCCCTCGATGATCCGCGTCGACGGCCAGAACCGGTTCGACGTCGTCTACGCCGACATCGACGAGGAGGCCGGCGAGGAGGAGGGCTGGTTCAACGCCGCCGAGTTCGAGGAGGCGATGTCCACCCACTACGGCCGGATGGTCCACCTCGACGACCGCACGATCATGTTCGCCAATCCGGAGGATGCGGCCGAATACCTGGACTTCGACCTGAAGCCGGTGCAGTAGCCCCTCCCGGCTGGGCCGCCGCCGGCGTCCGCACGAGCAGGCGGCGGCCCGTCCTGTCGATCCCACCCGCGCAGCAGACCGACGACCCCGCACATCCAGGAGGACACCGCCATGGCCAAGGAACTGCGATTCGGAGAGGAGGGCCGTCGGCTGCTCGAGGCCGGAGTCGACCAGTTGGCCGAGGCCGTCAAGAGCACGCTCGGGCCCAAGGGCCGCAACGTCATCCTGGAGAAGATCACCGGATCCCCCGAGGTCACCAACGACGGCGTGACCATCGCCCGGGAGATCCACCTGCGCGACCCGTTCGAGAACATGGGCGCGCAGCTGGTCAAGGAAGCGGCGGTCAAGACCAACGACACCGTCGGCGACGGCACCACCACGGCGATCGTGCTCGCCCAGGCCATCGTCCGGCAGGGGATGAAGGCGATCGCCGCGGGCGGCAACCCGGTGCTCGTCAAACGCGGCATCGATCTCGCCGTGCGCCGCCTCGTGGAGCACCTGCAGACGGTGAGCCACCCGTGCACCACCGAGCAGGAGCTCGCCCGGGTGGCGTCGATCTCCGCGAACGACGACGAGTCCATCGGCCGGGTCGTCGCGAAGGCGCTGCACACCGTCGGCGAGGACGGCGTGGTCACCGTGGAGGACGTCCCGCAGCACGGGGTGAGCGTCGGGTTCGTCGAGGACTTCGAGTTCGACAACGGCTACGTGACGCCGTACATGGTCACCGACCCCGGCCGGCTGGAGGCGATCGTCGACGACCCGTACCTGCTGTTCACGGCCGAGAAGGTCAAGGACGTCCAGCAGCTGATGCCGGTGCTCGACAAGGTCATGCGCGGCGAGCGGCGCCCGCTGGTCATCGTCGCCGAGACCGTCGAGGGCACCGCGCTGCAGATGCTGGTGCACAACCACGTGAACGGCACCTTCCAGGCCGTCGCGATCCGGGCGCCCGGCTTCGGCGAGAAGCGCATCCACCTGCTCGAGGACATGGCCGCGCTGTGCGGGGGCAAGGTGCACAGCCGCAGCTCCGCGTTCGCGCTGGAGCAGATGACCACCGAGCACTTCGGCCGGGCGGCGCAGGTGCGCGTCACGAGCGACAGCACCACGATCATCGGGGGCCGCGGGGACCGGGCCGCCCTGGAGCTGCGGCTCACCCAGCTGCGGGCCGAGCTCGCCCGCGCCACGATCGGCAGCGACGAGGACTTCCTGTCCGAGCGCATCGCCCGGCTGTCGGGCAAGGCCGCGGTGATCGGCGTCGGTGCGCCCACCAACGCCGAGGCGAAGGAGGTCCGCCACCGCGTCGACGACTCCCTGCAGGCCACGCGCGCGGCCATCGCGGAGGGCATCGTGGCGGGCGGCGGCGTGGCGCTGCTGCACGCCGAGCCCGCGCTCGACGACCTCGACGTGAGCGGCGACTACCGGATCGGCGTGGAGATCGTGCGCCAGGCGCTCACCGAGCCGGTGCACCTCATCGCCTCCAACGCCGGCTACGACGGCGACGAGGTGGTCAAGCAGGTCACCGCGCAGGGCGTCGACGAGGGGTTCGACGCGCTCGAAGGGCGCTTCGGCGACCTCGTCGAGCTGGGCGTCATCGACCCGCTGCGGGTCGTGCGCTCCGCGCTGCAGAACGGCGCGTCGGTGGCCGGGCTGATCCTCACCACCAACTCGCTGGTGGCCGAGGAGGTCACCCCGTGGAACAAGGCGCTGATGACCGAGTTCGGTCCGCTCGACGAGGGGATCCCGCAGCCCTCGCCGGACTCGAGCACACCGCAGTCCCTGGGCCTCGGCCCGTCGATCGGCTGAGGAGGACGCCGTGAAGGCCGTACGGGTGCACGACTACCACACCGACCCGAAGATCGACGACATCCCGGAGCCGGAGATCCAGGGCCCGTTGGACGTGGTCGTCAAGGTCGGCGGGGCCGGGGTGTGCCGCACCGATCTGCACATCCTGGAAGGGCAATGGGCCGCGGCGATGAACCCGCGGCTGCCGTACGTGATCGGGCACGAGAACGCGGGCTGGGTCCACGCCGTGGGCGAGGGGGTCACCAACGTCGCCGTCGGCGACACGGTGATCCTGCAC
>NZ_DATGOP010000035.1:0-22035 GCF_035305885.1 Pseudonocardia sp.
TCACCGTCGGCTGGTCGACGTTCGCCCAGTCGCTCACCGAGCGCCCGGTGAAGGCCGTGCTGACCGGGCCGGTGACGATGCTGGCCCGGTCGTTCGTGCGCACCGATCAGCCGCTCGGTGACACCGCGCGCCAGGTCGGGCTGGCGCTGCGTGACGAAGTACGCGATCTCGAGGCCGCGGGCATGCGGATCGTGCAGGTCGACGAGCCCGCGCTACGCGAGCTGCTGCCCTTGCGCGTGGCGGAGCGGCCGGCGTACCTGGCCTGGGCCGTGGACGCCTTCCGCCTGGTCACCGGTGGTGTCGCAGACACCACGCAGATCCACACCCACCTGTGCTACTCGGAGTTCGGCGACGTCGTCGACGCGATCGACGCATTGGACGCCGACGTCACGACGGTGGAGGCCGCTCGGTCGAAGATGGAGGTGCTCGTCGAGCTGGGCCCGGGTGTGCCCCGCGGGCTCGGGCCGGGCGTGTACGACGTGCACTCCCCGCAGGTGCCCGACGTCACCGAGATCCGCGTGCTGATCCTCGCCGCACAGAAGTGGGTCGAGCCGTCCCGGCTGTGGGTCAACCCCGACTGCGGGCTCAAGACCCGCGGCGAGGCCGAGACCGTGGCCGCGCTGCGCAACCTGGTGGCGGCGGCTCGGGCGGCACGGGGCACCTGATCGGCCGCGGCGGCGCCCACCACCGTGTGCTGGGCGCCGCCCTGCGGTCAGTCGAGATGCGCTGCCCAGTACCGCCACAGCGGCCGGAACCCCAGTCGGGTCCAGAACGCGCTCGCGAGCGGGTTCGCCGGTACGAAGGCCGCCGAGTAGCGCTGGACGCCGAGGCCGGCGAGGTGCGATGCCGCGGCCCGCACGATCGCGCGCCCGACGCCGGCGCCGCGGGCATCCGCGCGGACGCCGACGGAGAGGAAGTGCCCGGTCCGCCCCGGCGGGGCGGGTCGGACCAACCCGTCGTCCGGGGTGTCGATGACACGGCAGAGCGCATACCCGACGACGTCACCCGCGCGTTCGGCGACGAACACCGGGCGGTCGCGGGCGGGTCTGCGGACCGCGGCCTCGACGTGAGGCCGGACGACGGGGAGATCCCGAGTGAACGGGGTGAGCGGCAGGTGGAAGCGCACCTCCTCGACCGCGAGCTCAGCGACCCGCTCGGCGTCGGGTGGGCGGGCCGGTCGGGCGAGCACGTCCGTCGCCGGACAGGAGGGGAGCTCCCCGAGGGGGCGGGTGCACCAGAGCGCGTCCACCTGGAGGCCCGCCCGCTCCCAGTTCGGGTGCATGGCGGTGTCGGCCTCGGGCCAGCGTAGGAACAGCTGGGTGCGAACCCCGTCGATCGGCGCCGTCCGGGAGCGGATCTCGGTGACCAGCCCGACAGCGGCCTCGGCGGCGGTGGGTTCATGCGGGTCCGGCAGCGCGACCAGGTGCAGCGTGGCCGTGCGGTCGCCCAGGACGACCCGCTCGAACGCGTCCGGTGGCCACGTGACGAGCTCGACGACGGCGGCGGCGCCGTCGACGGAGATGAGCGAGCCCGGCGGGTCGGCCGCCTCGGCGCGGGAGGCTGGGAGCCGCGGCTGATCGGTGAGGCGACGGACCCGTGCTGCCTGTCGGGCGAGCAGTTCGTCAAGGATCACAAATCCCATGTATAGCTGTTCAATCGTTCAAGTGTTAGGTTCGCGTCGCCCAGACGATCAAGGGCGCCGATCCCGGCCTGCCCGGCTTTCGCACGCTCGGTCGACGACAGCACTGGAGGCGAGACCGTGGTCCGTCGGTATCTGTTCGCGGCCCGTGCGGTGGTGGCGGCCGTACTGGCTGCGGTGCTGGCCGCCTGCGCCACCACCGGAGGCCCGGCGCCGGCCGAGGACGGCCCGGCGACCCTGACCATCGCGACCGGCTTCGCCATCGCCGATCTCGACCCGCTCACCAACGGCTTCTGGGGCCCGGAGTTCGGCTACGTCGAGCTGCTCATGCGGCCAGAACGGAATGGCGAACCGTCACCGTGGGTGCTGGCCGGGCTGACCAACACCGACCCGCTGACCTGGACGTTGACACTGCGCGATGGCGTGACGTTCCAGAACGGCACGCGGCTGGACGGGAACGCGCTCGCTGCGCTGCTGAATTTCCAGCTCGCCGAGAACCCGGACCTCGCTGCGGCGCTGCCCGGCGCGGTGGCCACGGCGTCCGGCCCCCTCGAAGTCACGCTGCGCACGACCCGGCCCGCTCCGAACGTCCCTGCGCTGCTCGCCGACGAGTCGATGGTCCCCGTGTACGACGTCGCCGCCTACCAGGCCCACCTCGCCTCTGGCGCTCCCGCGTCGGATCTGGTCGGCGCTGGGCTGTACACCGGCCCGTACGTCGTGGACTCCCTGACCGCGGAGTCCATGCAGCTGTCACCCCGCGCCGACCACTGGGGCGGCCCACCCGCCCTGCGGGACCTGACCATCCGGTTCGTCCCCGAGGCGTCCGCCCGCATCCAAGCGGTGCAGGCGGGCGAGGCCGACATCGCCCTCTACCCGCCGACGGCCTCCGCGCCGACCCTGCAGGGGCGGGCCGACTCGTTCTTCGTCACCGGCGAGCCGACCGGGCCCACGTTCGTGCTGGAGTTCAACCAGCGCGAGGCACCGTTCGACGATCCCCGCGTGCGCAAGGCCGTCTACGCCGGCATCGACTACACCGAGCTCGCCGACGATGTGATGAACGGGCTCTACCGCCCGGCCACGGGACCGTACGTCGAGACGTTGCCGTGGGCGGAACGGACCCAGGTCACCGACGTCGCGGCGGCGGAGGAACTGCTCGACCGGGCCGGCTGGGTCCGCTCCGGCGACGGCCCGCGCAGCCGCAACGGCACCGAGCTGCGGTTCTCGCTGCTGACATACCCCCAGCAACCCGACTCCGATGCGCTCGCGTTGGCCGTGCAGGCCCAGCTCGCCCGGATCGGCGTGGGCGTCGACATCCGGCAGGTGCCCGACATCCAGTCCGCCGTCGCACAGCAGACCGGCTGGCAGGCCTCCGTGCGCGGCAGCGGGTTCATCTCCTTCGGCGGCGACTACATCACGCCGCTGGTCAACTCGCTGCGCAGCGGGGGACCGAACAACTACACCGGGGTCGCCGACCCCGTGCTCGACGCGCTCATCGACCAGGTCGCGGTCGAGCTCGACCCGGGCGTCCGCGACGACCTGCTGCGCCGCATCCAGCGGGTGATCGCGGACAACGGCTACCTCGGTTACCTGGGTGTCCGATTGCCTGCGGTCGTGACCGGTCCCCGGTGGCGCGGCTACGAGGTGCCGATCTCCAACCTCTGGGTGACCGCGACCACGGCGCCGGATGCGACGCCGAACGGCTGACGTGCGGGCGGTCCTGCACAGGCTCGGTCAGGCCGCCGTGACGCTCGCTGCCGCCGGGATGATCGTGTTCGGGATGCTCGCCGTGACCCCGGGCGACCCGGCACGGCGGGTGCTGGAGGCGCGCGGGGTGACCGAGCCGAGCCCGGCCGCCGTGGCGGCCGTTCGCGCCGAACTGCGGCTCGACGACCCCGTCGTGGTCCGGTTCGGGCGCTGGGCCGCGGACGCGGCCCGCGGGGATCTCGGCGTGTCATGGCGGACCGGGCGCCCGGTGGCCGACGAGTTCGCCACCCGGCTGCCGGCCACGCTGCGCCTCGCCGCCGCGGCACTCGTCCTCGCGGTGGGGATGGCGCTCCTGCTCGGCACGGCCGCCGCGGCGGCGCCCGGCCGGTGGCCGGACGTCCTCGCGCGGGGAATCGCGCTCGCCATGCTCGTGGTGCCGAGCTTCGTGCTCGGCGTGGTGCTGCTCGACGTGGTCGTGGTACGGGCCGGGCTCGGCCGCGTGATCGCCGACGGGACGTGGAGCACCGTGTTCCTGCCCGCCCTGACCCTCGCCCTGTCCTCGGCCGCGACGTGGTCCCGGGTGCTGCGCACCAGCCTGCTCGAGGCGGGCTCGTCGACCCACCTGCTGGTCAGCACCGCGCGCGGTGCGAGCCGGCGCCGCGTGCTCGTCGTGCACCAGCTGCCCAACGCGGCGCCCCCGTTCCTCACCCTGGTCGGGTTGGGCACCGCGGCGCTGATCGGTGGGGCGCCGATCGTCGAGAGCGTGTTCACCTGGCCCGGGGTGGGCCGCTACACCGTCGAGGCGATCAACGCCCGGGACATGCCGGTCGTGGTCGGGTTCACCCTCATCGCGGTCGTGGCCTACGTCGCTGCAAGCCTCGTCGTCGACCTCGTGTGCGCCGCGATCGATCCCCGCTTGCGGAGCGGGCGGTGAGCGCCGGCATCCTCACCCGCGCCGGCGCGCCGGTGCCGCGCTCCCTCCCCGCGGGGACCACACGCGAGCTGTTGCGGCGCCCCGCGGCCCGCGTGGGGCTCGCCCTCGCCCTGTTGCTGGCCGTGTCAGCCCTGCTCGGGCCGCTGCTGCTGCCCGACCCGAACGTGCCCGACTACACCGACCAGCTCGCGCCGCCGAGCGTCGCGCACCCGCTGGGCACCGACCAGCAGGGACGCGACCTGCTGGCTCGCACCCTCGCCGGGGCTCGGACGTCGCTCGGCGCGGCGCTGCTCGTCATGGGGATCGCCGGCCTGGTCGGGTTGGGCGTCGGAACGGTCGCGGGATCGGTCGGTGGCATCGTGGACACCGTCCTGACCCGGCTGACCGACGCCTTGCTCGGCCTGCCGTCGCTGGTGCTGACCCTGGCCGTGGTCGGGATGCTCGGGCCGGGGTTCTGGAACCTCGTGCTGGCGATGTCCGTGACGAGCTGGGCGGGCATCGCCCGGCTGGCGCGCAGCGTCGCTCGGGGCGCGGAGCGCCGGCCCGACGTGGTTGCCGCCCGGATGGCCGGCGTCGGGCGGTTGCGGGCCGTCCTCTGCCATGTCGTGCCCGGCGCGGCCAACCAGGTCGTGGTGGCGACGACGCTGGGGCTCGGGGAGGCGGTGCTGGCGCTCGGCGGGCTCTCCTTCCTCGGCCTCGGGGCGCAGCCGCCGACCGCGGAGTGGGGCACCATGCTCGCCGCTGGGCGGGAGACCTTCGCCTACGCGCCGTGGCAGCTGCTCGGGCCCGGGCTCGGCCTCGTCTGCTCGGTGGCCGCGGCGGCGCTGGTCAGCGATGCGATGCGGGACGTCACCGACCCCGGGCGGCGGACGTGACGCCGCTGGTGGTCGACGAGCTCACCGTCACCTACCCGAACGGGCACCGCGCCCTCCACCGCGTGTGCCTACGGGTCGGCGAGGGGGAGCGGTGGGCCGTCGTCGGGCGGTCCGGCAGCGGCAAGACGACGCTCGTGCGGGCCATCCTCGGACTGCTCCCCGCGGGCAGCACCACGTCGGGTTCGGTCCGGGTCGACGGCCGCGAGGTGCTGGGGGCGCCGGAGGCCGAGTTGCGCGCGCTGCGTGGCCAGGTCGTCGGTTACGTCCCCCAGAACCCCTTCGCGGCCTGCGACCCCTTGCGGACCGTTGCCCACCACGTGCGGGAGGCGTGGACCAGCCACGGCCGCACCCCGCCGGACGGGGCCGTCGCCACCGCGCTCGGGAGGGTCGGCATCGAGGATGCGGGCCGACGGGCCGCGCAGTACCCGCACCAGTGGTCGGGCGGAATGCTGCAGCGCGCCACGCTGGTCGCGGGCACCGCGCACACCCCCGCGGTCACCATCGCCGACGAGCCGACGAGCGCGCTGGACGCCGAGCTCGCCGAGGAAGTGCTCGCCCTGGTGCGGCGCACGTGCGGGGCGCTGCTGCTGATCAGCCATGACCTGGCCCTCGTCGGGCGGCACACCGACGCCGTGGCGATCCTCGCCGCCGGGCAGGTGGTGGAGTCCGGGCCGACCACGAGCCTGTTGCGCACCCCGACGACCGCGGAGGCCGCCGCGCTCGTCGCGGCCTCGGCGCCCGCCCCGCGGCGGACCGCAGCGCCGCGGGGCGGGCGGACCGTGGCCGAGGTCCGCGACGTCGCGAAGCGCTACGGCGCCGTCCGCGCCGTCGACCGCGTCTCGCTCCGCATCGCCGCCGGCGAGGCGGTCGGGATCGTCGGGCGCTCCGGATCCGGGAAGTCGACGCTCGCCCGGTTGGTCGGCGGGATCGAACGACCCGATGGCGGCAGCGTGCACCTCGACGGCCGGGACGCGTGGAACGGGCGGCGCAGGCTGCGCCCCGGCTTCGTCATGCCGGTCTTCCAGGACCCGGTGGCGAGCCTCGACCGCAGGTGGGCGCTGTGGCGCACGCTGACCGAACCGCTGATCCCCCGCGGCGAGCGACCGTCGCGGGCCGAGCGTCGGAAACGCGCGGCGCGGGCGCTGGCCCGGGTCGGGCTCGACGACGTCGACGTCGACCGCCTCCCGGGCAGCTTGTCCGTCGGGCAGGCGCAACGGGTCGCGATCGCCCGTGCGCTCGTCGCCGAACCCGCACTGCTGATCGCGGACGAACCCACGGCCAGCCTCGACGTCGCGGCCGCCGCGGCGATCACCGACCTGTTGCGCGGTCTCGTCGACTCCGGCACCGCGTTGCTGGTCGTCAGCCACGACCGGGTCCGGCTGGAGAGCTTCGCCGACCGCGTCCTGACCATGCGGGCGGGGCGCCTGATCGAGGGAGACCGATGATCCGATCGCATGATCGAGCACTCGTTCTGGTGGCGCGGCCGACGCCGGCCGGGTTGGACGAGCGCTCCCTGCGGGCGTTCGTCGCCGCGGTCGCCGAGCGGACGACCGGCCCGGTCCGGGCCGCCTACCTCGATCACGGCGAGCCGTCGATCCACAGCGCGCTCGACGAGGTCGCCGCCGCCGGCGTCGACGACGTGCTGCTGGTCCCGCTCGCGGTCCCCGCCGACCGGTACCTGGTCACCTGGATGGCCAAGGCGGTCGCGAACTGGCGCGCGACGCGGTCGCACCGGGTCGAGATCCGGATCTCCGACGGGCTCACCACGCTGCCCGCGGTCGCGGACGCGGTCGCCGCGCTGAGCACGGCGGAGGGCAGGCCCATCGCGGCGTCGCCCGCGGGCTTCCGGAGCCCCGCCTGGTCGGTCCTCGAGATCCCGGAGCGGCATCTGCTGGTGCGCCGCGGGCCGCGGTGCACCGTCTACGGCGCGGGCGCGACGTACCGCGCTCTCGCCGAGGCGACCAGGGGCACCTCGACACAGGTCACCCCGACCGGGTGCGTCGGGCCCTGCAACCTCGGGCCGCTCGTCATCGACCACCCGGACGGGGCATGGCACCAGCACGTGGACCCCGACCGCGCCGGGCGGTTGGCGAGCCAGGTGCCACAACCCCACGACCGCACCGTTGACGAGGCAACGGCTCAGTCCCAGTCCAGTCCCCCTCCGGTGCGGTAATCGATCACCCGGGTCTCGAAGAAGTTCTTCTCCTTCCGCAGGTCGACGGCCTCTGACATCCAGGGGAACGGGTTGCTCGGCTCGCCGTGCAGCGGGTCCAGCCCGATCTGCCGGGCCCGGCGGTCGGTGATGAACCGCAGGTACTGCGCGCAGGCGTCCGCGGTGAGCCCGAGCATCCCGCGGGGCATGGTGTCGCGGGCGTAGGCGATCTCCAGCTCGCAGGCCTCGCCGAGCATGTCGCGGACCTCCCGCGCGAACGCGTCTGTCCACAGGTGCGGGTTCTCCCGCGAGATCTGGTTGATGCAGTCGACACCGAAGTTCAGGTGGATCGACTCGTCGCGCAGGATGTACTGGTACTGCTCGGCGACGCCGACCATCTTGTTCCGGCGCCCGAGCGAGAGGATCTGCGCGAACCCGGTGTAGAACCACATCCCCTCGAACACCACGTAGAACGCGACGAGGTCGCGCAGGAACGCCCGGTCGGCCGCGGGCGTGCCGGTGGTGAAGTCCGGGTCGGACAGGGCCCGGGTGTAGTGGAGGGCCCACGCGTCCTTGTCGGTGATCGAGGGCACCTCGCGGTACATGTTGAACAGCTCGCCCTCGTCGAGGCCGAGACTCTCGCAGATGTACTGGAACGCGTGGGTGTGCACGGCCTCCTCGAACGCCTGCCGCAGCAGGTACTGGCGGCACTCGGGGTTGGTGAGGTGCCGGTAGACGGCGAGCACGATGTTGTTCGCGACGAGCGACTCGGCGGTGGCGAAGAACCCGAGGTTGCGCTGCACCATGAGCCGCTCGTCGGCGGTGAGGCCGTCCGGGGACCTCCACAGCGCGATGTCGGCCTGCATGCCCACCTCGGTGGGCATCCAGTGGTTGCTGCACGCCGCCAGATACTTCTCCCATGCCCAGCGGTACCTCAGCGGGAGCAGTTGGTTGACATCGGCCCGGGCGTTGATCATGCGTTTGGCGTCGGCGGCGATCCGGGTGCCGGAGCGGTCGATCTCGCCGAGTCCGGTGCCGTCGGCGGTGGAGGGCTGGGTGCTGGTCACTGGCATGCCTCGCAGTCCGGGTCGTCGATGCGGCACACGGCGGGCCCGGCCGGGGTCACCGCGTTGAGCCGGCCATCGGTGCCGCGCAGCGTGGACTTCTCCACCTGCGTGGCCGCCTGGGTCCGCAGGTAGTAGGTGGTCTTCAAGCCCTTGTGCCACGCGAGGCGGTAGAGCTCGTCGAGGGCGCGGCCGCTCGGTTCGGCGACGTAGAGGTTGAGCGACTGGGCCTGGTCGACCCACTTCTGGCGGCGCGATGTCGCCTCCACCAGCCAGCGTGGTTCGATCTCGAACGCCGTGGCGTAGCGGGCCTTCACGTCGGCCGGCACGCGGTCGATCGGGGCGAGGCTGCCGTCGAAGCGCTTCAGGTCGGCCGCCATCGCCCGGTCCCACAGCCCGCGGGCCTTGAGCTCGACCACGAGGTGGGGGTTGATCACGGTGAATTCCCCGGACATGGTGGACTTCACGAACAGGTTCCGGAACTGGGGTTCGATCGACGGCCCGACACCGCAGATCGTGGAGATCGTCGCGGTCGGCGCGATCGCCATGACGGTGCAGTTGCGCATCCCCTGGGTGCGGACCCGTTCCCGGAGGGCGTCCCAGTCGAGCGTGGTCGAGGTGTCGACGTCGAGGCGGTCGCCCTCGCGGGCGGCGGCCAGCAGGGCGATCGAGTCGATCGGCAGGATGCCGCGGCTCCACAGCGAGCCCTCGAAGCTGGCGTAGCGGCCGCGCTCGGCGGCGAGGTCGCTGGACGCGGCGATCGCGTGGTAGCTGAGGTGCTCCGTGCTGCGGTCGGCGAACTCGACGGCCTCGTCGCCGGCGTAGGCGATGCCCTGCGCGAACAGGGCGTCGGAGAAGCCCATGAGGCCCAGCCCGATCGGGCGGTGGCGCAGGTTGGACCGGCGGGCCTGCGGGATCGGGTAGAGGTTGAGGTCGATGACGTTGTCGAGCATCCGGACGGCCGTGCGCACCGTGCGCTCCAGCATCGTGGTGTCCAGCCCGTCCGGGCCGACATGCGCGGCCAGGTTGACCGAGCCGAGGTTGCAGACCGCCACCTCGCCCTCCTCACCAGCACGGGTGTTGAGCGTGATCTCCGTGCAGAGGTTCGAGGAGTGCACGACGCCGGCGTGCTGCTGCGGGGAGCGCAGGTTGCACGGGTCCTTGAACGTGATCCACGGGTGCCCGGTCTCGGACAGCATCGTCAGCATCCGCCGCCACAGGGCCACCGCGCGCACCCGGCGGAACACCCGGATCTCGCCGCGGTCGGCGGCGGCCTCGTATTCGCGGTACCGCTGCGCGAACGCGGTCCCGTAGAGCTCGTGCAGGTCGGGGGTCTCGTCGGGGGAGAACAGCGTCCACTCGGCATCGGCCTCGACGCGGCGCAGGAACTCGTCGGGCACCCAGTTGGCGGTGTTCATGTCGTGGGTGCGGCGGCGCTCGTCGCCGGTGTTCTTGCGCAGGTCGAGGAACTCCTCGACGTCGATGTGCCAGGTCTCGAGGTAGGCGCAGGCCGCTCCCTTGCGTTTGCCGCCCTGGTTCACCGCCACCGCGGTGTCGTTGGCGATCTTGAGGAACGGGACGACGCCCTGTGACCGCCCGTTGGTGCCCTTGATGTGCGCGCCGAGCCCGCGCACCGGGGTCCAGTCGTTGCCCAGCCCGCCGGAGTACTTCGCGAGCAGGGCGTTGTTGCGGTAGGTCTGGAAGATCGAGTCGAGGTCGTCGTCGACGGTGGTGAGGAAGCAGGACGACAGCTGTGGCCGGATGGTGCCCGCGTTGAACAGCGTCGGCGTGGACACCATGAAGCGGCGCGACGAGAGCAGCTCGTAGAACTCGATCGCCCGACCCTCGCGGTCGTCCTCGCGCAGCGCGAGCCCCATGGCCACCCGCAGGAAGAACGCCTGCGGCAGCTCGAACCGCACGCCGCGCTCGTGCAGGAAGTAGCGGTCGTAGAGCGTCTGCAGGCCGAAATAGGTGAAGTCGAGGTCACGTTCCGGGCGCAGCGCCGCGGTCAGCCGGTCCAGGTCGAAGTCGAGCAGGGCCGGGTCGGCCAGCTCCAGCTCGACCGCCCGCCGCAGGTAGTCGCGCACGTAGCGCGGGTACCGGGCCGCCATCTCCTCCTGGCTCACCTGTGTGCGCACGCCCGCGAGGTGCGACAACGCCTCGGTCCGCACCCGGTCCAACAGCAGCCGAGCCGCCACCGCCGAGTAGTTCGGCTCCGCCTCCACGAGCGATCGCGCGGCCAGCACGGGGGCGAGGCCGAGCTCGTCGACGGTGATGCCGTCGTAGACGGTCCGCCGGATCTCCTCCAGCACCGGTTCCGCCTCGACGTCGGCGATCCCGCCGACGGCCTCGGCCACGAGCCGCTCCACCCGCTCCCAGTCCAGCAGCCTGCGCTCGCCGTCGGCGTCGGTGACGTCCAGGGCGGGCGCGGGCCGGGCTCGGAGGCGGGCGCGGCGGAGGCCTGGCGAATCCGGGCTGGGTGCGGCGGCGGTTGCGATGGGTGGGGTCATGGCTCTCTCCTCGCGAGCTCGGACGACCGGGCCGGGGCACGAGGAGACGAGACCGGTGCGGACGGTGCACACGCCTCGTCCGCGCCGGGCCCGTCCCGCGCGGACCCCGGGCAGCGCGCACCGGACGTGCGCGCACCGATGGCAGGTCTTCGGACTCGCGGGCGTGCACCGGACATCCCGGTGCTCCTACTGGCCGTCGCTTCCCAGGTGGCCACCCAGTGCTCGTGACGGCGGTCGTTCCCGCTCACCGCTGCGGGGCAGTCCCGGACTCGCACCGGGTTCCCTCTTGCCTCCCCTCCGCCTGGCTGGCGGATGGGAACCATCAGCGGGGATAACCCTACATGTCGTGGTCTGAAAGGTCATGTACCCCAACATGTCGTGGCGTGTCGCTCGGGAAGCCGTGGCCCGCGCCTAGCGGAGCCCGACGATGATGCGGTCGTCGCCCATCTGCCACACCGTCCCGGCCTCGGCGAACCCGGCCTCGCGCAGGAAGGCCAGGTGGTCGTGCACCGTGGGCAGATCGCGGACGGTGTGGTCGAAGCCGCCCGCCCGGGCGCGGACCAGGTCGGCGAGCTCGGGGGCCTCGTCGACGGCGCGCCACCACGCCTGCCAGTCCTCCCGGCCGTCGACGCCCGCGCGGCGGGCCCTGCGGGAGGTGAGGGCGCGGGCGAGGTCGTCGAGCCGCGCGCCGTGCGGGCCCTCGTAGAGGTGGTCGCCGTTGACGAACACCCCACCCGCGCCGAGCGCGGCCCCGCAGCGGGTGATGAGCTTGCGCAGCGGTTCGCGGTCCATCCAGTGCAGGGCGGTGGTGCTGACGAACGCGTCCGGGGCTCGGGGGAGGTCCAGCGCGTCGAACCACCCGTCCTCGCGCAGGTCGGCCGCGACGATGCGGAACCGGTCGGACCCGTGCGCCGCCTCGGCGAGGCCGCGCAGCAGCGGGTCGGCGTCGACCCCGACGACGGTCGCGGCGGGCATCCGGTCGAGGATCCGGACGGCCAGCGAGCCGGGGCCGGTGCCGAGGTCGACGACCAGCGGGTCCGGGCGGTCGACGACCTCCTGCACGACGTCGACGATCACCGCGAACCGCTCCTCGCGGTCGGGGATGTAGTACTCCTGCTGCCGGTCCCAGCGGTCCAGCCAGTACAGGGCGCGCTCGCGGGTGAGCACCGGGCTTCCCCCCTCCGTCCCCGGTCCGAGCCGGGGGACTGCAGATCGACTTTCCGCACCCTATTGCAAATCTCTGGCAGCTGCAGGTCTCGGAGATCAAGCCGATCCGCGGCGGCGGGCCGCTCGAGGCGTGTCACCGCGCGGGCGCCGGACGAGGAACACGCCATGGACATCCGCATGCCCGACCGCACGGCGCCGGTCGTGTCCGCGACGTTGCTGCTCGGCGGGCAGCTCCTCGCCATCGTGATCACCCAGTTCCACCCGGGTGGGGTCGCGAACGACCATCCGGCCGTGTTCGCCGCGTACGCGGGCAGCGGGACCTGGACGGCCGTGCACCTCGGTCAGTTCGTGGCCACGTCGATCCTGATCGGGGGTCTGGTCGCGTTCTGCTTCGCCCTCGACGGGCGGGCCGCACCGCAGAGGTGGGCGGCCCGCCTCGGTGCGGGCGCGGCCGTGGTGGCGTTGGCGCTGTACGGGGTCGTGATGGCGGTGGACGGGGTCGCCCTCAAACAGGCCGTGAACGCCTGGGCGAGCGCCCCGGCCGCCGAGAAGCCCGCGCGGTTCGCCGGAGCCGAGGCGATCCGGTGGATCGAGTGGGGTGCCCGCAGCTACGAGAACCTCGCGCTGGCACTCGCCCTGCTCCTGATCGCCGTTGCGGCTGCGCGCACGGCGTGGGTCCCGCGTCCCGTCCCGTACCTGATGGGGCTCGCCGGGCTGATCCACGTGGTGCAGGGCTGGGTGGCGGGTGCTCACGGTTTCCCGCCGGCGCACGACGTCGCGATCGTCGCGGCCTGGGTCGTGAACCTGGTGTGGATGGGGTGGCTGGCGGTCGGCGCCCGTGCAGCCCACCGGACTTCAGGAAAGCCACTTTCATGAACGTGGGCTTCGTGAATGTGGCTTTCCTGAAGCTCGGCCGGGGCGGCTGCCTCGGCGGCGATCAGGACAGCTGCACGGCCCGCAGCTCGCGCCGCGACGAGATGCCGAGCTTGCGGTAGATGTTGCGCAGGTGGGTCTCGATCGTGCGCGGGCTGAGGAACAGCTGGGCGCCGATCTCCTTGGCCGTTGCGCCGGTGGCGACGAGGCGGGCGATGTGCAGTTCGTGCTCGGTGAGGGTGGCCGCGGCCCGGTCGGACCGCCTCCGCGGCTGGTCGCCCGTGGCGCGCAGCTCGCGGGCGGCGCGGGCGGTGAAGCCGTCGGCGCCGGTCGCGGTGAGCCGCTCGTGGGCGATCCGCAGCTGGTCGCGGGCGTCGCGGCGGCGCCCCTCACGGCGCAGCCACTCCCCGTAGACGAGGTGGGTGCGGGCGAGGTGGGCCGCCATTCGGGTCCGGCCGAGGTGGTCGATCGCCTCGCGGTACGCCGCCTCGGCGGCCGGCCCGGTGCCGGTCAGCGCGCGGCAGCGGGCCTCGAGGCCGAGCGCCCACCGGGTGCCGCTCGCCCTGGCCATGGGACGCAGCTGCGCCAGCGCGGCCTCGGCGCGCTGCGGCGCGCCGGAGCGTACGGCGGCCTCGACGAGTTCCGGCAGGACGAACGCGCTGTGGACCAGCTCGCCGGAGTCCCACACCCGCTGCGCGGCGTCGAGCGCGGCGGCGTAACCGCCCAGCCCGTTGTGCAGGACCGCGAGGTTGTGGTCGGCGATGGTGACCGCGGTGCCCTCGCCTCGCTCGGTCGCGTCCTCGACCGCGGCCGTGTGGAGCGTGGACGCCTCGGCGCGCCTGCCGCGCCACGCGGCGAGCAGGAGCCGGGCGTGGGGCAGCGGGGCGGCCCCGGTCGCCCGCGTCATCGCCTCCGTCTCCGCGACCAGCTCGGCGGCCCGGCCGAGATCCCCCGCGTGCGCCAGCACGGTGGCGTGGAAGGTCAGTGCGAACGGAAGGGTGGCGAGGGCGCCCGAGTCGCGGGCGAGCCGGACGTGGCGGTCGGCGAGCTGCGCGGCCGCGGCGTCGTCCCACAGCGCCATCGCGGTGTGGGAGGCGAGCCAGAGCCAGCGCAGCTCGCCCGGGCCCGGCGAGCCGAGGAACGCCTCGACCGTCCGCCGTAACCCGGGGACGCCCGCCTCGTACCCCTGGCGGAAGTGGGACACCAGGCCGTCGAGCAGGACGTCGAGGGGGCGCGGTGGGTCCGGCGGGGCGGGCGCCGCGCTCGCGGCCTCGGCGGCGTCGGCGGCCCGGCGGCCGCCCGCGACGATCGCCGCCTCGAACGCCTGCAGGTAGGCCTCGCGCGCGAGCGGCGCGTCGAGCGGGGCGAGGCGGTCCGCGGCCCGCACCAGCCGGGCCGGGGCGTCGTCGCCGCGCGTGACGTGGAACGCGACGCGGGCGCGCAGCAGATCGGCCTGGGTCGCGCGCCGGGCGTCGAGCGGACCCGCTTCGGCGCTCGCGAGCAGGTCCGACGCGGCCTCGGGGTCGCCGGCCGCGTGCAGCGCCGACGCGGCGTCGAGGGCGCGGCGGGCCCGCTCGGCCGGGTCGGGGGACAGGGCCGCCGCGCGGTCCAGGAAGGCGGCGGCCGAGGCGAGCCCGCCCCGGGTCCGGGCCCGGGCCGCCGAGCGTTCCAGCTCTGCGGCCGCCGCCTCGTCGGTGCCGAGGACGCCCTGCGCCCGGTGCCACGCCCGGCGGTCCGGGTCGGCCTGCGGGTCGGTCGCCGCGGCGAGCGCGCGGTGGACCCGGCGCCGGTCGGGTGGCGCCGCCGCCCGGTAGACCGCCGAGCGGGCCAGGGGGTGTGTGAACCGGACCTCCGCGCCGATCTCGATCAGCCCGGCCTCCTCGGCGGGCGTGGCGGCGTCGGTGCCGATGCCGAGGTCGGCGGCGGCGCGCACCAGCAACCCCGTGTCCCCGGTCGGGTCGGCGGCGGCTGCGAGCAGCAGCAGCCGGGAGGCGGCGGGCAGGCCCTCCGACCGCTGCCGGAAGCTCTCCTCGACCCGGTCCGGGACGCTCACCGCGTCGGCCAGCCCGAACCCGGCGGCGAGCGCCGCCGTGCGCGCCTGCCGGGTGCTGCGGGCCAGCTCCCGCAGGGCGAGGGGGTTGCCGCGGGCCTCGGCGAGGATGCGGTCGCGCACCTGGTCGTCCAGCGGGGCGGGGACCACCTCGGCCAGCAGCCTCCGCGCGTCGGCGTGGCCGAGCCGGCGCAGCGGCAGGTGCGGCAATCCGGCGAAGGCCTCGCCGCCGCCGTCGCCGGGCGCGCCGTCACGCCGGGCGACGATCACCGCCAACCGCTCGGCCTCGACGCGGCGTGCGACGAAGGCGAGGGTCTGCGCGGAGGCGGGGTCCAGCCACTGGGCGTCGTCGACCAGGCACAGCAGGGGCCGCTCCGCGGAGGCTTCGGCGAGCAGCCCGAGGGTGGCCAGGCCGACGAGGAACCGGTCCGGCGGCTCGCCGCCGGCCTGCCCGAGCGCCACGCCGAGCGCGGCCCGCTGCGGCGCCGGCAGGGCGGCGAGCCGATCCAGGAACGGGGCGCACACCTGGTGCAGCGCCGCGAACGCGAACGGCGTCTCGGCCTCGACGCCGGCTGCTCGCTGCACCCGGAACCCGGACGCGGCGTCGCGGGCGTGGTCCAGCAGGGCGGTCTTGCCGATGCCCGCCTCGCCGTGCACGACCAGCGCGCCGCTGCGGCCATCGCGAGCCGCGGCGAGCAGCTTCTCGACGGCGGCGCACCCGGCGCTGCGACCCAACAGCAAGACCTGATCCTCCCGCGCGGAGCGTACTTCCCACCGGTGAGGACCTAGAGGGCGACGAGGACCGCCTTGTGCCTGGTGTAGGCGTCCAGCGCCTCGGGCCCGCCCTCGCCGCCGATGCCGGACTGCTTGAAACCGGCGAAGGGCATCGCCCCGGTGGTCATCTCGTGGTGGGTGTTGACCCAGACCGTGCCGGCGTCGATCCCGTCGGCGAGCCGGTGCGCGGTGGCGAGGTCCTTCGTCCACACCGACGCGGCCAGCCCGTACTCGGTCCGGTTCGCCTGCGCGATCGCGTCGTCGAGGTCGGTGAACCCGGTCAGCACGCCGACCGGGCCGAAGATCTCCTCGCGGACGACGCGCATGTCCGGGGTGACGTCGCCGAGCAGGGTCGGGGCGACGAAGAGGCCGTGGTCGCCGTACCGGGTGCCGCCGGTGAGCACCCGGGCACCGTCCTGCGCGGCGGCGTCGAGGTGGGACAGCACGCGCTCGTAGTGGGGTCGGGCGGCGAGCGGGCCCATCATCGTCGCCGGGTCGAGGGGATCTCCGATGACGAACCCGGCCATCGCCGCGAGGAGCCGTTCGGTGAACTCCACGCGGACTCCCTCGTGCACGAACAGGCGGGTCCCCGCGGTGCAGGCCTGCCCGCTGCCGGCGAGCAGCGCCGCGGCCGCGCCGCGCGCGGCCGCCTCGAGGTCGGCGTCGGCGAACACGACCACCGGCGACTTGCCGCCGAGTTCCAGGGTGAGGCGCGTGAGGTCGGCGCTCGCGGCCTCGTGCACCCGCTTGCCGGTCGCGGTCGAGCCCGTGAACGCGATCTTGGCGACGCCCGGGTGGCGCACCAGCGCGTCGCCCGCCTCGGCCCCGGTGCCCGTCACGACGTCCACCACCCCGGGCGGCAGGTCGGTGTGCTCGTCGAGCAGCTCGGCGAACCGCAGCGTGCTGAGCGACGCCCACTCCGGCGGCTTGAGCACCGCGGTGTTCCCCGCCGCGAGCGCGGGCGCGAGCTTCAGCGCGAGCTGCGGCATCGGGCCGTTCCAGCCCCAGATGAGCCCGACGACACCCAGGGGTTCGCGTCGCGTGTAGGCGAGGCGGTCGCCCGGCGCCGGGACGGTGTGCCCGGTGAGCAAGGTCGGCCACCCGGCGAAGTGCCGGTAGGTCCGGGCGGCCGCGTCCACCATGTGGCGCGTCATCGCGATCGGCCCGCCCATCGTGACCGAGTCGATCGTCGCCAGCTCCTCGCCGTGGTCCTCGAGGACCTCGGCGATCTGGACGAGGATCCGCGCCCGGACGGCGGGGTCGGTGCCCGACCAGGCGGGGAACGCCCGCTGCGCGGCGCGCACGGCGGTGTCGACGTCGTCGGCGGCACCGCGCGGGATGGTCGCGAGCGGGGCCTCGGTGGTCGGGTCGACCTGCGGCAGCGTCCGTCCGGAGGCGGCGGGCACCGGTCGCCCCTCGACGAGCATCGGCCGGTCGCCGCCGCGGGCGAACGCGGGGATCGCGCGCCGGGCCGCGTCCGCGATCGGCGGCGTGGGTGCGGTGGTCGTGTCGACGGCCATGGTCGTTCCTCTCGATCAGTGGTGGGGGAGGTCGGTGCGCGTGCGGCGCACCACGCTCAGCAGGACGGCGTTGGCGGCGAGCAGCGCGCCGGTGATCACCAGGCCCATCGCGACCGCGCCCGCGCCGAGCAGGCCGACCAGCGGGGCGGCGAGCGCGGCGACGCCGAACTGGGCGGCGCCGAGGAGCGCCGCGGCGGTGCCCGCCGCCTCGCCGTGCCGCGACAGCGCCAGCGCGGGCGCGTTGGGGGCCGTGAGGCCGACGGCGCACAGCACGAGCCACAGCGCGACCGCGAGGCCGGGCAGCCCGCCGAGGCCGGTCGCGGCGCACAGCAGCACCAGCCCGCCTGCGGCCGCGCCGCCGGCCAGGGCACTGCTCAGGATCTGCGCGGGGGTGAACCGGCGCAGGAGGCGGACGTTGACCTGGGTGGCGCCGACCAGCCCGATCGCGCCCGCGCCGAAGGCCAGCCCGAACTGCTGCTCGGTCAGGCCGTACTGCTCCTGGAACACGAACGACGACCCGGCGATGTAGGCGAAGTTGGCCGACATCGCGAGCCCCGTGACGAGGACCAGCCCGACGAAGCGGCGGTCGCCCAGCAGACGCCCGTAGTCGGCGCCGGTGCCGCGGGCTCCGCCCGCCCGGTGGGCGGCCGCGGGCAGCGTCTCCGGCAGCAGCCGCGCGGTCACCAGGAGCATCACCAGCCCGTACAGCGCGAGGACGGCGAAGACGCCCCGCCACGACGTCACGGCGAGCACCAGCGCGCCCACCGTCGGCGCGAGGATGGGGGCGGCCCCCATCACCAGCATCAGGCGGGACAGCAGCCGCGCGGCGGCGTGCCCGACGAACAGGTCGCGCACGATCGCCATCGCGACGACCGTGGCCGCCGCGCAGCCCAGCCCCTGCAGCACGCGCAGCACGCCGAGCACGGCCGCGTTCGGGGCGACGACGCAGAGCACCGACGCCGCGACGTGCAGGCCGAGGCCGGCCAGCAGCGGAGCGCGGCGGCCGACCGCGTCCGAGACCGGGCCGACGAGGAGCTGTCCCAGCGCCAGGCCGGCCAGCGTCCCGGTGAGGGTGAGCTGCACCGCGGCGGCGGTGGTCATGAGCTCGCCGGTGATGGCCGGGAGCGCGGGCAGGTACAGGTCGACCGTGAGCGGAGCGCACGCGGAGAGGGCCCCGAGGACGAGCACCAGCCGCAGCCGCTCCCGGGGGCTCATGGCCTCGCCCGGCGACGCCTCGGCCGGCGCGGACGCGGGGTTGGTTCCCGTGTCGTTCGGCATGGGTTCGAGGCTCGTGGCAGGGGCGTCCCGGTCGCGTCCGTGGAAGACCCGTCGATCCGGCTACGTAGCCGTCGATACGGGTGTCGACGGGTAGCCGTCAGCGCCGCCGGTTGGCCGGCTCCAGCGCGGACGAGAACGACATGTTGTCCGCTTCCGGGTTGAGCGTGACCCCGGGCGGGACGATCTCGTCGATGCGGTCCAGCACCTCGGTGGACAAGCGCACGTCGGCCGCCGGGAGCTGGGACTCGAGGTGGTCCATCGTGCGCGGTCCGATGATCGCGCTGGTGACGGCGGGGTGGCGGAGCACGAACGCGATCGCCATCTCGATCAGGGAGAGACCGCTCTCGTCGGCGAGCACGGCGAGCGCCTCGGTGGCCTCGAGCTTGCGCCGGTTGGCCGGGAGTGCCGGGTCGAACCGACCGGGGAAGACGTGCGCCCGCCCGCTGTCCGGCGCCTGCATCCCCGCGCGGTAGCGGCCGGTGAGCCAGCCCATCGCCAGCGGGCTGTAGGTCAGCACGCCCATCCCGTACCGCTGGGCGGTGGGCAGGACGTCCGACTCGATCTCGCGGGTCAGGATGTTGTACGGCGGCTGCTCGGTGCGGAACCGGCCGAGGCCGCGGCGCTGTGCCACCCACTGCGCCTCGACGATCCCGGACGCGGGCACGGTCGAGGCGCCGAAGGCACGGATCTTGCCCTGGGCCCGCAGGTCGGTGAGCGCGCCGAGCGTCTCCTCGAGGTCGGTCGCGGGGTCCAGGCGGTGGATCTGGTAGAGGTTGATCCGGTCGGTGCCCAGCCGCCGCAGCGAGGCCTCGACGGACCGCGTGATCCACCGGCGGGAGGTCCCGCCGCGGCCCGGCCGGTCGTCCCACGGCAGGCCGACCTTGGTGGCGAGCACGACGTCGTCGCGCAGCCCGCCTGCCAGCGCCTTGCCGACGATCTCCTCCGACTCGCCGAACGAGTACACGTCGGCCGTGTCGATCATGTTGATGCCGGCGTCCAGCGCCCGGTGGATGATCCGGATCGATTCGTCGTGGTCGGGGTTGCCCGCGGCGCCGAACATCATCGCGCCGAGGCACAGCTCGCTGACCGAGATCCCGGTGCGGCCCAGCGGTCGGTACTCCACGGCTGCTCCTTCCATGGGAGAGTGCGGCCGCGAGGTTCGCGCCGGTGGGTGGCGGTCCGCGTCGGTAGAAGTCCCGTCGTTCTCGCTACGTAGCCCCGCACCTGCGCGGCGTGGGTGGCGCCCGGGTCCCGGGAGGTCAGGAAAGCCACATTCACGAACCTGCAGGACATGAATGTGGCTTTCCTGAAGCGAGAACCGCCGGCGGCCGTGGTGAGTGGTCAGCCGGGGACGCGGCCGGGGCCGCCGAGGGCGGCGTAGGTGAGGTCGGTCAGGTAGTCGTTCAGCGACCGCGCCGCGTCGACCGCCGCCGTCGCGTCGCCGCGGGCGACCGACCGGAGGATGCGCGCGTGTAGCTCCGCGGCGATCCGCAGGTGCTCGGCGACGTCGGGCAGGTGGGCGAACCAGAACCGGCGGGAGAGCGCCTGCAGCGGCGCCATGGCGAGCTGCAGGTACTCGTTGTGGGCCGCCTCGACGATCGCGGCGTGGGAGCGCTTGAGCAGGACGCCGAAGGCGCGCACGTCGGTGCCGGTGAACGCGTCGAGCTCGGCGGCGAGCGCGAGCATCTGCTCCTTCTGGCGGGTCTGGGCGCGGAAGGTGGCGAACCGGACGGCCATCTCCTCCAGGCCCCGGCGCAGCTCCAGCAGCCGGAAGTGGGCCTCCACCGAGACCGGGGCGACGAAGACGCCGCGGTGCGGGTGGATCTCGACCATGCGCTCCCGCGCGAGCCGCTGCAGGGCCTCGCGCACCGGGGTGCGGCCGAAGCCCGTCCGGGCCATGAGCTGCGACTCGGACACGGCCTCGCCCGGAGCGAGGTCCTGGAACGTGATCATCTCCTCGAGCAGGGCGTACACCTGGTCGGTCTTGTTGCCCGGTTGCTCCGCCACGTCGTGCCCTCCTGCCTGCGCCCGAACCATCCTTTCAGACCGCCCCTGGACCGCTCCCACATCTCCCGTGTATAACCGATATATGAGCGGTCGACAGGCGCGGTCGGAGTTCCCCGGTTGGCGGTTGGGGCCGGCGGCGGACGATGCCGCCGAGCTCCCGGTGCTGGCCGACGTCGACGTCGTCGTGGTCGGCGGCGGAGCGGCCGGGGTGGCGGCGGCGACCGTCGCCGCGGAGGGCGGCCTGTCGGTCGTGCTCATCGAGCGCTACGGCTTCTGCGGCGGCGCGGCCGTGGCCGGGATGTCCGGGACGATCTGCGGGTTGTACCTGGCCACGGAGGGCAGCGGCGGGCCGGAGCAAGTGGTCCGCGGGTTCACCGAACGCTTCCGCGCCGCGCTGGCCGACCGAGGCGGCGTCACCGGGCCGCAGCAGTACGGCCGCACCTGGACCGTGGCGCACGATCCGCTCGTCTGGCGTGAGGTGGCCGACGCCCTGCTCGAGTCCGCCGGCGTGCGGGTGCTGCTGCACACCGCGGTGTCCGGTGTGCTCCTCGAGGGGGACGAGCACCGCGGTGTGATCGTCGAGTCCAACGCCGGACGGGCGGTGGTCCGAGCGGCGCGCACGATCGACGCGTCCGGCGACGCCGCCGTCGTCGCCCGCGCCGGGCACGGCACCGTGTTCGGCGACAACGGGGTGATCCAGAACCCCACGATGTTCTTCCGCCTCGGCAACGTCGACGTGGACGCCTTCGACGCCGCGTGGGGCGAGGACACGATCTGCGCGCCGTGGGTCACCGAGGCCATCGAGCGCGCCCGGTCCGACGGCGCCGACCTGCCCCGGTCGAAGATCTGGGTCTTCCGCACGACCCGCCCCGGGGAGCTGCTGGTCAACGCCACACGGCTGGTCGGGCGGGACGGCCGGATGCTCAACGTCATCGACCCGGAGGACTTCACCGAGGCGGAGGTCCTCGGCCGGCGCCAGGTCCGCGAGTACGCGCGGTTCCTGCGCCGCGAGGTGCCCGGGTGCGCGGACGCGTTCGTGGTCGACACCGGCGTCGAGGCGGGGATCCGGCAGACCCGCAGCATCCTCGCCGCCGAGACGCTCACCAACGACGACGTCGTCTCCTGCCGCAAACGCCCCGACGGCGTCGTCCGCTCCCCGTGGCCGATCGAGCTGCACGCGGGCGACCGGCCGAAGCTGCACTGGCTGCTGGAGGACTTCTACGAGATCCCCTACCTCGCGCTGGTGCCGCGGACCGGGGAGAACGTGATCGTCGCCGGCCGGTGCCTCGGCGCCGAGCACGAGGCGCTCGCCTCGGCGCGGGTGACCGCGCAGTGCTTCGAGTACGGGCACGCCGCCGCGACGGCGACGCTCCTCTCCATCCGCAAGGGCATCCCCTACCGCGCCGTCGACGGCGCCGAGGTCCGGGCCGCCATGCGCACGGCCGGCAGCGACCTCTGAGGCGCTCGGAACTTCAGGAAAGCCACATT
>NZ_DATGOP010000036.1:0-89404 GCF_035305885.1 Pseudonocardia sp.
GACCAAGCTCGGCATCCCGAAGGGCGCCGAGGTGCTCGCCGTCGAGCGGATGATCCTCGCCGACGGGGAGGCGGTCGCGTACTCCTACGACGCGGTGCCCCTGGAGGGCTTCCCCGCCGAGCTGGTCGACGAGCTCGGGACGGGGAGCCTGTTCGCCACGCTCGACGCGGCCGGCCTGCTGCCGTCCCGCGCGCTCGCCGAGGTGCACGCCATCAGCGACGAGACGATCGGTTGGGGCCCGCAGAAGCCGGTGCCGGGCCTGTACGTCCTGCTGGACCAGGTGCACTTCAGCCGGCGGGGCAAGGCGGTCGCCTACAGCCGCACCTACTTCGTCGAGGGCCGGTTCCAGTTCGTGGTGCTGCGATCCAACTGAGCCGGCCCACTGAGCCGGCCCACTGAGCCGGCCCGCTGAACGGGCTCAGCCCAGCCGGTAGACCCGCCGCGCGTTGTCGCGGCCGACCATGTCGACCACGCGCCGGGCGTCCTCGGCCGCCCAGTCGCCGTCGTCGACCCAGCGCCCGACCACCGTCGTGACCGCCCGCCGCCACAGCACGGCGCCGAGGTGGTGCAGCTCCGGTGGGCCCCAGGCGTCGGACGAGTAGAGCTGCTTGGCGAACGGCGCCAGCTCGAACGCCTCGGCCACCACCTGCGTGCTGCGCACCCCGACGTGGTTGAGCGCGAGGCCGACGTCGAAGTGGACGTTGGGGAACGCCTGGGCGAGGTAGCCCGCCTCGCGGTGGTACGGGTAGCAGTGCAGCAGCACGATCGGCACGTCCCCGGCACCGCGCAGGAAGTCGAGCAGGTGGATCGGGTTGGCGCGGTGCAGGTCGAGGTCGCGGTCGCCGAAGCCGGTGTGGATCTGGATCGGCAGGCCGAGCCGCACGGCGGCGTGCAGGCCGTGGCGCAGCAGCACCGGGTCGGTGAGGCGCGTCCCGCCCGCGTCCACCCAGCGGGCGGCGGCCTCGGCGACCTCGTGCGGGGCGGGCGGAGACAGGTCGATGTCGAAGCCCGCGCGGTAGGCGAGGATCGACTTGACGGCCACGGCGCCGCGCGCCGCGCGTTCGAGCCGCTCGGCGAACTCGTCGGCGTAGCCGCGCCCGGGCACGCCGTCGGCGGCGATCTCCTCGGCGAGCGATTCGAGCCGCACCACCGCATGCGCCCGAGCCCCCGACGCGGCGGCCATGCCGTCGACGTCGAGGATCGCGTCGGCGCCGTACCCGGTGTCGACGAGCCAGTCCGACACGCCCGCCGCGCGCAGGAACCGCTCGGTGACCGCGGGGACGCCGAGCTCGGCGCGGCGGCGCCAGTACTCGTCCGCGGGCGCGTGCGGCGGCAGGTCGAGGACGGGCGCGCACCACCGCCGGATCGCGAACCCCAGCTGCGAGTCGAACTGGGTCATCCAGTCCGGGATCGGATCGGGAGAGCCCTCGTTGAGGTGGGCCTCGAAGGCGGCCCGGTCGAGCTCGACGCTGAACGCGCCGTGCACGTGGTGGTCCACGAGCCGCAGCGCGGCGACGTGCTCGGCGAGGTCCCCCGCCCGGTGCGCCACCGCCATCAGGCCGACCAGGCGTAGCGCAGCTTCTCGGCCACCGCCTCGACGTCCTGCTCGCCGTAGGTGGTGAGCTCGTAGCGGCGCACGGCGGTGAGCGCCTCCATGATCTCCTCGCCGAGCAGGCGCTTGGCGCGCTCGGAGCCCTCCAGCGCCTCCAGCGCGGCGGCCTGGTCGTCGGGCAGCCGCACCGCGCCGGTGCGGGCCGCCTCCTCGGCCGACAGCTCGGCCGGGGCGACGGTCACCTCCGGCGGCAGCGGCGCGCCCGCGTCGATGCCCTCCAGCGCGAGCCCGAGGAACACCGCGGCGGCGAGGTAGGGGTTCGCCGACGGGTCGATGCACTTGAGCTCCACGCTCGCGCCGTGCGGGTTGCCTGCCGTGGCCGCGCAGAGCCGCACCGCCGCCTCCCGGTTCTCCCACCCCCAGCAGGCGAACGCGCCGGACCAGTGCCCGGGCTGCAGCCGGTGCGGCGACAGGACCGACCCGGCGAACACCGCGGAGAGCTCCGGCAGGCCGGCGATGACGCCGCCGATCGCCGCGCCGCCGTCGTCGGTCAGCCCGTGCGGGCCGCTGCCGCCGGACAGCAGCGGGGTACCGTTGCGGGACAGCGACAGGTGCTGGTGCGCGCCGTTGCCGCTGCCGCCCGCGAACGGCAGCGGCGAGAACGACACGGCGACGTCGTGGTGGCGCGCCACGCGGCAGGCGAGCAGGCGGGCCAGCACGACGTGGTCGGCCGCGGTGATCGGGTCGGTCGGGGCGATCGAGAACTCGAGCTGGCTGTCGCCGTACTCGGCGTGGATCTGCTCGATCGGCAGGCCGGCGCGGTCGGCGGCGTCGAGGAGGTCGAGCACGTACGGTTCGACGTCCAGCAGCGCGCCGAGCCCGTAGGCGTTCCACCCCGGTCCGCTACGGGGCGTGAGCACCATCTCCAGCTCGCAGCCGAGCCGGGCCTGCAGGCCGCGTTCGGCGAGCGCGGCCGTGGTGCGGCGCAGCAGGCCGCGGGTGCAGACCTCGGCGGGCGCGCCGTCCTGGTCGAACATCTCGGCGGGCGCCCAGGCGACGCCGTCGCCGAGCACCCGCAGGGCGGTGAGGTCGGCGCGCAGCCGCAGGTCGCCGACCACCCCGAACCGCGGGGTGAAGGCGATGGCGTTGTCGACGCAGAAGACGTTCCAGCTGGGGGAGGCGCCCATTCCGTTGACGTGGAACGCGCGGGCCCGCCGGGCCGGGACGTGCTTGGCCCTGATCACGCCGGCGGGGTCGACGACCGAGCCGGTGACCAGCCGGACACCGGCTTCCTCGAGGCGGTTCGCCGCAGCGGTCAGCTCCTCGTCGGGGAGCACCGGCATCGGGTAGGAGCTCACGGGAGCGCACGCTACAACGCCCGGCGGCCCCGGGGGATCACTCCAGCCGCGACCGGTGGACGGGGCAGTCGGGGGCGATCAGCACGCCGAGCCCGGCGCGGGGGTCGTTCGGCAGCATCGGGCACAGGCAGCCGCGGGCCGCGGCCGCGGCGCTGCCCGGGCCCTCGGACTCCCAGACCGCGCCCGGTTCCAGGTCGTCGACGAGCCCACCGCCGTCCGCCGGGGGCAGGGGCCAGTCCCCGCCGCCGGGGAGCGGTCCGGTCGGCTCATCGTCACCAGTGCCGTTGTGACGCACGCGTTCATTCAACCGGATCACCGGCGGCGGTCGCCGCCACGGTGAGTGACGACCGCCGCGCGGGCCGACGAACGTTATCGGCTCTTGACGTGGGCTTCTCTTGACGGAGGGCCATGTTAGCGCTCACAGTGTCCGCCGGTGGGACGTGCATCACACCGGCTCCGGTGACCACCGCACCCGACGACGACGCCTGGGGAGGCGCTGTGCGCACAACGACGACGTTGCCCGCGCTCCGGAGGACCGCTGCACTCGCCGCGACGGCGGTGGCCGCGCTCGTGCTGGCCGCCTGCGGCGGCGGTGGGGGTGGCGGCGACGGCGGTG
This sequence comes from Pseudonocardia sp., assembly GCF_035305885.1. GTDB lineage: Bacteria > Actinomycetota > Actinomycetes > Mycobacteriales > Pseudonocardiaceae > Pseudonocardia. The sequence continues at coordinate 3,527 of NZ_DATGOP010000036.1, forward strand.
GCGGGGCCGGCGCCGACTCCGATCCCATCACGCTGGGCTTCTCGCAGGTCGGGGCGGAGAGCGGGTGGCGGACGGCGAACACGAAGTCGGTCCAGGAGGCCGCCGAGGCGGCGGGCATCGACCTGAAGTTCTCCGACGCCCAGCAGAAGCAGGAGAACCAGATCAAGGCGATCCGCTCGTTCATCCAGCAGCGGGTGGACGTGATCGCGTTCAGCCCGGTCGTCGAGTCCGGCTGGGACACCGTGCTGATGGAGGCCAAGCGCGCGGGCATCCCGGTGATCCTCACCGACCGTGCCGTCGACTCCGAGGACACGTCGCTGTACGCGACGTTCCTCGGCTCGGACTTCATCGAGGAGGGCCGCAAGGCCGGCGAGTGGCTGCTCGCGAACGTCGACGCGTCCGCGGGCCCGGTGAACATCGTCGAGCTGCAGGGCACCACGGGGTCGGCCCCGGCGATCGACCGCCAGAAGGGCTTCGCCGATGTCATCGCGCAGAACCCGAACTACCAGGTCATCGCCTCCCAGACCGGCGACTTCACGCGCTCGGGCGGTCGTCAGGTGATGGAGGCGTTCCTCAAGGCCCATCCGGACATCGACGTCCTCTACGCCCACAACGACGACATGGGCCTCGGCGCGATCGAGGCGATCGAGGCGGCGGGCAAGGTCCCCGGCCAGGACATCAAGATCATCACGGTCGACGCGGTCAAGGACGGCATGCAGGCGCTGGCCGACGGGAAGATCAATTTCATCGTCGAGTGCAACCCGCTGCTCGGGCCGCAGCTGATGGACCTGGTCAAGAAGGTCGCCGCGGGTGAGGAGGTGCCGGCGCGGGTCGTCACCGAGGAGACCACGTTCGACTCCGCCGCCGCCAAGGCCGCCCTGCCCAGCCGCCAGTACTGATGCATCCCCCGCGTCCCCTGGTGGAGATGCTCGGCATCTCCGTGGCGTTCGGGCCGGTGCAGGCCCTCGACTCGGTGGACCTGCGGCTGTACCCCGGCGAGGTGCACGCGCTGATGGGCGAGAACGGCGCCGGCAAGTCGACGCTCATCAAGGCCCTCACGGGGGTGCACCCGGTGGACGCGGGCGAGATCAGGGTGAACGGCGAGCCCGTGGCGTTCAGCGGGCCCGCCGCCGCCCAGGCCGCCGGGATCAGCACGGTCTACCAGGAGGTGAACCTCTGCCCGAACCTGTCGGTGGCGGAGAACCTCCTGCTCGGCCGCGAGCCGCGCCGCGCCGGTCGCATCGACTGGCGCGGCGCCCGGCGGCGGGCCGCCGAGGTGCTGGGCAGGCTGCACCTGGACCTCGACCCGTCCTCCCCGCTCGGGGCGCACCCGATCGCGCAGCAGCAACTGGTGGCGATCGCGCGGGCGGTCGAGGTCGACGCCCGGGTCCTCGTGCTCGACGAGCCCACCTCCAGCCTCGACGCGAGCGAGGTCGAGGAGCTGTTCCGGGTGATCCGCAGGCTGCGCGACGACGGCGTCGCGATCCTGTTCGTCTCGCACTTCCTCGAGCAGGTCTACGCGATCTCCGACCGGATGACCGTGCTGCGCAACGGCAGGCTCGTCGGCGAGCACCGCACCGCGGAGCTCTCGCGGCGGCAGCTGGTGTCGGCGATGGTCGGGCGCGAGCTCGAGGTCCTCGACCGCCTCGACCACGCCCCCGCCGCGCCCGCCGACGACGAGGATCCCCCGGTGCTGTCGGCCGTCGGGCTGGGCCGGGCCGGGGCGATCGAGCCGGTCGACCTCGACGTGCGGCCGGGCGAGGTCGTCGGCCTCGCCGGCCTGCTCGGCAGCGGACGCACCGAGCTCGCGCGGCTGCTCTTCGGCGCCGACCGGGCCGACCGGGGCGAGATCTCGGTGGCCGGGCGGGCGGTCCGCATCCGCAACCCGCGGTCGGCCATCGACGCCGGCATCGCGTTCACCCCGGAGGACCGCAAGGCCGCCGGCGTGGTCGGCGACCTCACGGTGCGCGACAACATCGTGCTGGCCATGCAGGCCTCCCGCGGCTGGATGCGCCGCATCCCCCGCCGCAGGCAGGACGAGCTCGCCCGCCGTTGGATCGAGCTGCTCGACATCCGGCCCGCCGACCCGGACGCGCTGCTGCGCAACCTCTCGGGCGGCAACCAGCAGAAGGTGCTGCTCGCCCGCTGGCTGATCACCCAGCCCAAGGTGCTCATCCTCGACGAGCCCACCCGCGGCATCGACGTCGGCGCGAAGGCCCAGATCCAGGCCCTGGTCGCCGAGCAGGCCCGCGACGGCACCGCGATCGTGTTCATCTCCGCCGAGCTCGACGAGGTGGTCCGCCTCTCCGACCGGGTCCTCGTACTGCGCGACCGGAGGCCGGTCGCCCAGCTCGCGGGCGACGACGTCGACACCGACCACGTCATGGAGCTGATCGCGACGGGGGGTGAGGCCGGTGCGTGAGCTGCTGCGCAAACCGATCTGGCCGCTCGTCGCGCTGCTGCTGCTCAACCTCGCGGTGACGCCGAGCTTCTTCGCCGTGCGCGTCCAGGACGGCAGGCTCTACGGCAGCCTCGTCGACATCCTCCACAACGGCGCGCCGCTCGCCCTCACCGCGCTCGGGATGACGCTCGTGATCGCCACGCGCGGGATCGACCTGTCGGTCGGCGCCGTCGTCGCGATCGCGGGCGCGGTGGCGTGTTCCTGGATCGCCGCGAGCCCCGACCCGGCGAGCCCCGGCGCCGCGCTCACGGGCATCGTGCTCGCCCTCGGCCTCGCGGTGGTGCTCGGGGCGTGGAACGGGTTCCTCGTCGCCCGCCTGGGCATCCAGCCGATCATCGCCACGCTGGTGCTCATGACCGCGGGCCGCGGCCTCGCCCAGCTCGTCACCGACGGGCAGATCGTGACCGTCAACAACGACACCTTCTCCGGCATCAGCGGCAGCGCTCTGTTCACCGTGCCGGTGACGGTGGTCGTGGCGGCGGCGGTGTACGCGCTCGTCGCGCTCGTCACCCGGCGCACCGCGCTCGGCACCCTCGTGGAGGCGGTGGGCATCAACCCGGAGGCGAGCCGGCTCGCCGGGGTGCGCTCGCGCAGCATCGTGTGGACCGTCTACGTCTTCTCCGCGCTGTGCGCCGCCGTGGCCGGCCTGATGATCAGCGCGAACGTCCACGCCGCCGACGCCAACAACGCCGGCCTGTGGCTGGAGCTGGACGCGATCCTCGCCGTCGTCATCGGGGGCACGTCGCTCGCGGGCGGGCGGTACTCGATCGCGGGCACGCTGCTCGGCGCGCTCACCATCCAGGCGCTCACCACCACGATCTACTCCGTCGGGATCCCGCCGGAGGTCTCGCTCGTGTTCAAGGCGGTCGTCGTGATCCTGGTGTTCCTGGCCCAGGCGCCGAAGGTGCGGGCGCTGCTCGCGCGCCGCCGCCGCGGCGGGTCGGGCCCGCCGCCCGCGGCGCCCACCACCCCGGCCGCACCCGCCCCCGCCGCCGAGACCACGGGGAGCGGCCGATGACCGCGCTCGCCGAACGCGCCCGCGTCGCGGCGCGCGTCCCCACCCGCTTCCTGCCGGTGGTGGTCACGTTCGCGCTGTTCGTGCTCATGTTCGCCGGGGGCAGCCTGCGCTACGACTCGTTCGCCTCCGGGCAGGTGCTGCTCAACCTGCTGATCGACAACTCCTTCCTGGTGGTGCTCGCGGTCGGGATGACGTTCGTGATCCTCACCGGGGGCATCGACCTGTCGGTCGGGTCGGTCGTCGCGCTGTCGACCATGGTGGCGGCGTCCCTGCTGCGCGCCGGCTGGCCCGCGGTGCCCGTGATGCTCCTGGTGCTCGCCGGGGGAGCGGTGTTCGGGCTCGCGATGGGTGCGGTCATCCACTACCTGGTGATCCAGCCGTTCATCGTCACGCTCGCCGGGATGTTCCTGGCGCGCGGCCTGTGCTACGTGATCGACCTGCAGTCCATCTCGATCAGCGACCCCGTGTTCCGCACGATCGCGCAGACCGCGATCCCGCTCGGCGACGACCTGTTCCTGAGCCCCAGCGCCGTCGTCGCGCTCGTCGTGGTGGCGATCGCGGTGTACGTGCTGCACATGACCCGGTTCGGGCGCACGGTCTACGCGGTCGGCGGCAACCAGCAATCGGCGATGCTGATGGGGTTGCGGGTGGGGCAGGCCAAGGTCGGCGTCTACGTGATCAGCGGCACCTGCTCGGCGCTCGCCGGGCTGCTGTTCACCTTCTACATGCTCTCCGGCTACAGCCTGCACGCCGTCGGCATGGAGCTCGACGCGATCGCCGCGGTCGTCATCGGCGGCACCCTGCTCACGGGCGGCTCCGGGTTCGTGCTCGGCTCGGTGCTCGGGGTGCTCGTGCTCGGCACGATCCAGACGATCCTGTCGTTCGAGGGCACCTTGAGCTCGTGGTGGTCGCGGATCGTGATCGGGCTCCTGCTCCTGGTCTTCGTGGTGCTGCAGCGGGTGCTGGCCCGCCGCAGCGCGGCGGCGAGCACCTGAGGTCGGTTGAACGTCGAGTACTCGGGCGGGGTGAAGCGCAGCGCGACGGCGCCGTCGATCTGCACGACCCGCTCGACCTCGAAGTCGACGACGCGCTGGGCGCCCGGCACGCGGGCGGCGCGGTCCGGGGCCCAGTCCAGCCGCGCCCGCCCGGTGAGCTGCAGCGTCCGGCCCCGGTCCCAGTCGAGGAACAGCAGCCCGGCGCGCGGGTCCAGCTCGAGGTTGCCCAACGTCATGTCCATGGAGGTGCCGAGGTAGTCCGGCCAGCTCAGGTGCCGCTCGTCGGCCGGCGCCACGAACCCGGGGCGGCCACCGCGGTGCGAGGCGTCGGCGCCGTGCCCGGGGGCGCGGGTGGCGACGAAGAACGTGTCGACCGCGGCGACGAGCGCCCGCTGCTCGGCCGAGAGCCGGTCGGACTCCACGACCGCGCCCGCGGCGGGCCAGCCGTCCGCGCGCACCTCGTGCGCCTGGATGTACTTCGGGCAGTTCGCGTACACCTGCTCGGTGTGCACGACGAGCAGGTCGCCCTCCTGGCGGGCGCGGCCGTTGACCCGCATCCGCCGCCTGCGCGCCGGCTCGATCGCGATCATGCCGAGATCCCGCTCCGCGGTGAACGCGTCGCGCAGCGGGTCGCCCACCACCGGCGTCCGCCGCGCCGCGACCGTCCGCTCGTCGCGCGCGGTGACGAACCCCGGCGGGCCGGTGAGGGGGCTCGCCCACACCGACCCGTCCGGCGCGGCGGCGGCGATCACGGCCAGCCGCTGGTGGCGCAGGAAGTCGGCCGCCACCGGCGGGACGGTCGCCCCGACGTGCGCCGACCCCCACGGCCGGTCCGGGAAGCCGGCCCTGCGCTGCACCGCCCGCTCGCCCGGGTGTTGCGTCGCCATCAGAAGAAGCCGCAGGTCGGGGCCGCGGGCACCGGGGCGGGAGCGACGTCGGCGCCGGTTGGGGCGTAGACCTCGAGCCGGATCCGGTCCGGGTCGGTGAAGAACACGCCGCCGGAGGAGGCGCCCTCGCCGTGCGGGACGATCCCGTCGTAGGCGAACGCGACGCCCAGCCCCTCAGCGTGGCCTCGGCCGCCGCACGGCGTCGATGTCGGCCACCTCGAACGCGAGGTGGTGCAGCCCCGGGCGGTCGGCGGGGAACGCGCCCGCGCTCTGCTGCCAGAGCGTGAGCACCAGCGCGCCCTCCTGGCCGAGGAAGGCGAACGGCGGTCGCCGTCCGCGCGCTCGGCGAGCACGTCGAACCCGAACACCGCGCGGTAGAAGGCGGTCGAGCGGGGGAGATCGCCGACCTGCCGCCCGACGAGCCGCTGCCCGTCCGGTTCATGAACACGGTCTGGGCCGACCGGCGCGGGGTGCACGACGACCTGGGCAGCGTCGAGCAGCTGGGGGCCTGGTTCGCGCGGGCCGGCCTCGCCGGCGGACAGCAGCTGGGGGCCCGACGACCTCGCGGCGTTCCGCCGGCTGCGCGACGCGATGCGCCGCATCGCCGCCCACGTCACCGGCGACGACCGGCCGGCCGCGCGGTCGGGGCCGGACGACCTCGCCGCGGCCCTGGAGACGCTCAACGCCGACGCCGCCACCTGCGCGCCGGTCCTCGAGCTCGACGAGACCGGCCGGCCCCGGCTGCGCCGGCACTCCGGCCCGCGCGACGCCGACCGCTCCCGCGCGGAGCTCGCGCTGGCCGCGGCGCGCCTGTTCGGCGGCCCGGACGCCGAGCTGCTGCGGGCTGCCACGGCCCCGGTTGCGTCCTGTACTTCCACCGCGACCACCCACGGCGCGGCTGGTGCTCGGCCGGCTGCGGGAACCGGGCGCGGGTCGCACGGCACTACGAACGGCACCGGCGCGACCGATGAGTTCGCGCGGGTGCGGCGGTCTCATCGGCATGACCGCCACGAGCAACAGCCGCGCCCGCCGCACCTTCCGCCACGCGCTCGCCAACACGCTCGTGGCGTCGGTCGTCAACTCCACCGTGTGGTTCGCGGTGACGTTCTGGGTCTACCTCGAGACCCGCTCGGTGTTCGCCACCGGCGTGATCTCCGGGATCTTCCTCGGGCTCACGGCGCTGTCCGGCGTGTGGTTCGGCAGCCTGGTCGACCACCACCGCAAGCGCTCCGCCATGCTCGGCTCGAGCGCCGCGTCGTTCGCGCTCTACGCGGCGGCCCTCGCGGTCCACCTCGCCGTCGCGCCGGAGACGTTCCGCGACCCGACCAGCCCCGTGCTGTGGGTGTTCGTCGTCCTGCTGATGGCCGGCGTGATCGTCGGCAACATCCGCGGCATCGCGATGAGCACGGTCGTCACGCTGCTCGTGCCCGAGCCCGAACGCGACCGCGCCAACGGGATGGTCGGCACCGTCACCGGCGTCGCGTTCCTCGTCACCTCGGTGATCAGCGGCCTGCTGATCGGGCTGTCCGGGATGCTCGCGGTGCTCCTGGTGGCGCTCACCCTCACCGCCGCCGTGATCGCCCACCTGGCGACCCTGTCGATCCGCGAGGTGCGCCCGGTGCGCACCGAGGGCGCCGCCCACCGTGCCGACCTGCGCGGCACCGTCGCCCTCGTCGCCGCCGTGCCCGGCCTGCTCGCGCTGATCGCGTTCACGACGATGAACAACTTCCTCGGCGGGATCCTCATGGCCCTGGCCGACCCCTACGGCCTGTCGCTGGTGTCGGTCGAGGTGTGGGGCCTGCTGTTCGGCGTGCTGAGCACCGGCTTCATCATCGGCGGCCTGCTCATCGGCAAGAAGGGGCTCGGCGCCAACCCGGTGCGCACGCTGCTGCTCGCCAACCTCGTGCTCTGGGGCGTCTGCAGCGTCTTCGCCGTCCGGTCCTCGATCGTCCTGCTCGCCGTCGGGTTCTTCCTCTACCTGTGCGTCGTGCCGTACGCGGAGGCGTCCGAGCAGACCGTGCTGCAGAAGGTCGTGCCCTTCGAGCGGCAGGGCCGGGTGTTCGGGTTCGCGCAGAGCGTCGAGCAGGCCGCGTCCCCGCTCACCGCGTTCCTGATCAGCCCGATCGCGCAGTTCGTGTTCGTGCCGTTCATGACCACCGGCGCCGGCGCCGAACTGCTCGGCCCGTGGTTCGGCGTCGGGCCCGAGCGCGGCCTCGCGCTGCTGTTCACCATCGCCGGGATCCTGGGGCTGGTCCTCACGCTCGTCGCCTTCGCCAGCCGCAGCTACCGGCGCCTGTCGCGGCACTACCTCGACACCCCGGCGGCCGAGCCGGTCGCCCAGCCGGTCGCGGAGCTCGCCGCGGCGTGAGGGCGACCGGGCGAGCGGGGCGGCTCGGCGTCAGCCCTCGCCGGCACCCGCGGTGGCGGGCTGCAGAAGCGGGTGGTGGCAGGCGGCGAAGCGGCCGGGCCGCACCTCCCGCATCTGCGGCACCTCACCGGCACAACGCTCGGTGGCCTCCGGACAGCGGGTGCGGAAGTAGCAGCCGCTGGGCGGGTTGATCGGCGAGGGCACCTCGCCCTGTCCCCGGTCGGCGTCCTCGATGTCGATCCCGTCGGCGCCGCGCGCCCGCTCCATCGACGGGATCGACGACACCAGCAGCCGGGTGTAGGGGTGCGCCGGCTCGTCGAAGAGGGCCTCACTCGGACCGAGCTCGCAGATCCTGCCGAGGTACATCACGGCGACCCGGTCGCTGATGTTGCGCACCACCCCCAGGTCGTGCGCGATGAACACCAGGGTGAGCCCGTAGCGGCGCTTCATGTCCTCGAGCAGGTTGAGGATCTGCGCCTGCACCGACACGTCCAGCGCCGAGACCGGCTCGTCGCAGATCAGCACCTCCGGTTCGAGAACGAGCGCCCGCGCGATCGACACGCGCTGGCACTGGCCCCCGGACAGCTGGTGGGGCCGCCGGTCGGCCACCTGCTGCGGGTCGAGCCCGACGGCCGACAGCATCTCCGGCACGATCGTGGTCCGCTCGTCGCCGCGGCCCCACACCACCAGCGGATCCCCGACGATGTCGGGGATCCGGCGGCGCGGGTTCAGCGACGAGATCGGGTCCTGGAAGATCATCTGCAGCTTGGGGCGCACGCGGCGCAGCTCCTCGCCCGAGAGCTGGGTGAGGTCACGGCCGTCGAACTCCACCGAACCGCTGGTGGGGCGCGGCAGCTGCGTGATCGCGCGGCCGGTGGTCGACTTGCCGCAGCCGGACTCCCCGACCAGGCCCAACGTCTCCCCGCGGCGGACGTCGAGGTTGATCCCGGACACCGCGTGCACGGTCCGCCCGGCCCCCGCGGGGTAGGTGACGACGAGGTCGACGAGGCGCAGCACGACGTCGCTGTCGGCGCCGACCGGGTGCGCGCCCGCCGTGCGCCGGCTCGGGGCGGCCGTCATCGGTCGAGCCAGGTCGTGGCGAAGAACGTGTCCCTGGTCAGGTAGCGCACCATGCCCTTCACCTCCGGTTTCGCGATCGTCGACAGGTAGCTGCGGCTGTAGTAGAGGACCGGGATGTCCTGGTTGGACCGCAGCGCCACCTGCTGGTACAGGCGGGTGCGTTCCGCCTCGTCGGTGGTGGCGGCGGCCTGCTCGAGCAGCGCGTCCACCTCGGCGTTGGAGTAGTTCCCGTAATTCGACCGGGCGCCCGTGTGCAGCAGGTTGTGGGCCGAGGGGTAGGGAGCGTCGTACGGGCCGCCGATGATGGGGGCCATGTCGAAGTCCCCGCTCGCGACGACGGTCGTGGAGTAGGCGGCGAGGTCGAAGAACTCGAGCTTCATCTCGATGCCGATCGCCGCCAGCTGGGCCTGCAGGAACTCCGCGAACGCCACCCGGTCGGCCGTGTTGGAGGCCTTGTAGACCACGGTGGGGTCGCCGCCGTCGGCGACGTACTCGGCCACCAACGCCTTCGCCCTCTCCGGGTCGTAGGTCGGCCACGCCGCGGCGACCTCGGGTGTGTGGTAGGGGCTGTCGCTGCCGAAGAAGCTGTCGGCCCGTTCCATCCGTCCGCGGAACTGGGTGACGGCCATCGCGTCGAGGTCGATCCCCCGCACCACCGCCTCCCGCATCCGGCGGTCGTCGAACGGCGGCCGCTCGACGTTGAAGTAGATCCACTCGCCCCCGTGCCCGGGACCGTAGTAGACCTTGAGGTTCGGGTTCTCCAGCGCGCGCACCAGCTCCGCGTGGTAGGCGCCGTAGATGACGTCGACGTCGCCGTTCTCGAGGGAGGCGTAGCGGGTCTCGGTGTCGGGCAGCGGCCGGAAGAGCAACCCGTCGAGGTAGGGGAGGCCCTGCTGCCAGTAGTTCTCGTTGCGCACCAGCTCCGCGTGCGAATCGCGCACCCATTCGGTCAGCACGAACGGGCCCGCACCGACCGGGTGGCTGGCGATGTCGTCGCCGTACCGTTCGAGAGCGGCCGGCGACACGATGATCCCCAGGCCGCCGCTGGCGAAGTTGCTCGCGAACGCCACCGGGAACGACCCGAACGGTTCCGCCAGCCGGAATTCCACGGTGAGCGGGTCGACCGCGGTCATCGAGGCGATCGGCTCGGTGAACCGGTGGCCGGGTGAGGAGACCTCGTCGATGTGCCGTTGCACGTTGACGATCACCGCGTCGGCGTCCAGCGGGGTGCCGTCGGAGAACCGCACGCCCGCCCGCAACCGCAGGCGCCAGGTCAGCCCGCCGTCCGGGCTTTCCATCGACTCGGCCAGGTACGGCTCCGGCTTGCCCTCGGGTGAGAGCTTGAGCAGCGTGTCGTACACGGCCAACGCCGCGTGGTTGGTGTTGTGGACGGTCGGGTCGAAGCCGACGATCTCGCGGTCCATCCCCAGTACGAGCACACCGCCGCGTTTCGGCTCCCCGGCGGCGGTGGGATCGTCGCCGTACGGGTTGACCGCCCGGATGGCGGCCTCGCCCGACCCGCCGTTGAGCGGAGCCGGGTTGGCCCCGCACGCCGCGATCAGCACCGCGCTGAGCGCCAGCGCGAGCAGGGCGACCGCACGGGGACCCCGCCCCCGGCGGGGCGGGTCGGCGATCGCAACCGCGCGTCGCTGCTGCGTCATGACATCACCATTTCCTCGGTCACGGGCGTACCGGCAGCGCTCGCACCGCGCTCGACGTTGCGGGCCCTGGCGTCCTCCCAAGCCGGGCTGCCGACCGGGAACCAGCAGCGGAACCGGTGCTCGGGCGAGCCGGCCGCGCGCAGGGGCGGTTCCTCGATGAGGCACCGGTCCTGGGCGTACGGGCAGCGCGGGCTGAACCTGCATCCCGCCGGCGGGTCGAGCAGGTCCGGCGGGCGGCCGGGGATCACCTGGAGCCGGACGTGGTTCGGCCCGGCCACCGGCGGGACCGCGTTCATGAGCGCCTCGGTGTAGGGCATCAGCGGCCGGGCGAAGAGGGCAGCCGTCGGCGCCTCCTCCACGATCGTGCCCGCGTACATGACGGCGACGCGGTCCGAGCGGCTGCGCACGACCCGCAAGTCGTGCGTCACCAGCATCATCGCCATGCCGGTGCGCTGTTGCATCCCGGCGAGCAGGTCCAGGATCTGCGCCTGCACGGTGACGTCCAGCGCGGTCGTCGGCTCGTCGGCCAGCAGCAACCGCGGACCGCACGCCAGCGCGATCGCGATCGTCACCCGCTGGCGCATCCCGCCCGACAGCTCGTGCGGGTACTGCCGCACCCGCCGCTGCGGCTCGGACAACCCGACCGACCGCAACAGCTCGACGGCTCGGGCCCTGGCCGCCGAGCTGCTGATCCGCTCGTGCACCAGCATCGTCTCGGTGAGCTGATCACCGATCCGCTTGACCGGGTTCAGCGAGGTCATCGGGTCCTGCAGGACCATCGCGATCTCGGCGCCCCAGATCCGCGACAGCTGCCTGCCCGTCAGCTCGGTCAGCACCGTGCCGTCGAAGGTGACGCTGCCGGAGACCTCGGTACTCCGGTCACCCGCGATGAGGCCCATCAGCCGGCGGACGAACACGGTCTTGCCCGAGCCGCTCTCTCCCACCACCGCGAGCACCTCGCCCGCCCGTATGCGCAACGACACCCCGTCGACGGCGTGCACCACACCTTTCCCGGTGTGAAAACGCACGACAACGTCGTCGGCGACGAGCAACTCGGCATTCACAGGTTGCTCCCCTTCACCTCGAACTGCTTGCGGACCCGCTCGCCGATGTAATTGATCGACAACACGGTGGCGAACATGACGGCAGCCGGGAACAAGGAAATGTGTGGATAGCTCAGCAGTTCCGGGCGACCGGCGGCGATCATTCCGCCCCAGCTCGGGGTGGGCGGTGGAATGCCGAGCCCGAGGAAGCTCAGCGAACCTTCCACCACGATGAAGATGCCGACCATGATGAACGCGTAGGCGGCGACCGGCAGCACGACGTTCGGCGCGATCTCGCGCACGATGATCCGGAACGGACGACACCCGTACGCCCGAGCGGCCTGCACGAACTCGCGCTGCGCCACGGTCAGCGTGGCGGCACGAGCCAGCCGGATGAACGTCGGAACCGACAGCACCGCCAAGCCGAGGATCAGGGTCGCGAGGCTCGAACCCAGCACCGCCACGATCGCGATGAGGAACACCAGGCTCGGGAACGCGAGCACCACGTCGGTCACGAACGCCAACACCCGCTCGACGCGCCCACCGAAGTAGCCGGCGAGCATGCCGAGGAAGCCGCCCGCCAACGCCCCGAGCCCGACCGCGCAGATGCCCACCAGCAGCGATGCCCTGGCGCCGTGGGCGACCCGCGAGAAGATGTCCCGCCCCAGCGAGTCGCCTCCCAGCCAGTGCTGCGGGGTGATCCCGGAGAACGCGGCCCCGTAGTCGGGGACCAGCGGATCCGCCAGCGGCAGCAGCGGCGCGAAGACCGCGACCACCACCACGGCGCCGAGCCAGGTCCAGGCGACGTACCAGCCGACCGGCGCGCGGTCGACGCGCCGGGACGTGGGCCGCGCAGCACCGGGGGAGCGGTGGGCATCCGTCATGCGCCTAGCCATCTCTGCGCACCCGCGGGTCGAGGACCAGGTAGAGCAGGTCGATCACCATGTTGATCACGACGTAGACGACCGCGACGAACAGCAGCGCGCCTTGCAGGATCACGTAGTCCCGGTTGAACACCGCCTGCACGATCAGCTGCCCCAGCCCGGGGATCGCGAACAGCGTCTCGACGATCACCGCGCCGCCCAGCAAGCGGCCGATGTTCACCCCGGAGAGCGTGATCAGCGAGAACAGCGACGGGCGCAGGGCGTGCCGCAGCAGCACCCGCCGCGGAGGGAGGCCCTTCGACCGCGCCATCAGGATGAAGTCCTCCTGCAGCGTCGAGACCATGTCCGACCGCAGGAGCTGTCGGTAGACCGCCGCCTCGGCGATCATCAAGGTGAGGCAGGGCAGGACGATCGACCGCATGTTGGCCACCGGGTCCTCGAAGAACCCGGTGTAGCCGGTAGCCGGCAGGATGCTCGTGATGCCGCCGGCGAACAGCACGATCAGCACCATGCCGAACACGAAGGTCGGCATCGCCGCCGCGCCGAAACCGAGCGTCATCGAGACCCGGTCGACGAATCCACCCGGCCGGTAGGCCGAGTAGACCGCGAGCGGTACCGCTACCAGCAGCGCGAGCAGCTGCGCGACGACCGTGATCTCGAACGTGACCGGGATCCGCTGGGCCAACGCTTCGGCGACCGGCTGCCCCGTCCGGAACGACCGGCCCAGGTCCCCCGTCGCCACCCCGCCCAGCCAGTCGACGTAGCGCACCAGCACCGGTCGGTCGAGCTGCAGATCCCGCCGCACCTGCTCCACCTGCTCGGGCGTGGCGCCCTCGCCGGCCACCACGACCGCCGCGTCGCCGGGCAGCAACTCCACCACCACGAACGACAGGAACGTGACGGCGAGCAGGACGGCCAGCAGGTGCACCAGCCGTGCGCGCACCCGCCGCACCGCTGATCGGCGCCTGCCGCCGCGGCCCCCGGTGGGTGCTGGGGTGCTCCCCGCCGGCACCCCCGACCCGGCCGTCGTCGTCATCGTCTCGGCCACGGGGAATCATCTCCCCGTAGCTCGTGGCAGGGCACCGCAGCGTTTTGCGTCGGTTCCCGACGACTGCGCTGCGGGCGAAACGTGCGTATCGCATCGCGGCCGTCGGGCCATTGCGGCGTGCGGTCCGGGCCGCCTGGTCTGCACTCCTGCTCGCGCGATCCTCGACAATCGCAGCTCCCGTCGACGTTGACCGGACGAGGTGTGTGTTCGTGTGAACCGGCCGAAATCCACTGGTCGGCCTCTGGAGAACCGGCGGCCCCGCAAAAGGCGCCGGGAGTTCGATTGGGTCGATTATACATCCGCCCGTCCGCATAAAGCGGACAAGAATGACGCCCTTTGTTTACCGCTTGTCAACAGCGCGGCTCCGCCCCCGACGCCGCCGTGCCGGCCGGCTCCCGGCGCCCTCGCGTTCGGGGGTGTCCGCCCCGATGCTCAGAAGGGGCGGCGGCGGGCCGCCCACTCCACCCCCCGACGCACCAGCTCGCGGTACACGGGCAGGTGCCACGGACCGCGGTGGTCGGGCTGGTCGGGGGAGTCCGGGAAGGGTTTGTCGTACGGGCGGTTGGCGTGGCCGAGCGCGAGGTAGAGCACGCCGCCCGAGCCGACGGCCCGCCGGTACATGAGCGGGCGGTCGGCCACCTCGAACTCGTGGCCGCCGAACGCCGACCCGCCCCAGCGGGTCGACAGCAGCACGTCGAGGTCGTGCGTGACGTCCTCGATGCAGTAGAGCTCGTCGTCGACCTCGAACGGCGGCACACCCTCGAGGAGCGGGTCGTCCGGTGCCGCGATGGCCACGGAGAAGCGCTGGTAGGGCGGGTGGCTGAGGAACCGGGTGCCGAGGATCGTGGGCAGGATCGGGTTGTCCAGCACGGAGTTGCTCGCGTGCAGGGCGAACCAGCGTCCGCCACCCTCCAGCCAGCGGCGCAGCGCCGCGCACGCCGCGTCGGACACCGGCACCTGCGAGGTGTAACTGACGAGGAGGTCTCCGACCAGGATCGCCTCGGTGTCCTCGTAGTCCTGGTAGCAGTCGGTCCGGATGCCGTAGGCGTCGTACAGGACATGCGCCAGCTGCATCCGCGCGAAGTCGAAGTCGTGGTTGCGCTTGGGGCTTCCGCAAACCAGGTTGGCGACGAGGGGTGCGACACCGCGGTCGGAGCGCGGTCCGTCGTTGGACGTCATGTTGGATCTCCTCGGTGGACGGAGTGGGAAGCGCGCACGGTGCACCCGTGCGGCGACCGGGGCCGATCCGAATCCGGACGCCGGTTGGCGTTTCGAATCGGATGCGCTGGTAATCGCATCCTACGTCGTTTGTCGCGGCGTCAATGGAGCGATTGATGCACCCTCTGTTGATTTGGGGGCAACGGTGGACGCGGAATCGCCCTCCGGCTCTCCGCGGTCCTGGCGACCTGAAATCGCTTGCGTTGACCGCGCTGTGCCCCGTCGCCGAAACTCTTGGCATGCAGACACGCGGTGGCGGTGGGGTGGGGCTTCCCCCGCTCAACGCGCTGCGCAGCTTCGAGGCGGCCGGGCGTCTGGGCAGCATCCGGGGTGCGGCGGCCGAACTGTACGTCACCCCCAGGGCCGTCAGCCGCCAGGTCCGTACGCTCGAATCGTGGCTCGGGGTGACCTTGTTCCGGCGCCGGGGCGGCTCGATCGAGCTCACCGAGGTGGGGGCCCGCTACCTGCGTTCGGTCACCGAGCACCTGTCGGCGATCGGGGAGGCGACGGGGCAGGTCGCCGGACGCTGCCGCGCCGACGAGACCTTGCACATCCGCGCCTACACCCTCATCGCGAGCAACTGGCTGGTCCCGAGGCTCACCCGGTTCCGCCGCAGCCAGCCGTGGGTCGACCTGGAACTGCTGGCCTCGAGCGACCCGACGGACTTCGGTCAGCACGACGTCGACGCCGAGATCCGCACCGCGGAGTCCGGTCCGTGGGCGGGCGGCTCCAACGCCGACCTCGTGATCACCGACGATCTCGTGCTGGTGTGCAGCCCGTCCTACCTCGCCGAGTTCGGCCTGGCTCGGCCCGCCGACCTGAAGCGGTTGCCCTGCGATGCGTTCCTGCGCTCGATCGTCGTACCGCGGCTGTGGCACACCTGGTTCGATGCGGTCGGCCTGAGCGGCATCGACATCAGCCGCGGTCCGAGGTTCGGTGATTCGAGGTTGGCCTACCACGCGGCGGCCGCCGGCCAGGGCGTGATGCTGGCGCCGCGTGCCTTCGTCGAACCGGACCTGGCGTCGGGGCGCCTGGTGATGCCGTTCCCCGACGTGCCGCGCCCGGCGATGCGCTTCTTCCTCGTGTACCCGAGCGATCGCCGCCGGCGGAAGGCGTTCTCGGTGTTCCGCGCGTGGCTGCTGGCCGAGGGCCGGGCCGCGGCTGCGGCGGGGAGATGATCGACCGCCCTCCCCGCCGCACCCCGGCGGGATCGAGCGCGACGGGCGAAGCGCGAACCCGATCGGTCGGTTACCGGCTGCCCGAGCGGCATCGTTGACTTTTTCGCGCGAACAGTTGAGATAGTGGTCCGGTTCGCAGGGGGGTTCGCCCGCGCCGCACGCCACTATCGTGGGGGCCGGCGACGGTCCGGGGTCGAGAAAACGACTCGGGCCTCGATGTCGCGGGAGATTTGCGCCGTCTGCTCGGGATCCGCGTGCATTCGCCGACGAGTGCGGCGATCTGCGACCGCACGCCGGCGTGCCCTGAACCAGAAGGAACCTGCATGAAGATCACCGGATGCGCGACCGCGGCGGTCCGCGTCACCTACGAGGGCATCATCACCGGCACGCACGTCGTGCTGCGGCTGCGCACCGACGAGGGCGTCGAGGGTGTGTCGTACGTCCGCGCCAACCGGATCACCGCGCGACCGCTCGCACTGCTGGTCGAGGGCATGGTCGACGAGCTCGCCGGCCGGGATCCGACCCGGACGGGCGAGGTGTACGACGAACTGTTCCGGGAGGTGCGCGGCGCTCCCGTGTCCGGGCTCGAGCGGCGGGCGGCCAGCGCGATCGAGGTCGCCTGCTGGGACCTGGCGGGCAAGGCGCTGGGCCGGCCGGTCCGGGACCTGATGGGTGGGTGGCGCGATCGCGTACCCGTCTCCGCCAACTGGGGCCTCATGCCGGGTGGTCCGCCCGACGACCTCGCCGGCCACGTCGAGCGCCTGCTCGCCCGTGGCTTCCGGGCGCTGAAGTGCCCGGTCGGAGGCGCGCCGCTCGACACGGCGATCGCCCACGTCCGCGCCGTCCGCCGCTACGCCGGACCTGACGTGCGGATCATCGTCGACGGCAACTTCCGGTGGACGCCGAAGCAGGCGCTGCGGTTCGCGCGCGCGACCGAGGAGCTCGACCTCTTCTGGATCGAGGACCCGGTCGCCCACCACGACCTGGCCGGGCTGCGCCGGGTCAGCGAGTCGATCGCGCAGGACACCTGCTCGGGCGAGGCCGCCCAGCACCCGGACGAGTTCCGCCGGCTGCTGGAGGGGGGCTGCAGCGACATCGTGATGATCGACCAGGACCTGGGCCTCACCGGTTTCCTCACGGTCGCTCACCTGGCCGCGTGCCACGGCCGCCAGGTGGTGAACCACCTGGCGCCCGAGGTGCTGGGCCAGGCTGTCGCGGCCGTTCCGAACGGCAAGATCGTCGGCCTCGTCCCGTGGGGACAGCCGCTGTTCACCGAACCCGCCCGGATCGAGGACGGCGACCTGGTTCTGCCGGACGGGCCGGGCCTCGGCTTGACCCTCGACGAGGACGTCCTGCGGACCTGCGCGCTCTGACCCGCGGGTCGGACGCGCCGCGCCCGGCGCCGTGTTCCGGGGGGCATCCGCTCGTCCACGGTCTGATCTACGGTCGCTGGGGTGAGCGTTCACGACCTCGTCCTCACCGGCGGCCGGGTGATCGACCCCGAGACCGGCCTCGACGCCGTCCGCGACGTCGGGATCGCGGGCTCCGCCGTCCGCGCCATCAGCGAGCAGCCCTTGTCCGGCGCGCGCGTGGTCGACGTGTCGGGGCTGGTCGTGTGCCCCGGCTTCGTCGACCTGCACAGCCACACCCAGGACGTCGCGGGCCAGCGGCTGCAGGCGCTCGACGGCGTCACCACCGCGCTGGAGCTGGAGGCGGGCGCCTTCCCCGTGGAGCACGCCTACCGCAGGGCGGCGGCCGAGGGCAGGCCCATCAACTACGGGTTCTCGACGTCGTGGGCGGGCGCCCGGATGCACGTCCTCGCCGGGGCGCCCCCGGTGGCGGACCTCGACGAGCTGCTCGGGCACGTCGCCGACCCGCGCTGGCAGGCCGCCGCCACCCCCGCCGACGTCGACCGCATCCTCGGCCTGCTGGAGGCCGATCTCGCGGCGGGCGCGCTCGGGATCGGCGTGCTCGTCGGGTATGCGCCGGGCACCGACCCCGCCGAGTACCTCGCCGTCGCGGCGCTCGCCGCCCGGCACGGCGTGCCCACCTACACCCACGCCCGCGACCTCGTGGAGATGGACCCGGACGTCCCGGTCGACGGGGCGGAGGAGATCGTGCGGGCGGCGGGGGAGACCGGCGCCCACATGCACTACTGCCACCTCAACAGCACGTCGGGCCGCCACGTGGACCGGGTGCTGGCGCTGGTGGAGCGGGTCCGGCGCGAGGGTGCGACGGTCACCACCGAGGCCTACCCGTACGGGGCCGGGATGACCGGGGTCGGGGCGGCGTTCCTCGCGCCCGAGCTGCTGCACCGGCGCGGGCTCACCCCGAGCTCGATCGGCCACCTCGCCCTCGGCAGGCGCATCGCCGACGCCGACGAGCTGCGCCGGGTGCGGGAGGAGGACCCGGGCGCGCTGGTGTTCGTCCACCAGACCGACGAGGCGGACCCGGACGCGTTCGGCCTCGTGCACCGGGCGATCGCGTTCCCGGACGCCGCGGTGGCGAGCGACGCGATCGCGCCGCAGTGGCCGTCCGGTGCGCCGGACCGGTTGCGCTGGCCGCTGCCGCCGCAGGTCGCGACGCATCCGCGCACCGCGGGCACGTTCGGGCGCACCCTGCGGCTGCTGGTGCGGGAGCTGGGGCTGCTCAGCCTGCCCGAGGCGGTGCGCCGCTGCACGCTCGTGCCGGCGCGCGTGCTGGAGGGCGCGGCCCCGGCGATGCGCCGCAAGGGCAGGCTGCAGCCGGGCAGCGACGCCGACGTCACCGTCTTCGACCCGGCGACCGTGACCGACCGGGCGACCTACACCGACCCGACGCGGCCGTCGGCGGGGATCCGCCACGTCCTGGTCGGGGGCCGGTTCGTGGTGCGCGACGGCGAGCTGGACCCGGCCGCGCTGCCGGGTCGGGCGGTGCGGGGCGGCTGAGCGCGCGTCACTCCAGGAGGGGGTGCAGCACCCAGAACGCGACGGCCGCGCTCGCGGCGGCCATCGGGATCGTGAGCACCCACGCCACGACGATGTTGCCCGCCACGCCCCACCGCACGGCCGAGAGCCGTTTCGTGGCGCCGACGCCGAGGATCGACGACGTGATCGTCTGCGTGGTCGAGATCGGCGCGGCGAACGCGAACGCCGTGGTGTAGAGCACCGCCGAGGCGGTCATCTCGGCGGCGAACCCGCGCGGCGGGTCGAGGTCGATGATCCGCCTGCCCAGCGTCCGCATGATCCGCCAGCCGCCGGCGTACGTGCCCGCCGACAGCGCGCCCGCGGCGAGCAGGATCACCCACCACGGCACCTCGAAGCCCTGGTGGTAGCCGCCGACGACCAGCGCCAGCACGATCACGCCCATCGTCTTCTGCGCGTCCTGCAGGCCGTGGCCGAGCGCCATCGCGGCCGCCGACACCGTCTGGGCGTAGCGGAAGCTGCGCCCGACCGGCCGTGGGTGCGCCCGCCGGAAGATCCACAGCAGCGCGGTCATGAGCAGCCCGGCGAGCGTGAAGCCGACCACCGGCGACAGCACCATCGGGATGACGACCTTGTCCAACACGCCGGTCCAGTGCACGGCCCCGGCCGCGGCGAGCGCCGAGCCGACCAGCCCGCCGATGAGCGCGTGCGACGACGAGGACGGCATGCCGAACCACCAGGTGATCAGGTTCCAGGCGATCGCCCCGACGAGCGCGGCGAGCACCACGACGAGGCCGGACACCCCCTGGGGTGGGTCGATGATCCCGCTGCCGACGGTGGAGGCGACCTCGGTGCCGAGGAACGCGCCGATGAGGTTCATCACCGCAGCCATGATCAACGCGACGCGCGGGGTCAGCGCCCGGGTGGCGACGGACGTCGCGATCGCGTTCGCGGCGTCGTGGAAACCGTTCGTGTAGTCGAACACGAGCGCGACCACGATCACCACGACGATGATGGTCAGCTCCACTCAGGACTCCTTCACCGCGATGCTCTCGACGGTGTTCGCCACCGTCTCGAAGGCATCGGCGGCCTCCTCGAGGGAGTCGATGACCTCCTTCAGCTTGAGGATCGTGAGCACGCCCGTCGCGTCGACATCGGCGGACGGGCAGAGCAGCTCCTCCAACAGGGCCCGGTAGGCGGTGTCGCCCTCGTCCTCGAGGGAGTTGACGTGCACCCAGTACTCCTTGAGCGCCGACATCGACGCGAGCCGCGGCATCGCCTCCGCCGTGACGGCGGCGGCGCGCTGCAGCACGTCGGTCTGCGTCTTCATCCCCGCCGGCAGGTCGGTGAGCCGGTAGAGCACGATCCGGTCGGCCGCCTCCTCCATCGCGTCGATCACGTCGTCCAACGACGACGCGAGGCGGTAGATGTCCTCCCGGTCGAACGGCGTCACGAACGTCTTGTTCAGCTTCACCATGATCTCGTGGGTGAGGTCGTCACCCGCGTGCTCGGCGTCCTTCACACGCCTCGCCAGTTCCGGCCGGTCGGCCGGGGGCGCGGCCACCAGCGCCGCGAGGTCGTCCGCGGCACGGGCGATGTTCTCCGCAGCCCGGGTGAACAGCGGGTAGAAGCCGCGTTCGTGTGGCGTCAGCCTGAATGCCATTCGCTGGTTGTACTCCACCCGGGGTCGTGCGGCCGCACGGCGGGGCCGGGTATGCCCCGCGCGGGGGGTTGCCTGCGGGCAGCGGCGGGGTGGATGCCGTTCTCAGGCGCCGGACGGTCGCGGCTGCTCCGCAGGCCTCGAGCCCTCGGCCTCGTCCATCCAGGCGTCCAGGTCGGCCTGGGTGAACACCTCCCATGCCGGGACGTCCGGCAGCCGGCGGAGGACGTCGAACGCCTCGGCGACCCGGCGGCCGCGGAGCACCGGCGTGTGGCAGCCGGCGACGACCTCGGCCCCGAGGCGCTCGAAGTCGTCGACGACCGTGCGGAACTTGGCCGCGTCGAGCAGCGTGTGCCACGGCGAGACGAGGCGGCCGCCGAAGAGCTGGCCGTCGCGGAACTCGTCGTCGGAGAGCTCACCGATCTCGGGGACGGGACAGGACACGTTCGTCGCGAACGTGTCCACCGACCACATCACGTTCGTCCGCGTGTCCACAAGGCCGCGGGTGGTCGGGTTGTCGTACAGCGGCGGCCGCTTGGCCACGAGCGTGCGGTCGCCCACGTCGACGGTGTCGCCGTCGTTGAGGAAGCGGCACCGGTCGAGAGGCGTCTCCCACTCCTCGGCCATCCGGCCGATCGAGAACCACGTGGTGAGCAGCGTCGCGTTCGGGCAGGCGGCGAGGACCGGCAGCAGGTTGCCCGCGTGGTCGCGGTCGTCGTGGGTGAGGAACACCCACTTCACGTCGGCCGGGTCGACCACCGACCAGACGGCCTCGAGCCACTGGGCCCGGGTGGCCGGCGAGCCGGTGTCCACCAGCACCGGTTCGGCCCCGCGGATCACCATCGAGTTCATGGGGAAGTGGCCGACGGGCGGGGCCTCCAGGGCCCACGGGACGACGAAGGTCTCCTCCGCGATCCGGTACGGCTCCAGCAGGTTGAACGTCGGGATGGTCGTCATGTCCGACCCCTTCCCCTTTGTCGGAAACCTGCGACGTCGTCCCGATCTGGGACGGCGTTACCCGGTCCGCCGCGCACGGGCCCGAGGCGCGGCCGGCGGGAGGGTGACGCGCGCCTCAGATCGGACGGGGATTAATCCTGCGCGTTCCGTCGGTCCTACCCCGTAGATTTTCCGAGCTCGGCGCCCGGCCCACCGGCTCGCGCCGCACCGGACCTCGTGGGGGACGACGTGAACCAGCAGTCAGACGTGCTCGACCACCCGTCGGGCGCCGCCGGTGGCGCGGGTGCGCTGAGCGCCCGCGACCGCACGGTGATCGGCGTGCTGCTCGTCTCCACGTTCGTCGTCATCCTCAACGAGACGATCATGAGCGTCGCGCTTCCGACGCTGATGAGCGAGCTCGCGGTCGAGGCGAGCGTGGGGCAGTGGCTCACCACCGGGTTCCTGCTCACGATGTCGGTGGTCATCCCGATCACCGGCTTCCTGATCCGCCGGATCCCCACCCGCTCGCTGTTCGGCATCGCGATGGCGCTGTTCAGCGCGGGCACGTTCGTCGCGGCGGTGGCGCCCGGGTTCGCGATCCTGCTCGCCGCCCGGGTGGTCCAGGCCAGCGGCACCGCGATCATGCTGCCGCTGTTGATGACCACGGTGATGACGCTCGTGCCGCCCGCGCGCCGGGGCGCCGTCATGGGCAACATCTCGATCGTCATCTCGGTGGCGCCCGCGATCGGCCCGGCGGTCTCGGGCATCGTGCTCACGCAGTTCGGCTGGCGCTACATGTTCTGGCTGGTCCTGCCGATCGCGCTGGCCGCCTTGCTGCTCGGGCTGCGGCTGATCACCGACGTCGGCGACTCCACCTCCGCCCCGATCGACGTCGCGTCGGTCGTGCTGTCGGTGCTCGGCTTCGGCGGGCTCGTCTACGGCCTGAGCAGCGTCGGCCACTCCGGCGGTGACGGCTCGCCCGCGCTGCTGTGGGGCGCGCTCGGTCTCGGTGTGGCGGGGCTTTCCGCCTTCGTCGCCCGCCAGCTGGTGCTGCAGCGCTCCGACCGCGCCCTGTTGGACCTGCGCACGTTCCGCTCGCCCACGTTCACCGTGGCCAGCGCGATGATGATGCTGATGATGGCCGTGCTGCTCGGCACCGTCGTCCTGCTGCCGATCTACCTGCAGGAGGTGCTCGCGCTCGAGACGTTCGCCATCGGGCTGCTGCTCCTGCCCGGCGGGCTGCTGATGGGGCTCCTCGGCCCCGTCGTGGGGCGGCTGTACGACCGGTTCGGTCCGCGGGCGCTCCTGGTGCCCGGCACCGCCGCGGTGAGCGCCGCGCTGTGGTCCACCACGATGTTCACCTCCGGCAGCTCGATCCTGCAGGTCCTGGGATTCCACCTGCTGCTGTCGACGGGCCTGGCGTTCGTGTTCACCCCGCTGTTCACCTCGGGGCTGGGCGCGGTCGAGCCGCGGCTGTACTCCTACGGCAGCGCGATCTTCGGCACCACCCAGCAGCTCGCCGGCGCCGCGGGCGTGGCCTTGCTCGTGAGCGTCATGTCGGTCGCCTCCGCCGGGCTCGCCGCGGGCGGCGCCTCGGTGGTCGAGCAGACCGCGGGCGGCGTCCACGCCGCGTTCGTCGTGGCCGCCTCGCTGTCGGTGCTCGCGATCGGGGGCGCGTTCTTCATCCGCAATACCCCGTCGGGTGACGTTCCCGTCGCGCACTGACGTCCCATTCCGCACGAACGACGTTTTCATCCGCACCGTTCGGGTGAAGGCGCCGTTCCGCCCATTCCGGGAAAGGAGGGGGCGCGGGGAGGGCCTTCCGGATACCTCAGTAGTGTGACCGCGCTCGTCGATTCTCGGGGCATTGCTGAGTGGGAGGTTGCGCATCCGTGGGGGCCGTGGACGTGGATGGCACGATCTTCGATTTCGTCGTCGTGGGCGGGGGCACGGCGGGCTGCATCCTGGCCAACCGGCTGAGCGCCGACCCGGGCACGCGGGTCCTCGTGCTGGAGGCCGGCCGGCCCGACCACGCCTGGGACCTGGCGGTTCAGCTGCCGCTCGCGATGGGGGTGCCGGTCGGCAGCCGCTGGCACGACTGGCGCTACACCGGCGAGCCCGAGCCGCAGCTGCGGGCCCGCCGGCTCGACCACCCGCGCGGCAAGGTGCTCGGCGGTTCCAGCTCCATCAACGGCATGCTCTACACGCGCGGCCACCCGCGCGACTTCGACCGGTGGGCCGCCGAGACCGGCACCGAGGAATGGGACTACGCGCACTGCCTGCCCTACTTCCGCCGGCTCGAGAACTGCCTCGGTGAGATCGACGAGACCCGCGGCCGGGGCGGGCCGCACACGCTCATGCGCAGCCCGGCGCGGGGCCCGATCTTCGAGGCGTTCTTCGAGTCCGTGCGGCAGGCCGGCTACGCCGTGCTGCCGGACACCAACGGGCTGCAGCAGGAGGGCTTCGCCCCGTTCGACCAGGGGGTGCGGGGCGGCCGTCGCGAGAGCGCCGCTCGCGCCTACCTGCACCCGGTGCGGCGGCGGCGCAACCTCACGGTGCTGACCCGGGTGCACGTCACGGGCGTCGAGGTCAACGGGGGTCGCGCGGTCGCCGTGCGGTACCGGCGTGGGCGTCGCGGCGAGTCCGTGGTGCGCGGCCGCGAGATCGTGCTCGCCGCGGGCGCGGTCGGCACGCCGCAGCTGCTGCAGCTGTCGGGCATCGGCGACAAGACCGAGCTCGAGGCGCTCGGTGTGCCGGTGGTCCACCACCTGCCGGGCGTGGGCGAGTCCTTGCAGGACCACCTCGCCGTGCACATCCAGCACACCGGCATCGCCCCGGTGTCGCTCGCCGACGTGCGCGACAAGAAGCGCTGGCCGAAGATCATCGCTGAGGCGCTGCTGCGCGGCACCGGCCCGGGCGCCTGGAACCCCATGCAGGCGGGCGGCTTCGTGCGCAGCTCGCTGGCCGACGGCTACCCGGACGTGTTCTTCGTGCTCGCGCCGCTGCTGATGCAGAGCGAGGAGCACTCGTACCCGGTCGACCAGCACGGCTTCCAGTTGCACGTCGAGGTCATGCGCTCCGACGCCCGCGGCCACGTCAAGATCACCTCGCGGGACCCGTCGGCGCAGCCCGCGCTGCGGCTCAACTACCTCACCGGCCCCGACGACCGGGCCCGGTGGGTCGAGGCCGTGCGCATCGCGCGGGAGGTGCTGGGGCAGCCGGCCATGGCGGCCCTCGGCGGCACCGAGTGGCTGCCGGGGCCGACCGTCCGCACCGACGACGAGGTGATGGACTGGGTGGCGCGCACCGCCCGGACCGGGCTGCACCTGTCCTGCAGCGCCCGGATGGGCGTGGACGACGGCGCCGTGGTCGACCCGACCAGCATGCGGGTGCGTGGGCTGGAGGGCCTGCGGGTCGTCGACGCGTCGGCGATGCCGTCGATCACCAACGCCAACACCTACGCGCCGACGATGATGCTCGCGGAGAAGGCCGCCGACCTGATCCTCGGCAACACCCCGCTGCCGCCCCAGTACCCGCGGCGCCCCGAGGAACGCGCGGCGGAGGGCTGATCCGGTCAGCGGCGGGCGATCGTCGACCCCCGGATCACCAGGCGCGTGGGCAGGTACTGGGTGCCGCTGCCGATGTCGACCCCGTCCAGCGCGGCGAACACGCGCTGGGCGGCGGTGCGGCCGAGCTCCTGCAGGTTGGCGTCGATGCTGGTGAGCTGGGGGCGGGCGTTGGTGGTGAGCACCTCCCAGTTGTCGAACCCCATCACGGCGATGTCCTCGGGCACCCTGCGGCCGAGGTCGCGGGCGGTGTCGAGCACACCCCGGGCGATCTGGTCGGAGCCGCAGAGGATCGCGTCGACGTCCGGGTGGCGCTCCAGCAGCACGGCGGCGGCGTCGCGGCCCCAGTGCTCGGACCACTCGGAGAACATCACCTCGCCCACGAGCTCGAGGCCGGCCGCGGCCAGCGCCTCCTGGGCGCCCGCGGCGCGGTCGCGGGCCGCCGCGTAGGTGGGGTCGCCGGAGATGTGCGCGATCCGGGTGCGCCCGCTGCTCACCAGGTGCTCCACCGCGATGCGGGCGGCACCGACGTTGTCCGGGGTGAGCGACAGGTCGGCCGGGTCGTCGGACGGGGCGTAGGCGTAGACGACGGGCACCGGGATGTCGCGGCCGAGCGATGGGCGCGGGTCGGTGCGCTCCCCGACCACGATGAGCCCGTCGACGCGGCGCGACAGCAGCGCGCGCAGGTGGTGCTGCTCGCGGATGGCGTCGCCGCGGGCGTCGCAGAGGAACACGTTGACCTGGCCCGCGCCGAACGCGTCCTCCGCGCCGGTGAGGATCGGGATCACGAACCGGCCCACCAGGTCGCTCGTGAGCAGCCCGACCGTGCCGGTGCGGCCCGCGATGAGGCCGCGCGCCATCGGGTTGGGGCTGAACGCGAGCCGGTCGGCGGCGTCGAGCACGCGCTGCCGGGTGGCGGGGGCGACCTGGTCGCGGCCGTTGAGCGCCTTGGAGGCGGTCGCGACCGACACGCCCGCGAGCCGGGCGACGTCCGAGAGCGTCACCGGTTTCGGGTTGCGCGCCGGCTCGGTGCGAGTCATCCGACCTCCTCGGCCTCGCACTGTAACAACGACCGCGCTTGACGGCCGACCTCGCCACCGCTACGGTCCCGAAAAGCTTTTCGGCCCTGCGGCGTGCTGAGATCGTGGCGCTCCGACAGGGTGATCTCAAAGGTTTCCTGCTCGACGAGGAGCGCACCATGGCACTCACCGGGTTCCGCTCGCTGCTCGCCGCTGCCGCGGTGGCGGCGATGCTGGCCGTGGCCGCCTGCGGCGGCGGAGGAGGCGCATCGGGTGGCGGCGACGCGACGGCCGCCGGGCCGAACGGCGTCGACGACGGCACCACCCTCACGCTGTGGACCAGGGCGCCGCTGGAGAAGCAGGCGAAGCTGCTGGTCGAGGCGTACAACGCGACCCACCAGAACACGGTCGAGCTCACGGTCACGCCGAACGACGACTACGTCGCGAAGGTGGGCGCCGCGGCCGGCGCGGGCGGCCTGCCGGACCTGTTCGCCGCCGACATCGTCTACGTGCCGAACTGGGTGCAGCAGGGGCTGTTCCAGGACATCAGCGACAGCATCGACGGGCTGCCGTTCAAGGACGCGATCAACGCAGGGCACCTCGCGGCGGGCACCTACGAGGGCCGGGCGCACGTGCTGCCGTTCGTGCTGGACCTGTCGATGCTGTTCTGGAACAAGGACCTGTTCCGCGAGGCGGGCCTCGACCCGGAGAAGCCGCCCGCCACGCTCGAGGAGTACGCGGCGGCGGCCAAGGCGATCCAGGCGCTGGGCAAGCCCGACACCTACGGCACCGCCACCGGCCTGAACTGCGGCGGCTGCCTGGTGTTCACCTGGTTCCCGAGCATCTGGGCCGCGGGTGAGCAGGTCATGACCCCGGACGGCACGCAGTCGCTGCTGGCCTCGCCCACCGCCCGGCAGGTCTACGACACCTGGCGCGACCTGTGGCAGTCCGGCGCCGTACTGCCCTCCTCCCGCGACGAGGCGGGCCCGACGTGGACCGCGGGCTTCACCGAGGGGAAGGTCGGGCTGATGTTCTACCCGGCCACCCTGCTGTCGTCGACGCAGGGCTTCGAGGTCGGCGTCGCCGGCATCCCCGGCCCGAACGGCGGCTCCTCGACGTTCGTCGGCGGCGACGGGATCGGCATCTCCAAGGACTCCGAGAAGGCCCCGCAGGCCTGGAACTTCCTGTCCTGGCTGATGTCGGAGGAGGCGCAGGTCGAGGTGCTGGGCAAGAACCTCGACGTGGTGTCGCGCTCCGACCTCGCCGACAACAAGTACGCCGTGTCGGACCCGCGCCTGGTGACGATCAACGAGGTGGCCGCGGCGGGGGAGACCCCGGTGGCGATCAACTTCCAGCAGGCGTTCAACGCGACCAACAGCCCGTGGCTCACGCTCGTGCGCGACGCGGTGCTCGGCACCGGGGCCGATCTCGACAAGAACAACGACGAGATCACCGCGGTGCTGTCGCAGCAATGACCAGCTCGACGCTGACCGGCCCGGCGGCGCCCGCCGCCCCCGTCCGGCACAGGCCGGTGGGGCGGGCGCTGCAGGGCTGGCTCTACGCCACGCCCACCGCCGCGTTCGTCGGGGTGCTGTTCGTCCTGCCGCTGCTGCTCGTGATGCTGATGTCGGCCTCGCGCTGGCCGCTGCTCTCGGGCTATCAGGGGTGGAACCTCCCGGCCAACTACAGCCGCGCGGTCTCCAACCGCTTCTTCGTCGACTCGGTGGTCTTCACCGTGAAGTACACGGTGCTCGCCACCGTGCTGCTCATCGCGCTCGGGCTGGGGCTCGCGCTGCTCGTGCAGGAGTCGACCCGGTGGAAGGGCCTGCTGCGCACGGCGTTCCTCGTGCCGAGCGCGCTCGGGCTCGCCTCGGCGTCCTTGTTGTTCTACGTGCTGTACTCGCCGTTCGCCGGCCCGTTCGCGCCGATCATGGAGCGGATGGGCGCGACGTTCCTCGGCACGCCCGACGCCGCCCTGTGGTCCACGCTGTTCCTGATCGTGTGGCGCTACGCCGGCTTCTACATGCTGCTCATGCTCGTGGGCCTGCAGGCGGTCCCGGCCGACGTCTACGAGGCCGCCCGCATCGACGGCGCCGGGCGGTGGCAGACCTTCCGGCACATCACGCTCCCGCTGCTGCGGCCCACGCTCGCGCTGTGCACGGTGCTGTGCGTCACCGGGTCGCTGCTCGCGTTCGAGCAGTTCTACATCCTCACCAAGGGCGGCCCGGACAACAGCACGATCTCGGTCGTCCAGCTGATCTACACGGTCGCGTTCCAGGGGCAGAACGACCTCGGCGTCGCCGCCGCGCTCTCGGTGCTGGTGCTCGGCGTGCTGGTGCTGGTCAACGTCCTGCAGATCCGCGCGTTCTCCCGTCCGGAGGAGAGGTGACCGGGAAGTGACCGCGCAGCTGTCGCGCGCCGCGGCGTCGGCGTCCCCGTCCCGCTCCACCGGGCGGGCGCCCGCCACCAGCGTCGCCGGGCTCGTCCTGCGCACCCCGTACTGGGTGTTCACCGGCGGCCTCGCGGTGATCTTCCTGTACCCGTTGGTCTGGACGGCCGTGGCGTCGGTGTCGCCCCACCCGGGCACCAGCCAGGTGGACGGCTGGGGGTTCGGCAACTACCGGGCCCTCGCCGACTACCAGGCCGGGATCTGGCAGTACCTGGCGAACTCGGCGTTCGTCTCGCTGCTCACGGTGGCGCTCACCCTCGTGGTGTCGACGCTGGGCGGTTACGCGTTCGCCCGGTTCTCCTTCCCCGGCCGCGACGCGCTGTTCCTGGTGACGCTCGCGATCCTCATGGTCCCGTACGCCACCCTGCTGATCCCGCTCTACGTGCTGCTCACCCAGGTCGGGCTGCAGAACTCGCTCGTCGGGCTCGCCCTGGTGCTGACGATGTTCCAGCTGCCGTTCTCGACGTTCATGATGCGGATCTCGTTCGAGGCGGTCCCGCGCGAGCTGGACGAGGCGGCGATGGTCGACGGCTGCTCGACCTTCACCGCGCTGCGGCGCGTGCTGCTCCCGGCCGTGAAACCGGGGCTGATCACCGTGGGCCTCTTCGCGTTCCTCGCCGCGTGGAACGACTTCATGGCGCCGCTGATCCTGATCAACGACAGCGACCGCATGACGCTGCCGCTCGCGGTGTCCAACTTGCGCGGGCAGGTGCAGGGGGTGGTCGACTACGGCGCCACCGAGGCGGGCGTCGTGGTGCTCGCCCTGCCCTGCATCGTGCTGTTCCTGCTGCTCCAACGACACTACGTGCGCGGCTTCATGTCGGGCGCGTTGAAGGGATGACATGAGCCTCGTTGTGCCCTCGACCGGCCGGCTGCGCCCGCTGTCGCTGGCCGAGGTGACGATCACCGGCGGGTTCTGGGGACGGCGCCAGCGGGTCAACGCGAGCGCGACGCTCGCCCACATCGAGCAGTGGCTCGAACGCGAGGGGTGGCTCGCCAACTTCGACCTCGCCGCCGCGGGCGCGCTGCCCGAGGGCAGGCGCGGCCGGGAGTTCTCCGATTCCGAGGTCTACAAGTACCTGGAGGCGCTGGCCTGGGAGATCGGCCGCACCGGCGACGCCGCGCTCGAGGAGCGGTTCCGCAAGGTCGTGGCCCGGGTCGCGGCCGCGCAGGAGCCGGACGGGTACCTCAACACGAAGTTCGGCAGGCCGGGCCAGGCGCCGCGCTGGTCGGACCTGGAGTGGGGCCACGAGCTGTACTGCATCGGCCACCTGCTGCAGGCCGCGGTCGCCCGCGCCCGCACCCGGCCCGACGCCGACGACGGGCTCGTCGAGGTCGCCCGCTGTGCCGCGGACCTCGTCTGCTCGGTGTTCGGGCCCGGCGGGATCGAGTCGGTGTGCGGGCACGCCGAGATCGAGCCCGCGCTCGTGGAGTTCGCGCGGGTCACCGGCGACGAGCGCTACCTCGACCAGGCCGCGCTCTTCGTGGAGCGCCGGGGCCGCGGGGTGCTGCGCGACATCGAGTTCGGCCGCGCCTACTACCAGGACGACGTCCCGGTGCGCGAGGCCCGCGTGCTGCGCGGGCACGCCGTGCGAGCGGGCTACCTGTCCGCGGGCGCCGTCGACGTCGCCGTGGAGCGGGGCGACGAGGAGCTGCTCGCCGCGCTCGTGGCCCAGTGGGACGCCACCGTCGCCCGCCGCACCTACCTCACCGGCGGCGTGGGCTCCCACCACCAGGACGAGGCGTTCGGCGACGACTGGGTGCTCCCGCCGGACCGCGCCTACTCCGAGACGTGCGCGTCCGTCGCGTCGATCATGTTCAGCTGGCGGCTGCTGCTCGCCGACGGGGCGCCGCGGTTCGCCGACCTCATCGAGCGGAACCTGTTCAACGTGGTGGCGACCTCCCCGTCGGCCGAGGGCACCGCGTTCTTCTACGCGAACACGCTGCACCAGCGCCGCCCCGGCACGCTCGCGGTGGAGGGGGAGATCTCGCCGCGGGCGTCGTCCTCGCTGCGCGCCCCGTGGTTCGAGGTGTCGTGCTGCCCGCCCAACGTGGCCCGGACCCTCGCCGGCCTCGCCGCGTACGTCGCCACCGTCGACGACGAGGGCCTCCAGCTGCACCAGTACGCGCCGGCCGAGATCCGCACCACCGTGGCGGGGGCACCGGTCGCGCTCGACGTCGAGACCGGCTACCCGCGCGACGGCGTGGTGCGCGTCCACGTCCGCTCGGACGCCGCCGCGCCGTGGACGCTCTCCCTGCGGGTGCCCGCGTGGGCCGACGGGGCGCGGCTCGTCGTCGACGGTGCCGCGGAGCCCGCCGCGCCGGGGACGGTTCGCGTGCGCCGCGCCTTCCGCGCCGGTGACGTCGTCGAGCTGCACCTGCCCGTGGCCCCCCGGTTCACCGCGCCCGACCCGCGCATCGACGCGGTCCGCGGCTGCCTCGCGGTGGAGCGCGGGCCGGAGGTGCTGTGCCTGGAGTCGGTCGACCTGGCCGCCGCGAGCGGCGGCGCCGTCGACGACGTCGGCGACGTGCGCCTCGACCCGGGCATCGCCCCGCGCGAGCAGGACGGGCGGGTCGTCGTGCGGGTGCGCCGGTCGGCGCCACCCGACCGGGCGTGGCCCTACGGCGCCCCGGCGCCGGACCCGGCGACCGATGCGGCCTTCGACGTGCCGCTCGTGCCCTACCACGACTGGGCCGAGCGCGGCCCGTCGACGATGCGGGTGTGGCTGCCCGTGGTGGGCGCGTAGCGCTCGTACCCGGCGAGTCGCGGTGTGGGTGTGGGCGGCGCTGCGCGAATCCCGGCCCCGTGCTGCCGCTGCGCACGGCCGACGGCGGCGTCGCCCGGCGCCGGCGGCCACCAGCGCGGCGCTCCGCGGCGCGGGCGGCTCGGCCGCGCCGGTGCGGAGGTCGGCGAGCCCGCGGCGAGGCCCGCCCGGTCAGCCGGCCGCGGCGGCCGCGCGCAGCGCCTCGGCGGTGCGCTCCACCTCCCGCCCGTCGACGAGCACGGTGGGGGTCGCGGTGATCCCGGCGCGGGAGGCGGCGTCGGTGACCGACCGGCTCCACCCGGCGTAGCGGCCCTCCTGCACACAGGCCGCGAAGTCGGGGCCCGCGCCCGCCTGCGCGCCGAGCGCGACGAGCTGGTCGTCGGGCAGGCCGGCGCCACCCTCCGGTGGCTGGTGGGCGAACAGCAGCTGCGCGAAGCGGGGCAGCACGCCCGCGTCGGCCGCGCAGCCGGCGGCCGCCGACGAGCGGCTCGAGTAGTCCGTGCTGGAGAAGCGGTTCAGGTAGGCCACCGGGTGGTAGACGACCCGGGCCCGCCCCGACGCCACGAGCTCGTCGATCGTGGCGCCGGCCTGCCGCTCGTACTGCGCGCACGCCGGGCACTGGAAGTCGAGGTAGAGGTCGATCGTGACCGGGGCGTCGGGGTCGCCGACCGCGACGCCCTCCGCGGTGGCGCCCGCGGGCAGCGCCCCCGCGGCCGCCCCGGCGCGGTACACGCCGAACCCGACGGCGCCTGCGAACAGCACCAGCACGAGAACCGCGACGACCGTCGTCGTCGACGGGCCGCCGCGCCGGATGATGGCGGAGCGTGGCTTCACCTAGGACTCCTTCACGAGTGCGAACCGCCCGGCGGGCCACCGGACGAGGAGGAGGGCGACCACCAGCAGGGCGGCGTCGCGGGCGAGGTCCAGCGCGTACGCCGGGTCCTCGCCCGCGGCGAGCTCGCCGCCCGAGCCGAAGCAGCCGCAGTCGATGCGCAGCCCGCGCGCCCACGCCGCGGCGATCCCGACGACGAACCCGAGCATCAGCACGGCGGAGACCGCCGCGGCGGCCCGGACCCCGGCCCCGGTGACGAGGAGCACGCCGAGGACCAGCTCCACCGCGGGCAGGCCGGCCCCGACGACCTGGGCCGCCGTCTCGGGCAGGAGCCGGTAGGCGCGCACCGCGCGCACGGAGGCGTCCAGGTCGGTGATCTTCGCAGCGCCCGCGGCGAGCCAGACGGCGCCGAGCAGCAGCCGACCCGCGGTGGAGAGCCAGGGCTGCAGGGCCGTGGCGGGTACGGGGGCGGGGGGCGTGGTGGGTGGCATCGACCCCAGTGGTCGTCGGGGCCGCGCGCGGAGTTCCCGCCCGGTCAGGTGGCAAGCTCGGGCAGCGCGATCCGGCAGCGCGATCAGGCAGCGCGATCAGGCAGCACGGTGGTGGGCCGACGGTTGCAGGCCCGCGTCGCCGAACCCGCCGTCGAACCCGTCGCCGAACCGGTCGCGCCCCGCGTCCCGCCCGCCGGAGGAGCCGGTGTCGGCGGAGCTCGCGGCCGCCCCGCCGTCGTCGCGACCGGTGCGGGCGTGCAGCAGGAGGAGGACGAGGCCCACGACCGCGGGCAGGTGCCCGAGGAGCCGGCCCGCCGCCACGTGCCCGGCGAGCGCGTCCAGCGCGCTGAGGCACGCGAGCAGCGCCACGAACGCGCCGATCACCGGTACCAGCCCGCTCGCCCGGCGGGGCCCGGTCGCGGCGACCGCGAACGCGACCCCGAGGGCGAGGTTCCAGGCCGCGCTCTCGTGCGTCAGGTGCGCGATGCTCGCCCCGGCGAGCCGGTCCGCCCCGGCGGCCCCGGCCGCGGCGATGATCCCGCTGAGCGCGAGCGCCAGCTGGCCGACGGCGAGCGCGGCGAGGGCGACCCGGACGGCGTCGCGGGCGATCGCGCGTGCGGTCCGCGGCGGCGCGGGGCGGGACTCGCCCGCGTCGAGGGCGGCCAGCACCCCGGGCAGCACGTCGGGGAGGTCCTCGGCGGGGCGGAGGCGGGCCAGGCGGGTGACGTGGGCGGCCCGGTCGGCGAACGCGCGGCAGCCCGCGCACCCGGCGAGGTGGTCGTCCACCGCGCCGGGCGCCACGCCCGCGTCCTCGCCGTCCATCCGGGCGGAGATCGCGTCCCGGCAGTCCTCGCACCGCATGTGCCTATGGTCGCCCGCGCCCGCCCCGCGGTTCCCGGCGGGCGCGTGGCTAGGCTGCCCGGGTGGCCGAGCGACGGGACGACGAGCGGATCACGCGGTGGGCCCTCGCGGCCGGTCGCGGCGATCGGGAGGCGCTGTCGGCGTTCGTGCGGGCCACGCAGCGCGACGTGCTGCGGTTCGTGTCGCACCTCGCCGACCCCGGCCAGGCGGAGGACCTCGCCCAGGAGACCTACCTGCGCGCGGTCGGGTCCTTGCCGCGGTTCGAGGCCACGGCCTCGGCCCGCACCTGGCTGTTGTCGATCGCCCGCCGGGTGGCGGCCGACGCGGTGCGCGCCGCGGGCCGCAGGCCCCGCACCACCGCCGTCGCCGACTGGGACGCCGTCGCCCAGCGCGGCGGGGTCGTGCGCCGAGCGGGTGACGAGGCCGTGCTGCTCGCGCAGCTGGTGGCGGGGCTCGCGCCGGAGCGGCTGGAGGCGTTCGTGCTCACCCAGGTGCTCGACCTGAGCTACGCCGAGGCGGCGCAGGTGTGCGGCTGCCCGGTCGGCACGATCCGTTCGCGCGTGGCGCGGGCCAGGGAGGACCTGGTGCGCGCCCTCGACGAGGGGGCGCCCGGCACCGGGCGGCGCCGCGAAGCCTGATCACCCGCCCGGGCCCGTCGGTGGGGCTCGGTACGGTCCCCGGTGTGGCGAGGACGATCAGCGAACCGAACGGCCCAGATTCGACCGACGACCTCACCGCCCGCTTCCGGGCCCTGCACGTCCCCGGCGACCCGTTGCTGATGCCCAACGCGTGGGACGAGGGGTCGGCGAAGGCGCTCGCGACGCTCGGCTTCGCGGCGCTGGCCACCACGAGCAGCGGGTTCGCAGCCACCAAGGGGCTCGTCGACGGCGCGGTCGGCGCGGAGCGCAGCTTGGAGCACGCCGCCGCGCTGGTGCGGTCGGTGGACGTCCCGGTGAACGGCGACCTCGAGGACGGGTGGGGTACCGACCCGGGGGAGGTCGCGGCCACCGTCGCGGAGGCCGTGGAGGCGGGCCTCGCGGGGTGCTCGATCGAGGACTACAGCGCGGGCGCCGACCCGGAGATCCACGACATCGGCCTCGCGGCCGAGCGGATCGCCGCGGCGGCGGAGGCCGCCCGGGAGGGGCGGGGGATCGTGCTCACCGCCCGGGCCGAGAACTTCATCCGCGGCAACCCCGATCTCGGCGACACGATCGAGCGGCTGCAGGCCTACCAGGAGGCGGGCGCCGACGTGCTCTACGCGCCCGGCCTGGTGGACCTCGCCGACGTCCGCTGCGTCGTGTCGTCGGTCGACCGGCCGGTGAACGTCCTGCTGATGCCGGGCATGGCGCCGGTACCGGAGCTGGCCGAGGCCGGGGTCGCCCGCATCTCCGTCGGCGGCACGTTCAACGCGGTGGCGTTCGGGGCGCTCGCCCGCGCCGCCCGCGAGCTCCGGGAGCACGGCACGTACGGGTTCTTCGAGCTCGCCAAGGAGGGCCGGGAGCTCACGGCGAAAGCATTCCGTCTGCACTAGAAATGGTGAGAAATCACTAGAGCCACCTCCCGACGCGGCGCGTCGGTGTGACGCGCGTCACTATCGAGTGAATCGCGCGTCGTCGCTCCGTCACTCAACGGGGTGATCCGCGTACGCTGTCCCCTCCTCGGCGATCTTGCTGGTGGGGTCGCCGCGGTTGCCCCCGTCCCTCGTGCAGAACGGATGACGCCCGTGCGATTCGCGCCGCTCCTCACCGTTGTCGCCGCAGTGGTCGGGCTCAGCGCAGCCCTCGCCCCACCGGCCGTGGCGGCCGCCCCGGCGGTCCCGGCGCAGGCCGAGGAGCCGTGGCGGCTGTCCGGCGACCTCGCCGCGCACGACCCCGCGCTGGTCGTCGGGGACGAAGGGGAGAAGTGGTACGTTTTCGCCACCGGCCACGAGAGCAAAGGCGACGGCAACATCCAGATCCGCTCGTCGTCGGACGGTCGCAAGTGGACCTACGAGGGCACGGTCTGGGACGAGATCCCCGAGTGGATCAAGGAGGCCGTGCCCGGCGTCAAGAACATCTGGGCGCCCGAGGTCTACGAGGCCAACGGGATGTACTACCTGTACTACGCGGCCTCCACCTGGGGTCACAACCAGTCGGTGATCGGCCTCGCGACCAACGAGACGCTCGACCCGTCCGACCCCGCCTACGAGTGGGTGGACCGCGGCGAGGTCATCCGCTCCGATCCCGACGACGACTACAACGCGATCGACCCCGCGATCATCGAGGACGGCTCGGGCACGCCGTGGATGGCGTTCGGCTCCTACTGGAGCGGGATCCGGTTGGTGAAGCTCGACTGGCCGTCGGGCAAGCTCGCCGACCCCGACGCGGAGCCGCGCCACATCGTCGACCGGAAGGCCGCCCCGAACGCCGTCGAGGCGCCCTACTTCGTCAAGCACGACGGCTACTACTACCTGTTCACGTCCTGGGGCCAGTGCTGCCAGGGCGTCGACAGCGACTACAAGATCATGGTCGGGCGGTCGAAGAAGGTGACCGGCCCGTACGTCGACCGGGAGGGCCGCAAGCTCCTCGAGGGCGGCGGGACCACGGTGCTCACCGACGAGGGTGACCGCGTCGGGCCCGGCGGCCAGTCCGCGTCCGACGACATCATCGCCTACCACTACTACGACAAGTCGGACGACGGGAAGCCGAAGCTCGCCATCCAGCCGATCGTCTGGGACGACGACGGTTGGCCGATGCTGACCAACCCCGAGTAGCCCGCGCGCGAACGCGTTACCCGCGGGCCCGGTGCACTGGTCGCGTCACGACCGCGTTCCGGCGCCCGGTGGTGGTGGGCCGCGCCGGTGAGCTCGCCCAGGTGCGCAGGCTCGTCGCCGCCACCGCGTCCGGGCGCGGGGCGGCGCCGGCCGTCCTCGGCGAGGCCGGGGTGGGCAAGACCCGGCCGCTGCAGGCCGCCACCGGGGCCACGGCGAACCTGCGCGGCGGGCGGCCCGGGCGATCGGTAGCGGCTACCGAGGTTGCGCCCGGCCGCTACCGAGATCGGCCGGCAGAGGGGAGACGCGTGGTGCTCGTGCTCAGCGGCTCGCAGGTGGAGCGGTTGCTCGACCCCGACGAGCTGGTCGACGCCGTCGCCGCGGCCATGGCCGACCTGAGCGCGGGGCGGGCCTCGGCACCGGACCGCATCGCCGCGTTCGTCCCCGAGCGCGACGGCTTCCTCGCCGCGATGCCCGGCTACGTGCCCTCCGCGGGCGTCCTCGCGGCCAAGCTGGTGTCGCTGTTCCCGGGCAACGCGGGCACCGGCGTGCCCACCCACCAGGCCGTCGTCGTCTGCTGCGATCCCGACACGGGCACCCCGGTCGCGCTGCTCGACGGCACCGTGATCACCGCGATGCGCACGGCGGCCGCGTCCGCGGTGTCCGCGCGGCTGCTGGCCCGGCCGGACGCCGCGGTGCTCGCCGTGCTCGGCACCGGCGTGCAGGCCCGCTCGCACGCCCGGGCCATGTGCCGGGTGCGCCCGATCCGCGAGATCCGCGTGGCCGGGCGGGACCGGGGCCGCTCCGCGGCCCTCGCAGCCGAGCTCGCCGGGGAGCTGGGGGTCACCGCCGTCGGGGTGGGCTCCTACGCCGAGGCGCTCGACGGGGCCGACCTCGTCTGCGCCGCCACCCACGCGACCGAGCCGGTGGTCCGGCGGGAGTGGCTCGCGCCGGGCGTGCACATCGCCTCGGTCGGCTTCGGGGGCCGCGAGGTCGACGACGCCACGGTGGCCGACGCGCTGGTCTGCGTCGAGTCGCGGCGCGCGGCGCTCGCACCCCACCCGACGGGCGCCGCCGACCTGCACGAACCGATCCACGCGGGGCTGATCACGGCCGAGCACGTGCACGCCGAGCTGGGGGAGCTGGTCCTCGGCACTCGGCCGGGCCGCACCGCCGACGACCAGATCACCCTCTACAAGTCCGTCGGCGTCGCCGTGCAGGACGCCGCCGCCGCTGCGCTGGTGCTGCGGGCCGCCCGCGAGCGGGGCGTGGGCAGCGACGTCCCGCTGTGACGTGCCGCTGTGACGTCCCGCTGTGACGTCCCGCTGTGATCGCGGTGACGCATCCGGGGTTCAGGAACACGGGGGAAGCCGGGTTCGTTGGTCCGCCTATGGCCACGATCGAGCTGACAGCCGACAACTTCAACGACATCGTCGGTGCCGACGGCACCGTCCTCGTCGACTTCTGGGCCGAGTGGTGCGGGCCGTGCCACCAGTTCGCGCCCGTCTTCGAGCAGGCCTCGGAGACCCACCAGGACATCACCTTCGGCAAGGTCGACACCGAGGCGCAGGTCGAGCTCGCGCAGGCGTTCGGCATCTCGTCGATCCCGACGCTGATGGCGGTGCGCGACGGCGTCGTGCTCTACGCCCAGCCCGGCGCGCTGCCCGCCGCGGCGCTGGAGGACCTCATCGGCCAGGTGCGGGCCGTCGACATGGACGCGGTGCGCCGCGAGATCGCCGAGCAGGAGCGCCAGCAGCAGGGCTGAGTCAGGACGGCACGCGCAGGAGGTACTCGTTCGCGTCGGTGTCCCACTCCAGCTCCACCAGGCCGCGGGCCCGCGCGGCCTTGGCGAACGCCAGGAACGTGTTGAACCCGTAGCGCTTCTCGCTGAAGTTCGGTCGCCGCTTGCGCAGGTGGTCCTTGAGCCCGCTGAGCGGCGGCCGCGACCCGGTCGACGCCTGCAGCTGCCGGACCACGTCGACCAGCAGCGCGAAGGCGTCCTCCTCGGCCGACTCGTCCTCGGCGAAGGTGACCTCGGGGTCGCCCTGCGCCGACCCCTCCCGCAGCTGCACGACGCCCTCGTGCTCCAGGTGGCGCAGCAGCTCGCCGAACCCCCGGAACCCGTAGTCGGCCTCGTCGAACGTCGGGTCCTTGCGCAGCACGGCGCGCTTGAGCCGCGACGCCACCACCGGCCCGTCGACGTGGCGTTGCAGGCCGGCGAGGGTGCTCGTGACCAGCGGGGCCGGGTCGGCGTCGTCGGTGCGCGCCGGCTCCTCGGGCGCCGCGAGCGGCGCCTCGACCGAGGGCTCGGCCGCGAGCGGTGGGCGGGACCGGTCGCGAGCGTGGCGCTTCGGCTGGCCCGGCTCGACCCCCGGCAGCCGGTCGTAGAACAGGAACTCGTCGCACGCGGGCGGCAGCAGCGCCGAGGTGGACGACTGCACCCCGATCCCGATCACCCGCTTGTCCAGCTCGCGCAGCTTGTGCACGAGCGGGGTGAAGTCGGAGTCGCCGGTGCCGATCGCGAACGTGGTGATGAAGCCGCGGGCGAAGGCCATCTCGATGGCGTCGACGGCCATCTTGATGTCGGCGGCGTTCTTGCGGGACCCACCCAGCCGCTGCGGGATCTCGATGAGCTCCACCTGCGCCCGCGCGAGCAACCTCCGGTCCTCGTCGAAGCCCGACCAGTCCGCGTAGGCCCGCCGCGCCACCACCCGGCCGCGCTCGGCCAGCGCGTCGGCGATCGGGCCGAAGTCGAAC
This sequence comes from Pseudonocardia sp., assembly GCF_035305885.1. Taxonomy (GTDB): domain Bacteria; phylum Actinomycetota; class Actinomycetes; order Mycobacteriales; family Pseudonocardiaceae; genus Pseudonocardia. The sequence continues at coordinate 42,356 of NZ_DATGOP010000036.1, forward strand.
GGCGCCACGCCGAGGCCGTCGCGCGCCCCGATCGCCAGGTTCTCGTAGTCGAGGAACAGGGCGATGCGTTCGTCGTCGGTCATCACGTGGCAGCTCCGGGTGCTCGGTGGTGAGGCAGGAGCCTAGATCAGGCGGGGCGCAGCAGGCGCGTCCCGCGCCCACCCGCCGCGAGCGCGTCCGGGGCGCCCCCGCTCGTGCGACCGCGGGCCACCTCGACGAACGTGATCGCGTGCACGTCGCGGGTGGCCACGGCGCGGTCCACCACCCCGTCGAGGTCGGGCACGGTGTTGGCCGTGGCCCGCCCTCGTCCCGCGGGCGGTACGCGCTGGTGGACGCGGCGGCCACCGCCAGGCCACCTCGTGCGGGCGGCCACAGCGGCTCCGGCGGCGACGGTAGCGCCGGCGCGGCCGACCGCGGCGCCGTGCACCGGCATCACCGGGCTGCCCGTGGGTCGAGCGCCGGTAGCCGCTGGCACCCGGCGTCGACGAGCGCGTCGGGCGCCCCCGGCACGGCCGCCGACTCCCGCACCGGGCGGAGGCGCTCCAGGGCGCGTGGCCACCCGGGTGTCTCCCCGAGTCGGGCGATCCGGGCGCGGGCGCCCCCGTCGGCGTCGATCGCGGGCGGGCGACGAGCGCGGCGGCGACGTCGGCCGTGCCCGGCGCTGAGCGCCGCCCGGGCAGCGGTTGCCGGCGCGCGCACCGGCAGCCGAGCCGAACCGGGTCGCCGAGCGGCCGGGGCACGTCCCCGGCGGCCCGAGCCGGACCAGGGCGTCGGCCGCCACGGGTCCGTGGGCCGGCCCGCGAATCCCGGGTCCGTCCCGTGCAGCCGGTGGTAGGTCTCGTCCAGGACGTCGCTCACGCGACCGGTGGGCAGCGTGAACCCGACTCGAGGTCGAGCGCCGCCCGCCGCCGAACGGCGGTTGACCCCGTCGGACCGCACCGCTTGGGTGGCCGGGTGCAGTTCGCCGCTCCGGCCGGACGGTACGACCGGTTCATGGGGCGCTACCTGCCGACGTTGGCCGCCGCGCTGGCCGACGCCGCGGGCATCGCGCCCGGGATGCGCGTGCTCGACGTCGGGTGCGGGCCCGGCGGGCTCACCCGCGAGCTCGCCGCCCGCGTCGGCGCCGCGAACGTGGCGGCCGTCGACCCGGCATCGCAGTTCGTCGCCGCCTGCCGGGAGCGCAACCCGGGCGTCGACGTGCGCGAGGGGGTCGCGGAGGAGCTGCCATGGGCCGACGACGCGTTCGACGCCGCGCTGTCGTCGCTGGTGATCGCGTTCATGCGCGACCCGGACCGCGGCGTGCGCGAGATGGCGCGGGTGACCCGGCCCGACGGCGTCGTCGCCGCGTGCATGTGGGACCTCGCCACCGGCGGCATGACGATGCTGTGCACCTTCTGGGCGGCGGTCGAGCGGGTGCAGCGCGGATCGCCCGGCGAGGGGCGGCTCGCCGGGACCGCCGAGGGCGACATCGCGCACCGGTTCCGCCGCGCCGGACTCGAGGACGTCGTCGGCGGTTCGCTGCACGCCTCGGCGAGCTACACCGGCTTCGACGACTTCTGGGAGCCCTTCACCTACGCGGTCGGGCCCTCCGGGCAGCACCTGGCCTCGCTCGCCGCCGAGCAGCAGGCGCGCGTGCGCGACGCCTGCCGGGAGGCGCTGCCCGACGGTCCGTTCACGCTCGACGCGCGGGCCTGGTACGCGACCGGCAGGGTCCCGGGCCCGCGCTGACGTGCTCAGCGGACGCGCTGGTCCTTCAGCCGCTGCAGCTTGCCCACCGACCGCTCGAGCGTTTCCGGGTCCACGACCGCGCAGCGCACGCTCACCCCGACCGTGTCCTTGACGGCGGTGACGACCTCGTCGGCCGCGGCCGCGCGCCGCTCGGGCGGGCAGTCGGGGCGGGCCTCGACGCGCACGGTGAGGACGTCCAGGCGGCCCTCGGTGGTGAGGACGAGCTGGAAGTGCGGCGCGAGCCCCGCGGTGCGCAGCACGATCTCCTCGATCTGGGTCGGGAAGACGTTCACGCCGCGCAGGATGATCATGTCGTCGCTGCGGCCGGTGATCTTCTGCATCCGCCGCATCGCGGGCCGCGCGGTGCCCGGCAGCAGCCGGGTGAGGTCGCGCGTGCGGTAGCGGATGATCGGCAGCGCCTCCTTGGTGAGGGAGGTGAACAGCAGCTCGCCCTCCTCGCCGTCGGCCACGGGCGTGCCGTCGATCGGGTCGACCACCTCGGGGTAGAAGTGGTCCTCCCAGATGTGCAGGCCGTCCTTGGTCTCGACGCACTCCTGGGAGACGCCGGGGCCCATCACCTCCGACAGGCCGTAGATGTCGACCGCGTGCATGCCGGTGCGGCTCTCGATCTCGGCGCGCATCTGCTCGGTCCAGGGCTCGGCGCCGAAGATCCCGACCCGCAGCGAGGAAGAGGCCGGGTCGATGCCCTGCTTCTCGAACTCGTCGATGATCGTGAGCATGTAGGTCGGGGTGACCATGATGATCTCGGGGCGGAAGTCCTGGATCAGCTGGACCTGCCGCGGGGTCATCCCGCCGGAGACCGGGATGACGGTGGCACCCAGCTTCTCCGCGCCGTAGTGCGCGCCCAGCCCGCCGGTGAAGAGCCCGTAGCCGTAGGCGACGTGCACCTTGTCGCCGGGCCGCCCGCCCGCGGCCCGGATCGAGCGCGCCATCAGGGCGGCCCAGTTGTCGACGTCGCGCTCGGTGTAGCCCACCACCGTGGGCTTGCCCGTGGTGCCCGACGACGCGTGGATGCGCCGCACCTGACCGTGCGGCACCGCGAACATCCCGTACGGGTAGTTCTCGCGCAGGTCGTCCTTCGACGTGGTGGGGAACTTCGCGAGGTCCGACAGCTCCTTGCAGTCGTCGGGGTGCACGCCTGCCGCGTCGAACTTCGCCCGGTAGTGCGGCACGTTCTCGTACGCGTGGCGCAGCGTCCAGCGCAGGCGTTCGAGCTGCAGCGCCCGCAGCTCGTCGACCGACATCCGCTCGGCCGGGTCGAGCAGGTCGGCAGGCGGTGCCTCTCCGAGCCGCCGTTGGATCGTCGTCACCGCTGCCCCTCCTTCTTCGCAACCAGTGTCAGCACGTCGTAGCGCGCCACCGACTCGCCGTCCTGCCGGGTGATGTCGGCGTCCCACCGGACCTCGCCGTAGGGCGCGGTGTCGCGCGGGGTGATCTGCTTGCAGGTGAGCGTCACGGTCAGTTCGTCGCCGAACCTGACCGGCGTGAGGAACCGCAGGTTGTCGACGCCGAAGTTGGCCAGCACCGGGCCCGGGTCGGGGTCGACGAACAGGCCCGCGGCGAGCGACACCACGAGGTAGCCGTGCGCCACCCGCTCGCCGAACAGCGGGTTCGCCGCGGCGGCCGCCGCGTCCATGTGCGCGTAGAAGGTGTCGCCGGTGAACTCGGCGAAGTGCTCGACGTCTTCCTGCGTGACGCGGCGCGGGCCGCCGACGATCGTGTCGCCGACCCGCAGCTCCTCCAGGTGCTTGCGGAACGGGTGCACGTCGGTGACGGTGCGCCGCGCCCCGGTGACCCAGCGGCCGGTGATCGCGGTGAGCGTGTCGGGGTCGGCCTGTACCGCCGTGCGTTGCATGTGGTGCAGCACGCCGCGGATGCCGCCCAACTCCTCGCCGCCGCCCGCACGCCCGGGGCCGCCGTGCACCAGCGCGGGCAGCGGCGACCCGTGGCCGGTGGACTCCTTCGCGTCCGCCCGGTTGAGCACCAACAGGCGCCCGTGCCACGGCGCCACGCCGAGCACGACGTCCCGGGCGAATGCTGCGTCGGCGGTGACGACCGAGCCGGCGAGGCTGCCCGCCCCGCGCGCGGCGTAGTCGATCACCTGCTCGGTGCTCGCGTAGGGCAGCACGGTCGAGACCGGCCCGAACGCCTCGACCTCGTGCGGCTCGGCCCGCTCGGGGTCGCCGACCAGCAGGATCGGGGAGACGAACGCCCCGCGCTCGGGGTCGGCGTCGACCACGTCGACCTTCTCGGGGTCGCCGAACACGATCCGGCCGGCGTCGGCGAGCGCCTTGACGCTGCGGCGCACCTCTTCGCGCTGCTCCAGGCTCGCGAGCGCGCCCATCCGCACGCCCTCGCTCGCCGGGTTGCCGACCGTGGTGCGCGCCAGCCGCTCGGTGATCGCCTCGACGACGGCGTCGACGTGCCGCTCGGGCACGAACGCGCGCCGGATGGCGGTGCACTTCTGGCCCGCCTTGACCGTCATCTCGGTGACGACGCCGTCGACGTACAGGTCGAACTCGGGCGTGCCCGGCGCCGCGTCGGGGCCCAGCACGGAGAGGTTGAGCGAGTCGGCCTCGGCGGTGAACCGCACCGCGCGCTGCACGATCGTCGGGTGGGCGCGCAGCTTGGCCGCGGTGGAGGCCGAGCCGGTGAACGCCACGAGGTCCTGCTCGGTGAGGTGGTCGAACAGGTCGCCGACGCCGCCCGCGACGAACTGCAGCGACCCCTCGGGCAACAGCCCCGACTCGACGATCAGCTCGACGAGCTCCGCGGTGAGGTACGCGGTGGGGCTCGCCGGCTTGACCAGCGACGGCACCCCGGCGAGGAACGCGGGCGCGAACTTCTCCAGCGGGCCCCACACGGGGAAGTTGAACGCGTTGATCTGCACCGCGACGCCGTGCAGCGGCGTGCAGACGTGCTGGCCGACGAACGTGCCGCCACGCCCGAGCGGCTCGACGGCGCCCTCGACGTAGACCGTGTCGTTGGGCAGCTCCCGGCGCCCCTTCGAGGCGTAGGCGAGCAGCACGCCGATGCCGCCGTCGACGTCGAACCTCGAGTCGTACGGGGTCGCTCCGGTGCGCGCGGAGACGGCGTAGAGGCGGTCGCGGTGCTCGCGCAGGTGCTGGCCGAGCGCCTTCAGCAGGGCCGCGCGCTGGTGGAAGGTGAGCTCCCGCAGCGCGGGACCCCCGGCCCGCCTGCCGTGCTCGAGGGCGGCGGCGAAGTCGATCCCCGCCGACGAGATCCGCGCGACCTCCTCGCCGGTGACCGCGTCGAAGAGCGGCCTGCCCTCCTCGGCCGGGCGGTGCCAGCCACCGCTCACGTAGCTGCGCAGGACGGGCGCCATGGGCGGGCCTCCGTTGGTCTCGCTCAACCGACCGTTCGTTCGGGCCATGACGCTAGCACTCGCGAGCCGCGCATCCCAGGGTCTCGGGTTCGCCCCGGACGGGGGAGCCGGTGGAGGGCGATCGCGGGCACCCTGGACGGACACCGCGAGGAGGTCGCCATGGCTGATCGGGGCACGGCATCGGTCGAGACGCTGGAGGCGATCGCGGACGCGTTCAACGCCCACGACCTCGGCGCGATCATGGAGTTCTTCGCCGAGGACTGCGCGCTCGACATGCCGCGCGGGCCCGACCCCTGGGGCAGGCGCTGCACCGGGAAGGCGGCGGTGCGCGACGCGCTCGCCTCCCGCTTCGCGGGGTTGCCCGACGTCCACTACGGCGACGCCCGGCACTGGGTGAGCGGCGAGTTCGGCGTTTCGGAGTGGCTGCTCACCGGCACCGCGCCCGACGGGCGGGCGGTGCGCGTGCGCGGCTGCGACCACTACGAGTTCCGCGACGGGCGGGTCGTCCGCAAGGACTCGTACTGGAAGATCGTCGAGACGTAGCGGAACGACACCACCGAGGGGCGACCGATCGTTCGGTCGGCCGTTACCCTGGCGCGATGACCGATGATCCTGCCGTCGGACTCGACCGGGACGGGGCCGTCGCGGTGCTCAGGCTGCAGCGGCCCGCGCGCTACAACGCGCTCACCCTCGAGCTGAAGAACGGGCTCCTCGCCCGCCTCGGCGAGCTCGGGCGCGCCGAGGACGTGCGGGCGCTGGTGCTCACCGGCTCGGGGAGGGCGTTCTGCGTGGGGCAGGACCTCGGCGAGCACGCCGAGGCGCTGCAGCGCGACCCCGCCACGGCCTTCGCCACGGTCACCGAGCACTACAACCCGATCGTGCAGGGGCTCGTCAACCTGCCGTTCCCGGTGGTCGCCGCGATCAACGGGGCGTGCGTGGGGGCGGGGCTGGGCTTCGCCCTCGCCTGCGACCTGCGCGTCGCGGCGGCGGGGGCGTCGTTCTCGACCGCGTTCACCGGGATCGGGCTCACGGCCGACTCGGGGCTCTCGGCGAGCCTCGCCCACGCGGTCGGCGTCCCGCGCGCGCTCGAGCTGCTGCTGCTCGGGGAGAGCTTCACCGCCGAGCAGGCGCGCGACTGGGGCCTGGTGCGCGCGGTCGTGCCCGCCGAGGAGGTGCTCCCGACCGCGATGGAGCTGGCGCAGCGGCTCGCGGCCGGCCCCACCCGGGCCTACGCCGAGGTCCGCCGGGCCGTCCGGTTCGGGGCGACCGCGCCGCTTCCCGACGTGCTGGCCGCGGAGGCCGCGGCGCAGGCCCGGCTCGCCACCACGTCCGACCACGCGGGCGCCGTGGCCGCGTTCCTGGAGAAGCGCCGACCCACCTTCGAGGGGCGATGACGACCGTGAGCACGCAGACCGGGGGGCGGGTTCGGCGCCAGAACCACGGGCCGGAGTCGCTGCTCCAGGTGGCGGTGCAGGAGTTCCTCACCCGCGGCTACGACGCCACCTCGATGGAGGACCTGTCGCGCGCCGCCGGGATCACGAAGTCGTCGTTCTACCACCACTTCAGCGGCAAGGAGGCGCTGCTGCGGGCCGCGCTGGAGCGCGCGCTGAACGGCCTGTTCGCGATCCTCGACTCCGAGGGGGCGCGCACCGGCACGCCGGTGGAGCGGCTGCGCCACATCGTGCGCGAGCAGGTGAAGGTCCTCGTGGCCGAGCTGCCGTACGTCACCGTGCTGCTGCGGGTGCGGGGCAACACCGAGTCCGAGCGGTGGGCCCTCGAACGTCGCCGCGAGTACGACGCGCGGGTCGCGGCGCTGGTCCGCGAGGCCGTCGAGGCGGGGGAGCTGCGCGAGGACATCGAGCCCGCGCTCGCCGCGCGGCTGCTGTCGGGCCTGGTGAACTCCGTCGTCGAGTGGGCCCGCCCCGACCGCGACCCGGGCACCCTGCCGGACGCCGTCGCGCGCGCGGTGTTCGAGGGCATCCTCCCGGCCCGCCGGTAGGCGCCGTTACCTGCCTTGTTGCGCGTCCGTGCTCCGTGCGTCACCATGAACCGAACGAACATTCGGTACGGAGGCTGCGCATGGACGAGACTGCCCTGGCGGCGCACTTCGAGGCGACGATCGCCGCCGACCAGCGGATCGAGCCGCGCGACTGGATGCCCGAGGCGTACCGGAAGACGCTGATCCGCCAGATCGCCCAGCACGCGCACTCGGAGATCATCGGGATGCAGCCCGAGGGCAACTGGATCCGGCGGGCCCCCAGCCTGCGGCGCAAGGCGATCCTGCTGGCCAAGGTGCAGGACGAGGCCGGCCACGGCCTGTACCTGTACTCGGCCGCGGAGACGCTCGGCGTCGACCGCGAGGAGCTCACCGAGCTGCTCATCTCCGGCCGGCAGAAGTACTCCTCGATCTTCAACTACCCGACGCTGTCCTACGCGGACGTCGGCGTGATCGGCTGGCTCGTCGACGGGGCGGCGATCTGCAACCAGGTGCCGCTGTGCCGCTGCTCCTACGGCCCGTACGCGCGGGCGATGGTGCGGATCTGCAAGGAGGAGTCGTTCCACCAGCGGCAGGGCTACGAGCTGTTGCTCGCGATGGTGAACGGCACCGAGGAGCAGCGGCGGATGGTGCAGGAGTCGGTGAACCGGTTCTGGTGGCCGTCGCTCATGATGTTCGGCCCGCCGGACGCCGACTCGCCCAACACGCAGCAGTCGATGGCGTGGGGCATCAAGCGGCACACCAACGACGAGCTGCGCCAACGGTTCGTGGACATGACCGTGCCGCAGGCCGAGGCGCTCGGTGTGACGCTGCCCGACCCGAACCTGCGCTGGAACCCCGAGCGCGGCCACTACGACTTCACCGCGCCGGACTGGGCCGAGTTCAAGGCCGTGATCTCCGGCTCCGGGCCGTGCAACGCGCAGCGGCTGGCGCAGCGGCGCCGCGCGCACGAAGAAGGCGCCTGGGTGCGCGAGGCCGCGCGGGCCCACGCCGAGAAGCAGGCGCGACGGGAGGTGGCGGCGTGACCGACGCGGCGGTGAGCGGTGGGCGCCCCGACCGGCCGCGCGGCGGCTGGCCCCTGTGGGAGGTGTTCGTGCGCGGCAAGCGCGGCCTCAACCACGTGCACGTCGGCTCGGTGCACGCACCGGACGCCGAGATGGCGCTGCGCAACGCCCGCGACCTGTACACCCGTCGCAACGAGGGCGTGTCGATCTGGGTCGTGAAGGCCTCCGACATCACCGCGTCGAGCCCGTCGGAGAAGGACCCGTTCTTCGCGCCCGCCGGGGACAAGGTCTACCGGCACCCGACGTTCTACGCGATCCCCGAGGACGTGCCGCACCTGTGAACACCGACCACGACGCCACCAACGCCTACCAGTCCCTCGTCGAGACGCTGGGGCACGACGACCCGCGCTGGGCGTTCGGCACCGGGGTGGAGGACGTCCAGGCCGAGATCACCTCGCCGGTGCCCGACGGCGTCGACCCGGCCGACCTCGCCGCCTACTGCCTCATGCTCGGCGACGACGCCCTGATCTGCAGCCACCGGCTCACCGAGTGGGTGACCAACGCACCCGAGCTGGAGGAGGAGGTCGCGCTCGCCAACATCGCCCTCGACCTGCTCGGCCAGGCCAGGGTGCTGCTCGCCAGGGCGGGCCACGTCGAGGGGGAGGGCCGCGACGAGGACGCGCTCGCCTACCTGCGCACCGAGCCCGAGTTCCGCAACATCGCGCTCGCCGAGGTGCCCGACGACCGCGACTTCGGCCGGGCGATCGCCCGGCTGCTGGTGTTCTCGACGTGGCGGCTCGCGCTGCTGCAGCGGCTGCACGGGTCCCGCGACCCGGTCGTGGCCGCGGTCGCCGGGAAGGGCGTCAAGGAGGTGGCCTACCACCGCGACCACGCCGCCCAGTGGACCCTGCGCCTCGGCGACGGCACCGCCGAGTCGCACCGGCGGATGCAGGCCGCGCTGGAGGCCGTCTGGCCCTACGTCGAGGAGCTCTACCGCAGCACCGAGATCGAGCGCAGGCTCGCCGCGGCCGGCGTGGCGGTCGACCCGGCCGAGGTGCGCGCGGAGGTCGACGCCGTGCTCGACGAGGTGCTCACCCGCGCCACCCTCACCCGCCCGACCGTGCCGCCCGCGGGCCTGCTGGGCGGGCGCGGCGGCCGGGACGGCACGCACACCGAGTACCTCGGGCACGTGCTCGCCGAGCTGCAGAGCCTGGCCCGCCAGCACCCGGGGGCGAGATGGTGAGCAACACCGCGCTCAGGGACGCCCGCGAGGTCGTCGCCGAGGTCGTCGACCCCGAGCTGCCGATGCTCACCCTCGACGACCTCGGGGTGGTGCGCGGGGTCGAGACCGACGGCGACGCCGTCACCGTCACGATCACGCCCACCTACTCCGGCTGCCCCGCGCTGGAGGCGATGCGCGACGACCTGCGCGCCCGGCTCCGGGCCGCCGGATACCGCAGGGTCGAGGTGCGCACGGTGCTCTCGCCGCCGTGGAGCACGGACTGGATCACCCCGCAGGGGCGGCGCAAGCTCGCCGAGCACGGCATCGCGCCGCCGGACCGGGTGGGGCCGCGCCGCGCGGGCCCGGTGCCGCTGGCGCTCGCGCCGCCGCCCACCTCCGTGGTGCGCTGCCCGCGCTGCGGCTCGCCCGCCACCGAGGAGGTCTCCCGGTTCGGGCCCACCTCGTGCACGGCGCTGCGGCGCTGCACCGCCTGCCGGGAGCCCTTCGAGCACATGAAGGAGCTGTAGCGATGGCGGCACCGCAGACCGAGATCCCCGTAGCGCGCACCGCCGGCTTCCACCCGCTGCGCGTGGCCGACGTCGAGCGGCTGTGCGACGACGCCGTGGCCGTGACCTTCGACGTCCCGCCGCACCTGCAGGAGGTCTTCGCGTTCCGGCCGGGGCAGTACCTCACCCTGCGCCGGTACCGCGACGGGCAGGAGGAGCGGCGCTCCTACTCGATCTGCGCCCCCGCCGGGGCGCTGCCGAAGGTCGGCGTGCGGCGGGTCGACGGCGGGCTGTTCTCCGAGTGGCTGGTCGACCGGGTCGCGCCCGGCGACGCGATCGAGGTGGCCCCGCCCGCCGGCTCGTTCACCCCCGAGCTCGCGCCCGGCGTGCACCACGGCCTGATCGCGGCCGGCTCCGGGATCACGCCCGTGCTGTCGATCGCCGCGTCGGTGCTGGCGGCGCACCCCGACACCCGGGTCACGCTGATCTACGGCAACCGGCGCACCGACACGGTGATGTTCACCGAGGAGCTCGCCGACCTGAAGAACCTCCACGGCCCCCGGCTGCACCTGCTGCACGTGCTGTCGCGGGAGCCGATGGAGGCCGAGATCTTCACCGGGCGGCTCGACGCGGCGAAGCTGCGCCTGCTCCTGGGCTCCCTCGTCGACGTGTCCGACGTGGACGAGTGGTGGCTGTGCGGCCCGCTCGGCATGACCGAGGCGGCGGTCGAGGTGCTCACCGAACTCGGCGTGGAGCGGCGGCGCGTGCACCGCGAACTGTTCTACGTCGACGAGCCGCCCCCCGAGCTGCACCGCCCCGACCCGGAGATCGAGGGCGCCACCAGCGAGGTCACCGTCGTGCTCAACGGGCGGTCGACCACCATGACGCTCCCGCGCGCCGAGACCGTGCTCGACGCCGCGCAGCGGGTGCGCGCCGACCTGCCGTTCGCCTGCAAGGGCGGGGTCTGCGGCACGTGCCGGGCGAAGGTCATCGAGGGAGCGGTGACCATGCGGCGCAACTTCGCGCTGGAGGACGAGGAGGTCGAGGCGGGCTTCGTGCTCACCTGCCAGTCCCGCCCCGAGACCGACGCGGTCACGGTCGACTTCGACAGCTAGCCACCTGGAGCGCCGCCCGGCGGCCGCTGCGCTCCCCGGGATTTCAGGAATGTGGCTTTCCTGAAGCCCAGGTTCATGAATGTGGCTTTCCTGAACCCGCGGTTCTCCGGTGGCCTAGCCTAGCGGGCCGCTTCCCGGTGCAGCAGCCGGTGCGCGGCCTGCAGGGCGGGCAGCCACATCTGTTCGTTCGGCGTCGGCTCGCCGCGCACCTGCAGCCGGTTGGTGGCGAGCACGACGCTCGCCCCGTGCTCCGGCAGGACGGCGAGCGTGGTCCCGGTGTAGCCGGGGTGTCCGTAGGCGGTGGCGGTGCAGCCGGCCACGGTGGTGGTCCACGAGCGGAAGCCGCGCGACTGGCCCGCGTCCGGTCCGGGCGCGAGGTACCCGCGCACGGCCGGCCACGGCCCCTCGCCGCGGGCCGACGCGCACAGCGCCTCGCCGAGCCGCAGCAGGTCCCCCACGGTCGAGAACAGCCCGGCGTGCCCGGACACGCCGGCGAACGTGTGGAAGGCGTTGCCGTCGGCCACCTCGCCGACGATCACGTGGTCGCGCCACCCGGTGAAGTCGGCGGGGGAGCGGGGCACCGGGTAGGGCTCGCCGGTGGCGAGCATCCGCTGCTCGATGGCGTCCCCCCACCCGCTCGCGGCGACCTCCGGCCCGACCGGGGCGCCGTAGGCGGTCCGGGTCAACCCGGCCGGGGCGAGCACCAGCTCGGCCATCGCGGTGGGCAGCGCGGCCCCCGCGGCGGCCTCGACCACCTGCCCGAGCAGCATGAACCCGAGGTCGGAGTAGTGGCGCCCGTGGCCGGCCGGGTAGCGCGGCGGCAGCGTGCGGGCGAGCCGGGCGCCCTCCTCGGGGCCCGCCGCGTCGCAGTAGGTCGGCCACCACTCCCACAGGCCGGCGCGGTGCAGCAGCAGGTCGTCCACCGTGACCGGGGGAGCGTCGGGGAGGTGGCGGCGCAGCGGGTCCGCCGGGTCGACGCCGAGCGCGGCGAGCGCCGTGGTGGTGAACAGCTTGGTGACCGACGCGAGGTCGTGGGCGGTCGCAGCGGTCATCGGCAGCGGCACGTCGACCCCGAGCACCTGCCGGTGCCCGGCGACGGCGAGCGCGTCCACCCCTGGCGCGCGCACGGCGAGGCACGCCCCCGGCGCGGCGCCCCGCGCCACGAGCGCGTCGACGACGCCCCGCAGCGTCACCGAACGGCCTCGGAGCGGGCGGCGACGTGGCAGGCCGCGCGGCGGCCGGTGCGGATCTCCGCCAGCGGGGGCAGCTCGGCGCGGCAGACGTCCTCCGCGACCGGGCAGCGCGGGTGGAACGGGCAGCCCGCGGGCGGGCGGACCGGGTCGGGCACCTCACCCACCACGGTCGGGGTGAGCGGCTGCGCGACCGTCGGGTCGGGCACCGGCACCGCGGCGCGCAGCCCCGCCGTGTAGGGGTGCAGCGGGTCGGTGAGGACCTCGCGCCAGCCGCCCTCCTCGACGACCCGCCCGAAGTACATGACGGCGACGCGGTCGCTGATCTGGCGGACCATCGCCATGTCGTGGCTGATGAACACCTGCGCCAGGCCCAGCTCGTCGCGCAGGTGGGCGAGCAGGTTCATCACCTCGGCCCGCACCGACACGTCCAGCGCCGACACCGGCTCGTCGAGCAGCAGCACCCGCGGCTCGGGCGCGAGCGCCCGCGCGATGCCGACGCGCTGGCGCTGCCCGCCCGACATCTCGTGCGGCAGGCGCCGGGCGAACTCGGCGGGGAGCCCGACGAGGTCCAGCAGCTCCTCGACCCGCCCCGGGCGGCGCAGGCCGTGCACGGCGAGCACCTCGTCGAGGGCGGCGCCGACCGACTGGCGCGGGTCGAGGGAGGAGAACGGGTCCTGGAACACCATCTGGATGTGGCGGCGGTGCGCCCGCAGCGCCCGGCCGCGCAGGGCGGTGAGGTCCACGCCGTCGAGCAGCACCCGCCCGCTCGTCGGGTCCTCCAGCCGCACCAGCACCCGGGCCAGCGTCGACTTGCCGCAGCCGGACTCGCCGACGATGCCGAGCGTCTCGCCGGGCGCGAGCGTGAACGACACGCCGTTGAGCGCGTGCACCACCGCGTCGGTGCCGCGGACCGGGTACCGCTTGACGAGGTCGACGGCTTCGAGCATCAGGTCCACTCCTCGGCCGGGACCCAGCACGCCGCCCGGCCCGCGCCCCGTTCCTGCAGCGGCGGCCGCTGCGCGCACACGTCGCGGGCCTGCAGGCAGCGCGGGCGGAACGGGCAGCCCTCGACGCGTTCGGTCGGCAGCGGTGGCCGCCCGGGGATCTGCGCGAGCGGCGGTCGGGCGTCGTCGGCGGGGTTGGGCAGCGACGCGAGCAGCCGGGCGGTGTAGGGGTGCTGCGGCGCGGCGAAGATCTGCCGCACCGGCGCGTCCTCGACGACGTGCCCGCCGTACATCACGACCACACGCTCGACGAGGCGGGCCACGACGCCCAGGTCGTGGGTCACCCAGATCGTGGTCATCCCCAGCTCGCGCTGCAGCTCGGCGACGAGCCCGAGGATCTGCTGCTGGATCGTGACGTCGAGGGCGGTGGTCGGCTCGTCGGCGATCAGCAGGGTCGGGCGCAGCGCGAGCGCCATCGCGATGACCACGCGCTGGCGCATCCCGCCGGAGAACTCGTGCGGGTAGGCGCGCACCGTGCGGCCCGGGTCGGGGATGCCGACGCGGGCGAACAGCTCGAGGGTGCGCTCCCGGGCCTCGCGGGCGTCCACGCCGTGCACCCGCATGACCTCGGCGACCTGGTCGCCCACCCGGATGAGCGGGTGCAGGGAGGTCATGGGGTCCTGGTAGACCATCGCGATCTCGCGCCCGCGCAGCGCGCGCATCTGCGGTTCGGGGAGCGTCGCGAGGTCGCGGCCGCAGAACCGCACGCTGCCGCGGGTGATCCGCAGCGGCTCGCCGAGCAGCCGCATCAACGCGAGCATCGTCACCGACTTGCCCGAGCCGCTCTCGCCGACCACCCCGACGGTCTCGCCGCGGCGCAGCACGAGGTCGACGCCGTGCACGATCTCCAGGTCGCGGGTGCCGACGGCGAGGTCGTGCACCTCCAGCACGGGCGCGCTCACGCGACCCCCTCCGCGACGGAGAGCCGCAGCGCGGACGGCGGCTTGACGGGCGCGGGCAGGGCGAGCGGGCCCGACCCGGGGGTGATCGTGCCGAGGATCCGCGCGCCGCGCGCCCCGGTGCACGACGGCAGCGTCGCGGGTAGCCCGTGCAGCGTCTGCCAGCCGATCAGGGCGAACGCGATCGCCTCCTTGGCGTCGCCGGGGGCGCCCAGCTCGGCCGAGCGCAGGATCCGGACGCCGGGCAGCTCGGCGGCGAGCATCGCCATCAGGGTCGGGTTGGCCGCGCCCCCGCCGGAGACGACGAGGGTGTCGACCCCCGCGCCGCGCACCGCGTCGGCCACCGTGCGCGCGGTGAGGGCGGTGAGCGTCGCGACCAGGTCGGCGGGCTCCATCCCGAGGTGCGGCTCCAGGTAGCCGTCGTGGAACAGCTCCTTGCCGGTCGTCTTGGGCGGCGGCAACCGGTAGTAGGGCTCGGCGAGGAGGTCGGCGAGCAGCCGCTCGTCCACGCGGCCGCGGGCAGCGATCGCGCCGTCGACGTCGTAGCCGGCCGGGTGGGCGCCGGTGCGCACGACGGCGGCGTCGATCAGGGCGTTCGCCGGGCCGGTGTCCCACGCGAGCCCGCGGGAGGGGACGGTGACGTTGGCGATGCCGCCGAGGTTCAGCGCGGCCGGCGTGCCGGGCAGCCCGGCGAGCAGGAGCGTGTCGAGGTGGGAGACGAGCGGGGCGCCCTGCCCGCTCGCGGTGATGTCGCGGATGCGCACGTCGCTCACCACCGGCACGCCGAGGCGCTCGGCGATCCAGGCGGGCTGCCCGATCTGCAGGGTGCCCAGCGCCCGGGTGCCCTCCACCCAGTGGTAGACGGTCTGGCCGTGTGAGCAGGCGGCGTCGACGCCGCCCGGGGACGCGGCGGCCGCGGCCGCGTCGGCGAACGCCTGCCCGATGAGGGTGTCGAGCGCGCACACCTCGGCGAGGGTGGTGGCGGCGGGCGGCAGCGCCGCGCGCAGCCGGGCCCGCAGCGCGGGGTCGTACGGCGTGCTCGAGGCGGCGGTGACGTGGCCGTGCAGCACCCCGTCGGCCAGGTCGAAGTCGACGACGGCGGCGTCGATCCCGTCGTGCGACGTGCCCGAGATCAGCCCGAGGACCTTCACGGCTGCTCCAGCACGTCGCGCAGCCGCCCGCCCGCGGCGGCGAGCCGGGCGGCCGCCTCGTCGGCGTCCAGGCCGCGTTCGATGCGCAGGATCGCGAGCTTCACCCGCATCCCGGAGGCCTCGAGGGCCTCCTCGGCCCGCTCCCGGGAGGCGCCGGTGACGGTGCGGACCATGCGCAGGGCCCGCTCCCGCAGCTTGGCGTTGGTGGCGGCCAGGTCGACCATGAGATTGCCGTAGGTCTTGCCCAGCTGGACCATCGCGATCGTCGAGAACATGTTCAGCACCAGCTTCTGGGCGGTGCCGGCCTTGAGCCGGGTGGAGCCGGCCACCACCTCGGGCCCGACCACCACCTCGACGGGGTGCTCGACGGCGGCCGACAGCGCCGTGCCGGCGTTGCACGACAGCCCGACGGTGAGCGCGCCCCGCCGGCGCGCCTCCTCGACGGCGGCGAGGACGTACGGGGTGCGGCCGCTCGCGGTGATCCCGACGATCGAGTCGGCTGGCCCCACGCCCTCGGCCGCGATCGCGGCCCGCCCGGCGTCCACGTCGTCCTCGACGCCCTCCTGCGCGGTGAACATCGCCGCCTCGCCGCCCGCGATCAGGCCCCGGACCAGCTCGGGCGGCGAGCTGAACGTCGGCGGGCACTCGGAGGCGTCGAGCACGCCGAGCCGCCCGGGCGTGCCCGCGCCGACGTAGAGCAGCCGCCCGCCGTCGCGCATCCGCTGCGTCACCGCCTCGATGGCGGGCACGATCTGCGGCAGCGCGGCCCGGACGGCGAGGGGGACGGTGGCGTCGGCCTCGTTCATGAGCTCGGCGAGCTCGGCGACGCTCGCCCGGTCGATGGTGGCGTAGCGGGGGTCGACGCGCTCGGTCTCGAGCCCGTCGAGCTCCGCAGCACCGCTACCTGCCTGCGAGCCGGCCCGCTCGGGGGTCACCGGCCACCTCCGTTCCGCGGGTCGAGGGCGTCGCGCAGCCCGTCGCCGAGCAGGTTGAGCCCCACCACGAGCGCGACGATCACGGCGCCGGGGGCGGCCATCGTCCACCAGGCGACGTTCACCAGCACCCGGGCCTCCAGCACCATCGCGCCCAGCGACGGGGCGGGCGGCGGGGTGCCGAGCCCGAGGAACGACAGCGACGCCTCGGTGAGCACCGCCCACGACAGCGACAGCGTGACCTGCACGATCACGATCGGGGCGATGCCCGGCAGCACGTGGCGCACCAGCGTGCGCAGCGGGGAGAACCCGAGCACGGTGGTGGCGCGCACGAAGTCGACCTCGCGCAACGTGAGCACCGGGCCGCGGGCGACCCGCACGAAGATCGGTGTGTAGACGATGGCGATGGCGACGGCGACGGTGAGCCAGGTCCGGGTGAACGCCGAGGCGAGCGCGAGCGCGAGCAGCAGCGGCGGGAACGCGAACAGCACGTTCGTGACGCCGAGGACCGTCCGGTCCGACCAGCCGCGGAAGTACGCCCCCGCGACGCCCGCGGCCGTGCCCACCACCGCGGCGATGGCGACCGCGACGACGGCGATCTGCAGCGATGCGGCCGCGCCCGCGGCGGAGCGGGCGAACACGTCGCGGCCGAACTGGTCGGTGCCGAACCAGTGCCGCGCCGACGGGCCGGAGAGCCGTTCCGCGGGGGCCTGGGCGAGCGGGTCGCCCAGGAGGCCGAGCGCGGCGGCGAGCGCGCCGAGCGCGACGACGGCGACGAGCACGGCGCCGGCGGCGCCGGTGCGGCCGGCGAGCGTGCGGCGGACCAGGCCGCGCCGCCCGCCCGCGCCGGCGAGCTCGATCGGGGCGCCGCCCTCGGGCGAGGGGGTGCCGGTGGCGGCGGTCATGCGGCGCGCACCCGCGGGTCGATCACCCGGTACAGCAGGTCGGTGCCGAGGTTGACCAGCACGAACGTCAGCGCGATCACGAGCACGGTGCTCTGCACGACCGCGTACTCCTTCTGTTGGATGCCGAGCAGCACCTGCCTGCCGATGCCGGGCACGGAGAAGATCTGCTCGACGACCACGGCGCCGCCGAGCAGGTAGCCGAACTGCAGGCCGGTCATCGTGACGATCGGGACGAGCGCGCCGGGCAGGACGTGCCGCAGCGCGAGCCGCCGCGGCCCGACGCCCTTGCCGCGGGCGGTGCGCACGTAGTCCTGGGAGCGGACCTCCAGCAGGGCCGACCGGGCGGTGCGCATGATCGGGGCGGCGAGGCCGAACCCCAGCACGAGGGCGGGCATGACGAGCTGCTGCAGGTGCAGCCACGGGTCGGCGGTGAGCGGCGCGAACTGCTCGGCGTTGGGGTTGTAACCGAGGAACCGCGACGAGAGCGCGAGCAGGGCCGAGCCGAGCAGGAACGCGGGCACCGAGAGCCCGGCGAGGCCGACGGCCTGACCGACCGCGTCCCGCGCGGAGTTCGGACGCGACGCCGACAGCATCGCCGCCGCGATGCCGAGGACGAGCCCGATCAGGAGCGAGAGGACGGCGAGCTCGAGCGTGATGGGCAGCGCGGAGGCCGTCATGTCGAGGACCGACTCGCCGGTGCGCTGCGAGGCACCGAGGTTGCCGGTGGCGACGGCGCCGAGCCAGGACAGGAACTGCACCGGCAGCGGCTGGTCCAGGCCGTAGTAGGCCTCGAGCGCGGCGCGCTGGGCCGGGGTGAGGGCGGCGGCCTCGGTGCCGAGGCTCGCCGTGACCTGGTCGCCGGGGATCGCCCGCAGCATGACGAACACCAGCACCGCGACGCCGAGGAGGGTGGCGAGCGCCTCGAGGACGCGCCGGAGCAGCGGGTGCCGAGCGATCATGAGCCGCCGACGGTGGTCTCGCGCAGGAACTTCAGCGAACCGTTGGCCATCGGGGTGAACCCGCTGACCTCGGGGCCGGTGGCGGTGTAGGTGTAGCTCGTGAAGAGCCACACCCAGACGGCGTTGTCCTCGAGGTGGCGCGAGACCTCCTGGTAGATCGCCTTGCGCGCCTCGGGGTCGCTGGTGGCCTTGCCCTGGGCGAACAGGGCGTCGAGCTCGGGGGAGGAGTAGCCCGCGACCTCGTTGAGGTTGCCGGTCGAGGTGAAGTAGCGCCCGTACATGCCGTCCGGGTCGGGGCGGCCGCCGTTGAGCGCCACGGCGGTCTCGAAGTCGGCGGCGACCCAGCGGTCGACGTAGGCGCCGGACTCGAGCACCTCGAGGTTCAGGGTGATGCCCGCCTCGGCGAGCTGGGCCTGGATGTTGGTGGCCTCGTTGACCGAGGTGGCGTACTCGCCCTGCGACACGATCGTCGAGAGCGTGAGGCCGCCCGCGTGCCCCGCGGCGGCGAGGTGGCGCTTGGCCGCGTCGAGGTCGCGCTGCGGGCAGGGCCGCGCCGCCGGGTCGGACCGGTAGGCGGGGGAGGTGATCGGTCCGGTCACCTCCCCCTCGCCCAGCGCGGCCGTGTCCAGGACCTGTTGGCGGTCGATGGCGCACTGGATCGCCAGCCGCACGTCGAGGTTGTCGAGCGGCGCCCGGCGGGCGTTGAGCTGCAGCACGTGGTAGGACAGCTGCGGCGTCTTCGTGACGGTGAGCCCGGACCCCTCCGCGCTCTGCGCGACCAGCGGGTCGTCGAACACCGCGAACGACACGTTGCCGGACTGCATAGCGGCGACGATCGAGGTCTCGTCGGGGATCACCCGGAACTCCAGCGACGGCACCTTCGGCGCCCCACCCCAGAAGTTCGGGTTGGGCTCGAGCACGATCGACTGGTTGGGCGTGCGCTGGGTGAGCGTGAACGGCCCGGTGCCGTTCGGGGTGGCCTGCAGGGCCTCCTCGGTGGCGTCGCTGGGCAGGATCGCGAGGTTCACCGAGGCGAGCGCGGCCAGCAGCCCGGCGTCCGGGCCGGTGAGGGTGAGCACGACGGTGCGGGGGTCGGGCGCCTCCACCGAGGCGACGGACTCCAGGCTCGCCCGCGCGACGGCGCCGGTGGCCTCGTCGCGGATCCGGTCGAGGGAGGCCTTGACGTCGGCGGAGTCGAACGCGCTGCCGTCGGCGAACGTGACGCCCTCGCGCAGGGTGAACGTGACCGTCGTGCCGTCCTCGCTCACCTCCCACGACTCGGCGAGGCCGGGCACCACCTCCAGGTCGGCGTCCAACTCGGTGAGCGTGCCGTAGAGCTGCTCGAGCACGTTCACGGCCTGGAACTGGGTGGCCTTCCAGGGGAAGAGGGTGTCGGGGTCGGAGGTCGCCCCGACCACCAGGCTGCTCGCGGCCGCACCGCCGGACGGTGCCGCACCGCCACCCGAGCACGCGGCCAGCACCACCGCGCACGCCGCCACCACCGCACCCGTCGCACGACGCATGGCCGGTACCGGATCACGGAAGCGGCGCCCAGGTCAAGAGTTTCCGCGAACGTCGATCAGGATGTAACAAGTTTCCGTCACCGGGGATACCGCGTGGATACTGCGGGCGTGAGCGTCCTCGTGCGGATCCGCGCCCTGACCCCGTCGCTGCACCCGGCGCAACGCCGGGTGGCGGAGGCCGTGCTGCGGGACCCGGCGGGCACCGCGGAGCTGCCGATCGGTCGGCTGGCGCAGGAGTGCGCGACGTCGGTGGCCACCGTCATGCGGTTCTGCCGCTCCGCGGGCCTTTCGGGCTACCCGGAGCTGCGGCTCGCGCTCGCCCGCGAGACCGGCCGCGAGTCCGCGGCCGAGGGCCCGGCGCTCTCGGCGGACATCGACCGCGACGACACGCTCTCCGACATCGTCGCCAAGATCGGCTTCAGCGACGCGGCCGCCGTGCAGGACACCACCGCCACCCTCGACCTCGACGCGCTCGCCGCCGCCGTGGACGCCGTCGCGACGGCCCGGCGGATCGACGTCTACGGCATCGGCGCGAGCGGGTTCGTCGGCCAGGACCTGCACCAGAAGCTGCACCGCATCGGCCTGCTCGCATTCGTCTGGCCGGACCCGCACGCCGCCCTCACCTCGGCCGCCCTGCTGGACGACGGGTGCGCCGCGATCGGGATCTCGCACACCGGGTCCACGGTCGACACCGTCGACGCGCTGCGGGTCGCGCGCGGGTCGGGCGCCCGCACGATCGCGATCACCAACTTCGTGCCGTCGCCGATCACCGAGCAGGCCGACCTGGTGCTCGCGACCGCCGCGCGGGAGACCACGTTCCGCTCCGGGGCGATGGCGAGCCGGATCGCCCAGCTCGCGGTGATCGACTGCCTGTTCGTGGCCGTGGCGCAGCGCTCCTACGACCGGACGATGACCGCGCTGGAGCGCACCTACCGCGCGGTGCGGTCCCGCCGGATCGGGGGCGGGGAACCGGCCTGACCGCGCGGGCTCAGGCCGGGCGGGCGGCGAGCAGCACCGGGCAGGGTGCGTGCTGCACGGCGCTGCACCCGACGAGCCCGACGCGGGCCGGGATGCGGTGGCGCGGGCCGCCGAGCACGAGCAGGTCGGCGTCGAGCCCCTCGCCCACGAGCTCGTGCGGGTGCACCCGCAGCAGCCGGGGGACGACGGTGCGCCCCGGCGCCGCCGCGGACAGGTGCGCGACCGCCTCGTCGAGCACCTGGTGGCCGCGGGCGAGCGCGTCGGTGAGCCCGACGCTGCGCTCGCCGAAGGAGAGCGGGACGCAGTGCACGGGCTCGATCACGGTGTCGAGCGCGGCGGCGGCGACGGCGGCCTCGTCCAGGACGCCCGCGTCCGCGGGCAGGTCGCGGACCGCGGCGACCACCCGGCCGGTGCCCGCCCGGCCCGCGCCCGGTGGGCGCATCACCAGCACGCTGCGCCCGGCGAGCGCGGCGATCGTGAGCAGGCGGTCCTCGGGGCTGCCGGGTGCGGGCTCGATGCGCACGGGGCGGCCCGATCGGCGGCAGGCGCGCGCCACCCAGCCCGGGACGTCGGGCTCGTCCGCCATCACGACGAGGGCCTCGGCGGGGCGGTGCGGGGCGGCGGGCGGGGCGAGCGCGGTCGTGCGCTGGCTCATCCAGGTGCTCCCTCTCGACGGCGACTCGCTGGTGGGCGTGTCGCGTTGCGACGGTGCACCTGTCCTGCCCGTTCGGCCAGGGTGCGGGCGCTACTTCACCCGGACGGGGGCACCCTGTGCGGTGAGCTGTCGGACGTAGGCGAGATCGTCGGCGAGCCGCTCCCGGAGGGGGACCGCGGTGGAGAAGTCCTCCAGCGACACCCAGCCCGTGTAGCCGACGCCGGCGAGGGCGTCGAAGAGGCGCTGCAGCGGCGCGGCGCCCGTCCGCAGGGGCGCCCACTCCCAGGTCCACGGCGGGGAGGAGTCCGGCGCCGGCACGAGCTGCGTGTTCTTGACGTGGACGTGGGCGAGGTGCTCGCCGAGGATCTCCAGGCTCCAGGGGTCGAACTCGTAGCCCTCGCGCAGCATGTTGCCCACGTCGTGGATCACGCCGACGGCGCGCGGGTCGATCCCGTCGAGGAAGCGCGCCGCGGCCGACGCGCTGGCGATGATCGTCTGGTGGTGCAGCTCCAGCAGCGCCTGCACGCCGTGCTGCAGCGCCAGGTCGGCCACGGCGCGGAACTCGTCGCGCCTGCGGGCGAACGTCTCGCGGTAGCCCTCCGGCCCGGGCGCGCCGACCTGCACGCGCATCCGCGGCGCCCCCAGCGCGGCCGCCCCGCGCATGAGCCGCTCGACGGCGTCGAGGTCGTCGCAGCGGGCGTACGGGCCGATCGCGGGCACCTCGAGGCCCGCGTCGCGGGTGAGCTCCCGGATCCGGGGCGCGTCCCGGGCGAGGCTCGACGCCTGCAGCGTGCAGCGGTTGCCGCGCCAGAAGTCGGGCGGGTCGTCCGTGGCGGGGTCGTCGGCCACCCGCCACTCGATGCCGTCGAACCCGAGCGCCGCAACTTCGGCGACCGCCTCCTCGGGCGTCCACTCCGGGAGGCTCACGGTGCAGACGGCGATGCGCACGGGCGCGAGTCTCGCACCGGGCCCGCGCGGGGCGAAGCGGCCGAGAGATCGATCACAGGACGGTGGGTGGCGCCGGATGCCGGCCGGATCTCCTCCGGCCGGGTGGCCGAGCGTTCCGACGTCTTGCGGACGACACCCGCGCGAGCGATGATCGTCGGCACCGACCGGATGCACGTGGTCGCGCAGCGTCAGCGTTTCGGGCCGTGGGGCGGCCCGAGGAGGGGAGGCGTGGTGTCGGCCGATCAGGAGTACTCCGGGGACTACGGGTACGACCTCGCGCACGAGGTCCACTCCGCCCTGAACGACATCCCGCGGCCGCGCTCGGCGCCGCGCACCGCCGTCGGGGCGACCGCTGCGCCGTCGTTCGCCCCCGACCTGCACGGCGACCTCGGCTACGACTCGGCGCACGAGGGCGGCAGCTGACCGATCGTCACCTGATCGTCACGCGCTCGGGCGCGCGCGGCCCTCGGCGGCCAGCCGGTAGCGCAGCTGCTGCTCGGTGGCCTCCTCGTACTCGCGTGGCGTGAGGTAGAGCGTGCGCGTGCCGTCGCTCACGCGCACGATGTCGCCCCGCTCGCCCTCCGGCGCGGGCTGTCCGAGCGGGTTCTGCAGCAACCGGGTGACCTCGAGCTCCGTCACCGCCGCCTCGCAGGTGCGGCCTGCCCGCCGGGTGACGATTCGGTGAACAGCACGTTCAGATTCTGCACCGCGCGGGAGAACGACGGGCGCCGGCTGGTACGCCGTACGCTGAAGAGGCCCCTGCGCACCCGCGCGTCACCCGATCCGGCTAACGTCGGTCACGGCCCGCTCGATAGCCGGATGCGCGCAGCGCCGAAGCTTCCGGCGCAGGGGGAGTCAAGGCGACGGTGGCCGGTGTCGCGCGCCGGCCGAGGGGGAAGAGTGAGGGACAACGTGTCGAGTGCCGACTACGACGTCGTGATCGTGGGTGGCGGTCCGGCCGGGTGCATCCTGGCCAACCGCCTGTCCGCCAACCCGGCGGTGCGGGTGCTGCTGCTCGAGGCCGGTGGCGCCGACCACTGGTGGGACCTTCGGATCCAGCTCCCGCTCGCGATGGGCTTCCCGGTCGGCCACCGGACCTTCGACTGGCGCTACGAGTCCGACCCGGAGCCGAACCTGGACGGCAGGCGGCTGCCCCACCCCCGCGGCAAGGTCCTCGGCGGCTCCAGCAGCATCAACGGGATGCTCTACGAGCGCGGCCACCAGGCGAGTTACGACCGGTGGGCCGCGGAGACCGGCTCGCCGCTGTGGGACTACGCCCACTGCGAGCCGTACTTCCGGCGGCTGGAGGGCTGCGTGGGCGAGCCGCGCGGCACCGGCCGCGGCCGCAACGGCCCGCAGACGCTGCAGCGCGGCCCGGCCGAGGGCCCGATCTTCGACGCGTTCTTCGAGGCGGCCCAGCAGGCCGGCTACAAGGTCGTGCCCGACATCAACGACAACGCGCAGGAGGGCTTCTCCCCGCTGGACCAGGCGGTCCGGGGTGGCAAGCGCGCCTCGGCGGCCGCCGCGTACCTGCACCCGGTGGAGGACCGGCCGAACCTCGAGGTCCGCACCCACGCGCTGGTGAGCAAGGTCCTCTTCGACGGCACCCGCGCGGTGGGCGTGCGCTACCGCGACCGCGAGGGCCAGACGCACGACGTGCACGCGAGCGAGACGATCCTCTCGGCGGGCGCGATCGCCACGCCGCAGATCCTGCAGCTGTCCGGCGTGGGCGACGCCGACCACCTGCGCGGGCTCGGCATCCCGGTCGTGCACCACCTGCCCGGCGTGGGCGAGCAGCTGCAGGAGCACCTCGCCGTGCACGTCCAGCACCGGTGCATCCAGCCGGTCTCCATGTCGGAGATCCGCGACAAGAAGAAGTGGCCCGGCGTCGTGCTCGACGCGCTGCTGTTCGGCAAGGGCCCGGGCACCCGCAACCCGATGCAGGCGGGCGGGTTCGTCCGCAGCGAGTACGCCGAGGGCGACGAGCCGGACCTGATGTTCCTGCTCGCGCCGCTCGCCATGAACAGCGCCGACGAGTCGGTCGAGGTCACCGCGCACGGCTACCAGATGCACGTCGGCGTGATGCGGTCCGAGTCGCGCGGGTCGGTCAAGATCACCTCGCCGATCCCGGCGGTCCACCCGAAGATCGTCTGCAACTTCCTGTCGGACCCGATGGACCGGCCGCGGTGGATCGACGCCATCAAGAAGGCCCGCCACCTGCTCGGGCAGCCGGCGTTCCGCAACCTCGACGGCGGCGAGACCCTCCCCGGGCCGCACGTGCGCACCGACGACGAGATCATGGCCTGGGTGCGGCGCACCGGCCGCGTGGGCTACCACCCGGCGTGCACCGCGGCGATGGGCCGGGGCGAGCTCGCGGTGGTGGACCCGGACACGATGCGGGTGCACGGCCTCGAGGGCCTGCGCGTGGTCGACGCGTCGGTGATGCCGTCGCTCATCAACGCCAACACCCTCGCGCCCACGATGATGATCGCCGAGAAGGCGGCCGACATCATCATCGGCAACCCGCCGCTCCCGCCGGCCCGGCAGTTCGAGCGCCGGTCCGAGCAGTCGGCGCGGCCCGCACCGGGGCCCGCCGACCCGGAGCCCGCGCAGCGGTCCAACGGGTCGCCGTCGGGGGCCGAGCTGTTCGCCGATAGCCGCTGAGGTGACGTAAGCGCTTGCGTCCTTGACAGTTGCTGCAATGGTTTGCAGGCTGATGTCAGCCGGCGGACAGGAGCAGCATGGCGGTCACGATCCACGAGGTCGCGAAGGGCGCCGAGGTATCGGTGTCCACCGTGTCCAGGGCGTTCACCATGCCCGAGATGGTGAACGCCGCCACCCGCCGCAAGGTCCTGCAGGTGGCCGAGGAGCTCGGCTACCAGCCGAACCGGGCCGCGCGCGGGCTGGTCACCGGCAAGACCGGCAACATCGGCGTGGTCGTGCCGGACGTGGCCAACCCGTTCTTCTCGGCGATGCTCAAGGGGTGCACGGCCCGCGCCCGTGAGGTGCGGCACGTCGTGTTCCTCGCCGACGCCGCCGAGGACCCGCGGATCGAGGCCGAGGTCGTCGGCGCGATGGCCAAGCAGGTC
Source organism: Pseudonocardia sp. (assembly GCF_035305885.1). Lineage (GTDB taxonomy): Bacteria > Actinomycetota > Actinomycetes > Mycobacteriales > Pseudonocardiaceae > Pseudonocardia. Next base: position 67,530 of record NZ_DATGOP010000036.1, read on the forward strand.
GACGGCGTGGTGCTCTGCTCGCCGCGGATGGAGCCGGCCCAGCTCGAGCGGCTGGTCGGCACCACGCCGATCGTGCTCGTCAACCGCGACGAGGCGGGCCTGCCCGCGGTGCTCATGGAGTCCGCGGACGGGGCCCGCCAGGCGCTCGAGCACCTCGCCGCGCTCGGCCACCGGCGCATCGCCCACCTCGCCGGGCCCGCGGCGTCGTGGGCGGGGGAGGAGCGGCTGCGCGGGCTGCGCGCCGCGGCCCCGGCCTGCGACGTCGAGACCGTCGAGCTGGGGCCGTTCCCGCCCACGTTCCAGGGCGGTGTGCAGGCCGCCGACCTCGCCCTGGCCCGGGGGGTCACGGCCATCCTCGCCTTCAACGACCTGATGGCCGTGGGCGTGCTCAACCGGCTCGCCGCCCGCGGGGTGGCGGTGCCCGAGGACATCAGCGTGGTCGGCTACGACGACATCGAGATGTCGTCGATGACCACGGTGCCGCTCACCACCGTGCGGATGCCGATGGAGGCGGCCGGCCGTGCCGCCGTCGACCTGCTGCTCGACGGGCTCGAGGCCCGGGACTCCCCCGAGCCCGCCCGCCGCTGGCTGCCCACGCAGCTCATCGTGCGGTCCACCACGGCACCGCCGCGGCCGGAGCCCGGCTCGGCCCACGCGCAGGCGGGCCGGTGATGGCCCGGCTCGGCCTCGCGGCGCTGCCCCACCTGCCCGAGCAGGTGCGCCCGCTCGTCGACCCCCGCGCGCTGCGGGTCGGCGTCGTGCACCTGGGCATCGGCGCCTTCCACCGCGCCCACCAGGCCGTCTTCACCGAGGAGGCCGTCGCCGCCGCGGGCGGCGGCTGGGGGATCTGCGGGGTCACCCAGCGCAGCCGCGGGGTGATCGACCAGCTCCGGCCCCAGGACGGGCTCTACTCGGTGCTCGTGCGCGGCGAGGAGACCTCCCTGCGCGTGACCGGGGCGGTGCGCGACCTGCTGTTCGCCGCGGAGGAGGGGGAGCGGCTGCAGTCGCTGCTCGCCGCGCCCACCACCCGCCTCGTGACGCTCACGGTCACCGAGAAGGGCTACCGCCACGACCCCGCCACCGGCAGGCTCCGCCGCAGCGACCCCGACGTGGCCGCCGACATCGCAGGTGGCGCCCCGCCGCGCACGGTCGTGGGGCAGCTGGTGCGCGGCCTGCAGGCCCGTCGGGCCGCCGACGCCGGCCCGATCACGCTGCTGTCCTGCGACAACCTGCCGTCCAACGGCGCGGTGCTGCGCGGGCTCGTGCTGGACTTCTGCGCCGCGCTCGCGGACGGCGACGCGCTCGCCGCGTGGATCGCTGAGTCGGTGTCGTTCCCCTCGTCCATGGTCGACCGGATCGTCCCGGCCACCACCGACGCCGACCGCGCCGAGGCCGCCCGGCTGCTCGGGTTCACCGACCACGGCACCGTCGTCACCGAGCCGTTCCGCCAGTGGGTGGTCGAGGACCGGTTCGCCGCCGGCCGCCCGGCGTGGGAGCGCGCCGGGGTGGTGCTCACCGCGGACGTGGCGCCGTACGAGGCGATGAAGCTACGGCTGCTCAACGGCAGCCACTCCACCCTCGCCTACCTCGGCGCGCTCGCCGGGTACGCGCACGTCGCCGACGCCATGGCCGACCCCGGCATCGCGGGCGTCGTGGCGCACCTCATGGCCGACGACGTCGAGCCCACCCTCACCGTCCCCGACGGGTTCGACGTGGCGGCCTACCAGGCCGAGCTCATCGAGCGCTTCCACAACCCCGCGCTGCGCCACCGCACCGTCCAGATCGCCATGGACGGCACCCAGAAGCTCCCGCAGCGGCTGCTCGGCACGATCGCCGACCGGCTCGCCGCGGGCGCGGAGCCCCGCTACGCCTGCCTCGGCGTGGCCGCCTGGATGCGCTACGTCTGGACCGCGCAGGCCGAGGACGGCTCCCCGCTGCCCGTCGACGACCCCCTCGCCGACCGGCTGCGCCGGCTCACCGCCGGCGCGGCCACCGCACGCGAGGCCGTCGACGCGCTGCTCACGCTCGAGGAGGTGTTCGGCGCGGAGCTGCCCGGGAACGGCACGTTCCGCGAGCTGGTCACCGACTCCCTCGAGGCCCTCACGAAGGGCGGCGTCGCCGCGGCCACCCGGATCTGACCGGCGACCGAGCGGCGCAGGCGCCGCCCGCGCGCACCCGCCGCCACCTGGTCGAACGCCGTGCGTGCCGATCGGGTGCCGCCGAATTCGTCCTGCCCAACGCCCCGTTCCAGTGGTGCAATTGCACGGGGCGAGGGGGCGGCCATGACGCGGTCGAGGGCGCAGCGGCGCGCACCGCTGCTGCACAAGGTGCACGTCCGGACGCGGCGCGCTGCCCGCGCCCGGCCGACGCCGCCGGCGGGCCCGCCCGCCGACGGCGTCGGCCTGACCCGGCTGCTCGCCGTCGCCCGCCTCACGCCGCCCCAGGCCGTCGCGCTGGGCGCCGACCTGGTGGCCGCCGTCGAGGCTCGCCCGGTCGCCGCGCCGCCGCGGCTCGCGGCCGTCCGGGTCGGCCGGGACGGCGCGGTGCGCCTGCTCGACGGCCCGCCGGGCCACGGCAGCCACCTCGCGCAGGTCGGGGCCCTCCTCGACCGGCTCGCCGCGGCGACCGACGGCCCGGTGCCCGCGCTCGACCGCGCCGCCGCCGAGGCCCGGTCGCCCGACGGGCGGCTCGCGATCGTCGCCGCCGTCCTGCGGGAGGCCGACGCGCCGGGCGGGCGGCGGGCCCGGGCCGAGCTCGGCCGGGCGGTCGCGGTGATCGTGGGCGCTCCCGCACCCGCCCCGTCCGCCGCGCCGCGGTCCGCCGCCCCGCGGAGGCGGCCGCCGCGCCGCCCGCGGCGGACGCCGGCCAGGGCCGTCGCGGCCCGCAGCTGGAAGTGGGCACTGTCGGTGATGGTGCTCGTCGTGGTGGTCGCCGCCGAGATCACCTTCCTGCGCGACGACATCGCCCGCGACGTCACGGCGGTGCTCCAGGCGGGCCGGGCCGGGGCCACCGCGGCGTCCCCGTCGACGGCGCTGCCCCCGCTCCCCACGGCCTCCCCGCCGAGCGGGGGCACCGTCGACGCGGTCGACCTGCGGCCGGTGGCGCCGTGCGCCCCCGGCGCGGAATGCGCCCTCCGCGTGCAGGTGCGGGTGCGGCCGCAGGCGCAGCCGTACGAGCTCGCCTTCAGCCTGCGCGTCCTCGACCGCTGCACCCGCGTGCTCACCGCCGCGCCGGGCTCCGCCGCCACCGTGCCGCCGTACGGCGACCGGCTCGACGCGGTGGTCACCGTGTCGCTGCCGGAGGCGTCCGCGCTCGCCGTCACCGCCGTCACCGACCAGCCGTTCACCGCCACCAGCGCCGCCGTGCCCGTGCCCGAGGACGGTGCGTGCCCGGCCTGATCACCCGAGGGGGGAACGGGGCGATGCTCATCGTGGAGCAGGGCGAGCACCCCGCGCCGGACGAGCCGGGCGGCCGGCCGCCGCTGCGCCCGCCGGACCGCCGGGGCGTCGCGTTCGACCTCGTCGCGGTGCTCGCCGCGCTCGTGCTCGTCGGCCTCGGCCTGGCCAACCTCCTCGCCGTCGACGGGATCGAGCAGGCCACGCGGCAGGGGACGATCGCGGCGGCGGGCGTCGTGCTGTTGGTCGCGCTGTGGCGGTTCCGCGAGCGGCTGCTCGTGGTGCTGGGGTGGATCACCTACGTCGTCGCCGTGCTCCTGCTCGCCGCCGTCCACGTGGCCGGGGTGACGGTCAACGGCGCGACGCGCTGGATCACGATCGGCGGCATCACCTTCCAGCCGTCGGAGCTGGTCAAGCTCGGGCTGCTGCTCGTGCTGGCCGCGGTCCTCGGCTCGGGCCGGCCCGCGTGGCAGCGGTTCGCGGCCGCGGTCGCGCTCGCCGCCGTCCCGCTCGCGTTCACGGCGCTGCAGCCGGACCTGTCCACCACGCTGCTCCTGCTCGCCCTCACCGGCGGGATGCTGCTCATCGGCCGCGTGCCGGCGCGCTTCCTGCTCCCCGTGTTCGCCGCGGCGGCCATCGCGGCGCCGCTCGCCGTCACCCTGTTGCGCCCGTACCAGATCGAGCGGCTGGGCAGCTTTCTCGTCGGCGCCCACGAGTCGCCGACCGGCGCCGGGTGGGCCGTGCTGCAGGCGCACATCGCGATGGGGTGGGGCTCGCTCTTCGGGCGCGCCGAGGACCCGCTGACCGGCCTGCTCGCCCAGTACCTGCCGGAGAAGGAGACCGACCTCGCCCTCGCCAGCCTGGTCGAGCAGTTCGGGCTGGTCGCGGGCGCCGCCGCGATCGCGGCGGCCGCCGTGCTGGTCTGGCGGCTCGCGCTGGCCAGCCGCGCGCCGCGGCCGTCGGGCGGGGTGCTGGTCGCGGGCGGGCTCGCGGTGCTGATCGGCGTGGAGGTCGTCGTGTCGGTCGGGGGCAACCTCGGCCTGCTCCCGCTGGCCGGCGTGCCGTTCCCGCTGGTCAGCTACGGGGGCACCGCGCTACTGGTGCACCTCGCCGCGCTCGGGGTCGCCCTCGGCGTCCGCCGCGACGGGGCGCGGACGCGGCTGCTCCTGCTGTCGCGGTGGCGGTCGCGGCGGCCCCGGCTCGTCCGGGCGATCGCGCTGGGGCTCACCGCCGTGCTCGTCCTGTTCGGGCAGTTCGCGTTCCAGTTGCAGACCACCCGCGGGGAGGCGCTCGCCGCGGCCGGCGAGGAGCAGATGACGCGCTGCATCCGCATCCCCGCCGAGCGCGGGGCGATCACCGACCGGCACGGCACCCCGCTCGCGCTCGACGCGACGGCCACGGGGGAGGGCGCCTACCGGGTCGTGGCCGTCCCGGCGATCACCCGCTCCGAGCCGGGCGCAGTCGAGCGGCTCGCGGAGCTCGTCGGGCAGCCCGCCGAAGCCGTACGCGCCGCCCTCGACGGCGCGGACCCGACCACCCTGTCGCTGGTGGTCGCCGAGCTGCCCCGGCCCGCCGCCGACGCCGTCACGGCCGCGGGGCTCCCCGGCGTGCTGGTCGTGCCCGCGCCCCGGCGCACCTACCCGACGGGCCCCCTGCTCGCCCCGGTGATGGGGTTCGTCGGCATCGCGACCCCGCAGGAGGAGCAGCGCTGGCCGGACCTGCCGTCGGGCGAGTTCGTCGGCCGCGCGGGCCTCGAGCTGCAGTACGACGCCGTCCTGCGCGGGGTGAACGGCGGCCAATGCGTCTACGTCGACCCGAAGGGCGTGCCGGTGGCGATGGGCAAGCGGGTGGAGCCGGTGCCGGGCGCGTCGCTGCGGACGTCGCTCGACGTCGGCCTGCAGCGACGGCTCACCGACACCCTCCAGGCGGCGCTGCGCGCCCAGCCCCGGCGCTCCGCCGTGGCCGCCGCGGTGGCGCTGGACGCGCGCAACGGGCAGGTCCTCGCGATGGCGAGCCTCCCGTCCTACGACAACAACATCTACGGTCCGCCCGTCGACACGGCCGCGCTGCAGGCCGCGGCCACCGCGCCCGGCCACCCGATGCTGGAGGGCGTGTCGCAGGTCGCGCTGCCGCCGGGCTCCACGTTCAAGCTGGTCGTGGCCACGGCGGGCGTTCTCAACCCGATCATCCCGCCGGAGCGGGTGATCCCGACCGGCGGCAGCTTCACGCTCGGCGGGCACACGTTCGACAACTGGCGGGTCATGGGGCCGATGAACCTCGCCGAGTCGATCGCCTGGTCGAACGACGTCTACTTCTACCAGCTCGCCCACACCCTCGGCCCCGATCGGCTGATCGAGGCCGCGCGGGCGCTCGGGGTGGGCGCGCCGACGGGGATCGACCTGCCCGGCGAGTCCCCCGGCTACCTCGGCACACCGGAGAGCGTCGAGGCGTCCGGGCGCGGCTGGTACGGCGGGTCGACGGTGATCCTCGGCATCGGGCAGGGGTACCTGTTGACCACCCCGTTGCAGAACGCCCGGTGGAGTGCGGCCATCGCCACCGGTGCGCTCGTCACCCCGCGGCTGGGGCTCGCCGTCGGCACCGACACGGGCGGGTACACGGCGCTGCCCGCCCCGGCGCCGGAGCCGCTGCCGTTCGCCGACCGGCTCGGGCCGGTGCGCGCCGGCATGCGCGGCGCCGTCACGCACGGGACCGCGGCCCGGCTGTCGGGCGTGACGGTCCCGGTCGCGGCGAAGACGGGCACCGCCCAGGACGGCAGCCTGCCCCCGGACGCCTACGACAACTGGCTCTCCGCGGTCGCCCCGGCCGACGACCCCGCCGTCGTGGTCACCGCCGTCGTGCAGGGCCCGGGCACGGGCGGCAACAACGTCAAGGGCGTGGTGGCCGACGCGCTGCAGCACTACGCCGACCACGGGGCGGAGCTGCTCGCGACGCCCCCGATGGGGTGATCACCGCCAGCCGTAGGCCTCGATCACGCCCGGGGCGGACAGGGCGAGCGCGGCGCCCTCGGCCACGCAGGTGAGCGGGTTCTCGGCCATCTTCACGGGGAAGCCGAAGGCCTTCTCCAGCCGCGGGTGGAACTCCCGGGTCAGCGCCGCGCCGCCGAAGGCGATCACGCCCTCGGCCAGGATGTCACCCGCGGCGTCCGGCGGCAGGTCGTGCAGGGCGGCCGCGAGCGTCTGGATGATCTCGTCGGTGATCGGCCGGAGCACTTGGGCGATCTCCTCGACCGGGATCGTCGCGAGCCGCGCGTGCCCCGACCCGGCGTCCAGGCCCGGTACCGGCAGGCTGGGCTCGGTCTCGGCGCCGATCCGGATCTTGATCTCCTCGGCGGTCCGCTCGCCCACCACCAGCTGGTGCTCGCGGCGCAGGTGCCGGAAGACCGCGATCGTCATCTCGTCGCCCGCGACCCGGCAGGACCGCGAGGTGAGCACCCCGCCGTAGCAGAACGCCACGGCCTCGGCCGTGCCGCCGCCGACGTCGACGACCATGTGCGCGCGGCGGTCCATCGGGTCGATGCCGCACGCCAGCGCCCCCGCGATCGGCTCGTCGATCGCCGCGGCCCGGTGCATCCCGGCCTCGTCCGCAGCCGCGAGCAGCGCGCGGCGCTCCAGCGCCGTGGCGCCGGAGGGCACCCCGATCGCCACCCGGCCGTGCATGCGCTTCCAGGGGCTCGACACCGCCCGGCGGGCCACGGCCCGCAGGTAGGACCGGGCGACCTCGAGATCGGTCACCACCCCGTCCTGCAGCGGCCGCATGGCCTGCAGGCCCGCGGGCACCCGCCCCAGGAGCTCGGCGGCCTCCGCCCCGACCGCGACGATGCCCCCACCCCGCCCGCCGCGGCGGCGCCGCAGCAGCACGGACGGCTCGTTGTACACGACCTCCTGCACGGCGTCGTAGACGACGGTGTTGGCCGTACCCAGATCGATCCCGAACTCCGACACGCCGCCCCCACCCCTCGTCGACGCCCGTGGTGCCCGGGGACTCGCCGCCGCCCCGGCGGGCGTTAAGCGACGCCCGCCGCCGCGAGCAGGCCGGCGCGGTCCGGGCCGGGCAGGGGGTAGCGCGGGGCGCCGCCGCCCGCGGCCAGCACCCGCTCGACCGCGCCCTCCCGCGCGAGCACCTCGGTGGGCAGCGCGAGCATGCCCGCGATCTCCAGCTGCATCCGCAGCACGTCCGGGTCCTTCGCCGTCCCGGCCGCCATCGCCTTCGCGATCGCCCAGCGGTCGTCGGGGGCGGCGGGGGTGCCGGTCCGGTCGGCCTCGATCTCGGCGCGCCGGGACCGGGACGTGGCGACGGTCGACCAGAACCAGGGCTCGACGGCCGTCGCGGTGTCCTCCGCCCACCGCGTGGCCACCTCGTGCGGGTCGGCGCCGTCGGTCGCGCGGAGCAGCTCCCGCAGCGCCACCGCGTGCAGCAGCCCGATGGACGCCCCGCGCCCCAGCGACGGGTTGCTGTAGGCCGCCGCGTCCCCGATCGCGAGCAGCCCGGTGACGACCGGGCTGCCGTCCACCACGAGGCGGCGCAGGCGGTCCCCGGGACCGCCGAACGCGTCCACGCCGGTGATCGGCCCCGCCTCGGTCCAGGGCGCGACGAGCGGGTAGGAGCGCACCGCGGCCGTCCACCGCTCCGGCTCGCGCAGCGCCCGCAGCTGCCTGTCGTGGGAGCTCGCGACGACGACGACCGACCAGGTGCCGTTGTCGGCGGGCAGCGTCAGGATGGTCACCGAGTCGTACCACTGCTGCAGGGGACCGCGCAGCGGCGGCTTCGGCCCGGGGCCGGCGAAGTGGCGGCAGTAGTAGACGTAGCCGCCCTCGTCCTGCTCCTCGGCGGGGGCGGGCGCGCCTGCCTCGGCGAGCAGCGCGGGCAACGGCGAACCCCGCCCGGTCGCGTCGACGACGAGGTCGCCGCGCAGCTCGAGCCCGTCGGCGCTCGCCACCCCCGTGACGTGGGGGACCCCTGTCCGCGACGGCTCGGTCAGCAGCGCGCGCACCGCGCTGCCGCGCCGGACCGCCACGCCCTCCTGGCCTGCCGCCGCCCGGGCCACCACGGCCTCCAGCACCGCACGGCGCGCGGTGAGCGTCGTGAACCGGTCGTCGGTGGCGCTGCACCCGCCGCTGACCGCGGCGGGCAGCTCGGCCAGCACGTTGTAGCGCAGCGCCCCGGCGGCGAGGAGGCCCTCGGCCACGTCGGGCAGCTCGGCCTCGAGCAGGTGGCGGAACCGCGGCAGCATGTGGTGCGGCAGCCGGAACTGGCCGCACCCGCGCCGCTGCCAGGCCTCCCACGCCGCACCCGGCTCCGGCGGCTCGGCCGGGTCGCGTTCGAGCACCGTGACCCTGTGCCCGTCGCGCGCCAGGAGCAGCGCGGTGAACAAGCCGGTCAACCCGGCGCCGAGGACGGTGACGCGCTGAGCCGTGGACATGGTTGCCTCCCCGCCGCGGCCGGGGTCCGGCCGCCTGGGATCAGGACGGTCCACCCGCCGCCGGTGATACGCCCCCTGCCGGCCCTGCACACATCCCGGGTGTGTGAAGTCGGGTTTCGCGGAGGCGTTGCGCGGTGGGCCGACGTCGTCGAGGTCCTTCCCGGTCCAGCGCACGACGCGCAGACCCTCGTCGCGCAGGGCGTCCTCGCGCAGCTCCTCCTCGACCGGCACCGGCGGGGGCAGGCCGCCCGCGGGCCCGAACGGGAAGAACCCGCCCACCTCACACACCGCAGGTCCACCTCACACAGCGCCGGCGCTGTGTGAAGCACACCCCCGGTTGGTGACGTCGCCGGTCAGGAGCGGGGGGCGTAGGCCGCGCGGGGGATCGTGGTGGAGAGGTCGATCGCCGTCTCGATCGCCTCGTCCAGCGCGAGCTGGCCGTTCGCCACGAGCTGGGCGAGGTAGCCGCTGTCGATCCGGCGGGCGAGGTCGTGCCGCGCCGGGATCGAGGCGAACGCCCGCGTGTCGTCGACGAAGCCAGCGGTGTTGTAGAAGCCCGCGGTCTCGGTGACGGCCTCGCGGAAGCGCCGCATGGCGTGCGGGCTGTCGAGGAACCACCACGGCACGCCGAGCCGCACCGACGGGTAGACGCCCGCCAGCGGGGCGAGCTCGCGGGAGTAGGTGGTCTCGTCGATGGTGAAGATCACGCACCGGAAGCCGGGGTCGGTGCCGAACGCGTTGAGCATCGGCTGCAGGCCGCGGGTGAAGTCGACCGGCAGCGGGATGTCGAAGCCCTTGTCCGGCCCGAAGGCGTCGTGGACGCCCGCGTGGTGGTTGCGTGCCACACCCGGGTGGATCTGCATGACGAGGCCGTCGTCGCGGCTCATCCGCGCCATCTCGAACAGCATGTGCGCGGCGAACGCCTCGGCGGCGGCCGGCTCGACCGACCCGGCGAGCGCGGCGGCGTAGATCCGCTCGGCGTCGGCGCGGTCGAGCGGCGTGGTGTCGGCGCTCGTGTGGCCGTGGTCGGTGGCGAGCGCCCCGTGCTTGCGGAAGTGCTCCCGCCGCTGCTCGAGGGCGGCGATGTAGCCGGCGTAGGTGTCGACGGCGACGCCCGCGACCTCGCCGAGCTCCTCGACGTCGCGCTTCCACGTGGGCCGGTCGATGTGCACCAGCGCGTCCGGGCGGAACGTGGGCACGACCCGGCCGTCCCAGTCGGACGCGGCGATGGCGGCGTGCGCGTCGAGCGTGGACGACGGCGCGTCGGTCGTGGCGAGGATCTCCAGCTTGAACCGGTCGAACAGGGCCCGCGGGCGGAACTCCGGGCGCGCGATGCAGTCGGCGATCTGGTCGTAGATCGCGTCGGCCGTCTCCTCGGAGGGGTGCACGTCGACGCCGAAGACGTCGTGCAGCTCCTGCTCCAGCCAGAACCGCGACGGCGTGCCGCGGAACAGGTGCCAGCCGGCGCAGAAGCGGCGCCAGATCGTCCGGCCGTCGGTCTCGACGGGCCCGCCGTCGCGGCGGGGGACGCCGAGGTCCTCCAGCCGCATGCCCTGGGAGACGAACATGCGGGTGACGTAGTGGTCGGGAACGACGAGCAGCTGCGCCGGGTCGGGGAACGGCTCGTCGTCGGCGAGCACGGACGCCTCGACGTGGCCGTGCATGCTGATCAGGGGCAGGTCGCGGACGGCGGCGAAGATCTCGCGGGCGATCGCGCGCACCGCGGGTTCGGTGGGCAGCACCCGGTCGTCGTCGAGCACCAGCGGTCGAGCAGCCATGTCAGAGCTCCAGGATGTCGTCGGCCCGGACCGGCAGGCCGGTCTCGAACGAGCGGTTGGCGGCGAGCCCGGTCAGCAGCGACAGCGCGCCGTCGCGGTGGGTGGAGGCCCGGCCGAGCGGGTCGTCCACATCCTTCCCGCCGAAGATGTCGGCGAGCATCCGCTCATCGCCGCCGCCGTGGCCGCCGCTGGTGTCGGGCAGGTCGAGGTCCTCGGGCTTCTCCCAGTGCCTGCGCAGGGTGAGCCGGGCGCCGTGGTCGGGCTCGGGCCGCAGCTCGGTGCCCGGCCTGCCGTGCAGCGCCTCGCCCTGCACCGTGCCCGCGGTGTCGGGGTCGACGAACGAGTTCTCCATGACGTCGAGCTCGAGGCGCCCCCCGCTGCCGTTGAAGGCGACCCGGTAGCCCTCCCACGGCGAGTAGGCCGTGAGGTGGTAGGTCATCGTGGCGCCGCTGCGGTAGCGCACGGCCACGGCCATGTCGTCCTCGATCGTGATGCCGGGGCCGAAGACGTTCTGGTCGCGGTGGTAGCCGTCCTCGTGCTCGGCGTCGAGGTAGAGCGCCGTCATCGTCTCGCTGCTCGCCAGGTGCAGGGCGAACGGGTCGTCGGCGGCCGCGGGCGAGCCGTGCGCCCGCGCGTAGGGCCGCGCGAGCCCGCGCCTGCGCCCGTTCTCCTCGCCGTAGAAGAACAGCCGCCCGAGGCCGTAGACGACGTCGGGGGAGGAGGCGATCCACCAGTTGACCAGGTCGAAGTGGTGGGTGGCCTTGTGCACCATGAGCCCGCCGGAGTTGGCCTTGTCGCGGTGCCAGCGGCGGAAGTAGTCCGCGCCGTGGCGGGTGTCGAGCAGCCACTCGAAGTGCACGGAGCCGATCTCACCGATCGCGCCCGAGGCGATCACCTCACGCACGCGCGCGTGCAGCGGGTTGTAGCGGTAGTTGAACGTGACCGTGACCTTGCCGCCGGTCTCGGCCTGCGCGTCGAGGATCCGCCTGCACTTGTCGGCGTCGGTGGTCATCGGCTTCTCGGTGATCACGTCCCGGCCGGCCCGCAGGGCGGCGACGATGTACTCGTCGTGGGTGCGGTCGATCGAGGTGACGATCACCGTGTCGACCCGCTCGGCGTCGAGCATCCGGCCGAAGTCCGCGGCCTGGTACGTCGGGACGGCGGGCAGGCCGCGCCCGACGACGGTGCGGTTGTGCACGTCCATCCGGGTCTGGTTGGTGTCGCAGAAGGCGACGAGCTGCGCCGTGTCGGCGTGGGCGCCGGTGAGCGCGTCGACGAACATCTGGGCGCGCCCGCCGAGGCCGACGATCGCATAGCGGGGGCGCGGCGAGCTCGCGGCGCTGAGGGACATGCACACTCCCGGTGCTGGGGCCTACTGCAAAGGGTTGCAGGCTGGCGGTTCGACTGAGCAGGCAGCTCACGGCGTTGTTGGACACCGCGCCGAGGGCGTCGGCGGACCCATGATGCAAACGGCTGAAAAAAACCGCAAGACGTTGTTGACGTCGCGGGCCCCGCTCTGAACTAATTGCGCAACGAGCCAGGCCCTGTGCTCGCCGCCACAGCGGGTGGCCGAACCGGGCCAGTGTGATCGAAGGAGCTCCCATGGCCATCCTCGGGCTGAGTCGGACCGTGCGCTCGCTCGCCGCGGGCACCGCCGTGCTCGCCGTCCTCGCCACCGCCGCGTGCGGTGGGGGATCACGGGCGAGTGACCAGGAAGCGGGCGGTCCGCCCGAGCGCGAACAGCCGGTGCAGCTGGAGGTCACCTGGTGGGGTGGCCCCGCGCGCGCCGAGATCACGCAGAAGGTGCTCGACCTCTACACGCAGAAGCACCCGAACGTCACCTTCACCACGCAGTGGCAGGGCTACTCCGGCTACTACGACAAGGTCAACACGTCGGCGGCGGGCCGCAACGCCGCCGACATCATCCAGATCGACAACCGCGTCCTGCGCGAGTACGCCAACAAGGGCCTGATCGCCGAGCTGGACCCGTGGGTGGGCAGCACCCTGCAGCTCGACGGGATCGACCCGAAGCTGCTGGAGACCGGCAAGGTCGACGGCAAGCTCTACGCCATCCCGCTCGCGGCCAACACCGGCTCGTTCGTCGTGGACAAGACCGTCGTCGAGCCGCTCGGCCTGCTCCCGCCGGAGACCGGGTGGGCCTCGTGGGAGGAGTTCGGCGAGTGGGCCGCGCGGGTCAACCAGGCCACCGGCTCGCAGCCGTGGGCCTTCCGCGACGAGAGCGCCACGATGGGGGCGTTCGAGTTCTGGCTGCGCCAGCGCGGCAAGGAGCTCTACGACGGGCAGAAGCCGGGCTTCACCGTCGAGGACGCCACGGCCTGGTTCGAGATGTGGGCGACGTTCCGCGACAGCGGCGCCGCGTCGCCCGCCGAGGTCGCCCAGCCCGCCAACGGCGGTGACATCTCCAAGAACACCGTGATCACCCAGCAGACCGCCGGGACGTTCAGCTACGACAACCAGCTGACCGAGATCGCGAAGGGCACCGACCACGAGCTCGTGCTCGTGCCGCTGCCCGGGGACCAGTCCGGCGCGTACGCGCGGCCGTCGCAGTTCTTCACCGCCTACGCCCGCGGGGAGAACATCGCCACGGCGGTCGACGTGATCAACTTCTTCGTGAGCGACCCCGAGGCCGGCGCGATCCTCGGCACCGAGCGCGGCCTGCCGCCCAACAAGCAGGTCCGCGACCAGATCGCCCCGCAGTTCGACGAGCAGCTGCAGTACGTGCTCGCCTTCGACGAGCGGGTGACCGCGCAGGCCGGCCCCACCCCGCCGGTGCCCGCCCAGGGCGATTCGCAGGTCACCCGGCTGCTCACCGCAGCGGCCGAGAACGTCGGGTTCGGCCGCCAGACGCCGGCCGAGGCGGCCGAGGAGTTCGTCGCCCAGGTCACCGGCGAGCTCGAGCGCGCGGCGAGCTGACAGGAGCGGTCTCGATGGCGGACACGGCGGTACGCCCGGCGCCGGCCGCGGGCACGACGCAGACGGCATCCCGCGGCCGGCCGGGGCGCCGGAAGGAGGCGGTCGCGGGCTACGTGTTCCTGAGCCCGTGGTTGCTCGGCCTGTTCGGCATCACGCTGCTGCCGATGCTCTACTCGCTCTACCTCAGCTTCACCGACTACGACCTGCTGCAGGACCCGGAGTGGGTGGGGCTGGAGAACTACGAGCGGATGTTCACCGGCGATCCGCAGTTCTGGAACGCCGTGGTCGCCACCGTCCTGTTCGCGGTCACCTCGGTGCCGCTGAAGCTCGCCGTGGCCCTCGGCGTCGCGCTGCTGCTCTACCGCAACCGGCGCGGCGTCGGGCTGTACCGCTCGCTGTACTACGTCCCGTCGCTGCTGGGCGGCAGCGTCGCCATCGCGATCGTCTGGCAGACGCTGTTCGGCGGCCAGGGCGCGATCAACGAGGTTTTGGCCGTCTTCGGCATCCCGACCCGCGCCTGGATCAACGACCCGTCGTTCGCCCTCGGCACGCTGGTGGTCCTCGCCGCCTGGCAGTTCGGCGCCCCGATGGTGATCTTCCTGGCCGGGCTCAAGCAGATCCCGGCCGAGATGTTCGAGGCCGCCGCGCTCGACGGGGCCGGCCGGTTCAAGCAGTTCTGGCACGTCACCCTGCCGCTGTTGTCACCGGTGCTGTTCTTCAACGTGGTGCTGGAGACGATCGCCGGGTTCCAGGGCTTCACGGCGGCGTTCGTGATCAGCGGCGGCACCGGTGGGCCGGCCGACTCCACGCTGCTCTACACCGTGTACCTGTACCTGCGCGGGTTCGGCGACTTCCAGATGGGCTACGCCTCGGCGATGGCCTGGGTGTTCCTCGTGGCGCTGGGCATCATCACGGCGATCGTCTTCCGCAGCGGCTCGCTCTGGGTCCACTACGCCGACGAGGGGGACCGCTGATGGCCACCACCACCGTCGCCCCGGTCGCTACCGCGGCCGCCGCGCCCGGTCCGGTCGGGAACAACCGCCGCTGGTACGAGGGCGCCACCGCGCACGTCGTGCTGATCGCTCTCCTGCTGGTGGCGCTGTACCCGATCGTCTACATGATCGGGACGTCGTTCAAGGCGCCCGACGAGATCCTCAACAACGTCAACGTGCTGCCGCGCCGGTTCAGCCCGCAGAACTACGCCGAGGGCTGGATCGGGATCCCGGGCGTCACGTTCGGCACGTTCTTCCTCAACAGCGCGGTGGTCGCGGCCGGAGTGGTCATCGGCAACGTCGTGGCCTGCTCGCTGGCGGCGTTCGCGTTCGCGCGGCTGAAGTTCCCCCTGCGCGGCTTCTGGTTCGCGATCATGATCGGCACGCTGCTGCTGCCGCACCACGTGCTGATCGTGCCGCAGTACGTGCTGTTCAACAGCCTGGAGTGGATCAACACCCCGCTGCCGCTGATCGTGCCGAAGTTCCTCGCCACCGAGGCGTTCTTCGTGTTCCTCATGGTGCAGTTCATGCGGGGGATCCCGCGCAGCCTCGACGAGGCCGCCGAGATCGACGGCTGCGGGCCCTACCGGCGGTTCCTCTTCGTGGTGCTGCCGCTCACCAAGCCCGCGCTCGTCACCACGGCGGTGTTCTCGTTCATCTGGACCTGGAACGACTTCTTCACCCAGCTCGTCTACCTGAACGACCTCGACGCCTACACGGTGCCGATCGGGCTGCGGTTGTTCCTCGACTCGAGCGGGCAGAACGCCATCGCGCCGATGTTCGCGATGTCGGTGCTGTCGCTGGTGCCGGTGTTCCTGTTCTTCCTGGTGTTCCAGCGGCTCATCGTCGACGGCATCAACACCAGCGGGATCAAGGGATGACCGCGCGAGCGCCGGTGCAGGCCGCGGGTGGCTGGAAGGAGCAGCTGCGCCGCGTCGCCGAGCTCGCGCTGCTCGGCATCGTCGCGGTGCCGGCGAGCCTGCCGGTGGTCACGGTCGGGGCGGTGGTCGCCACGCTGTCGAGCGCCGTCGGGCACTGGGTCGACCACGACGAGCTGCCGTCCTACCGCGAGATCGGAACCGAGTTCGCGCGGCGGTTGCTGCCCGGGGTGCCGGTGAGCGCGGCGGGCGTGCTCGCGGTCCTCGTGGTGGTGCAGCAGGTGGACTGGTTGCGCGCCGGGGTCGTGCCCGGTGGCGGTGCGGTGCTCGCGGTGTTCGGCGTGGCCGTCGCCTGCCTCGTCGCGGTGGTGCTGCTGGCCGTGCCGCGGCTGGCCGGTGGCGGGTGGCGCACCGCGCTCGCCGCGGCCTGGACGGACCTGCTGCGCGCCCCCGCCTCGGGACTCGCGGCGCTGGCGGTGACCGGGGTCGCGGCCCTGCTCGCGGTGCTGCTGCCCGGCGTGGTGCTGGTGCTGCCCGCGCTGGTGGTGCTGGCCCTGCACGCGGTGCACCGGCGGCTGGTCCCGCCCCGCCCCTGACCCGGCCGCCCCCGCGGGGGTGTGCGGCGTGCGGCAGGCGGGACCCGCCTGACAGACTCGCGATCATGACCGCTCCGATGCACGTCCCGCGGTTCTTCGTCCGCCAGCGGATCACGCTGATGGTCAACCGCTACGAGATCCGCGGCGCCGCACCCGACGGCAGCGAGGGGCCGCTGCTCGCGTTCGCGCAGCAGAAGCGCATGAAGTTGCGCGAGGAGGTCGTCTTCTACGCCGACGAGTCCCGCTCCCGGGCGGTGTTCTCGTTCAAGGCCCGCCAGCGGCTGGACGTGCACGCAGAGCACGACGTGTTCGACGAGCACGGCAACGCGATCGGCTACTTCCGCAAGGAGTTCGGCGCGAGCCTGCTGCGCTCGACCTGGACGCTGGCGGGCCCGGGCTACGAGGCGGTCGGCAGGGAGCGCAGGCCGGTCATCGCGATCCTGCGCCGGGTGTGGGACTTCATCCCGTACCTCGGTGACATCTGGGTGCCGTTCGTGTTCCACTTCGACTTCGTCGACAAGGCCACCGGGCAGCCGGTGATGTCCAGCGAGCGCAAGAAGGCGATCCGGGACCGCTACGTCATCGACGTGCCCGACCCGCGCGTCGACTTCCGGGTGGCCGCGGCCATGGCCGTCGCGCTGGACGCGCTGCAGTCGCGCTGACCCGGGCGAACACCCGCGACGTGGCCGGGCTCGGTTACGGGGGCGGCCGGCCGGGGGCGTACTGCCCGCTGATCCAGCGGATGATCGCCTCCACCACGTAACCCCGCTCGGCCTCGTCCAGCGGGCGCCCGGCGGGGATGCCGTGCCAGCGCTGCAGGCAGCTGCGGCAGCACGTCGCCGTGGCGTGCTGCGCGACGAACACGGGATGCCCCCGGTAGGGCGTCTGACGCCCGTCGTTGCGCGGCTCGGCCGGGGCGAGCCTGCGCGCGATCAGCTCCTCGGCGTGCGTGCGGACGGTGGCGATGCCGCGCAGGTCGACCACCGCGCGGTCCCGGCCGCGCAGCCGGAACTTCGCGCGGAAGGGGTGCTGCCCGATCCGCTGCAGCCGGGCGTCGAGCTCGTCCTCCGCCACGGACCCATGACACCACCCGGGCGCGGAGCCCGCTCCGACGCTGCTGAACTGTATCGCCTCACGATGTATCGTGCTACGATACAAAACCGATCGCGGTGGAGCGGAGGCCGAGATGATCAGCGTCCTCGTCGTGGTCGCGGTGGTGGCCGCGGCACTGGTACTGCTCGGGTCGAGCGTCCGGATCGTCAACCAGTACGAGCGGGGAGTCGTCTTCCGGTTCGGCCGGGTCCTGCCGCAGACCCGCGGTCCGGGGCTCGCGTTCATCGCGCCGATCGCCGACCGGATGCAGAAGGTCAGCATGCAGATCGTCACGCTGCCGGTGCCCCCGCAGGACGGGATCACCCGCGACAACGTGACCGTCCGGGTCGACGCGGTCGTCTACTACCGGGTCGTCGACCCGGTGCGGGTGGCCGTCGACGTGCAGGACTACGGCTCGGCGATCCTGCAGGTGGCGCAGGCGTCGCTGCGGTCGATCATCGGCAAGAGCGAGCTGGACGACCTGCTGTCCAACCGGGAACGGCTCAACCAGGGCCTCGAGCTGATGATCGACAGCCCGGCCCTCGGGTGGGGCGTCCACATCGACCGGGTGGAGATCAAGGACGTGGTCCTGCCGGAGTCGATGAAGCGGTCGATGTCGCGGCAGGCCGAGGCCGAGCGGGAGCGTCGGTCCCGGGTGATCACCGCGGAGGGGGAGCTGCAGGCGTCGCAGCAGCTGGCCGAGGCCGCCGAGGTGATGGCCGCGCACCCGGCCGCGCTGCAGCTGCGGCTGCTGCAGACGGTGGTCGAGGTCGCCGCCGAGAAGAACTCGACGCTCGTGCTGCCCTTCCCGGTGGAGCTGCTGCGCTTCCTGGAACGGTCCACGCCGGCCGAGCCCGCCGACCTCGCCGCGGCGCCCGAGCCGCTCGTGCGAGGGGCGGTGCGGTGATGTACCCGGGAGCGGCGGTCGTCGTCGTGGGGGTCGACGACGCCGGCACCGCGGACGCCGCCGTCGACTGGGCCGCGGCCGAGGCCGCGGCCCGCGGCTGCTCGCTGCGGGTCGTGCACGCGTTCCACCCGCCGCTCCCCGCGGACCCCTACGGCGTCGCCTCCCCGCTGGACGGCCTCGTCGGGGCCAGGGCCGTCGCCGAGGACGTGCTGCGCGCCCACGTCGCGCGGGCCCGCTTCGTGGCGTCCGACCTCGACGTGGCGGCGCACCTGGCGTACGGGTCCGCGGTGCAGGTCCTGCTCGCCGAGGCGAGCCGGGCACGACTGCTCGTCACCGGCAGCCGCGGCCTGGTCGGCCTGCGGGCGCTGCTGGGCCGGTCGGTGTCGGCCCGGGTGGCCGCGCGCGCACCCTGCCCGGTGGTCGTCGTCCGGCCCCCGGACGGCGCGGACCCGGACGGCGCGGACGGCGCGGTCCCGGACGGCGCGGTCCCGGACGGCGCGGTCCCGGACGGCGGGGCGCCGCCGCGGGTCGTCGTCGGTGTCGACGGCCGCAGCGCGGAGACCCCCGAGGTCGGGTTCGCCTTCGAGGCCGCCCGCCAACGCGGTGTCCCGCTCGTCGCCGTGCACGCCTGGGTCGCGGATCCGCCCGCGGACCTGGAGGCGGTGTGCGCCCCGTCCACGGTGGCCGAGGCCGCGGCGCGCAGGCGCCTCGACCGCGCCGTGGAGTCCTGGCACGCGCGCTACCCCGCCGTCCCGGTCGTCACGCGGCTCGTGCGCGCCGACCCGGCTCGCGCCATCGCCGAGGAATCTCGCGGCGCGGCCCTGGTCGTCGTCGGCACCCGGGGTCGGGGGCTGGTCCTCGGGGCGCTGCGCGGGTCGGTGAGCCGGGCCGTGCTGGGCCGCGTCCGCGCCCCGGTGGCGGTGGTGCACCGGGTGCACCACGCCGACACCCGGGCCCGCGACGGCTTCGACGCCGCCACGGCCTGAGCGCGCTCAGCGTGCCTGCGGTCGCAGTTCCAGTGCCCCGTCGCGCGCGTCGACGACCACGCGCGCACCGGGCCGCACGTCCCCGGCGATGATCATTCGGGAGAGCACCCGGTCCACCTCGCGCGCGATGGTGCGGCGCAGCGGCCGGGCGCCCAGCTCGGGCTGGTGGCCGCGCTCGGCGAGCCAGTCGACCGCGGCCGGGGTGGCCTCCAGCTCGATGCCCTGCTTGCGCAGCCGCTCGACCGTGCCCGCGAGCAGCAGCTCGGTGATGCGCCGCAGCTCGTCGCGGCCCAGGGCGGAGAAGACGACGATGTCGTCGATCCGGTTGAGGAACTCCGGTCGGAAGGCCAGCCGTGCCACGGCGAGGACGCCCTCGCGCACCTCCTCCACCGGCCGCCCGGCGGCCGCGAGGATGCGGTCGGCGCCGAGGTTGCTCGTCATGATCACGACGGTGTGGGTGAAGTCGACGACCCGGCCGTGGGAGTCGGTGAGCCGCCCCGCGTCGAGCACCTGCAGCAGCGTGTTGACGACCTCGGCGTGCGCCTTCTCGATCTCGTCGAGCAGCAGCACCGCGTAGCGGGTGCGGCGCACCGCCTCGGTGAGCTGACCGGCGTCGTCGTAGCCGACGTGCCCGGGCGGGGCGCCGACGAGCCGGAACGCGCTGCTGCGGTCGGAGAACTCGCTCATGTCGAACCGCAGGAGCGCGTCGTCGCTGCCGAAGAGGGCCTCGGCGAGCGCCCGCGCCAGCTCGGTCTTGCCGACGCCGGTGGGGCCGAGGAACAGGAACGACCCGACCGGCCGGTCCGGGTGGGCGAGGCCCGCCCGCCCCGCGCGGACCGCGTCGGCCACCGTCTCGACGGCCTCGTCCTGGCCGACGACGCGCCGGTGCAGCAGCTTCTCCAGGTCGAGCAGCTTGCGCCGCTCGGCGCCGGTGAGCTGGGCGATGGGGATGCCGGTGCTGTCGGAGACGACGCGGGCCACGTCGTCGGCCCCGATCTCCACCGCCCCGCCGTCCGGGCGCGCGCCGCGGGCCGTGCGGGCGCCCAGCGCCGCCTCGGCCGCCTCGATCTCGCGGGTGAGCAGGTGCGCGCGCTCGAAGTCCTCGGCGTCGACGGCCACCTCGCGCGCCCGGCGCAGCTGCTCCAGCTCCTCCTCGCCGGCGCGGTCGGCGGGGGCCGCGGGCTCCCCGGCCCGGATCCGGGCGCGGGCGCTCGCCCGGTCCAGCAGGTCGATCGCCTTGTCCGGCAGGAACCGGTCGGGCACGTACCGGTCGGACATCTCCGCGGCGGCCACGAGGGCGTCGTCGCGGATCCGCACGCCGTGGTGCTGCTCGTAGCGCGGGCGCAGGCCGCGCAGGATCGCGACCGTGGCCTCCACGGACGGCTCCGCGACCAGCACCGGCTCGAAGCGGCGTTCCAGCGCGGAGTCCTTCTCGATGTGGCGGCGGTACTCGGTGAGCGTGGTGGCCCCGATCAGCCGCAGGTCGCCGCGGGCGAGGGCGGGCTTGAGCAGGGTGGCCGCGTCCATCGGTGCGCCCTCGGCCGACCCGGCCCCGATCACCGAGTGCAGCTCGTCGAGGAACAGCACGATCGACCGCTCGGCCGCCACCACCTCGTCGATGACGCCGGTGAGCCGCTGCTCGAAGTCGCCGCGGTAGCGGGTGCCCGCCACCATGCCGCCGAGGTCGAGCGCCACCACGCGGACGCCGCGCAGCGACTCGGGCACCGCACCGTCGGCCACCCGCTGGGCCACGCCCTCCGCGATCGCGGTCTTGCCGACGCCCGGGTCGCCGACCAGCACCGGGTTGTTCTTCGTGCGCCGGGCCAGCACCTCGAGGACCTGGTCGATCTCGGCGTCCCGGCCGATCACCGGGTCCAGCGCGCCCCGGGCGGCCTCGGCGGTGAGGTCGCGGCCGAACCGGTCGAGCTTCGGGGTGCGGCCGCCGGTGGGCGGGCGCCGGGGGCCCGTGCCGCCCAGGGTGTCGCCGAGCGTGGTCTCGAGGTTGCCGATGAGCCGCTCGAAGAGGTCGTCGAGCGGCCCGAAGTTGAGGGGCCCGAAGTCGGGCCCGGGGTTCCCGGGGCCCGGGTTCGGTCCGGGTCGGTCCTGCGGCACGGCCACCTCCGTCGAGTGCTCCACCCCCGATGGTCCTCCGTTCGGGCCGTTCGCGCCGCCCCGACGCGGGATCCGCGTCCCGGGGTGGGTCAGGAGTGGGCCGGCAGGGCGGGCCCGAGCGCGTGGAAGTCGCGGTCGTGGTGGACCAGCGGCCGCCCCTCGCGCCCGGACGAGCGCACCCCGACCACCTCGGCGGTCACCACGGTCGCGTCGCCCACGGGGACGCGCGCGAGCGGGCGGCAGCGCAGCGCGGTCGGCGCGTCCGGCAGCCACGGCTCGCCGGTGGCGAGCCGCGTCCAGTGCGTATCGGGCCCGAACCGGTCCGCCCCCGAGGTGGCGAAGCGCCGCGCCAGCTCGACGTTGCGCGCCTCCAGCAGGTGGACGAGGAACGAATCGGCCGCGAGCAGCGCCGTGGTGGCGCTCGCTCGGTGCGAGAACGAGACGACGAGCGCGGGCGGGTCCAGCGACACCGACGCCACCGACGACGCGGTGAGCCCCACCGGCGCACCGGCGCCGTCGCGGGCGGTGACCACGGCGACGCCGGTGGGGTGATGGCGAAAGGCCTCCCGGAACGCGCCCGCGAGCAGGCCCGCCGGGACCGCCGTCGCGGTCATCGGTCAGGCCCCGCGGGCCGTGGCGAAGCGCTCGGCGGCGTCGGCCCAGTTGACGACGTTCCACCAGGCCTTGACGTAGTCGGGCTTGACGTTGCGGTACTGCAGGTAGAACGCGTGCTCCCACATGTCGAGCAGCACGATCGGGACCTGG
>NZ_DATGOP010000037.1:0-31864 GCF_035305885.1 Pseudonocardia sp.
TCGAGGACTTCTGCTTCATGGCCGTGCAGGAGCCCAACGTCTACGCGGGCCTGTCGGTGGTGATCGGCGGCCTGATGCACGCCCGCCCGAAGTTCTTCGCGAAGGTGATGGGCGAGCTGTTGTTCTGGGTCGGCGAGGACAGAATGACCTTCGGCAGCGACTACGGCATCTGGGAGCCGAAGTGGCAGGTCGAGGGCTTCGTCGACTGGCAGATGCCCGACGACGACGCATTCGCCGACTACCCCCGGCTGACCACGGCCGGGAAGAAGAAGATCCTCGGGCTCAACGCGGCGAAGCTCTACGACATCCCGGTGCCGCCGGAGTGCCGGCTGCCGACCTCGGCCGACGAGCAGGACACGCCGGGTGAGCAGCTGGTGACCGAGGCCGCGGCGGCCGGCTCGTCGTGACCGCGCCGACCACCGCGCTCGCCGAGGCGGTGTGGGCGGCGTTGGGCACGGTGCGCGACCCCGAGATCGACGAGCCGATCACGGATCTCGAGTTCGTGGCCTCGTGCACCGTGTCCGACGACGGCGTGGCCTCGGTGCGGCTGCGCCTGCCCACCTTCTTCTGCGCGCCCAACTTCGCGTGGCTGATGGTGGCCGACGCGCACGACGCCGTGGCGGCGGTGCCGGGGGTGGAGCGAGTCGACATCGCGCTCGAGGACCACTTCGCCGCCGCCACCATCAACGAGGGGGTCGCCGCACGGGCCGGGTTCGTCGCGGCGTTCCCCGGCGAGGCGCAGTCGGAGCTGGACGAGCTGCGGGTGGTGTTCCTGCACAAGGCCGCGCTCGCCGGGCAGGACCGGGTTGCCCGCCCGCTGGTGGACGCCGGGGCCACCCCCGAGGAGCTGGCCGCGATGCGGCTCGGCGACGTGCCGCCGTCGCCGGACCTCGACCGGCTGCGGAAGCGCCGCGAGGAGGTGGGGCTCCCGCACGGGCCCGACGCGCCGCTGCTGCTGCACCCGGACGGGGCGCCGGTGGCCGCCGAGCAGGTGCCGCTGCACCTGCGGCGGGCCCGGCTCACCCGGGTCGGCATCGAGGCGAACGGCCACACCTGCCGGGACCTGCTGGGCAAGCGGTACGCCATCTGACCGTCCCCTACCGGGGCTCGGCCAGCACCACCCGGAACCGGTTGCGGAGCAGGTAACCCCCGTTCCGCGTCCGGTTGGCGTCGAGGCGGGCGAGGACCGCGTCGCGGACCGCGTCCGGGCCGGCGACGGCGGCGGCCCCCCGCCCGATCCCGGCCTCGAGCACCGGGCCGACCAGCGCGTCCGCGTCCGGGTAGCAGAACTGGCACTCGACCTCGTCCTCGGCCCGCACCGCGAGACCGGCGAGCCCGACGATCTTGCGGAGGCGGGCCGGGTCGGTCAGCGGGGGCGGCCCGGACGGCGGCCTGCGGGGCGGGAGCCAGCGCGCGAGCGCCTCGCCGAACGCCCGGATGTCGCAGTCCTCCTCCCGCCCCCACGTGGTGACGGCGACCGCGGAGCCGACCCGGGCCGCGGCACGCAGCACCGCGAGCGGGTTCGCGACGTGCTGCAGCAGCTGCACGGCCACCACCAGGTCGAACGGACCGGGCGGCGGATCGTGCGCGTCCCCGGTCCGGAACTCGGCCCCGGGCACCGCGGCGGCGGCCGCGGCCACCGCGGAGCGGTCGACGTCGATGCCGACCACCCGCGCCCCGCGCGCCACCGCCGCCGCGGCGAACGTCCCCGGCCCGCAGCCCAGGTCCAGCACGGTCGTGCCTTCGCCGACCCCGGCGAGGTCGAGGACCCGGGCGTGGAGCGGGGCGCCCCACCCCGCGGGCCCTTCGGTCACCTCAGCCCCACACGTCCTGCGCCACGTCCACGATCAGGCGCAGCTTGGCCACCTGCTCCTCCATCGTGAGGGCGTTGCCCTCGACCGTGGAGGAGAAGCCGCACTGCGGGGACAGGCACAGCTGGTCGAGCGGCACGTACTTGGACGCCTCGTCGATGCGGCGCTTGAGGTCGTCGGGGTCCTCGAGCCGCCCGGTCTTCGTGGTGACGAGCCCGAGCACCACCTGCTTGCCGGGCGGCACGAACCGCAGCGGGGCGAAGCTGCCGGAGCGCTCGTCGTCGAACTCGCAGAAGAAGCCGTCGACGTCGAGCTCGTTGAACAGCGCCTCGGCCACGAAGTCGTAGCCGCCCTCCGCCGCCCACGCCGAGCGGTAGTTGCCCCGGCACATGTGCGTGGTGATCCGCATACCCTCGGGCCGGTCGGCGAGCGCGGCGTTGATCGTCTTGATGTAGCGGATGTGCGCGTGCTCGGCGTCCTCGCCCCTCGCCGCGAGCTGGGCCCGGTGGGCGGGGTCGTTGAGGTAGGCGAGGCTCGTGTCGTCGAGCTGCAGGTACCGGCAGCCGAGGTCGGCCATGGCGCGGATCTGCGCCGCGTAGGCGGCGGACAGGTCGCTCCAGAACTCCTCGACGTCCGGGTACACGGTGCGGTCGATCGCCGAGGTGCCCGCCCGGTAGTGGACCATGCTCGGCGACGGGATGGTGAGCTTCGGCACCGCGGAAGTGGTGGCCGAGGCGAGGAAGCGGAAGGCGTCGGCGAAGATCGGCTCGCGGAGGTGGACCTTCCCCCGGACGGCGAGCCCGGCGGTCGTGAAGGCCTTCTCCCCCTCCTGGTTGCGCATGACGACCTGCATCTGCTCGTCGGTCCGCTCGATCCCGCCGAGCTGGTAGATGAAGTCCATGTGCCAGGAGGTGCGTCGGAACTCCCCGTCGGTGGCCGCCTGCAGCCCGATCTCCTCCTGCATCGCCACCGCGTCGCGGATGGCCTCGTCCTCAACGGCGCGCAGGCCCTCGGCGTCGAGCTCCCCCTTGGCGAACCGCTCCCTCGCGGCGTGGAGCGCGGGCGGGCGAAGGAGGCTGCCGACGTGGTCTGCGCGGAACGGCGGTTCGGTGCGTCGCTGCATGCCCGGAACCTAACGCCGTGCGCCACCCCACGCCCAGGTGCGAGGCTGGGCGCGTGGATCACGGTCTGTTCACCTTCCTGACCGACTACGGCATCGACGGGCCCACGTTGGCGCGGGCGGCCGAGGAGCGCGGGTTCGCCGGGGTGTACCTCACCGAGCACACGCACATCCCGACGAGCCGGCGGACCCCGTGGTCGGGGGGCGCCGAGCTGCCCCGCCGCTACTCGCACACCTACGACCCGTTCGTGGCGCTGGCCGCGATGGCGGTGGTGACCGAGCGGATCGCGCTCGGCACGGCCGTCTCGCTGGTCCTCCAGCACCACCCGATCGGCCTCGCCAAGACCACGGCGAGCCTCGACCGCATCTCGGGCGGCCGGTTCGAGTTCGGCGTCGGACCCGGGTGGAACAGGGAGGAGATGGCCAACCACGGCGTCGACCCCCGCACCCGGACCAGGAGGATGCTCGAGCACCTCGCCGCGATCCGGGAGATCTGGACGCACGACGAGGCCGAGTTCCACGGCGAGTTCGTCGACTTCGACCCGATCTGGTCGTGGCCCAAGCCGCTGCGCACCCCGCCGGTGCTGATCGGCGGGGAGGGACCGACCGTGCTGGACCGGGTGCTGTCGCACGGCGACGGGTGGATGCCCCGCGTGGACGCGAACACCGATCTGGACGCGCTGGGCAGCCGGATCGCCGAGCTGCGCAGCCGCGCCGCGGACGCCGGGCGGGGGCATCTCCCGGTCGTCGCGTTCGGCGGGGTGGCGGACCGGGCGGCGGTGGAGCGGTACGAGGCCGCGGGGATCGACCGGGTGCTCTACGCGGTGCCGGACGCGGGCGCGGACGAGGCGCTGCGCGCGCTCGACGAGCTCGCCGGGTTGCTCAGCTGACCGTCGTGGTCCACGAACGCCGCGGCCTCCCGCACGACCCTGGCCAGCTCGCTGCGACGAGCGGTCAGCTCTGAGCGGGGAACGGTCACGCCGAGCGCACCGCGGACCGTGCCGTCCGAGCCGTGGAC
Source organism: Pseudonocardia sp. (assembly GCF_035305885.1). Classification (GTDB taxonomy): domain Bacteria; phylum Actinomycetota; class Actinomycetes; order Mycobacteriales; family Pseudonocardiaceae; genus Pseudonocardia. The sequence goes on from NZ_DATGOP010000037.1 coordinate 3,950, forward strand.
GGCCGCGGCGACCCCGGCCGTGTCCGGCCGGTGCTCGGCGGGGGTGACGGCGGTGCCGTCGGCGCGGATCCGGCCGAGTTCGGCGTCGTCGACGGAGTGCAGGAGCGGCGAGCGGGCCGTGAACTCGGCGAGCTGGCCCCGCGGCAGCTCCGCGAGCACGGCCTTGCCCGCGGCGGTCGCGTGCACGGCCAGGGTTTCCCCGACCAGCAGCGGGGCCGGCCGCGGGTGCTCGGCGCAGTCGTCGACGTGGGCCACGACGATCTCGAGGTCGCGCAGCAGCGCGAGGTAGGCCGCCCCGCCCAGGGTGACGTGCAGGTCGTGCAGCACCTCCCGGACCAGCGGGGGTGGGCGCATCTGCTCGGCGAGGCTGCGGTGCAGCTGCGCCACCCGGTGGCCGAGCCCGTAGCCGCGCACTTCCTGCAGGCGGACGAGGTAGCCCTCCTCGACGAGGGTGCCGATGGCGCGGTAGACGGATGGCAGCGGGATGCCGACGCGGCGGGCGATCATCTTGGCGGTGACCCCGTCACCCGCGGCGGCCACCGCCTCGATCACCCGCAACGCGCGGGTGACGGAGGTGCCGGTGGCGCGGTCCGGTGCCACGGGGTCGAGTGTCGGGTAGAACAAGCGACGACGACACCCACCGATCGGACGGGGAACCCGGATGGACGACGATGAACTGCACCGCCGGATCGGCGAGCTGGTGGCGGAGGAGCACCGGCTCGAGCGCGCCCACGTGGGCAAGGCGCTCTCGGAGGCGGAGCAGCAACGGCTGCACGAGCTGGCGGTCCAGCTGGACCGCTACTGGGACCTGCTGCGGCAGCGCGACGCGCGCCGCCGCGCCGGTCTCGACCCGGACGGCGCGCAGGAGCGCTCCGCCGACGTCGTGGAGGGGTACCGGCAGTAGCCAGTAGCCCGTGCAGATCACACCGGTTACCCCGGACCGGCTCGTCGACGAGGTGGCCGAGCTGGTCGACGCCCACCCGGGCCGGGTGCGCCTCGCGGTCGACGGCCCGCCGCCCACGCGCCCGCTCACGCTCGCCGAGCGGGTGGCCGACGTGCTGCGCGTCCGGGGCCGCTTCGCGGTGGTCGTGAGCGCGGGCGACTTCCTGCGGCCCGCGTCGCTGCGGCTGGAGTTCGGCCGGGAGAACCCGGACGAGTTCCTCGACCGCTGGCTCGACGTGGGCGGTCTGTGCCGTGAGGTGCTCGATCCGGCCGGCCCCGGCGGCTCGGGCCGGGTGCTGCCGCGCCTGTGGGACGCGGCGGCCGACCGCGCCCACCGCGCCGCCTACACGCAGCTGCCCGACGACGGCGTGGTGCTGCTCGCGGGCGCCCTGCTGCTGGGCCGCGGCCTGCCGCTGGACCTGGCGGTGCACCTGCGCATGTCGGAGGCGGCGCTCGCGCGGACCCTGCCCGCCGAGGAGCGCTGGACGCTGCCCGCCTACGCCCGCTACGCGGAGGAACGGTCCCCGGACAAGCACGCGGACCTGGTGGTGTACTCCGACCACCCCGACCGCCCGGCGATCCGCCGCTGAGCGGCCCGCCGGGCGCGATGATCATTCCTTATATATAGGGCCGCGGAAGCGGTGCGGCACCGCGCCGCCGGCCGGTGCACCCGATCGGCTGCCCACCAGGTTCCCCCGACCGCTCGTCGGCTACCCACGGTCGTGGACTGGACCCACCCCCCAACCCATGATCGGATGAGCGCGACCGCCCCGAGGCGAAGCCGAAGGGCCCGAGCGGACCACACGTGCTGGAGGCGCGAACGAGAGGACGGACGAGGAGCCGGAAGCGAGATAGCTCGCCAAGGCGACCCACGACCCACGGCGCCCCCAGAACAACACCGATGCTCACCGACCGGGAAGCGCCACCAGGCGCGAACAGCCCTCGCTGGTGGGCCCATCAGAGGCCACGCACCGAAGGAGCGGAGGAGGAGAACCCGAAGCGACCCGACGAACCCAACACGCCCACAGGAATCGGGGTCCGGGGGCGAGCCCCCGGCTGGGGGTCTGGGGGGCTGGGCCCCCCAGAACAACACCGATGCTCACCGACCGGGAAGCGCCACCAGGCGCGAACAGCTCCCGCTGGTGGGCGAGGAGGGAGTTGAACCCTCACGTCCTTCCGGACACACGGACCTGAACCGTGCGCGTCTGCCATTCCGCCACTCGCCCTGGCAGTTGAAAGCTAGCACGGGGGTGGAAGGGGGTTGCGGGCGGGCCCCTGGTCGGGGGGCGGCCGATGTCCGACTAGCACAGATACGATCGGTACTGCCAGCAACACGCCGATGCGAACGGAGGAAGATCGGTTGGGCCGCGTCGACAGGTTCGAACGCCGTCTCCAGGGACTGGTGGGCGATGCCTTCGCGCGGGTCTTCGGTGGCAGCGTCGTTCCCCAGGAAGTCGTGCAGGCGTTGCTCAGGGAAGCCGAAGGCAACCTCCAGCAGCTCGCGGGCGGGCGCGTACTCGCGCCCAACCGGTTCACGGTGCTGCTCAGCCCCGCTGATCTCGCTCGCATGGGGGGTGACAGGGCGGAGATCGTCGAGTCGCTGTCCAGCTCTGTCACCGAGCAACTCGCCGACCAGGGATGGGACACCTACGGCGAGGTCGTAGTCTTCCTGGAGCGCTCCGATGCGCTGCACACGGGACAGTTCCGCACCCGCTCGACCGTGGACCCCGACGCTTCCCGCCGGGACGCCATCCGAGCACGCGACGCAGGAGAAGCACCCATGAGCCAGCAACCGGGCCACCCCGAGGAGAACGGGCAGTACGGATACGACCGTGGCGCCCCCGGATACGGGCAGCAGCAGACGTACGCTCCGCCGGCGTACGACCAGCGCCAGGGGGGTTACGACCAGGGCGAGCCCGGCCAGCCGGGCTACGGCCAACAGGGCGGCTACCCGCAGGGCGGCTACGGCGGCCCCCAGGGTGGCGGCTACGACCAGGGCTACGGCGGCCAGCCGGGTTACGGCGGCCAGCCCGGCGGGGGCTACGGCGGCCCGCAGGGCGGCGGCTACGGCGGCCAGCCGGGTGGCTACGACCAGGGCTACGGCGGCCAGCCGGGCGGCTACGGCGGCCCCCAGGGCGGCGGCTACGACCAGGGCTACGGCGGCCAGCCGCAGGGCTACGGCCAGCCGGGCGGTTACGGCGGCCAGCAGCAGGGCTACGCCCCGGGCGGGTACGACCAGGGCTACGGCCAGCAGGGCGGCTACCCGCAGCAGTACGAGCAGGGCTACGACGGCGGTTACGACCAGGGCTACGGCGGCCAGCAGGGCGGCTACGGCGGCTACCAGCAGCAGCTGACGGCCACGCTGCAGCTGGACGACGGGTCGGGCCGCACGTACGACCTCACCCAGGGCACGCACATCATCGGGCGCGGGCAGGACTCGTCGTTCCGCCTGCCGGACACCGGTGTGTCGCGGCGCCACCTGGAGATCAGCTGGGATGGTCACACCGCGACGCTGACCGACCTCGGCTCGACCAACGGCACGACCGTCAACGGCAACCCGGTGCAGACCTGGCAGCTGAGCGATGGTGATGTCATCCGGGTCGGGCACTCGAGCCTGGTCTTCCGCACGCAGTAGTCGGGCGTGCCGGACCGGGGTGGGAGCAGCCGGGCGGGGTGGTCCCCGCCCGGGGACAGCGGGTCGGCCGAGCCGGCGCGTCTGGAGAACCAGAGAACGGAGTTCGCCGCCAGTGCCGGAGTTGGTGCTGCAGCTGACCAGGGCGGGGTTCCTCGCCCTCCTGTGGCTGTTCGTGCTGGTCGCGCTCCGCGTGGTGCGCTCTGATCTCTACGCCGCTTCCGGCCTGCGGGCCCTGCTCCCCGGCGGCGCGGACAAGGGTCGCGTGCGCCGGGGCCGCACCCCGAGCTACCTGATCGTGACGCAAGGGGCGCTGGCGGGTACGCGTATCTCGTTGTTGGACGACCGGCCGATCCTGATCGGTCGGGCCGACGACTCCACGTTGGTGCTCGACGACGACTACGCCTCGACCCGCCACGCCCGCATCGCGAAGCGGGGTACCGATTGGTACGTCGAGGATCTCGGGTCGACGAACGGCACCTACCTCGACCGGGCTAAGGTCACCGGACCCACCCGGGTACCACCCGGTGTCCCTATCCGCATCGGCAAGACGGTGATCGAGCTTCGATCATGAGCCGGCGCACGATGTTCCGCCGGCCGCTCTGCCCTGGACGTACTGTCGGAGCGCCGAGATGACGCTGGTCCTGCGCTACTCCGCCCGCAGCGACCGCGGGCTCGTCCGGCAGAACAACCAGGACGCCGTGTACGCCGGCCCGCGGCTGCTGGCGCTGGCGGACGGGATGGGCGGGCACGCCGCGGGCGAGGTGGCATCGTCCCTGGTGATAGCCGCGCTCGCCCCGCTCGACGAGGACGACCCCGGCGACGACCTGCTCGGCCAGCTGCGCAACGCCACGGTGGCGGGCAACGCCGCGATCACGCGGCACGTCGCGGAGGCCCCCGACCTGGAGGGCATGGGCACCACGCTCACCGCGATCCTGTTCGCGGGCAACAAGCTGGGGCTGGTGCACATCGGCGACTCGCGCGCCTACCAGCTGCGCGACGGCGTGCTCACGCAGATCACGAAGGACGACACGTTCGTCCAGTCGCTGATCGACGAGGGCCGGATCACCGAAGAGGAGGCGCTCACGCACCCGCAGCGGTCGCTGCTGCTGCGGGCGATCACCGGGCAGGAGGTGGATCCGTCGCTGACGATCCGCGAGGCCCGGGCGGGTGACCGGTACCTGCTGTGCTCCGACGGGCTGTCGGGCGTGGTGAGCGACGAGACGCTCCTGGAGACGCTGCTGGCGTACCGGGACCCGCGGGAGTGCGCCGACCGGATGATCGAGCTGGCCCTGCGGGGCGGCGGCCCGGACAACATCACGTGCATCGTGGCCGACGTCGTCGACATCGACTTCGGCGAGGACGCCCCGATCGTGGGCGGCGCGGCGGGCGACGGTTACGAGGACGGGCCCCCGCCCGACTCGGCGGCGGCCCGCGCGTCGGCCACCACGCTGACCCGCACGGCCCCGCAGCGGATCGTGCCGGTGCAGGCCGCGCCGGAGGCGCCGCGGAGGCGGCCGCTGCGGCTGGCGCTCGCCGTGGTGGCGGTGCTCGCCGTGCTCGTCGCGGGCGGGTTCCTCGCGCGCATGTGGGTGATGCAGCAGTACTTCGTGGGCGCCGACGGCGAGCAGGTCGCGATCTTCCAGGGCGTCAACGGCGACGTCCTGGGCCTTCCGCTGTACTCGGTGGCCGAGCGCAGCGACATCGCGCTGAACGACCTTCCCGAGAGCGAGCGCAGCCAGGTGCGCGACGGCATCCTCACCGACGACGGGTTCGACGGCGCCCGCCAGCTGTTGGACCGGTTGCGCGACCGGCGGCTCGAGCCGTGCCCGCCACCCCAGCCGGTGCAGCCGGTGGAGCCGGCGCAACCCCCGGCGCAGCCGGGCGTCGATCCGAACGTGCAGGACCCCAACGCGCCGGTCGATCCCAACGCACAGGCCGACCCCGACGCGCAGGCCGACCCCAACGCGCAGCCGGACCCGAACGCGCAGCCGCCGGTCGACACGACCCCGCTGCCGACGCCTGTGCCCGAGCCCGGGACGACGTGCCGGTCGGTGAGCTAGATGAGAGTGCCCGAGCCCCGCACGGGGGCGCCGCCGTCAGGCCCGGCGCCGCTGCCGACAGGGCGCGGCATCGAGCTGGTGCTGCTCGCGTTCGCCGCCGTACTGGTCACGAGCGCGCTCGCGCTGGTGGAGGCCAACCAGGAGCAGGAGCTCACGCAGGCGTTGCTGTGGGTGGGGTTGGCCTACCTCGCGCTGTTCACGCTCGCCCACCTCGCGGTGCGCCGGTTCGCCCCCTACGCCGACCCGTTGATCCTCCCGTGCGTCGCGCTGCTCAACGGGCTCGGCCTGGTGATGATCCACCGGCTCGACCTGGCCCGGCTGGAGCGGGCGCTGGCGGCCGGGCGCGACGCCCCGGTGGAGCTGGTCTCGCGGCAGATCGCGTGGACGGCGATCGGGCTCGCCCTGTTCGTCGCCGTGATGTGGGTCGTCCGCGACCACCGCACGGTCCTGCGCTACTGCTACACGGCCGGGTTCGCCGGCCTGGTGCTGCTCGCGCTGCCCGGCCTGCTGCCGTCGTCGATCTCGGAGGTCAACGGCGCGAAGCTGTGGATCCGCATCGGCGGGGTGGGCATCCAGCCCGGCGAGTTCGCCAAGATCCTGCTGATCGTGTTCTTCGCGGCCTTCCTGGTGCAGAAGCGCGAGCTGTTCAGCACCGCGGGCAAGCACTTCCTCGGGATGGAGCTGCCGCGGGCGCGCGACCTCGCCCCGCTGATCGTGGCCTGGGGCCTCTCGGTGGGCGTCCTGGTGCTCGAGCGCGACCTCGGCACCTCGCTGCTGTTCTTCGGCATCGTGCTGGTGCTGCTGTACGTGGCCACCGAGCGGGTGTCGTGGCTGCTCATCGGCCTGTCGTTCTTCCTCGGCGGCTGCGTCATCGCCTACCAGCTGTTCGGGCACGTCCGGGTTCGCGTGCAGGTGTGGCTGGACCCGTTCGCCGACTTCGAGAACACCGGCTTCCAGATCGCGCAGGCGCTGTTCGGGTTGGGCACCGGCGGCGTCGGCGGCACCGGCCTCGGCGCCGGGCGGCCCGACCTCGTGCCGTACGCCGAGAGCGACTTCATGCTCTCCTCGCTCGGTGAGGAGCTCGGGCTCATCGGGCTGGCCGCGATCCTGATCATCTACCTGATCCTGATCACGCGCGGGCTGCGCAGCGCGCTCGCCGTGCGGGACAACTTCGGCAAGCTGCTCGCCACCGGGCTGTCGTTCACGCTGGCGCTGCAGGTCTTCATCGTCATCGGCGGCGCGTCGAAGCTGATCCCGCTCACCGGCCTCACGCTGCCGTTCCTGTCCTACGGCGGCTCGTCGCTCGTCGCGAACTACGCGCTCGTCGCGCTGCTGCTGCGCATCTCCAACGCCGCACGCGCCCCGCTGCCGCGCAGGCCGGCCGCGCCGCGGCCGCCGATCGCGGAGGCGGGTACCGAGCTGGTGGAGCGGCCGTCGTGAACACCCCGGTGCGCCGCGTGGCCATCGCCGTGATGGCGATGGTCCTTCTGCTGATGGGCAACCTCACCTACGTTCAGGTGGTGCAGGCGGGCGAGTACCGCAGCGATCCGCGCAACCAGCGGGTGCTGCTGGCCGAGTACTCGCGCAAGCGCGGCCAGATCAGCGCGGAGGGCCAGATCCTCGCGAGCAGCATCGAGACCGACGACCGCCTGCGCTACCTGCGCCAGTACTCCAACGGCCCGATGTACGCGCCGGTCACCGGCTTCTACTCGATCACCTACAGCTCGAGCGGGATCGAGCGGGCCGCCGACGCGGTGCTCAACGGCAGTGACGACCGGCTGTTCGTGCGCAGGCTCTCCGACCTGATCACCGGGCGGGACCCGAGCGGCGGCAACGTCGTGCTCACCCTGGACCCTGCGGTGCAGCGCGCCGCCTACGAGCAGCTCACCGAGCGCGGCTACACCGGGGCGGTGGTGGCGCTGCGGCCGCAGACGGGTGAGATCCTCGCGATGGTGTCCACGCCGTCGTACGACCCGAACCGGCTCGCCAGCCACGACGCCGACGAGCGGATGGCGGCATGGCAGGAGTTCAACGAGGCCGACCCGCCGGTGCTGACCAACCGGGCGATCTCCGAGACCTACCCGCCCGGCTCGACGTTCAAGCTGATCGACGTCGCCGCCGCGCTGTCGAGCGGCCGCTACACGCCCGACAGCCAGCTCACCGCTGCCCCGGCGATCACGCTGCAGGGCACGAACACCCAGATGCAGAACTTCAACGGCAACGCCTGCGGCACGGGCGAGACCGCGAGCCTGCGCGACGCGCTGCAGCGCTCGTGCAACACCGCGTTCGCCCAGCTGGCCGCCGAGCTCGGCGAGCAGGCGATCCGCGAGCAGGCCGAGAAGTTCGGCATCGGCACGAGCGACCTGCGGGTCCCGATGCCGGTCGCGACGTCGACGCTCGGGCCCATCCCGGACGTCGCGGCCCTCCAGCAGTCGAGCATCGGGCAACGCGACGTCGCGCTCACCCCGCTGCAGAACGCCATGGTCGTCGCGGCCATCGCCAACGGCGGGGTGCTGATGCAGCCGTACCTGATCAGCCAGATCCAGAGCCAGGACCTCCAGCCGGTCGAGACCACGAACCCGGACCGCATCTCGCAGGCGATCTCCCCGTCCGTGGCGCGCACGCTGACCGAGATGATGGTCAACAACGAGAACAGCTACTCGGGGAGCGGCAAGATCACGGGGGTGCAGATCGCGGCGAAGACCGGCACCGCAGAGCACGGGCCCAACCCGCAGGCCGTGGCGCCGCACGTCTGGTACGTGGCGTTCGCCCCGGCGGACGACCCGCAGGTCGCGGTCGCGGTGCTGGTGGAGTCCGGCGGCGACCGCAGCAACCTCGCGGCCACCGGCGGCACGGTCGCCGCGCCGATCGGGCGGGCCGTGATCCGCGCAGCGTTGGGGCGGGACCGGTGACCGTCCTCGCCGCGGGTCAGAAGATCGACGACCGCTACCTGCTCGAGCGCCGCATCGCCGTCGGCGGCATGGGCGAGGTCTGGGAAGCCTCCGACACCCGGCTGGGCCGCAGCGTCGCGGTCAAGGTGCTGCGCCCGGAGCTGGGCGACGACCCGGAGTTCCTGCACCGCTTCCGCATCGAGGCGCGCACCGTCGCCTCGCTGGACAACCCGGGCATCGCGGCGGTGCACGACTACGGCGAGGACGAGGGCCCGAACGGCAGGCGCACGGCGTACCTGGTGATGGAGCTGGTGCGCGGCGAGCCGCTGTCGACCATCATCGCCCGCGGTCCGCTCGACGCGGACGAGACGCTGCGGCTGATGGAGGACGCCGCGTGGGCGCTGCAGGCCGCGCACGAGCGCGGGTTCGTCCACCGCGACGTCAAGCCGGGCAACATCCTCGTGCGCTCCGACGGCGTCGTGAAGCTCACCGACTTCGGCATCGCGAAGGCGGCCGACGCCGTGCCGGTCACCCGGTCGGGCATGGTGATGGGCACCGCCCACTACATCGCCCCCGAGCAGGCGAGCGGGGCCGAGGCGGGCCCGGCGAGCGACGTCTACTCGCTGGGCATCGTCGGCTACGAGTGCCTGGCGGGCCACCGCCCGTTCCGCGCGGACAGCGCGGTCGCGGTGGCGATGATGCAGGTCAGGGAGGCGCCGCCACCGCTGCCGCCGAGCGTGCCCGCCGGGGCGCGCGAGCTCATCGAGGCCGCGCTGGTCAAGGATCCGACCAAGCGCTACGCCAACGGCAGGGAGTTCGCGCTCGCCATCGCGGCCGTGCGCCGGGGCGAGCCGCTGCCGCCGGTCGGCTCGCTGTCCGACACCGCCGCGCCGCCGCGGACCCCGTCGAAGCCGGCGCGCGCGGCCACCCCCACGCCGAAGCCGACCCCGCCGTCGGCCCCGGCCCCCGTCCCGCCGTCGTCGCCGCTGCCGGCACCGATCCCGGCGCGGCCGACCCCGCCCCGGCAACCGCGGCCCGCGCCGGCCCCGCAGGCGGCCCGGCCCGCGCCCGCACGCCGCCCACCACCGGATCCGGGACCGGCGCGGCGACCCCAGCCGGCCCCGGCGAGCAGGCGTCCCACGGCGGCACCGCCGGCGCAACGCGCGTCGTCGCAATCGTTCCGGCTGCAACCGAAATCGTCGGGGCGGAGCCTGCTGCTCGTGCTGTTCGTGCTGCTCACCCTCGCGGCCGTCGCGGTCGGGATATTGTTGTTCCAAGGGGGACTCGCCCCCGTCGGCGCGGTCAATCCCGCACCGCAGGGTGCCGGACCCGGTACGGTGACGGGTCAGGAGGGCGTCTCGACCAGTTCGGCGGTACCCGGCGGGCTGCTCTCCCTGGTGATCGTCACGGGGAGCGTCCGGTGAACCCGTACAACCGACGGCCTGGCGCTGCGGTGGCCGCCAGGCCATCCCACTGGGCGATGCGGCCCGGCATGATGTCCGAACCATCCATGACACCCAGGAACCGGCACCGATGACCACCCCCCGACTGTTGTCCGAGCGCTACGAACTGGGCGAAGTGCTCGGTTACGGCGGCATGTCCGAGGTGCATCGCGGTCTCGATACGCGGCTCGGCCGCGACGTGGCCGTCAAGGTGCTACGGGCCGACCTGGCGCGCGATCCGCAGTTCCAGATGCGCTTCCGCCGCGAGGCGCAGAACGCCGCGGCGCTCAACCACCCGGCCATCGTCGCCGTGTACGACACGGGCGAGGTGCAGAGCGAGTTCGGGCCGTTGCCGTACATCGTCATGGAGTACGTCGACGGGCAGACGCTCCGCGAGATCGTCAAGACGCAGGGCCCGCTGTCGCAGCGGCAGGTCATCGAGGTGATGGCCGACGTCTGCGCCGCCCTCGACTTCAGCCACCGCCACAACATCATCCACCGCGACGTCAAGCCGGCGAACATCATGATCAACAACGCCGGCGCGGTCAAGGTGATGGACTTCGGCATCGCCCGCGCGCTCGGCGAGGGCCAGAACGTCACGCAGACCGCCGCGGTCATCGGCACCGCGCAGTACCTGTCCCCCGAGCAGGCGCGCGGCGAGGCCGTCGACGCGCGCTCGGACGTCTACGCCGCGGGCTGCGTGCTCTTCGAGCTGCTCACCGGCGAGCCGCCCTTCACCGGCGACACGCCGGTGGCCGTGGCGTACCAGCACGTGCGGGAGGAACCGCGGCGCCCGTCGGAGCTCAACCCGAGCATCCCGTCGACGCTCGACGCCGTGGTGCTCAAGGCGCTGTCGAAGAACCCGCTCAACAGGTACCAGTCGGCGGCGGAGATGCGCGCCGACCTGGTGCGGGTGCGCAACGGGCAGAACCCGATGGCGCCGCTGGTGATGAGCGACGACGAGCGCACCGCCATGCTCGCCGCGAGCCCCACGGCCGCCACCCGCCGGATCAGCGGCCGCCAAGCGGCGGCCCCGGCGGCGGAGTACGACGACTACTACGACGACGAACCGCCGCGCCGCAGCACGGCCAAGACGATCGGGATGACCATCGCCGCGGTGCTGGTGCTGGGGATCGTGGGTTTCGTCGCCTACCAGATCTTCAGCGGTCCTCCCGCACCGCGCACGGTGTCGGTGCCCGCGGTCGCGAACATGTCCGAGACCGACGCCCGCAACCAGATCATCGCCGCGGGGCTGCGCGTCGGTGAGACGCAGACCCAGGAGTCGACGGTCGAGCAGAAGGACCTCGTGATCAACACGAACCCGCCTGCCGGCACGGTCCTCAACGAGCGGGACGTGGTCTCGCTGATCGTCGGCGGCGGGCCCGCGAACGTCACCGTGCCCCGGCTCGAGGGCATGACCCTGCAGGAGGCCCAGGCCGCCCTGGAGGCGGCCGGGCTCGAGCTCGGCGCGCAGACCCAGCAGCCGACCTCCGACCCGTCCCTGGTCAACCACGTCATCGACTCCACGCCGAAGGCGGGGCAGACGGCCCAGGGCGGCGACTCGGTCGCGGTGATCATCGGCATCCAGCAGACGGGCGTGCGGATCCCCGACGTGTCCGGCCAGGAGCTCGACGACGCGGTGGAGGCCCTGCGCGACGCCGGACTGGACCCGCAGCGCCCCAGCGACTCGAAGGACTCCGACCGGGTCCGCGGCACGGATCCGGCCGCCGGCCAGACCGTGCCGGAGGGCACCGAGGTCGAACTGCTCACCGGCGACGACGACGAGGCCACGATGCCGGATGTCGTGGGCCTGCGCGAGGAGCAGGCGATCGACCGCCTCGAGGATCTCGGGTTCAGCCGCGTGCAGGTCCGGCAGGAGCGGGTGTCGAACGAGTCCGACGACGGCCGCGTGATCGAGCAGTCGGTCCAGCCGGGCCGGGAGGTCTCGACCGACCAGCAGATCACCCTGACCGTGGGCGAGACCGGTGGGCTCATCAACTGATCCGCAGACTCCGGGGGAGGCCGGCGCCATGCGCGTCCTCGTCGTCGACAACTACGACAGCTTCGTCTACAACCTCGTCCAGTACCTCGCCCAGCTCGGGGCGCAGGTCACGGTGCGCCGCAACGACGAGGTCGACCTCGACGAGCTGGACGACGTCGACGGCGTCCTCGTGAGCCCCGGCCCCGGCACGCCCGAGCGGGCCGGGTCGAGCATCGAGGTGATCCGGCGCAGCGCCGACCGCGCCCTGCCCGTGCTGGGCGTCTGCCTCGGCCACCAGGCCATCGGGGTCGCGTGGGGCGGCGTCGTCGAGCGGGCGCCGGAGCTGCTGCACGGCAAGACCTCGCTCGTCCACCACGACGGCACCGGGGTGCTCGCGGGCCTGCCGAACCCGTTCGTCGCCACCCGGTACCACTCACTGTCCATCCGGCCCGACACGCTGCCGGACGCGCTGGAGGTCACCGGCCGCACCGAGGGCGGCGTGATCATGGCGGTGCGGCACCGCGAGCTGCCCGTCGTCGGTGTCCAGTTCCACCCCGAGTCGGTGCTCACCGAGGGTGGCCACCGGCTGCTGGCCAACTGGATGGCGGCCGCGGGCCACCCGGTGCCCGAGCCCACCGTGGAGGCGCTCACCGCGGAGACCGCCGCGGTCACCGCCAGCGCCTGAGCACGGGTTTCCGGCCGCACGCTACCGTTGGGGCGAGCCATCCCCGACGTCGACGAGGTCATCCATGCCGAAGTCCAAGGTCCGGAAGAAGGCGGCCTACACCCCGCCCCCCAACCGCCCCGGCACCACCCCGGTGAAGGTGGCCGGCCCGACGCACCCCATCTACATCGGGGTGATGCTCGGCGTCATGCTCCTCGGGCTCGTGTGGCTAGTCGTGAACTACCTGGCCGGCGAGTCGATCTCCTTCATGGCGGCACTCGGCCCCTGGAACTTCGCGGTCGGCTTCTCACTGATCGTGATCGGGCTCCTGATGACCATGCGGTGGCGCTGACCAGCCTAAATACACCAATGTGAGTAGTCCCCAGTGTGGACAGGTGCTGTGGACAAGTCACTTTCCGTGATCAACACGCATGGGTGAGCACGCGCCGGCCGACGTCCGGGAGTGGAGCCCGGCGGCCGGTCTCGTCGTGCTCGCCTGGGTGGCGGCGGTCGGCGCGGCGGCCTGGTGCGCGGCGCTGTGGTGGAGCGGATCCGACCCCGCGGGCTGCCTGCTCGCCGGGGTGGCCGCGGTCGGCGCCGGCGTCGCGGCGCTGTTCGGCACCCGGGCGCGGCCCCGGCTGCGCGCCGACGCCGACGGGCTGACGGTCGGCGGCCTGTTCCGCACGCACCACCACCCGTGGCCGTTCGTCACCGACGTGCGCGTGCTGCGGGTGCGGCGGCTCGGGCGGGAGAGCTCGCTGCTCGAGGTCGACACGGTCGCCGCCGACGGCACCGAACGGCTGCTGGTGTTCGGCAGGCTCGACCTCGCGGCCGATCCCGAGGACGTCCTGCCGGAGCTGCGCGGCCTGCGGCCGTAGCCCACATGTCGCATCCGCCTACGCCGCGTACCAGCACGAACGCCCGATCGTGCGGTCGTGCCGGGGCTCGGCCCGGGCCTACCATCGACGGACCCGGCGAAGGGAGTCTGGATGGCGAGGCCTACGAGACTGCGGGGAACCGACGGCTGCACCTCCGGGTGCGGCTGCGAGACACCCGCCTGACCCGTCCTGACGAGCCACGGCGGGGCACCCTGACGAGGGTGCCCCGCCGTCGACGTTCCCGGGGGTACTACAGGCCGGTGGCCAGGATCAGCAGCACCAGCAGGACGGCGAGCCCACCGAGCACCCCGGCCTGCACCGCGTTGCGGTGGCGCTGGGGCGCGTAGACCAGCGCCACCGCGGCGGCCGCGCCGACCACCAGCCCGCCGAGGTGGCCCTGCCAGGAGATGCCCGGGATGGTGAAGCTGATGATGACGTTGATCGCGATGACGCCGAAGGCCTGACCCGCGGGCATCCGGAGCCTGCGGAGCACGACGACGAGCCCACCCATCAGCCCGAACACCGCCCCCGATGCGCCCGCGACCTGCTGGTCGGGGGCGTTGAGGAGCATCACCGCGGTGGCGCCGCCGAGCATGGACACGAAGTACAGGGCGAGGAACCGGGCCCGCCCGAGCACGATCTCCAGGTCCCTGCCCAACATCCACAGCGCCAGCATGTTCACCAGCAGGTGGATCGGGCCGACGTGCAGGAAGCCCGACGTGAGCACCCGCCACCACTCGCCCTCGTGCACGAAGCCGGGCACCAGCGACAGCTGGCGGAACAGCCGGGACAGCGAGTTGTAGACGGGGTTGCCCGCCTGGACCGCCGTGAGGAGGTAGACCAGGACGTTGAGCCCGATCAGCACGGGCACCGCCAGCGAGCGGCCGCCCGCCTGGGCGCCGGCCACCGTGGTGCCCCGCCGGACGGTGCGCTGCCCCTCGCCGACGCAGTCGACGCACTGGTAACCCACCGCGGCCTCGCGGAGGCACTCGGGGCAGGCCGGCCGGCCGCATCGCGTGCAGCCGATGTAGGTGGCGCGGTCCGGATGCCGAACGCACACGGCAGGGGGGCCGTAGGGGGTGCCACCGGGCTGGTACGGCGGCGGCTGGTACGGCGGCGGTCCGGCGGGATAGGTCATCTCATGCCAGTCCGCGGGTCAGGCGGAGACGTCGATGTGCTCGATGACGACGTCGGTCAGCGGCCGGTCGGACCGGTCGGTCGGCGTCGCCGCGATGGCGTCGACGACGGCCCGCGACTCGGCGTCCGCCACCTCACCGAAGATCGTGTGCTTGCGGTTGAGCCAGTCGGGCGTGGACACGGTGATGAAGAACTGCGACCCGTTGGTGCCGGGGCCCGCGTTGGCCATCGCCAGCAGGTACGGGCGGTCGAACCGCAGCTCGGGGTGGAACTCGTCGCCGAACTGGTAGCCGGGCCCGCCGCGGCCGGTGCCGGTCGGGTCGCCGCCCTGGATCATGAACCCGCTGATGACCCGGTGGAAGATCGAGCCGTCGTAGAACGGGCCGGACGTCCCGCCCTTCGCGTTCGGCTGGCTGTAGGGCTTCTCCCCCGTCGCCAGCCCGACGAAGTTCGCCACGGTCTTCGGGGCGTGGTCCGGGAAGAGATTGATCCGGATGTCGCCCAGGGTCGTCCGGAGCGTCGCGGTCTGCTTGCCTGCTTCCGTCACCCCCCTATCGTGCCAGCCCGGCTCCGGGCGCGTCCGCCCAGCGTCAGCGCAGCACCTCCTCCAGGAAGGAGGCGACGGCGCGTTCGTAGGCGGTCGGGTCGGCGTTCCACGACGCGGTGTGCTCGACCACGGGCACCTCGAGGTAGCGCAGCGGCCAGTCGAGCGACGGCGCCGCCTCGACGAGCGCCCGGCTGGCCGTGACCGGGACGGCGGTGTCGCCGGTGCTGTGGACGACGAGCGTGGGCGGCCGCACCGAGGGCGGGTTGCGGCGCAGGTCGAAGCGCTCGAAGTCGATCCCGATCCGGCGGCTGGTCACCGCGCTCGCGAGCGGCGACAGCAGCGGGGGCAGCCGCCGGTTGCGCGCCTGCTGGCGCAGGGTGGCCCGCCAGTCGACCAGCGGGGCGTCCCAGACGACGGCCGCGACGCGGGACGCCTCGGTCGAGCGGTCGAGGAACGCCCCGGTGATCGCGCCGCCCATGGACCAGCCGTACAGCACGATCCGCCGGGCCCCGCGCTCGACCGCGAACCGGACCGCGGCCTCGACGTCCTCCCACTCGGTGTCACCGAGGTGGTAGAAGCCGTCCGGGCTGGGCGGGGCGCCCACGTCGTTCCGATAGGTGATCACCAGCTGGGGGAGCCCGAGCGCGTGGATGGCCGGGAGGATCCGCAGCGCCTCGCGCCGGGCCCCGCCCCGGCCGTGCACGAGGACGACCCAGGTGTCCCCGTCCGCGGGCACGAGCCACGCGGGGTAGCGCCCGAGCGGGCCGGGCACGTCGACCTCGGAGAACTCGAGCCCGCGCGCGGAGGGATCGGGGTCGTACGGCCCGGCGTCGAGCACCGCGGCGGTGGCCGGCTCGGGGCGGTCGCCGCCGAGCAACGGCCGCACCACCTCGCGGCGGTCCTGCGCGGCGGGCGGCCCCAGCACCGCGAGCCCGTCGGCCCCGCGGTCGGTCGCCCACCGCAGCCCCCAGATCCCCGGCTGCGCCGTGAGCCGACTCGCCGCCAGCGTGACCTCGCCGTCGGACACGGCGAGCACGCGCTCCGGGAACACCGGGCGGATGGACGTGTCGAGCAGGACCGAGGAGTAGAACCAGCCGAGCCCCGCCGCACCGGCCCCGACGCTCGCGCCGACCCCGAGCCCGATGCCGACCCCGGCCCCCACGCGCCTTCGCAGCATCACGCCGTCGATGATGCCGGGCGGCGCGAGCGCTGCGCAGCCGCGCACCCCCACCCCACCCGGTGACGGGCCCCCACCTGCGGTTCCGTCCGCCACCGCTTCGGGTGAACCGATCACCACGAGCGGTTGACCACCGACAACCGCCTCTCCCCCGCCTTCGTTGTGCCCGCGAGATCAGCGTCGTCCCCGACGAGGGAAGGGATAGTCGATGAGCAGCCTTGCCCGGCGCGCCCTGCGCGCCACCGCTGCTGTGGCCGGTATCGCCGCGGGCGTCGGGCTCGCCGGTCCGGCGTTCGCCGCCCCCGAGGCCCCCGAGCGCCCCTCCAGCGACGAGTCCGCCCCCGCGCCGGCGCCGCAGGAGCGGCCCGCACCGGCCGTCGTCGGTGACGGCGCGCCGGAGACCTCGAGCCTGCCCGAGCTGCCCCAGCTGTTCACGATCCGCGACACCGGCGTCTACACCGCCGGCCCGGGGACGCCGCAGCTGCCCGCGGCGCAGGACCTGCCCGAGGCCCTGCCCAGCCCGGACGGGGTCGTCAACCTCGGCGAGGACGACCCGACCCGCAACACCGACGTCAACTTCCGGACCGCCGCCCCGCAGGGCGGCAGCGCGATGCAGGAGCTCGACACCGCGTCGGTGTTCGGCGACCTCCCCGACCGGGTCCTGGGCGCGACCGCGAACAACGACATCCGCTGACGAGGTCGGCGGTCGGGCCGCCTTACCTCCGGCGTCATCGACCCCGCGACCACTCCCGGCCGAGGGTTGATCCCGACAACTCGGACGCCAGGAGGATCGCCATGACCGCCACCACGCTCACCCGCCTCACCGACGTCCGCGACGGCGGCAGGCTGCTGCGCTTCGCCCTGCGCATCGACGCCGCCGGTTCGGGGGCGCTGGGCCTGCTCGGCCTCGCGGCCGCGGCCCCGCTCGCCGACCTCACCGGCATGACGGCGGGCGAGCTGGTCGGGACCGGCGCGTTCCTCGTCGGCTACGCGCTCGTCCTGGTGCTCCTCGCCGCGCGCCCGGTGATCCCGCGGGCGGGCGCCTGGACGGTCGTCGTCGGCAACACCCTCTGGGTGCTCGGCAGCGTCGGCGCCGTCGTGGCGGGCCGGGACGCGCTCACCGCGTTCGGGGTGGCGCTCGTGCTCGTGCAGGCCGCCGCCGTCGCGGTGTTCGTCGAACTGCAGTGGCTCGGCCTGCGCCGGGCCCGCTGACCGCGCCCCGGTCGAGCGCGCCGGGCCACGTCGCCGGCGCGCTCGGGAGCGGCGCTCAGGTCCGCGGGCTGATCTCGCTCATCTTCGACCAGCCCTCGCCGGGGGCGCCCTGGATGCTCACGATGTCCGGGGTCGTGGCCACCACGTCCGGCGCCCAGCTGATGAACTCCTTGAAGTGGTCCGACCCGACGTGGGCCGCGGCCGCGTCGTCCTGGAACGCCTCGACCACGACGAACTGGTTCGGGTCGTCGACGCTGCGGTACCACTCGAAGAAGATGTTGCCCGGCTCGGCCCGGGTGGCCTCGGTGAAGCCGGACACCCGGTCCAGCCACTGGTCGGCGTGCTCGGGCCGGATCGTGAACTTGACGACGATGAAGATCATGAGGTCTCCGTTGGCCTAGTAGTGCTTGCGCAGCACCATGAGCGAGCGGGCTGTGATGCGGAGCCTGCCACCCGGGCGCGCATCCCGCTCCCGTCTGCGGGCGCGCGCCAGCAGCGGATCGGCCGTGTCGAGGACGATCGACCAGATCCGCCCGTAGGCCTCACCGGGCATCGTGAACGGAACCGCCTGGTGGTGGGCGTTGAACAGCAGCAGGAACGAATCGTCGACGACCCGGCGGCCGATCTCGTCGCGCTCGGGGATGCCCTCACCGTTCAGGTAGATGGCCAACGATCGGGCGAACCCGGTGTTCCAGTCCTCCTCGCTCATCGGCTGCCCGTCGGGCCGGAGCCAGGCGATGTCCTCGATGCTCGAGCCGCGGATCGGGCGGCCCTGGAAGAACCGGCGCCTGCGGAACACCGGGTGATCGCGGCGCAGCGCCGCCACCTTGGCGACGAACTCGGTGAGCACCGAGTTCTCCCGCGCCGCGGCCCAGTCCACCCACGCCAGCTCGTTGTCCTGGCAGTACACGTTGTTGTGGCCGTGCTGGGTGCGGCCGAGCTCGTCGCCGTGCGACAGCATCGGGACCCCCTGCGACAGCAGCAGCGTCGCGATGAAGTTGCGCTTCTGCCGCTCCCGCAGCGCGTGGATCGCGCCGTCCTCGGTGGGGCCCTCGACGCCGTGGTTCCACGACCGGTTGTGGCTTTCCCCGTCGCGGTTGTCCTCGCCGTTGGCATCGTTGTGCTTCTCGTTGTAGGAGACGAGGTCGTTCAGGGTGAAGCCGTCGTGGGCGGTGACGAAGTTGATCGACGCGATCGGGCGGCGGTTGTCCTTCTCGTACAGGTCCGACGAGCCGGTGAAGCGCGAGGCGAACTCGCCGAGGCTCGCCGGCTCGCCCCGCCAGAAGTCCCGGACGGTGTCGCGGTACTTGCCGTTCCACTCGGTCCACAGCGACGGGAAGCCGCCCACCTGGTAGCCGCCCTCGCCCACGTCCCACGGCTCGGCGATCAGCTTGACCTGGCTGACCACCGGGTCCTGGTTGACCAGGTCGAAGAACGCGGCGAGCCGGTCGACCGCGTGGAACTCCCTGGCCAGCGCCGAGGCGAGGTCGAAGCGGAAGCCGTCGACGTGCATCTCGAGCACCCAGTACCGCAGCGAGTCCATGATCAACCGCAGGGACTCGTGCGCGCGGACGTTGAGGCTGTTCCCGGTGCCGGTGGTGTCGTAGTAGAACTCCGGCTGGTCGGGCACCACCCGGTAGTAGTTGAGGTTGTCGATGCCGCGGAACGACAGCGTCGGGCCGAGGTGGTTGCCCTCGGCGGTGTGGTTGTAGACCACGTCGAGGATGACCTCGATCCCCGCCCGGTGCAGCTGCTTGACCATCGTCTTGAACTCCTGCACCTGCTCGCCGCGGGTGCCGAAGGACGCGTAGTCGTTGTGCGGGGCGAAGAAGCCGATGGTGTTGTAGC
Organism: Pseudonocardia sp.; assembly: GCF_035305885.1. GTDB lineage: Bacteria > Actinomycetota > Actinomycetes > Mycobacteriales > Pseudonocardiaceae > Pseudonocardia. The sequence continues at coordinate 23,364 of NZ_DATGOP010000037.1, forward strand.
CCCAGTAGTTGCGCAGGCCGCGCTGCTCCAGCGCGTGGTCGTGCACGAACTGGTGCACCGGCATGAGCTCGACCGCGGTGACGCCCAGGTCCTTCAGGTGCTTGATCACCACCGGGTGGACGAGCCCCGAGTACGTCCCCCTGACCTCCTCGGGGATGTCCGGGTGCGTCATCGTCATGCCCTTGACGTGCGCCTCGTAGATCACCGTCTCGTGGTAGGGGATGCGCAGCGTGCGGTCCCCCGTCCAGTCGAAGAACGGGTTCACCACCACCGACCGCGGCATGTACGGCGCCGAGTCGGTGGTGTTGAGCGAGCGCGGGTCCCCGAACCGGTAGCCGAAGACGGCCTCGTTCCAGCGCACGTGCCCGTCGATGGCCTTGGAGTACGGGTCCAGCAGCAGCTTCGCCGGGTTGCAGCGCAGCCCGGCCTCCGGCTCGTACGGCCCGTGCACGCGGAACCCGTAGCGCTGTCCCGGCCGCACGCGCGGCAGGTAGCCGTGCCAGATGAGAGCCTCGCGTTCGGGCAGGTCGACCCGGGTCTCCCGATCGTTCTCGTCGAACAGACACAGTTCGACGCGCTCCGCGACCTCGGAGAACAGTGCGAAGTTCGTGCCGCCACCGTCGTAGTTGGCGCCCAGTGGATAGGGCGAACCGGGCCAGACCTCCACCAGCGTCCCCCGTCCGGGTTCCGGTGCGGGCTCAGCGCAGCGCCGCGGCCAGCGCGGCGAGCCGGGGGAGCTGGTCTGCGACCTGGCCCTCGTCGAAGTTCCACAAGACCTCGGTGACGCCGATCCGCTCCAGCCGCGGAAGGGCTTCGGCGATCTGCTCCGGCGAGCCGGTCGGCGACGCGCCGTCGGACGTGGGCTCGGCCGCTGGGAACTGGTTGACCCGCACGACCACCGGGAGCGCCTCCGGGTCGCGGCCCGCCTCGGCGGCCGCGGCGCGGAAGGCCTGCACCGCGCCCTCGAGGGCGTCCCAGCCGATCCACACGGGGTTGAGCCCCAGCCCGAGCTGCGCCGCCCGCCGGATCCCCGCGGGTGACGCGGCGCCGGCGAGGATCGGCACCCCGCCCTCGCGCACGGGCTTCGGCCCGACCTTCGACGGCTGGATGCGGTAGTAGCGGCCCTCGAAGGTGACGGGGTCCGGCCCCCACACCGCGCGGAACGCCTCGACGAACTCGCTGAACCGGGGCCCGCGAGCGCGCAGCGGCACGCCGGCGGCCTCGAACTCCTCCGGCATCCACCCCTGCCCCAGGCCGGCGACGACGCGGCCGCCGGAGAGCCGGTCGAGCGTGGCGAAGCGGCGCGCGAGATCGGCGGGGTTGTGCAGCAGGGCGACCACGATGCTGGTGCCGAGCGTGATCCGGCTCGTGCGTGCCGCGGCGAACGCCAGCACCTCGAGCGGGGAGAACACCGAGTCGTACGCCGCGGGCAGCGGCACGACCTCCCCGTTCATCCGCGCACCCCCGGTGGGCGCCAGCAGGCGTTCGAACGTCCACACCGAGTCGAGGCCGACGCGTTCGGCCGTCTCGGCGACCTCGCCGATCGTGTCGGGACCTGCCGCCGGACCGGTGGTGGGGAGGGCGATGCCGAGCTTCACATGCGCGACAGTAGCCGGGAAACGCCCACCGGGACGCGTGGTATACCAGGCTGATGGAGCACGACGAGGCGGTGCTGCCGCCGCTGGGCCGCTCGACCACGCGTTCGGACCTGGTGGCCGCCTCGATCAAGTCCGCCATCCTCTCGGGCAGGCTGCGGCCGGACGAGGTGCTCGTCGAGCGCCGGATCGCCGACCAGCTCGGCGTGTCCAAGACCCCCGTCCGCGAGGCGCTCATCGCGCTGACCTCGTCCGGCCTGCTCACCGTCACCCGCAACCGCGGCGTCGCCGTGCGCCGGCTGGGCCCGGAGGACGTGCTGCACGTCTACGAGATGCGGATGCTCATCGAGCCGTGGGCGGCCGCCCAGGTGGCCGCGGCCGGCACGTTCGACGCCCTCGAGGCGCGCCGGGCCCTCGACGAGGCGGCCCGGTTCGTCGAGGCCGACGACCACGCGGGGCTGAGCCTGGCCAACCGCCGGTTCCACCGCTGCATCTACTCCACGTGCGCCAACGAGCTGGTCGTCCGGTCGCTCGACGACCTGCAGGACCTCACCGCGCTCGGCACCGTGAGCCTGCTGTGGGAGCGGTGGCCGACCTGGCGCGCCGAGTTCGACGAGCACCACGAGATCCTCGCCGCGGTGCAGGAGCGCCGCGCCGCCGACGTGGAGGAGCTGGTGCGGGGTCACATCCAGCGCTCCATCACGAGGTTGCGCGACCAGCAGGCCCGCGCGGCGGCGGGCTGACCGGCGGCTACCGGCCGCGGGCGCGGTACTCGGCGAGCGTCGCCTCGTCCGGCGGGTAGGTGCCGCGCAGCGGGGCGCCGCTCTCGATCTTCTCCAGCACGAATTCCTCGAGCCGCTCCTGCTCCACGGCCGCGGCGGCCACCTCGGCCGCGAGGTGGCGGGGGATGCAGACGACGCCGTCCCGGTCGCCGACCATGATGTCGCCCGGGTAGACCGGCACCTCCGCGCACCCGATCGGCACGTTGATGTCCACCGCGTGGTGCTGGGCGAGGTTCGTGGTGGCCGCGGCGCCCGCCGCGAACGACGGCAGCGGCAGCTCGGCGAACCCCTCGCTGTCACGCACCGACCCGTCGGTGACGAACCCCGCCACGCCGCGGCGCAGCAGACGGGTGGCGAGGATGTGGCCGAGCGACGCGGCGCGCGTCTGGCCCCTGGCGTCGACGACGAGCACCGACCCGGGCGGCGCCGTCTCCACGGCCTTGCGCTGCGGGTGGTCGTAGTCCTGGAAGACCGAGAGCTGGTCCAGGTCCTCGCGGGACGGGATGCAGCGCAGGGTGAACGCCTCGCCCACCATCCGCGTCTGCGCCGGGTTCAGCGGCCGCAGGCCGTGCAGGAACGTGTTGCGCAGCCCGCGCGCCATCAGCTGGGTGGTCACCGTCGCGGTGCTGACGGTGCGCAGCGCCGCGAGCGTCCCCGCGTCCACGGTGTCGGTCGTCATGGCCCTCCTCATCGGGCGACCTGGATGGTATATCAGTACACCAAGCGGCCGGTTCACTCGACGACGAGGAGAACACCATGACCGAGCGGCCGGGAGCGGTTGCCCCTCCGGCGGAGAACTTCCTGGCCTACCTCAAGGCGTTCGGGCCCGGGATCGTGGTGGCGCTGAGCTGGGTCGGCACCGGCGATCTGATCGACAACTCGGTCGCGGGCGGCAACTACGGCTACGCCCTGCTGTGGGTGATGCCGCTGTCGCTGGTGTTCCGCTTCGTGTTCGTCAACGCGCTCGGCAAGTACCCGCTCTACAACGTGCAGCAGGACCCGAGCATCGTGCGCGGCATCGCCCGGACCCACCCCGCCCTGGGCTGGCTGATGCTCGTGTCGTTCGTGCTCTACACGCACATCCTGCTCGCGTTCACCCTGAGCGGGGTCGGCGTGTCGCTGGAGGGGCTGTTCGGCGGGTTGCCCGCGTTCTGGTGGTCGGTGATCGGGGCGGTGTCGGTCTTCGCCGTCACGCTGAAGGGCGCCTACCGGCTGATCGAGCGCACCTTCAAGGTCGTGCTGGCGGTGATGACGCTGACGTTCGTGGTCGGCATCGCGCTCGTCGGCATCAGCTGGGGCGAGCTGGTCGAGGGCTTCGCGTTCGAGCTGCCGCCGCAGCAGGGCCTCTTCGACTCCGGGCTCGTCGCCTCGAGCCTGGTGCTCGCCACGCTCGGCTCGATGGCCAACCTCTTCTACCCCGAGTTCCTGCGCGAGAAGGGCTGGATCACGCCGGCCCACCGCCGCGTCCAGCAGTACGACCTGCTGTTCGGCACGGTCGTCGTGCTGTTCCTCGGGGTCGCGGTGTGGGCGATGGGGGCCGAGGTGCTCCACGGCGGGCAGGGCGTGAGCGAGGCCGCCGACATCGCGGGCGCGCTCGGCGCCGCGGTCGGGCCCGTCGGTCCGTACATCTTCTACCTCGGCCTGCTCGGGGCCGCGTGGACGACGGTGGCGGGCTCGCTGTTCGCGCTGTCGAAGATGGTGGTCGAGGCGCTGCACGTGGTCCGCCCCGGCCGGGCGGAGCGGTACGGGGGCAGCCGCACCGCCGACCCGACCTACCGCTGGATGATCGTGTGGGGCCTGCTCGCCGTGGTCTGGTCGCTGCCGCAGGCGCCCGGCTTCGTCGTGCTCGTGGTGGTCTCCCACGTGCTGACCTCGCCGTTCCTGCTGCTGATCGTGATCGCGCTGATCGTGATGCTCAACCGGCGCGACATCATGGGCGGCCACACCAACAGCTGGAGGGAGAACGTGGGGCTCGGGCTCGTCGCCGCGTTCGTCGCGGTCGCGGCCGTGCAGGGGATCGGCGAGGCTGTGGGCGAGCTGTTCGCGTGACCGGAGGGAAGGGCGTGACGACCGTCGCCGCAGCCGTGGCCGACCTGCTCGCCGATGCGGGCGCTCAGCGCTGCTACACCGTGCCCGGGGAGTCGTTCCTCGGCCTGATCGACGAGGTGGACCGGCACCCGGGCCTCCAATTGGTGTCGGTTCGACACGAATCCGGGGCGGCGTTCATGGCCGACGCCGACGCACGCCTGACCGGCGTGCCGGCGGTCGCCATGGCGAGCCGGGGTCCCGGCTCGTCCAACCTGGCGATCGGCGTGCACACCGCGTACCAGGACTCCACGCCGATGGTCGTGCTGCTCGGCCAGGTCGACTCGCAGCTGCGCGGCCGCGAGGCGTTCCAGGAGGTGGACCTCGCCGCGTTCTACCGGCCGGTCACCAAGTGGGCGGTGGAGGCCGAGCGCGCCGAGGACGTCCCCCGGCTGGTGGCCGAGGGCTGGCGGATCGCGACGTCCGGCCGTCCGGGCCCGGTGGCGATCGCGATCCCGAGCGATTTCGTGACGGCCGAGGCCCCGTTGCGGGACGGGCGTCTTCCCGCAGCGGGGTCGCAGGGAGGTGGCCATCCCGCAACGGCGGTCGAGGAGCTCGCCGCCCGCCTGCTGGCCGCACAGCGGCCGGTCGCCGTCGCCGGGGAGGGCGCCCGCCCCGCCCGCGAGCTGCTCGTCGGGGTGGCCGAACGCTTCGGCATCGGCGTCTGCACCGCGTTCCGCCGCCAGGAGGCCTTCCCGGTCGACCACCCGAACTTCCTCGGCCACCTCGGGCTCGCCACCCCGGACGCCACCGTGGACGCCGTGGCGGGCGCCGACCTGCTGCTCGTCGTCGGCACCCGCCTCGACGAGGTCACCACTCAGCGCTACCGGCTCCCCGCGGCCGGCACCGAGGTCGTCCCGATCGGCCGGTACGGCCCCGGCGGGATCGACGCCGACCCGGCCGACGTGCTGGCCGCGCTCGCGCGCCGCGACGGGCCGGCGCGGCCGCTCGACTGGGCGGAGGTGCACGCGGCGGTCGACGCCTGGTCGGCCCACCCGGCGGTGGAGGCCGAGGCGGGCGTGCACCCGGCCGCGGTGATCGCCGCCCTGCACCGGCAGCTGCCTGCGGACGGGATCGTCACCAACGACGCGGGCAACTTCGCCGCGTTCCTGCACCGCTACTGGCGCTTCCCGCCGACCACCACCCAGCTCGCGCCCGCGAACGGCGCCATGGGCTACGCGGTGCCCGCGGCGGTGGCGGCCGCCGTGGCCGCGCCCGGGCGCACCGCGGTGGCCGTGGTCGGCGACGGCGGCGTCCTGATGACCGGGCAGGAGATCGAGACGGCGGTGCGGCTCGGCGCGCCGGTGGTCGTCCTCGTGCTGCAGAACGGGATGTACGGCACGATCGCCATGCACCAGGCCCGCGACCTCGGTCGGACCTCGGGGGTGGACATCGGCCCGGTCGACCTCGTGCGGTGGGCCGAGGGCCTGGGCGCCGCCGCCTACGGGGTGAGCGAGCCGGGCGAGTTGGACGAGGCGCTGCGCCGGGCCGTGACCGGCAGGCGCCCCGCGGTGGTGGCGGTCCGCACCGACCCGGATGTCATCTCGCCGACGGCCACGCTCGGCGGCCTGCTCGAGCGGGTGCCGGCATGAGGCCGGAGGACCTGCGCAGCCACCGCTGGTTCGGCGTCGACGACCTGCGCTCGTTCGGGCACCGGTCCCGGGCCCAGCAGATGGGCTACGACGCCGAGGAGTACACCGGGCGGCCGGTGATCGGCATCCTCAACACCTGGAGCGAGCTCAACCCCTGCCACCGGCACTTCCGCGACCGCGCCGAGGAGGTCAAGCGCGGCGTGTGGCAGGCGGGCGGGTTCCCGGTGGAGCTGCCCGCGATGTCGCTGTCGGAGCCGTTCCAGAAGCCGACCACGATGCTCTACCGCAACATGCTCGCGATGGAGGTCGAGGAGCTGCTGCGCTCCCACCCCGTCGACGGCGCCGTGCTCATGGGTGGCTGCGACAAGACCACACCCGGCCTCGTCATGGGCGCGACGAGCATGGGGCTGCCGTTCGTGTTCCTCCCGGCCGGGCCGATGCTGCCCGGCCGCTGGGGCACGGAGGTGCTCGGCAGCGGCTCGGACACGTGGAAGTACTGGGACCGCAGGCGCGCCGGGACGATCACCGACGAGGAGTGGCGCGCCATCGAGGGCGGCATCGCCCGCTCCCCCGGCCACTGCATGACGATGGGCACCGCCAGCACGATGACGGCCGCCGCCGAGGCGCTGGGGCTGACGCTGCCCGGCGCGTCGTCGGTGCCCGCGGCGTTCTCCGGCCACGCCCGGATGGCGGTGGCGGCCGGGCGCCGGATCGTGCAGATGGTGTGGGAGGACCTGCGCCCCGATGTGGTCCTCACCCGGGCCGCCTTCCTCAACGCCGTCACGGTGGTGATGGCGCTGGGCGGGTCGACGAACGCGGTCATCCACCTCGTCGCGATGGCAGGGCGCGCGGGCGTGCCCCTGTCGCTCGACGACTTCGAGGCCGTGTCCCGGCGGACCCCGGTGCTCGCGAACATCCGCCCCTCCGGGGCGTACCTGATGGCCGACTTCCACGACGCGGGCGGCCTGCGCGCGCTGATGGCCGAGCTGGGCGACCTGCTCGACCTCGACGCCCGCACCGTGGCCGGCACGACCGTGGGCGAGAACGTCGCCGGCGCCGTGGTGCACGACCCGGACGTGATCCGCGCCCGGGACCGCGCGCTCGCCCCCGAAGGTGCGCTCGCCGTGCTGCGCGGCAGCCTCGCGCCCGACGGGTGCGTGCTCAAGACGTCGGCGGCGAGCCCGCACCTGATGCAGCACACCGGCCGCGCCGTGGTGTTCGACGACTACGACGACCTCGCCGCCCGCATCGACTCCGACGACCTCGACGTCGACGCCGACTCGGTGCTGGTGCTGCGGGGCGCGGGCCCGATCGGCGGCCCCGGCATGCCCGAGTGGGGCCAGCTGCCGATCCCGAGGAAGCTGCTGCGCGCCGGGGTGACCGACATGGTCCGCATCTCCGACGCGCGCATGAGCGGCACGAGCTACGGCACGTGCGTGCTGCACGTCGCCCCCGAGTCGGCGGTGGGCGGGCCGCTCGCGCTCGTCCGCGACGGCGACCTCGTGCGCCTCGACGTGCCCGGTCGCCGGCTCGACCTGCTCGTCCCCGACGACGAGCTCACCGCCCGTCGACGGGCGTGGCAACCGCCGGCCCCGGCGCCGGAACGCGGCTACGGAGCGCTGTTCGCCCGGCACGTCACCCAGGCCGACCAGGGCTGCGATTTCGATTTCCTGGGCGGGTCGGGCGCACCCGAGCCGGTGATCCACTGATCATCGGGCGCGTGGGCGGGTGGGCGCCGGTGCCGACCGGCGAGTCGCAGGCGCGGGTGTGGGGCACCGGGGAGCTCGTGGCGAAGCGGGCGGGGCCGGACGACGTCGCCGAGTTGCCCGCCGAGCGCCTGCGGATCGAGTGGCTGTCCGGCGCCGGTGTCCCCGGCCCGTCCGTCGTGGACCGGGCGGCGACCGACGACGGGGCGCGGCGTGGTGAACCCGACACTTCCTCGCCGAGGAGCAGCGGGGCAGGCCCCCCGAGCCGCTTCTCGAGCTGCACGCCCAGCTGGACGAGCGGTCGAGTACGGGCTGTGCCGCTGGGTCCGTTCCCCCTGGTGGAGACGAGGGGAATCGAACCCCTAACCCCCGCCTTGCAAATGTGGAGCGGCGTATTGGAAGTGAGGCACGCCGCAGCTCAGCTGTGGTTCTACCTTGCCGACGCTGACCGTCGTTCGCCGCGGCACGTGGCACGTGTGTGGCACGGTGGCTGCGCCCGTGCAGGACGAGCCACCGCCCGCCACGACGCCCTCAACCGTATGTTCGCACAGCGAGGTAGAGGCCCACGAGCACGATGAGCGCGACCATGAGCCGAACGAACGGCGCCCAGCGATCATCGAATAGGGCTCGCCACAAGGCCGCAAGTAGTTGCGACACCCATCCGTTCGGAAACCTAGGGTCGTGCGGAGGCACGTCAGGCGTCATACTCGCCATGTCGGGGACGCCCTTTCTCGGACTTAG
>NZ_DATGOP010000038.1:0-2459 GCF_035305885.1 Pseudonocardia sp.
GGTGCTGCTGGTGCTCGCGGGGCCCGTGCGGAGCTCACGGTCGCGGCCCGGTCCGCCGGGGCCGAAGCTGAGGCGGAGACCGCCGCCAGACCCTTCGCTGCCTCCGCGAGCGAGGCCGCCGCAGCGGAGGTTCTGCTGCTCGACGTCGGCCTGGTCCCCGGCGCCGTGCCCGGTGCGGTGCACGCGCGGCTGGAGGACCTCGCGGCCGGCGTCTTCCCTGACGCCCTGCTCGACCACCCGCTGGACCGGCCCGTCGTCGTGGTGTGCGAGCGCGGCCTGCGCTCGCGCGGCGCGGAGCAGCTGCTGCGGGCTGAGGGGTGGCAGGACGTCACGAGCCACGCGCTGCTGGAGGGGTGGCAGGGGGGACGCCCGGGCTGATGTCGGCACCTTGCGGTGCCCAGCCCGGCGTGGTCGGCATCTTGTCGCGAGATCGGCAGCCCGGAGTGCCGATCTCGAGACGAGTTGCCGACCACGCGCATCCGCCGTCGACAAAGTGCCGACCTCGCCCCCCGGCCAGGGCGGCTGCCTGCCCGACACCTCCCGTTCACCCGGGCGTACCGGGCCGGTCGCGGGCGGGCCACCGGCGGCTCCTAGGTTGACGGCGACCAGCCCCCGCTCGGACCGGAGACCCTCCGATGACGATCGCCCCTGAGAACCGCCCCCTGCTGCCGGTGCACACGGCCGTGCACACCCACGCACGCGGCAAGCGCAGCCCCGTGACCTGCCGCCTGAAGTGCAACGACGCCTGCCTGCACCCCGCGCCGAACGAGAGCGCCAACGAGTACTTCAAGGACGTCGTCGGCGCCGTGCTGTCGCGCCGCGCGATGCTGGGCACCCTGGCGGTCGCCGCCGGAGCCGTGGTGATCGGCGCCCAGGCCGCGGGGGCGCCGTCGGCCGCGGCGGCGACGCTCACCGAGGGCCGCCTCCCGGCCCACCGGCCGGGCAAGGGCGGGCGCGGCCTCGCGTTCGGCGCGATCGACCCGCAGCCGGTCGACGTCGACGCGCTCGTCGTGCCGGACGGCTACCGCTGGGACCCGATCATCCGGTGGGGCGACCCGATCCTGCCCGGCGCCCGCGCGTTCGACCCGGACCGGCAGTCGCCCGAGCAGCAGGCCAAGCAGTTCGGCTACAACTGCGACTACCTCGACATCCTGCCGATCCGGCCGGGTGCGAAGGACCGCGGGACGCGCGCCCTGCTCGTGTCGAACCTCGAGTACACGAACGCCGAGATCATGTTCCCGCCGACCGAGAGGTACTGGGACGTGGCCGAGGACGGCACGCGCACCAAGAACGCCTACGCTCGTGCGATCGAGCGCGCGGCGCACGGCATGGCCGTGGTCGAGGTGCGCCGTCGGGCCACGGGCTCGCCGTGGGACCACCAGCGGATCAGCGCGTACAACCGACGCATCCACCTGGGCACGGAGCTCGTGCTCGACGGTCCTGCCGCGGGGTCGGAGCTGCTCAGGACGGCGGGCGACCCGACAGGCCGGCGCGTGCTGGGCACCATGAACAACTGCGCGGGCGGCACCACGCCGTGGGGCACGGTGCTCTCGGGCGAGGAGAACTTCAACGGCTACTTCGTCGCCGCGGGCGTGCACCCGACGGCGGACGCCCGGTACGGCCTCGGCGAGCAGACCAGCTACGGCTGGGAGCAGGACGAGCCGCGGTTCGCGCAGTCGGCCGGCTACGAGAACGAGTCGCACCGGTTCGGCTGGGTCGTCGAGCTGGACCCGTACGATCCGCACTCGACGCCCGTGAAGCACACCGCCATGGGCCGGTTCAAGCACGAGGGCGCCAACGTCACGCTGTCCCGATCCGGCCACGCGGTGGCCTACATGGGTGACGACCAGGCGTTCGACTACGTCTACAAGTTCGTGTCGCGCAAGCGCGTGGCGCAGGGTCACTCGCGGTGGGCGCGGGAGCACAACAAGACGCTCCTGTCCGAGGGCGACCTCTACGTCGCCAGGTTCCGGGGCGACTCGCCTGCCGGTCAGATCGACGGCTCGGGCGCGCTCCCGGCCGACGGCGCCTTCGACGGCACCGGCGAGTGGATCCCGCTGGTGAAGAACAACCGCAGCCGCGTGCCCGGCATGTCGGTCGAGGAGGTGCTGGTCTGGACCCGTCTCGCGGCGGACAAGGTCGGCGCCACGAAGATGGACCGGCCGGAGGACGTCGAGATCAGTCCCGTCACGGGCCGGGTCTACGTCGCGTGCACGAACAACTCCGGCCGCACGCCGGGCAACGCGACCGAGGGGGCCACCGAGGCCAACCCCCGCGACCGCAAGGTGGTCGCCGGGGTCACGACGACCGGCAACCGCGACGGCCACGTGGTCGAGATCGTCCCGGTGGGCGACCAGACCTCGACCCGGTTCACGTGGAACCTCCTGCTGGTGGCGGGCGACCCCGCCGTCGAGGGCACGTACTTCGCGGGCTACCCGCGCGACCGGGTCTCGCCGATC
>NZ_DATGOP010000039.1:0-50000 GCF_035305885.1 Pseudonocardia sp.
CCCGCCCAGCAACGTCCCGGGTAGCTCGTCGATCACGCGCTGGAACGCGCTCATGTCGCCGGACAGCCGGGACAGCACGAGGCTGCCCTCGATGCGGACGAACGCCTCCTCGGCGGCGGTGCGCGCCGCCTCCGGGGAGGCACCGGCGCGGGCCGCGGCCGCGGCCATCGCGTCGATCCACGCCGCGGTGATCTCCCCCGCCGCCGCGCGGACCGACTCCGGGGCGCCCGACAGCGTGAGCGTGTTCAGCACGCACGGCAGCGCGCCGCCCGCGTAGACCTCTGCGATCCGCCTGCCCGACTCGACGACGCCCGCGTGCACGTCGGGGTCGCTCCGCATCGGCTCGAGGACGTCGACGAAGATCCGCCGCACCCACTCCATCACGGACTCGGCCATTTGCACCTTGCCGCCCGGGAAGCGGTGGTAGAGGCTCGCCCGCTGCAACCCCGCACCCTCGGCGAGCGCGCCGAGAGACGCACCTTCGAAGCCGTAGACGCGGAAGACCTGCACGAGGCGCTCGAAGAGCTCGTCGTCGGACACGGACTGAGGACGCGGCACACCACGACGTTACCGAACGGACGGTATGGCTACAACGTCTCGTACGTCACGTTGTATTACCGGTCGTTCGGTAATAGCTTCAGTGACGTCCCAACCGGCAACCGGATGAAGACGAAGAGGCGATGGAGATGCCAACGATCACCGTCGGGCAGGAGAACAGCGCCGACATCAACCTGCACTACACCGACCGCGGCAGCGGCCAGCCGGTCGTGCTGATCCACGGCTACCCGCTCAGCGGCGACTCGTGGGAGAAGCAGGAGGAACGGCTGCTGGACGCCGGCTACCGCGTCATCACCTACGACCGCCGCGGGTTCGGCCGGTCGAGCAAGCCGTCGGGCGGCTACGACTACGACACCTTCGCCGAGGACCTCAACAAGGTCCTGACCACCCTGGACCTGACCAACGTCGTGCTCGTCGGGTTCTCGATGGGCACCGGCGAGGTGGCCCGCTACATCGCCCGGTACGGATCGCAGCGCGTGGCGAAGGCCGTGTTCCTGGCCTCGCTGGAGCCGTACCTGCTCAAGACCGAGGACAACCCGACCGGCCTGGACCAGAGCGTCTTCGACGGCATCGAGGCCACCGCGAAGGCCGACCGGTACGCCTGGTTCACGAAGTTCTACGAGGACTTCTACAACCTCGACGAGAACCTCGGCTCCCGCATCAGCGAGGAGGCCGTGCGCGCCAGCTGGAACGTCGCGGCGGGCGCCGGGGCGCGCGCCTCGTGGGCGGTCGTGCAGACCTGGCACACCGACTTCCGCGCCGACATCGAGAAGGTCGACGTCCCCGCGCTCATCGTGCACGGCACGGGCGACCGGATCCTGCCGATCGACAACACCGGCCGGGAGTTCACCAAGCGCCTCCCGAAGGCGCGCTACGTCGAGATCGAGGGTGCGCCGCACGGCATGCTGTGGACGCACGCCGACGAGATCAGCGACCTCCTGGTCGAGTTCCTCGCCGAGTGAGCGGCAGGTAGCGGACGCTCACGCGTCCGGGTCGGGGAAGCGGGGCCTCCTCTTCTCCAGGAAGGCCCCCGCCCCCTCGACCATGTCGGGGCTGCCGATGGCCTGCACGAGCATGCCGAGGCCGTTGGTGAACGAGTCCCGGGCGGCGTTCCACCAGATGTTCGAGCTGATCTTGGCGATCTCGAGGTAGCGCGGCGAGAGCGCCGCGAGCTCGTCGACCAGCGCGTCGACGGCAGCGACCAGCTCGTCGTCGGGAACGACCGCGTTGACCAACCCCAGTTCCAAGGCCTGGGCGGCGCTGTAGCGGCGGCAGAGCAGCGCCATCTCCTTGGCCCGCTTCTCTCCGATCTGCACGCCGAGCACGTTGGTGGCGCCGGTGACGGGGGCGCTGCCGACCCGGGGCCCGGTCTGCCCGAACGTGGCCGACTCGGCGGCGATCGCGAGGTCGCACGCCACCACCAGCTCGTTGCCGCCGCCCGCCGCGGCCCCGTTGACCGCGGCGATCACCGGGCGGGGGTGGGTGCGGACCGCGTCGAACAGCCGCAGCGATCCCCGGTAGAGGCCGCGCATCGCGGTGACGTCCGGCGCGGAGAGGTCCTCGAGCGCCCCGCCGGCGCAGAACGCCCCCGGCGCCCCGGTGATCACCACGGCGCGGCTGCGGGTGGAGGAGTCGAGCGCCGCGACGACCGCCTCGGCCATGGCCGGGTCGTAGGCGTTGCGGCGCTCGGGGCGGTTGAGCGTGATCCAGGTGGCCTCGCCGCGCTGCGCGACGACAACGGCGTCGTCACCCATCGGCCGCCACCCCGACGAGGCGGGCGAAGTTCCCGCCGAGGATGCCCGCGGTGGCCTCGTCGGAGAGGCCGAGCCCGCGGATCGCGGCGATCTCGGCGGCCGGGTCGGCCATCGGCCAGTCCGAGCCGAACACGATCCGCTCGGCCCCGTGCTTGCCGATGATCTCCCGGACCCGCTCCGGCGCCAGCTGCGCCATCGTCGGCGGCCACGACGTCTCGAGGTAGACGTTCTCGCCGAGCAGCTCCTCCTCGGCCTCCTCGAGGCGGTGGTAGCCGCCGAAGTGGCACGCGACGAGCTTCAGGTCCGGGAACCGCCGGGCGATCGCGCGGATCATGCCCGGGGTGGCGCGCTCGTTGCTCTCCCGGTCGCCACCCGCGCCGACGTGCGCGATCACCGCGATCTCCGAGCCGAACGCCTCGAGAAGATCCCACACGCGCACGTCGTCGTAGGCGAAGCCCTGGAACAGCGAGTGCAGCTTCACCCCGCGGATGCCGTGGCGGCGCAGGCTCGCGAGGTTCTCCTCGACGGAGAGGTCGGGGTGCACGGTGCCGAAGCCGAGGAGGTCGCCGCCCCGGCTGCGCGCGACGAACGCGTTGACCCGGTCCACGTACTTCGCGCTGTCGGCGATGCCGAGCAGCACGCCGCGGTCCACCCCGGAGCGGGCGAGGACGTCGTGCAGGCTGGACAGCTTCCCGTCGCCGACCCGCGGCAGCTGCGGCACCCGCGGCCCGAGCGCTTTCTCGGCGATCGCGTCCGGCCACGCGTGGCAGTGCACGTCGATGATCTTGGGCACGTCGATGATCACGGCTGGCCCCCGTCCACGGTGATCACCGCACCGGTGGTGTAGGACGACCAGTCCCCCGCCAGGTACAGGGCGGTGCCGACGATCTCGGCGGGCCGCCCGCCGCGGCGCAGGGCGAACGTCGCCGCGCGCCGGGCGAAGGCGTCCATGTCCCACGCGGCGCTGATGTCGGTGAGGAACGTGCCGCACATGATCGCGTTGACCCGCACCGACGGCCCGAACGCGTGGGCGAGCCCGCCCGTCATCGCGTTCAGCCCGGCCTTCGCCGCCGCGTACGGCACGATGTCGGCCCGCGGGTGCACCGCCCCGGTGCTGCTGATGTTGATGATCGACCCGCCGTCACCGGCCGCCATCCGGGTGCCGACCAGGCTCGCCAGCCGGAACGGGCCCTTCAGGTTGACGCCGATGACCTTGTCGAACAGCTCCTCGGTGACGTCGGCGACCGTGTCGTAGCGCGGCGACATCCCGGCGTTGTTGACGAGCACGTCGACCCGCCCGAACTCGGCGTAGACGCGCTCGACCAGCTGGTCGACCTCGTCCCAGCGCCCGACGTGCGCGCCGACCGCCAGCGCTCGCCGCCCGCTGCGCTCCCGCACCTCGGCGGCGGTCTTCTCGCAGTTGGCGAGCTTGCGGCTGGCGATGACGACGTCCGCTCCCGCCGCGGCGAAGCCGAACACGATCTCGCGGCCGAGCCCGCGGCTGCCGCCGGTGACGAGGGCGACCTTCCCGGTCAGGTCGACGCCGGTCATGCGGCGTGGGCGGGGTTGGAGCCGACGACCTCGGCCTGGTCGAGCGCGGCGAGCTCCTGCCCGGAGATGCCCAGCAGCTCGCCGAGCACCGGCGCGGTGTGCTCGCCGATCTCCGGCACGCCGTCGTAGACCGGGCCCGCGTAGCTGTCCAGGTGCAGCACCGGCCCGGGCACCAGCGCCGGGCCCAGCACGGTGCCGGCGAGCTCGACGAGGGTGCGCTCGCGGAAGTGCGGGTCGACCACGATGTCGGCGGCGTCGTTGACCGGTGCGGCGACGACCTCGTGCGCGTCGAGGTCGGCGAGGACCTCCGCCCGCGGCCGGGCCGCCACCCACGCCGTGACGATCTGCTGCAGCTCGTCGTTGTGCTCGAGCCGCGCCTGGTTCGTGGCGAACCGGGGGTCCTCGCGGAACTCGGGGTGGTCCATGGCGTCGAACAGCCGCATCGCGATCGACTGGTTGGACGCGGCGATCGCGAGCCAGTGCCCGTCGCTCGCCTGGTAGATGCCGCGCGGCGACGCCGAGCCGGAGCCGTTGCCGACCCGCTGCTGCACGTAGCCGGTCGCGCTGTAGTTGAGGATGACGTCGCCCATGATGAACATCAACGGCTCGTAGAGGGCCACGTCGACGACGTCGCCGCGCCCGGTCGCGGTGCGCCGCAGCAGGCTCGTGGTGGTGCCGAACGCGGCGGCGAGCCCGGCGATCGAGTCGGCGAACCCGAACGGCGGCGACGTCGGCGGGCCCTCCGGCCACCCGTTGACGAACGCGTAGCCGCTCGCGGTCTCGGCCACGGTGCCGAAGCCGGGCCGCTCCCGGTAGGGGCCGGTCTGGCCGAAGCCGGACACGCGCGTGAGGACCAGGCCGGGGTTCTCCGCGGACAGCACGTCGTAGCCCAGGCCCCACTCCTCCATCCGGCCGGGCCGGAACGACTCGATCACGACGTCGACCCGAGCGGCGAGCCGGCGCACCAGGTCGCGGCCCTCCGAGCGGCGCAGGTCGATCCCCACCGACTCCTTGCCGGCGTTCAGGCGGGCGAACCCGATCGACAGGCCCTCGTGCTGCGGCGTCCAGTGCCGGGCGTAGTCGCCGACCCGCGGGTCCTCGACCTTGACCACCCGGGCGCCGAAGTCGCGCAGCATCCGCCCCGCCGTCGGCGCGGCGTACATGGTGCCCAGCTCGAGCACCGTGATCCCCTGGAGCGGTGGGGCCACCTCACACCCTCCACTGCACGTGCTGCACCTCGAGGTACTCCCGGATGCCCCACTCCCCGATCTCGCGGCCGACGCCGGAGCGGCCGAAGCCGCCGAACGGCGCGTCGGGCCGCATGTTGCCGCCGCCGTTGATCCACACCGTGCCGGAGCGGAGCCGGGCGGCGATCGCCTTGCCGTGCTCGACGTCGGGGGTGAAGACGTTGGCGGCGAGCCCGTAGGCGGTGTCGTTGGCGAGCCGGATCGCCTCCTCTGTGTCGGCGAACGGGACGAGCACCGCCACCGGCCCGAAGATCTCCTCCTGCACGGCGCGCGCGGAGTGCGGCAGGCCGCCGATCACCACCGGGTTGACGAAGTAGCCGCGGTCGGGCACCGGCGTGTCCAGCGACAGCACGATCTCGCCGCCGTCGACCAGCGCGCCGTCGATGTACGACTGCACCCGCGCCCGGTGGTCGGGGCGGATCATCGGGCCGATGTTGACGCTGCGGTCCCACGGGTCGCCGACCTTCAGCGCGGTGAACGCCTCCTTCGAGGCGCCGAGGAACTCGTCGACGAGGCTCTCGTGCACGAGCAGCCGGGCGAGCGCGGCGCAGCCCTGCCCGCCGTTGCGGGCCCACCGCAGGTGGATGTCCTTGGCCAGGCCCGCCGCGTCCACGCCGGGCAGCAGGATGTTCGGCGACTTGCCGCCCAGCTCCAGCGTCACGCCCTTCAGCCCGGCCGCGGCCTGTTCCATGATCTTCGCGCCGACGGCGTCGGAGCCGGTGAACGAGACGCGGTCCACGAGCGGGTGGCTGGTGAGGTGCTGTCCGACCTCCGGCCCGCCGAGCACCACGTTGAGCACGCCGTCGGGGATCTCGGCCTCGCAGAACAGCTCCCCGAGCCACAACGTGGTGAGCGGGGTGCGCGGGGAGGGCAGCAGCACGGCGGTGCAGCCCGCGGCGAGCGCGGCGCCGAACTTGAAGATAGCCAGGTTGAGCGGGTAGTTGTAGCCGGTGATGCAGGCGACCACGCCCGCGGGGCGGTAGGCCACCACGGAGCGCGTGGGCACCGGGTCGTGCCACTCCCCCAGGTCCACGGTGCGGTCCACCAGGGCCGCCTCGGCCTGCCAGCGCAGGTGCGCGATCCCCAGCTGCACCTGCATGATCTCGGCGAACGCGATCGGCGTGCCCACCTCGTTGACGATCGCGGCGGCGAGCCGTTCGGAGTTGCGCTCCATGAG
This sequence comes from Pseudonocardia sp., assembly GCF_035305885.1. Lineage (GTDB taxonomy): Bacteria > Actinomycetota > Actinomycetes > Mycobacteriales > Pseudonocardiaceae > Pseudonocardia. The sequence goes on from NZ_DATGOP010000039.1 coordinate 6,288, forward strand.
GTCGGCGAGCCGGTGCAGGGCGGCGCTGCGCTCGGCGGGCGACGCGGCCGCCCACGCCGGGAAGGCGCGCCGCGCCGCGGCCACGGCCTCGTCCACCTGCGCGAGGCCGGCCGTCGCGACCGTGGCGGTGACCTCCTCGGTGGCCGGGTTGACCGCCTCGATCTCGGGGCCGGCGCCCGGGACGGCGCGCCCGCCGATCGTCAGGTCGCGGGCCGTCGGCACCCAGTGCCGCAGGTCCGTGGTCATGCGTTCCCCACCTCCGGGTTGCTGCCGCCGTTCTCGGGCCGCTTGGCCATGAGGCCGGCCCGCTTGCAGACCAGGATCAGCTGGTCGTGCTGGTTGTAGCCGCGGTGCTCGAACCACACGATCCCGCTGTCGGTGCGGCTCCTGCTCTCGCGCTTGTCCAGGATCGTGGTCTCCCCGCGCAGGGTGTCGCCCGCGAACACCGGGTGCGGGAACGTGACCTCGTCGTAGCCGAGGTTGCCCAGCGTGGTGCCGAAGGTCAGCTCCATGACGTGGAAGCCGCCGACCAGGGCGAGGGTGAACAGGCTGTTGAACACCGGCCGCCCGTGGATGGTGCCCTTGGCGAACTCGTGGTCGAGGTGCAGCGGCTGCGGGTTCATCGTCAACGACGTGAACAGCACGTTGTCGGACTCGGTGACGGTCCGGGTGAACGGGTGCCGGTAGACCCGCCCGACCTCGAACTCCTCGAAGTACAGCCCCCTCACCGCTCCACCCCCGGGATCGAGCGCGCGTGCGCGAGCCATTCGCGCGCGGTGTCGGCGTGCGCCTTGTCGATGTGGACGCCGCGGTAGCGCACGGCGCCGTGGCCCGCGGCGGCGGCCTCCTCGTAGGCGGCGAGCAGGCCCTCGTGGAACGCGATGTCCTCCGGCGTCGGGGAGAAGGCCTCGTTGACGATCGGGACGTGGCTCGGGTGGATCGCGATCATGCCCCGGAACCCGAGCCTGCGGCCGTGCTCGGCGAACGCCTTGAGCCCGGACAGGTCGTCGAGGCGCTCCCACAGCCCGGTGAGCGGGTGGATCCCGGCCTCCCGGCTGGCGAGCAGGATGCGGCTGCGCAGGTAGAGCGTCTCCGCACCGCCGGGCGTCCACTGGTAGCCGACGGCGCGGGCGATGTCGGCGTGCTCCGCGGTCGGGCCGATCATCGCGCCGACCCGCCGCGACGCCGTCGCGATGGCGCGGGCCTCCTGGATCGCGCCGATCGTCTCGACCGGCACGATGTACTGCAGGCCGTCGACCCCGTTGCGCTCCTCGAAGTGGTCCAGCAGCGCGTCGTAGCGCAGCACGTCCGTGGCCGAGGTGATCTTCGGCGCGAACACGCCGGTGAGCCCGGGGACGACGACGGCCTCCAGGTCGGCGCCGGTGGTGCGGGTGTCGAGCGGGTTGACCCGCACGAAGACGCCCACGCGGTCGTCGTGCTCGCGGATCCGGCGGATCGAGTCCGCGACGGTGGCCCGGGCGCCCGCCTTGAGCTCGGCGGGCACCGAGTCCTCGAGGTCGAGCACCACGCAGTCGGCGCCGGAGGCGAGCGCCTTGTCCACCCAGGCCGGCTTGTGCCCGGGGACGAACAGGATCGAGCGGTACGGCTGCATGTCAGTAACTCCGGGGCAGCCCGAGCACGTGCTCGGCCGTGTAGTTGAGCACCATCTCCTGGCTGATCGGCGCGATCCGCATGAGCCGCGCCTCGCGGAAGTACCGCTCGACGTGGAACTCCTTGCCGTAGCCGAACCCGCCGTGGGCCTGCAGCGCGGCGTCGGCGGCGAAGAAGCCGGCCTCGGCGCACAGGTACTTCGCGGCGTTCGCCTCCCGCCCGCACGGCAGCCCGCGGTCGAGCAGCCAGGCGGCGTGCTGCGCCACCTGCCGCGCGGCGTCCAGCTTGATCCGGGCCTCGGCGAGCGGGAACGCGATGCCCTGGTTCTGCCCGATCGGGCGGCCGAACACCTCGCGCTGCCTGGCGTACTCCACACCCCGGCGCAGGGCGGCCTCGCCGATGCCGAGCGCGGCGTTGGCGCTGATCACGCGCTCGGCGTTGAGCCCGCCGAGCAGGGTGCGGAACCCGCGGCCGACCTCGCCGACCACGTCCTCGTCGGCGACGAACAGCTCGTCGATGAACAGCTCGTTGGTGTCGACGGCGTTGCGGCCGAGCTTCGGGATCGGCCTGACCTGCACCTTCTCCCGGTCGATCGGGGCGAAGAAGAGGGTGAGCCCCTCGGTCCTGCGCTCCGGGTCCTTGGGCGCGGTGCGGGCCAGGAGCAGCATCCGCGTGCTCTCCTGGGCCTTGGTGATCCACACCTTCTTGCCGGTGACGGACCAGCCGCCGTCGACCTTGCGGGCCGCGGTGGAGATGTTGGTGGTGTCGGTGCCCGCGTCCGGTTCGGTCACCGCGAACGACACGTGCAGCTCCCCGCGGGCGGCCCGGGGCAGGAACCGGCGCTTCAGCGACTCCGACCCGTGCTCGATCACCGGGTGGAAGCCGAAGATCCCGATGTGCACGGCGCTGCAGCCGTTCATGCCCGCGCCGGAGGCGGCGATCTCGTGCTCGACGATCGCCGCTTCGGTGACCCCGAGCCCGCCGCCGCCGTACTCCTCGGGGATCGTGAGCCCGAGCCAGCCGGCGTCGCGCACCGCGTCGTAGAACTCCCACGGGAACTCGTGGGCGGTGTCGCGCTCCATCCAGTACTCGTCCGGGAACCGTTTGCACAGCGCCCGCACGGCCTCGCGGATCTCGCGGTGGGTGGGGTCCTCGGTGAAGTCCATCTAGACCCCCACCGCGCTGAGCCGGTCGTGGGTGTCCGGGGTGACGCCGAGCTCGCGCAGCTTCGCCTTCTGCACCCGCTCGGACGGGGTCTTCGGCAGCGCCTCGACGATCCGGACGAACCGCGGGACCGCGAACGCGGGCACCCGCCCGGTGCAGAACTCCCAGATCTCGCGCGGGTCGACCGGGCGGTTGGTGACGAGGTAGGCCATCACCTCGTCCTCCCCCGCCTCGACCTCGGCGGCCACCCCGATCACGGCGCACTCGACCACGGCGTCGTGGCCCAGCAGCGCCTGCTCGACCTCGTAGGAGCTGATGTTCTCGCCGCGGCGGCGCAGCGCGTCCTTGTAGCGGTCGACGAAGTAGAACCAGCCGTCGGCGTCCCTGCGCAGCGCGTCGCCGGTGTGGAACCACAGGTTGCGCCACGCCTCGGCGGTCCTGTCCGGCATGCCGTAGTAGCCCAGCGAGCACGTCCACGGGTGTTTGGGCCGCACGACCAGCTCGCCGACCTCCCCGACCGGCACCTCCCGGTCGGTCTCGGGGTCGACGAGGCGGACGTCGAACCAGTCCGCGGCGAGCAACCCGGCGGCCCCCGGCGGCCGGTCCTCGCCGTAGGGCGCGAGGATCGGCGCGCTGGTCTCGGTGAGCCCGAAGACCTCGACGAACGCCTCGATCCCGAACCGCTCCTTGAACCCGGCGAGGATGGAGCTGGCCGTCGGCGCCGCGAACACCGAGCGCAGCCGGTTGTCCGCGTCGTCGGGGCGCCGCGGCTGCTTCCAGATGAAGTCCATCATCACGCCGATGAGGTTGGTGACGGTGACCCCTGAAACGCGCAGGTGCTCGGCCCACCGGCTCGCCGAGAACCTCGGCCGGCACACCACCCGGGCGCCGGCGATCAGCGCCGGGTAGGCCGCCATGAACTGGGCGTTGCCGTGGAAGAGCGGCGTGCAGGTGAAATAGACGTCGTCGGGCGTGAGCCGCTGCAGGCTCACGACCTCCTCGCCGAAGAAGAACATCTGCCCGTGCGGCATCGCCACGCCCTTCGACGGGCCCGTGGTGCCGGAGGTGAAGAAGATCGAGGCGAGGTCGTGCGGCCGCACGTCGGGGAACCGGGCCCCGGGCCGGGCGCCGCGCGCGAGCTCCTCCCACGGATCGGCCGCCCAGCCCGCCGCGCGCAGCGCGTCGATCGCCTGCTCGCGGGAGCCGGTGTCGATCACCCAGAAGCGCTCGATCACGCGCGCGGCGTCGGCGACGCCCAGGAACTTCGGCGCGTGCACGTCGTCGATCACCGCCCAGCGCGGGGCCGCGACGTTCAGCTGGTGGGCCAGGAACACGCCCTCGTAGGCGGTGTTGATCGGGACCTCGACGGTGCCGCCGATGCCCGTGCCGAGCCAGGTGCGCAGGAACTGCGAGGAGTTGGCGGCCATCACGAGCACCCGGTCGCCGGGCTCGGCGCCGGCCTCGGCGAGCCGGTCGGCCACCGACTCCGCCTGCGCGAGCGCCTCGCCGTAGGTGAAGGTGACCCCTTCCTCGGGCAGGTCGAGCAGGACCGCGTCGGGCCGCCGGGCGGCGTGGTGGCGCAGGGCGGTCGGGAGGGCCCAGTCGTCCTGGTCGGGGAAGGCCGGCACGAGATCGGTGTAGGTCCGCATGTCACCTCCGTCCCGATAATCTAATCATGATTAGAGTTTGTTGGCCAGGGCCGCCTCCCCGAGGAACACCCGGAGGACGGGGGTGTGCGAGCGGGCGAGCTCGGCGGCGCCGCGGAAGACGACCTCGCCGCGGGCCATCGCGACGACCTCGTCGGCCACGGCGAGGCCCGCCTCGGCGTTCTGCTCGACGAGCAGCACCGCGATCCCGGAGTCGGCCATCTCGCGGACGGCGCCGAGTACGGCCTCGACCATCGCCGGCGCCAGCCCCATCGACGGCTCGTCGAGCAGCACCGCGCGCGGCTGCGCCATCAGCGCCCGGCCGAACGCGAGCATCTGCTGCTCGCCGCCCGACAGCAGGCCCGCGGGTCCGTCGCGGCGCTCCCGCAGGATGGGGAACAGCTCGTACACCCGCTCGACGAGCTCGCGCGAGCGGGCCTTGGGCACCGTGTAGCCGCCCAGCACGAGGTTCTCCTCGACCGTCAGCGGCGCGAACACCCGCCTGCCTTCGGGCACGAGCACCATGCCCGCGCGGACCACGGCGTGCGGCGGGCGCCCGGTGACGTCGGTGCCGTCCAGCACGATCCGACCGCGGTGGGCGGGCACCAGCCCGGCGGCCGCCCGCAGGGTGCTGGTCTTGCCCGCCCCGTTGGCGCCGAGCACGAGGGTGACCCGGCCCGGGGCGGCGGAGAGGTCGACCCCGCGCACGGCCGCGGCCGCGGCGTAGCGGACGTGCAGGTCAGCGATCTCCAGCACCGTGCGCCGCCTTCCCGAGGTAGGCCCGCTGGACGGCGGGTTCGCGCACGACGTCGGCGGGGGCACCCTCGGCGATGCCCACGCCCTCGTTCATCGCGAACAGCCGGTCGCAGGTGTCGACCATCATCTGCACGTCGTGCTCCACGAGCAGCTGCGCGAGGCCCTCGTCGCGCAGCCGGCGCAACAGGTCCGCGACCTCCCGCCGCTCGGAGTGGTTCATCCCGGCCGTCGGCTCGTCGAGCAGCAGCACCCGCGGCTGCGCCGCCAGCGCCCGGGCGATCTCCACCCGCCGCGCGGTGCCGTAGGACAGCTCGCCGGGGCAGCGGTCGAGCACGTCGCCGATCCCGGTGCGCTCCACGGCGGCTGCGACCTCCGGCACGGCCCCGCGCCGCACCAGCTCGCGGAGCCGGGCCGCGCGGCCCGCGTGCAGGTCCGCGCCGAGCTGGACGTTCTCGAGCACGGTGAGGTCCCCCAGCAGCCGGACGGTCTGGAAGGTGCGCGCGATCCCCCGCCGGGCGAGCCGGTGCGGCGGGGCGGTGGTGTAGTCGGCGCCGTCGAGGGTGAGCCTGCCCCGGGTGAGCGGCACGAGCCGCGTGACGGCGGCGAGCAGCGTGCTCTTGCCGGAGCCGTTGGGTCCGAGGATCCCGAGGATCTCGCCCGTGGCGAGGGCGAGGTCGATCCCGTCGACGGCCTTGATCCCGCCGAAGTGGACGGCCACGTCGCCGGTGGCGAGGACCGGCGCGATCACCGGCGCGGTCACGGCCGGGCCTCCTGCAGCGCGGCGAGCGCCCGCTCCGGGTCGTCGGCCTGCGGGCGGTCCTGCTCGTCCGCGGGCAGGCCGCGCCGCCGGGCCCGCCGCCACGCCGACTGCGCGACCCCGAGCAGGCCGGTCGGCATGTAGACCGCGGCCAGCGCCACGAGCACGCCGTAGACCACCGGCTGCCAGTCGCCGACGAACTGCAGCACGGTCGGCAGCCACGTGAAGATCACGGCGCCGATCGCGGCGCCCGCCCAGGACAGCGCCCCGCCGACGATGATCATCGTGAGCGCGGTGACCACGAGGTGGAAGCCGATCGTCTCCGGCGAGACCGTGGTGCGCAGCAGGCTGTTCATCCCGCCCGCGCAGGCGCCGAGCGCGCCGCTCACCACGAACACCCGCCGCCGCACCCGGCCCACGTCGATGCCGAGCGAGACCGCGAGCTGCGGGTCCTCGCGGACGGCGTCGACGCGCCGCCCGAACGCCCCCCGCTCGCTCACGGCGAGCAGCAGGACGACGATGCCGGTGATCGCGACGACGTGCCCCGTGGTGAGCGTGCTGATCGCCCCGTACAGGCCGGTGGCCCCGCCGGTCAGCTCCCCGCCGTTGACCGCGACGACGCCGAGGAACAGCGCGAACGCGATCGTGGCCATGCCCAGGTAGAGGCCGGCGAGGCGGGCCACGAGCAGCGCCAGCAGGTACCCGGCCACGGCGGCGATCACGACGCCCACGCCGATCGCGAACACCGGAGCCACCTGCAGGCGGATCGTCATGATCGCGGCCGCGTACGCGCCGATCGCGTAGCTGCCGACACCCGCGAACGAGAACACCCCGGCCCGCAGCGGGACCTGGATCGACAGCGCGAGCAGCAGGGAGACCAGCGTCGACTGGACGAGCACCGCGTGGGAGGACAACCAGGTCGTCACGTGCGGCGCACCTCCATGCGGCCCAGCAGGCCGCGCGGGCGGACCAGCAGCATCGCGAACAGCACGCCGAACGCGATCGCGGGCGCCCACGTGCCGGACGTGGTGACCAGCACGAGCGTCTCGATGCCGGCGAGCACCATCGCCCCGATCACGACCCCGGCGATGCTGCCGACGCCGCCGAGGATGATCGCGGCGAACGCCTTGAGCAGGAACGCGTCGCCGGTCTCGGGGGCGATCGAGCCGAGGTGGTAGGTGAGCAGCACGCCGGCGAGCCCGGCGAGCCCGCCCGCGACCGCCATCGTCAGCAGCGCGAGCCTGCGCCGGTCGACGCCCATCATCGCGGCGACCTCCGCGTCCACGCCGATCGCCCGCAGCGCGAGGCCCGCCCGGGCGGCGCGCAGCCACCACGCGATGAGCCCGGCGATGCCGAGCGCGGCCACGAGGATCACGACCTGGACGTCGGTGACCCGCACCGGCCCCAGGTCGTGCACCGTCACCTCGAACGTCCCGGCGGAGTAGCCGAACGGCACGCTGCGCGTCACGTACTGGGCGACGGCGAGCGGGATCCCGGCGATCCCGATGCCGGCCACGATGATCTGCAGCTGCGCCGTGTGGGCGTCGGCGGCGCGGCGCTGGATCGGCTCGAACGCGAGCACCTGCACCGCGAGCGACAGCACCGCGCCGATGCCGACCCCGATCGCGATCATGGCCGGCATCGGCAGCGGCACCGCCTGCACCGCGAGGTGCGCACCGAAGGCGGAGAACATGAAGATCGAGCCGTGGGCGAAGTTCAGCACGCCGATCGTGCCCCACGCGAGGCTCATCCCGAGCGCGAACAGCAGGTAGAGCGAGCCGAGCGTGAGGGCGTTCAGGACGTCCTGGGCCATCTCAGGGGGTGCCGTCCTCGAGGACGGCCTCGCCCGCGCCGTCCCAGCGCACCAGCACGCCGGGCACGCGCGCGTCGTGGCCGTCGAACGTGATGTCGCCCTGCGCCCCGGCGAACCCCTCCGCCGCGATCGCGGCCAGGCCCTGCTGCACGGCGGCCCGGTCGACGCTGTTCGCCCGCGCGATGCCGCGGGCGATGAACCACACCGCGTCGTAGGCCTCGGCCGCGTAGTTGTTCGGCATCTCCCCGCCGTACTTGGCCTGGTAAGCGCGCACGAACTCCTGCGAGGTCGGGGCGGCCTGGGTGGCGGTGAAGTTGGTCGGCCAGATCGCGCCCGCCGCCTGCTCTCCCGCGGGCGCGAGGTTGCCCGCGCCCATGGCGCTCATCCCGACGATCTCGCCGGTGAACCCCGCCTGCCGCAGCTGCGTGATCGCGACGGGACTCTGCGGCCCGGTCAGCATCAGGAACGCGACGTCCGGCCCCTGACCGGCGATCTGCGAGGCGGCGGTGGTGAAGTCCTGCGCGGTGACCTCCACCCCGGCGGACCCGACGACCTGGAAGCCGTGCTGCTCCCCCAGCGCGGGCACCGCCTTCTGGCCGAGCTCGACGAGCGTCGGGTTGCCGCTGTTGAACAGCACCGACGCCGTCCGCACGCCCTTCCCGGCGAGGTGGGCGCCCACGAGGGCGAAGTACGACTGCGCGGGCGGCGTCACCCGGAACGTGTAGTCCCCGACGAGCACGCCCTCGCTGCCCGCCTGGACGTAGACGACCGGCATGCCCGCGCTCTGCGCGATCGGCGAGACGGCCGCGGCCTGCGCGCTCGCCTCCGGGCCGAGGATCGCGGCGTAGGACGGGTCGGCGATGGCCTGGCTCGCGGCGCTCGCCGCCTCCTGGGTGCTCGCGGCCACGTCCTTCGTCTCGATCTCGAGCGTGCTGCCGCCGAGCAGCCCGTCCTGCGCGATCCGCTCGACCGCGAGGTCGATGCCCTTCTGGGCGTTGATCCCGGCGAACGAGACCGGCCCGGTGAGCGCCCGGGTGGAGAGGATCTTGATGGTGGGCGGCAGGCCCTCCCCTCCCCCGCCGCCGCTCGCGCCGGCCGGGGCGCCGGCCTGGCCACCCGGCGCCGTGCACGCGGTGGCGCCGATCGCGATCAGGAGCGCTCCGGCCGCCCGGAGCCAACGGGTTCCCCTCATGGCCGAAAGCCCTCGTAGACGATGACGCCGCGGAGGTTCTTGCCGTCCCGCAGGTCGGCGAAGGCCTCGTTGATGTCCTCGAGCCGGTAGGTCTTCGTGATCAGCTCGTCGAGTTTGAGCCGGCCGCGCTTGTACAGGTCCGCGAGCAGCGGGATGTCGTTGCGCGACCGGGTCGTGCCGTACAGCGAGCCCTGCAGCCGCTTGCCCGACATCGCGAACGTGAACAGGTCGAACTGCACGTCCCGCTGCTGCACCGGCGCGGCGGCGGTGAGCACGATGACCCCGCCGCGGCGGGTGAGCTGGTTGGCCTGTTCGACGATCTCGCCGCGCGCCACGTCCACCGTGATGATCACGCGGTCGGCGCCCTGCCCGTTCGTCATCTGCTCCACCAGGCTCGCCGCCTCGGCGTGCGTGGCGACGGCGTGCGTGGCGCCGAACTCCTTCGCCGTGTCCCGTTTGAACGCCACCGGGTCGACCGCGACGATGTTCTTCGCGCCGCGGTGCACCGCGCCCTGCACCGCGTTCATGCCGACCCCGCCCGTCCCGAAGACCACGACGGTGTCGCCGAGCTGCATGTCCGCCGCGTACACCGACGAGCCCCAGCCCGTCGGCACCCCGCACCCGATGAGCGACGCGGGCATGAGCGGGATCTCCGGGTCGATCCTGACCGTGGCCGCCGCGGGCGCCACCACGTACGGGGCGAACGTGCCGAGGTAGCTCATCGCGCCGACGCCCTTGCCGCGCGCGTGGATGCGGTGCGTGCCGTCCGGCGCCCGGCCGGCGAGCACCCCGGCGCCGAGGTCGCACATGTTCGCGCGCCCCGAGACGCACATCCGGCACGTGCCGCACGACGGCAGGAAGGACAGCACCACGTGGTCGCCCTCCCGCAGGTCGTGCACCTCCGGCCCGACCTCGACGACCACCCCGGCGCCCTCGTGCCCGCCGAGGATCGGCGCCCAGTCGAGCGGGATGTCCCCCGTGTCGAGGTGGTCGTCGCTGTGGCAGATGCCCGAGGAGGTCAGCTTGACCAGCACCTCGTTCGCCTTGGGCGGGTCGAGCTCGATCTCCTCCACGCTCCACCCCGAGCGGGTCCCCGGCTCCCAGAGCAGCGCTCCCACGGTCTGCACGGCATCAACCTCCGTCCCGGCGGCGCCCCGTCGCGCCCGCGGTGACCGTAGCCAGACCGACCCTGATCACGCTAGTCATCATGCGCATATTTTTGCGGGAGCTGCTGGTCGGAGGCGAGCAGCACGGGGTCGACGTCGTGTCGCCTCGGGTGGGTGGCCGGGTCGGGTTCACCACCGAGAAGCGTGGTTGCGTGGGCGGCCGTACCCGACTCGAGGGGCACGCCCGTTGTCGACGCGCCCGATGCGGTGGGGTGCCACCTGACAGCGGAACCCCGAAGTGAGGCCCCCACGCGGCGCCCGCACCCTGCGCGGCGTCCCAGGAGGCGTCCAGGCACTGCGCATACCAGGCAAAACTCGCAGCCGGTGACCATCCCACCACCGCCGGTCGCTCAGATGGTCCACATCGTCGCCCCCCGCGACTACGGTCGTCCCATGGCTCTGCGCGCCCGTGATGTCATGACCACCCGGGTCGTCACGGTCGGCCCGGACGACCCCGTGTCGGTGGCGGTGCACAAGATGACGGAGCTGCGCTACAGCGCCCTGCCGGTCATCGACCGGAGGTTCCGCCTCGTGGGGATGATCAGCCTGATCGACGTGCTGCGGCACCGCGAGGAGGGCGGTTCGGACGACGTGCGGGTCGGGGCGGTGATGAACCCCGACCCGCTGTCGGTGCCACCACGGGCCAGCCTGAACCTGCTGGCGCACCGGCTGCGCTCGTACGGCGAGCTGCGGGTCATGCCGGTGGTGGACGGGCAGACGCTGGTCGGGGTCGTCACGCGCAGCGACCTGCTGCGCGCGCGGAACCGGCAGAACCCGTTGGCGCGGCTGGTCCACCGGGTGAAGCGGGACGACCTCGACCGGCTGGTCGCCCCGCCGCCGGGCAGGCGCAAGCGCGCGACCCCACCCGACACGAGCCCGGTGCGGGAGGCCATGACCACCGAGGTCGTCACCGCCCGCGCCTTCGAGCCGATCGACTCCGTCGCCGACCGCCTCGTCGAGCTGCGGCACAAGTCGCTGCCGGTGGTCGACGACGCCAACCGGCTCGTGGGGATCATCAGCGAGGCCGACATCCTCGGCAAGGAGCCGCTGTCCGGGCGCACGAACGGGCGCAGCGTCGGCTCGGTCATGACGAAGGACGTCATCACCCTCTCCCCCGACGACCCGATCTCCAGCGCGCGCCTGCTCATCGCCGAGCACGGGCTGCGGATGGTTCCGGTCGTCGACCGGGGGAAGCTGGTCGGCGTGCTGAGCCGCAGCGACCTGGTCTGAGCGGCTACTTCGCGGTCAGGCCGCCGTCCACGGGCAGGGTCGTGCCGGTGACGTAGCTGGACAGGTCGCTCGCGAGGAACAGCGCCACCTTCGCGATCTCCTCCGGCTGGGCCGCCCTACCCATGGGGATCGTCGCGACGAACGCCGCCTTGCGCTTCTCGGTCTCCTCGGGGCTCGCGCGGAAGAACGCCGGCAGCCCCGGGGTCTCGACGGTGCCGGGGGCGATCGCGTTCACCCGGATCCCGTCGGCGGCGAACGCGAGCGCCATGGAGCGCACGAGCGCGATGATGCCGCCCTTGGTGAAGGAGTAGAGGGGGCTGAACGGCGAGCCGACCAGCCCGGACGTGGAGCTGGTGAAGATCACCGACGCGCCGCCGGCGGCCGTGAGCGCCTCGGTGAGGTAGCCGGTGAGGAAGAAGCCCGCCCGCGCGTTGATCTCGAGCGCGGTGTCCCACTCCTCGGGGGTGATGTCGAGCGTCGCGGCACCGGGGATGCCGACGTTGTTGTAGAGCACGTGCAGCGCACCGTGATCGCGGTGCACCTGGTCGGCCAGCGCCTTCAGCGCGTCGAGGTCGCGCACGTCGACGACCGCGGCGCTGGCCGAGCCGCCCGCGGCGAGGATCCCGTCGACGGTCTCCTTCGCGGCGTCCTCGGCGACGTCGACCACCACGACGTGGGCGCCCTCGCGGGCGAACAGCTCGGCGGACGCGCGGCCCATGCCCGACGCACCTGCGGTGACGAGTGCGGTCTTCCCGGCGAGCAGCGACATCGGTCTCCTCTAGGAGTGGGGGCGGGTGAGCGTCTTGGCGAGCTGGCCCAGCAGGACCTCGTTGCCGCCTTCGTAGATGCGCATCGGGCGGGCGTTGCGGTAGAGCCGCTCGATGGTGGACCCGGCCACGATGCCGAACCGGCCCATCATCTGCACGCACCGGTCGACGACCCGGCAGGCCGCCTCGGTGGCGGCGACCTTCGCCATCGACGACCAGTGCAGCGCGCCGAGCGGGTCGGTGCCCGCCTTCGTGGCGGCGGCGTAGGTCAGCAGCCGGGCCTGCTCGATCTCGGTCCAGCAGGTGCCGAGCATCTGCGGCAGCGGCCCGAGCCGGGCGAGCGTGGTGCCGAACTGCTCGCGCGAGGTCGTGTGCGCGACGGCCTCGTCGAGCGCCGCCTGCGCGAGCCCGACGGCCGAGCCGGCCACGGAGACGCGGAACGTCGCGAGCGTCTGCAGCACCAGCGGGAACGCCTGCCCCGGCTCGCCGACCCGCGCGTCGGCGGGCACCCGGACGCCGTCGAGCACGACGTCGCCGATCACGTGCGGGGCGATGAGGCCGGGCCCGGGCTCGACCGACACGCCCGGCGCGTCGGTGGGGACGAGGACGAGCGAGTAGCCCTCCCCCTCCTTCGCGAGCACCGTGACGAACGCGGCCGCGGGGGCGTTGGTGATGAACGACTTGCGCCCGTCGAGCACCAGCTCGTCGCCGTCGACGCGGACGGTCGTGGTGATCGAGCGCAGGTCGGAACCCACCTCGGGCTCGGTGAGGCCGAGCGCGGCGATCGCGTCGAGGGCGGCCACGCGCGGCAGCCACTCCTTCTGGACGCGGGCGCTGCCGGCCACGGCGAGGGCGTAGCTGCCGATGCCCTGCATCGCGAAGAGCGAGTCGAGGTGGGCCGAGACGCCGCCGAACGCCTCCCGCACGACGGTGACGGCGAGGGGATCGACGGCCTCCCCGGGATCGGAGCGCACGGCGAGCGCGACGAGGCCGCTCGCGCGCAGCGCGTCGCGCAGGACCGGGTCGATGTCGGTCGCGGCGTCGGCCTCACCCGCCCGCCACCGGACCTCCTCGGCCACCTCGCGGGCGCGCCCCCGCAGCTCCCGGTGCCGGGCGGGCAGGTCGAAAGTCACAGTTTCCATGTTATTGGTGCGCATGGTTATGGTGTCAACCATGCCCGCCGCCGTGCTCGTCGACGCCGTCCGCAGCCCCATGGGCCGGGGGAAGCCCGGCGGGGCCCTCTCCCAGGTGCACCCGGTCGACCTGCTCGCGCAGGTGCTCGCGGGGTTGGCCGCCCGCACCGGCATCGACCCCGGCATCGTCGACGACGTCCTGGTCGGCTGCGTCGGTCAGAACGGCGAGCAGTCGGCCACGCCGGGCCGGCAGGCCGTGCTGGCGGCGGGGTGGCCCGAACACGTCCCGGCGGTGACGATCGAGCGCAAGTGCGGCTCGGGCCAGCAGGCGCTCGACTTCGCGGTGCAGGGCGTCGTCGCCGGCGCCTACGACGTCGTGGTGGCCGCGGGCGTGGAGTCGATGAGCCGGGTGCCGATGGGCTCCGCGCGCGGCGACGCCGACCCGCACGGCCCGCAGGTCGCCCGCCGCTACCCGCCCGGGCTGGTGCCGCAGGGGATCTCGGCCGAGCTGGTGGCGCACAAGTGGGGCTTCACCCGCGCCCAGCTGGACGCCTACGCCGCCCGCTCGCACCGGCGGGCCGCGGCCGCGGCGGCCGACGGCGCGTTCGACCGCGAGATCGTGCCGATCGACACCCCGAGCGGGGTCGTGCGGGCCGACGAGAGCATCCGCCCGACCACCACCGAGGAGAAGCTCGCCGCGCTCCCGCCCGCGTTCGCGGCGAGCCCGCACGCGGCGCGCTTTCCCGAGCTGGACTTCAAGATCACCGCAGGCAACGCGTCCCAGATCACCGACGGCGCCGCCGCGATCCTCGTGACGAGCGAGGAACGCGCGGAGACGCTCGGGCTCACGCCGCGGGCGCGGGTCGTCGCCACCGCCGTCACCGGGGACGACCCGGTGCTCATGCTCACCGGCCCCATCCCCGCGACGCACAAGCTGCTGGCCCGGTCCGGGGTGCACCTGGACGACATCGGCGCGGTCGAGGTCAACGAGGCCTTCGCGCCCGTCCCGCTGGCGTGGCAAGCGGAGTTCGGGGTGGACGACGAGGTGCTCAACCCGCGCGGCGGCGCGATCGCGCTCGGCCACCCGCTGGGCGCGTCCGGGGTGCGGCTCACGACCACGCTGCTCGGGTTCCTGGAGGACACCGGGCGCCGCTACGGGCTGCAGACGATGTGCGAGGCCGGCGGCATGGCGAACGCCATGGTGCTGGAGAGCTACGGGAGGAACTGAATGGACGTCACGATCGGGTCGGCCCTCGTGACCGGCGGGGCCTCCGGGCTCGGCCGGGCGACCGCGCGCCGGCTGGTCGAGCGCGGGGTGCCCACCGTGATCGTGGACCTGCCCTCGTCGGCGGGCGCGCAGGTGGCGCGCGAGCTCGGCGGCAAGACGTGGTTCGCGCCGGCCGACGTCACCGATCCCGACGCGGTCGCGGCCGCCGTGGCCGCGGCCGACGAGCTCGCGCCGCTGCGCACGCTGGTGCACTGCGCGGGACGCGGCGGCGCGCTGCGCGTGGTCGACAAGGAGGGCAGGCCCGGGTCGCTCGAGCTGTACGAGTCGGTCGTGCGCGTCAACCTGATCGGCACGTTCAACGTGCTCAGCCAGGCCGCCGCGCGCATGGCCGCGCACGAGGCGGTGGACGGCGAGCGCGGGGTCTGCGTGCTCACCGCCTCGGTGGCGGCGTGGGAGGGCCAGATCGGGCAGCTGCCCTACGCGTCGGCGAAGGCGGGCATCGTCGGTCTCACGCTCGTGGCCGCGCGCGACCTCGCGAGCAGGCAGATCCGGGTGTGCACGATCGCGCCCGGCACGTTCGACACGCCGATCCTCGCCCGGCTGCCCGAGACCGTGAAGGAGTCGCTGGCCCAGGCGGTGCCGCACCCGCGCCGCCTCGGCCGACCGGACGAGTTCGCCCGCCTCGCGCTCGCGATCGTCGACAACCCGATGCTCAACGGCGAGACGATCCGGCTCGACGGCGCGATCCGGATGCCCCCGAGGTGAGCCCAGAAGTGAGCGCAGAGGTGAGCACAGGGATGAGCACCGAGGTGACCGTCGAGCGCCGGGGTGCGGTGCTCGTCGTGACGATCGACCGGCCCGCGGTGAAGAACGCGATCAACACGGCGGCGGCGACGCTCATCGGCGCGGCGATGGACCAGCTCGACGAGGACCCGGGCCTGTGCGTCGGGGTGATCACGGGCGCGGGCGGGGTGTTCAGCGCCGGGATGGACCTCAAGGCGTTCCTCGCCGGGGAGAGGCCGCACGTGCCCGGCCGCGGCTTCGCCGGGATCGTCGAGCGGCCGCCCGCCGCCCCGCTGATCGCCGCGGTGGAGGGGCCCGCGCTCGCGGGCGGGTTCGAGATCGCGCTGGCCTGCGACCTGATCGTCGCCGGGGAGGGCGCGACGTTCGGGCTGCCCGAGGTCAAGCGCGGGCTCATCGCGGGCGGCGGCGGGCTCCTGCGGCTGCCCCGCAAGGCCGGGCTGCCGAAGGCCACCGAGTGGGCGCTCACCGGCGACCGCATCGGCGCGGCCGAGGCGCACGCCGCAGGCGTGGTCAACCGGCTCGTTCCGGACGGGCAGGCGCTGCCCGCGGCGCTGGAGCTGGCGGAGCGGATCGCCGCGAACGCGCCGCTCGCGGTGCGGGGCACCAAGCGGATCCTCACCGAGGGCCAGGAGTGGCCCGCCGCGGAGGCGTTCGCCCGGCAGTGGGAGATCTACGCCCCGGTGCGGGAGTCCGAGGACGCGAAGGAGGGCGCTCGGGCGTTCACCGAGAAGCGGGCGCCGGTGTGGCGGGGGCGGTGAGCCCCCCGCCGGTCACCGCCAGTCGATGACCTTCTCCATCAGCTCGGGGCGGCGCCGCCGCACCCAGTCGGCGTACTCCTGCATGTGCTCGCGCATGAGCCGCTCGGCCTCGTCGGCGCGCCCCGAGGCGATCGCCTCGGCGATGGCGATGTGGACCTCGAGGACGTGCTTGCGCTCCTCCTTCGGCGACAGGGCGCCGCTGACCTGGTCGCGGAAGATGTCCTCGAGCGAGACGCTGATGAGGTTGAGCACCGGGTTGCCCGACATCGCGGCCACGGTGCGGTGGAACTCGTTGGTGGCCTCGAAGTAGATGCGGTCGTCGTCGACCTGCGTGGTCTCCGGGTCGGCGAGCCCACCCGCCAGCTCCTGCCCGCGCCGCTCCGCGGCCAGGCGGGCCATCATCGGCTCCAGGATGAGCCGGGCCTCGATCAGCTGCTGGAACGTCATGCCACCGAGGTGGAAGAAGAGGGTGGACATCCGCCCGTAGTCGCGGGTGCCGACCTCGATGACCATGGGCCCGCCGTTGCGTCCCGGCTTCATCGTGATCAGGCCGTGCACCTCGAGGATCCGCAACGCCTCGCGCAGCGAACCCCGGCCGACGCCGTAGTCCTCGAGCATCTGGGCCTCGGACGACAGCAGGGTGCCCGGGGGCAGTTTCCGCGAGACGATCTCGTGCACGATCTCCTGCGCGAGGGCCTCGGCCACCTTGGCACCGCGCTTGATCGGCCGCGGCGGTGAACCGGCCGGGCGGGCGCGCGCTGCTGCTTCCATGTGTGCAGGGTATCCGGACCGTGCCCCAAACCCTGATATTGGTGCGACCTCTTGTGTCCGGGTGCACCCCACCCTAGATTGATGCGCATCAATCGCATGGAAGACTGGTGGTCGCGTGGTCCAGGTCGGCATGCTGCTCAGCGACGTCCCGCGGTCGGTGCCGCCCGCGCAGCAGCTCCAGGACGTGCTGCGGATCGTCGGCGAGGCCGAACAGAACGGGTTCTCCCACATCGCGATCGGCCAGCACTTCCTCTACGGCGACCTGCGGTGGATGCAGCCGGTGCCCTGGCTCGCCCGGCTGGCCGCGCACACGTCGCCGGGCACGCGGCTCGTCACGCAGGTCATGATCGGGCCCCTGTACCACCCGGTGCTGCTCGCGGAGGAGATCGCGACGCTCGACGTGGTCACCGAGGGGCGCCTGGTGTTCGGCGTGGGGCTCGGCTACCGCGCCGAGGAGTTCGACCACCTCGGCGTGCCGTACGCGGAGCGGGCCTCGCGGCTGGACGAGATGCTCGAGCTGCTCCCCCGGCTGTGGACCGAGCACGAGGTGACCCACCACGGCCGCCACTTCCACCTCGACGCGGTGCGCCCGCACATCCAGCCGGTGCAGCAGCCGCACCCGCCCGTCTGGGTCGGCGGGTTCGCGAAGGCGGGGGCCCGCCGGGCCGGCCGGTACGCCACCGCGTACGCGGTGCCGCCCGAGCTCCCGCCGCCCGCGGTGGCCGAACGCTACGAGCTCGTCCGCGCCGGCCTCGCCGAGCGGGGCATCCCGTTCGGGCCGCAGCCGCTGCGCCGCAACGTGCTGGTGGCCGACTCGGCCGAGGCCGCGGTCGCCGAGTACGCGCGCGTGGCCAAGGGCCGCTACGTCACCTACGCGCAGCGCGGCCTGGACGTGTTCGACGCCGACCAGCTCGAACGGGAGTTCGCCGAGGCCGTGAAGGGCCACGTGGTCCTCGGCACCCCCGACCAGGTCGTCGCGCAGCTCACCGGGCTGGTCACCACGCTGCCGGTGGACCCGCTGCTGGTGCGCCCGCAGTGGCCCACGATGAGCACCGACGAGACGGTGGCCGCGATCCGGCGGCTGGGCCGCGACGTGCTGCCGTCGATCCTGCCGCTGCCGAGCCGCACCGACATCGCGCCGCCGGCCGCGACACCGACCGCGACACCGACCGGGACACCGACCGCTACGCCGTGACCTCGGCCGGGGCGGGCCTGCGGAACACCCGGACCGCCGCGATCCGGCCGCTGCCGTCCGGCGGGTCGAGCTCGGCGAGGCCGCGCGCGATCCGCTCGTCGACGGACAGGTACTTGCGCCCCGCTCGCAGGTCGGCGTCGTTGCGCAGCCGGATGATCAGCGGGAACGCGCTCAGCGCGCCGGCGTCGAACAGGCCGGTGGTGTAGACGAGCTGGACGCCCAGCGCGCGGGCCACGCCGAACTGCAGCTCGAGCAGGTAGCCCGCCGACGCGCGCCCGATGGGGTTGTCCAGGAACAGCACGCCCGCGTGCGGGCGCCTGCCCTGCCCGCGCTGGTGGGCGCGCAGGGCGGCCATCGTGCAGTACAGGACGATCGCGGCCGTGAGCTGCTGCCCACCGGAGAACACGTCGCGGATCTCCGAGACGCGCAGCCGCTCGGTGCGCAGCACCGCGTCGGGCTTGAGCATCTCCACGCGCACGCCCTTCGGCATCGCCGCGCGCACGCCGCGCAGCAACAGCGACATGCCGTCCCTGCGATCGCGGGCGTTGCCCGAGCGCTCGGTCGCGGTGCGGTCGACGACCTCACCGAGCTCGCGGACCAGGTCGGCGTCGTCGAGCTCGTCGAAGCGGATGCGCAGGAACTGCTGCCCCGACCAGTCCGACAGGCCCTCGGGCAGCTCGGAGAGCCGCTGCGCGAGCCGCAGCGTGCGCAGCGCCTCGCCGACCATCCCGTGCAGCCGCGTCACGATGCCCGAGCGGTGCCTGCCGATCGTGGCGAGGTCGTCCTCGAGCGAGCGCAGCCGCGGCCGCAGGGCCTGCTCCCACTCCGCGGCGAGGCCCGGCATGTCGGCGCGGGCGACGCCGAGCAGGTGGCTGCGCACGGGGCTGGTCACCGCGGAGAAGCGCGCCTCCTGCGCGAACTGGGCCACCGCGTCGACGGCGGCGCGCACCGCGCGCTCGGCCCCGGCCCGGTCGCGGGCGGCCTCGCGCACCGCGGCCCGGGCCTCCTTCCAGCGCGCGAGCGCGGCGTCGACGTCCCCCGAGAACGGGGCCGCACCCGGCTCGGTCCCGTCGGCGGCGCCCTCGTCCAGCCCGGCCACGACGTGCCGGAACCCCTCCGCCGACGCCTCGGCGGCGCGGCGGGCGGCCTCGGCCGTCGCGGCCCCGTCGCGGGCGGCGGCGGCCTCGGCGGCGGCCGCGCGGCGGTCCTGCTCGGCCCGGTCGACGAGCTCGCGGCCGTGCTCGACGTCGCGGGGGTCGCCGTACGGCTCGACCGACTGCGGGCCCGCCGGGAAGCGCCCGGCCTCCCGCCGCGCCACCGCGAGCTCCGCAGCCGCCTCCCGCAGGGCGTCGGCGCAGCGGGCGAGCGCAGCGCGCGCCTGGGCCGTCGCGGCGCGGCGGGAGGCGGGGTCGGCCGCGTCGGGTGAGCGCAGCAGCGCGTCGGCGGCCGCCCGCACCTCGTCGGGCAGCTCGTCGAAGGCCGCCTGCGCCGCGCGCGCCTCCCGCTCGGCGTCGGCCAGGCGGGACCGCAGGTCGGTGTCGACCTCGGCGGCCGAGTAGGCCGCGTCGGCCTTGCGGTACGCCGCGCGCAGCACCTCCAGCGGCGCATCGGGTGGCGCGGCCTGCGGCCCCGTACCGGGCTCGGCGCCGTCCAGGGGCAGGTCGGCCAGCTCGGTCCGGCTGGAGTCGGCGACCGCCCGCTGCCGGTCGCGGCTGCGGCGGGCCTCGTCGGCGTCGCGGCGCGCCGCGGCGGCCTCGGCGCGCGCGGTCGCGGCCGCCGCCTCGGCGCGCTCGACGGCCGCGGCGGCGGCCTGCGCCCGTTCCTCCAGCTCCGGGCGGCGGCGCACCTCGGCCAGCAGCGCGGTGAGGGCGGCGGCGCGGGTCCGGGCCGCCTCGGCGGCGGAAGCGAGGCGCGGGGCGTCGGCCTCGAGCCGGTCGGCCCGCTCGTCGAGCGCGGCGACCTCGGCGTCGGCCTGCTCGGCCTCCCGGGCCGCGCCGGCGAGCCCGGCGCGCGCCGCCTCGGCGGCCTCGACGAGCGACGCGCGCACGGCGCCGTCGCGGTCGCGGGCCCGCCAGTCGCGCAGCCGGGTGAGCAGGGCGCGGTCGGCCTCCAGCCGGGCGCCGAGCGCGTCCAGCTCGGCCGTGCGGTCGGCGGTCTCGCGTTCCAGCTCCGCGCGGGCCTGTTCGGCCGCCACCTCGTCGATCATGGCGGGGTTGGGCGGCACGACGAAGTCCACGCCGGGGGCGCTCCCGCCCGCCTCGACCGCGCGGGTGGCGCCGACGGCCACGACCGCGCACGGCAGCAACCGTGCCCGCTCCAGCTCCTCGCGGGCCCGCGGGGCGTCCTCGGGGTTGTTGAGCAGCACGCCCGCCACCAGGTGCGGCAGCCGCTCGACGGCCGCGGCGCGCTGCTGTTCGGGCAGCGTGGCGAGGTAGCGCCAGCCGGAGTAGGCGGTGATGCCCGCGGCCTCCAGCACCGCGAGCACCTGCTCGATCTCCGCGGGCTCGGGCAGCAGCCCGCCCGCACCGAGGGCGCGCAGCGCCCTGGCGTCGCGGTCCTGGGCGGCGAGCAGCTCGGTGCGCCGCCGGTCCCCCGCGCCGATCGCGGCGAGGAGGCGTTCCTCGAGGGCGGAGGCGTCGGTGTCGGGCCGGACCTCCTCCACCCCGAGCAGCTCGGCGAACCGCGGCTCGCCCGCCAGCGCGTCGCGGGCGGCGAGCGCGTCGGCCAGGGCCGCCTCCGCGCGCTCGGAAGCGGCGCGGGCGGCGTCCTCGGCCCGGTGCGCGGCGGCGCGGCGCTCGTCGGCGGCGCGACGGGCGTGGCGCAGCTCGGTCAGCTCGGCGTGCAGGGCGGCGAGCCGCTCCTGCACCTCGAGCGCCTCGGCCTCGGCGGCGGCGCTCGCGGCGGCGACGTCGGCGCCCTCGGCGAGATGGCCCGCCGTCACGGCCACCGCGACGCGGCGCTCGATGCGGGCCAGCTCGTCGCGGGCCTGGTCGGCAGCGGCCCGGTGGGTCGCGGCGGCGCTCACCTGCGCCAGCTCGGCCGCGCGCGCCGCCTCCGCCCGCTCATCGGCCGCGGCCGCGGCGTGCTCGGCCGCGGCGGCGGCCTCGTCGGCCTCGCGCGCCATCGCCCGCAGCCCCGCCGCGAGCGCACGGGCGGCGTCCTGGCGGGCCCGCAGCGCGGGGCGGGCCCGCTCCTGCTCGGCGTCGACCACGCCGCGCAGCCGGCGCGCCTCGGCCTCCGCCACCCGGTGGCGCAGCACCGGCTCGACCGCCTGCCAGGCCGCCAGGTGCCGCTCGGCCTCGGCGTGGGCGCGCCGCGCCGCCGCCTCGGCCTCCTGGGCGGCGGCGAGCTCGAGCGCGGCGACCCGCCGGCGCAGCTCGGTGGTGATCTCCTGCAGCCGCCGCTCCCCCGCCTCGGCGGCGCGCAGCCGCTCCAGCGCGGCCTCGTGGGCCTGCCCGGCGACGGCCAGCCGCTCGTCCTCCGCCCGCCTGCGGGCCACGATCGCCGCCGCGAGCGCGCGGGCGGCCCCGTGCGCGGCGGCCTCGGCGTCCCGGGCGGCCGCGGCGGCGCGCTCGGCCTCGGTCAGCGGGCCGAGGCGGGCGAGCGTGCCGTCGACGAACTCGCGCTCGAGCTCCAGGTCGGCGCGCTGCGCGAGGCGGGTCGCGTAGCCGGCGACGAGGTCGGCGAGGTTCTGCGGCTCCTCGGGATCGAGCACGGCGCGCAGCAGGAAGTCGACGAACGCCTCGTCGGTGGGGAACGCGAACGCCTCGGCGGCCTCGCCCTCGCCCGCGTTCATCGCGCGCTGGTAACGGAAGAGCTCCGGGTCGAGGCCGATGCCCGACAGGTGGCGGGTCCAGTCCCGGGGGCCGGTCTCCCACACCAGCTCCAGCGCGGGCAGCTCGCGGTGCCGCTCGACGAGCCGGTCCTTGAACCCGGTGGTGGTGACGCGGCGGCCGTCGACGGTGAACGGCAGGTCGTCGAGGCCGAAACCGGGCACGGGCCGGAACGAGTACCAGGCGTTGCCGAGCTTCTCCGGGTCGAGCGAGGTGACGTGACCGCGCCACTCGGAGACCTTGCCCGTGACCAGGAGCCGCCCGGTGGCGGTGTGCATCCACTCCAGCACGACGTGCGCGACGTCCTCGCCGAGCACGAACTTCTCCAGCACGGTGGTGCTGGTCGTGCCGACGACCTGGCGCCTGCCCGGCAGCAGCACCGAGAAGATCAGCTTGAGCAGGACCGACTTGCCACCGCCGTTCTCCAGGAACAGCACCGACGCGGGTGACGGGCGGCGGGGCACGCGCTCGAGGTCGTCGGGCGCGAACAGGTCGACCTGTTGGGCGGCCTGCACCGCGGGGCCCACGCCGCGCAGGTCGAGGGTGACGTCCTGGTAGCGCGCCCCGGGCGGGCCGACCGAGAACAGCCGGACGCGGGAGAGCTCATACATCGGGCGCCTCGAGGCCGGTCGGGGCGCGCAGCGCGCCGCCCGCGGTCGCCGCGGGGAGCACGCCGAGCGACAGCAGCTCGTCGAACGCCCGCTGCGCGGCGAGCTCACGCACCTGCACCTGGTAGCGGGGGGTGGTGCGGTAGACGCCGCCCTCCGTGCCGACCGGCACGAGGAAGCCCTGGTCGGCGAGGAACCGCAGCGCCTTCCCGACGATTCCGCGGGTGGTCGCCTCCCCCACGCGCCCGTCCTTGGTGGCCGTCGCCTCCGGTCGGCGCAGCCAGGCCCGCCACGCCGCCTCCAGCTGCGGCGCGTCCGACAGCGGGTCGGCCTCGACGCCCGCGGTGCGCTCCTCCAGGACGCGGCACGCCTCGCGGACCGCCCCGTCGACCTGGTCCACCGACACCCGGCCGACGTAGCTGTCGTCGCCGAGGTCGTCCGGGCGCGGGAAGGCGAGCGCGGCGGCGGCGAGGTGGGCGAGCCCGTGCAGCATCTTGTCGGTCTGGCGGTTCTGCAGGACGGTGCGCCGCGCGTACTCGTCCATGCGGATCTCGAACACCGACTCCTCGACCGCGGCCAGCACGATCCCCGACTGCGGGCCCACCGCCAGCACCACCAGCCCGAGCCCGGACGCGACCCGCTGCACGGTGTCGGCGAAGGCGTCGTCGTCGCGGTAGCGGCGCACCAGCTCGGCGTAGCCCGCGTCGCGGGACGGCAGCGCCTTCGGGCGCATCCCGTGCGCGACGAGCCGCGCCGCCGCCTCGACGTCGTGCGGCTGGATCTCCCTGCTCACGCGACCTCCTCGACGTCGGCCTCGCCGCCCCGCACACCCGCGGTGGTGACCAGCAGGTCGGCGCCGCCGAACTCGGGGTCGTGCAGCACCGTGCCGTCGTCGAACGCGAGCAGCAGGGTCTCGTCGCCCTGGTTGCGCGCGGTGCCGACGCTCGCGCCGACCGCGTGCGCCACGCGCAGCGCCACCAACGTGGGCAGCTCGGGGTCGATCTCGCGGGCCTCGGCGAGCAGCCGCGAGAGCCGCTGCGTGCCCCGGCCCGGGTCGAGCAGCCGGTTGGCCGCCTCCCACAGCGCGTCGCCGAACCGCTCGACGCTCACCGGGGCGAGGTCCGGCTCCACCACCGGCTCCCCCAGCGGGTCGCGCTCGACCGGCGGGGTGAGCAGCGTCTCGACCAGCCCGGTGAGGCTGGGCACGCTCGGCACGCGCACCCCGGCGCCCGCGGTGAAGAACGCGGCGGCCGGGCCGGTCGCGGTGGCCGTGTCGAGGGCGAGGCAGGGGCGCAGCAGCTGGCCGAACACGTCGATCGCCGCCCGCTTGGGCCGCCCGCTGAACTGCTGGCGGTCCTGCTCGGCGCGGAACGTCGCGCCCGCCTCCTGCAGCCGGGCCTGCAGCTGGGTGTGGCGCTGGATGCAGTCGCTCACGACCTCGACCAGCTCGGCGGCCTGGCGGCGCCGCTCCGGCTCGGTGGCCTCGTCGCGGGCGTCGGCGATGTTGGCGAGGATCGCGGTCTCGGCCCGGTAGCGGGACTCGATGTGGGTGAGCGCCTCGTCGAGCAGCTCGGGCACCGCCGTGAGCCAGTCGACCGAGCGGACGTCGCGGCGGGTGGCGTCGAGCTTCTGGCGCAGCGCCTCGGCGTACTGCACCGTGCGGTAGCGCGCCTGCTCGGCGGCGAGCCGCGCGTCGCCCAGCCGGCCACGGCTGATCAGGTTCTCCAGCTTCACCTCGGCCGCGACCTGAGCCGACTCGACGTCGGTGTCCAGCGCCCCGACGAGCACGTTGATCGCCTCGTCGGAGGCGCGCAGGTACACCTCGCCGTCCGGGCCCGCCACCTCGACCAGCAGCTTGAAGTCGAAGCGGCGCCGCACGTAGCGGCCGTCCTCGGTGAAGGTGCCGTAGTCGGCCTGGAAGCCGCGGTCGAGGCTGCCGACGTTGATGAGGTTCTCGATGACCCACTGCGCGACGCGCTCGTGCTCGCCCGGCGGTGCGTCCGGCGCCTGCGCCGCGACGAAGGGCCGCAGCCGTTTGACGATCTCCGCCTGGTCCGCGCCGTGGTCGAAGTCCATGGCCAGCGTGACCTGGTCGATCGCCTGGAGGGCGATCTCGGCCATCTGGTAGCGGGAGGCGTCGACCCAGTCGAGGCGGCTCTTGCGGGCGTCCAGGTCGTGCAGCGGCGCGGTGCAGGCGAGCGCCTTCAGCCGGCGGGCGACGCCCTCGTCCACCGCCCGCAGCGCACCGACGTCCGCGACCACGGAGGGGCACTCTACGGGCGGCGCGCCCCCGGCCGCCGCGGTGGGTGAGCGGCCGGACGGTCAGGCGATCGGTCGCTCAGTCGTCGTCGTCCCCGTCGCCCTCGCCCTCCTCGGCCCCACCGGGTACGGGCTCGAGCTGCCCGCCGGGCGCCTCGTCCACCTGGCTGGTCTCCTGGCCGGCGCGAGCGTCGTCATCGTCGTCGCCGCCCTCGGACTGCGGGTAGCTGAACACCAGCCAGAGCCCGATGATGGCGGCCAGGATCACGGCGGCGGCTCCGACGCGGTCCTTGGTCAGCACGTCGGCATCAACCCTTTCCTGTTCGTGGCGCGGGCGGTGTCAGTCGTCGACCGGAACCTCGCCGAAGACCAGCAGGCTCACGACGAAGTAGGCGACGTAGAGACCGAGCAGGACGGCGCCGTGCCAACGGCGCAACCGCCCGGTGGCCAGGAAGATCGCCGACAGCACGGTGAACGCGAGCAGGACCGGCATGTGCCAGGACAACGTGTCGTCGTCGACGACGATCGCCCCGCCGACCAGCAGGATGATGCCGAGCTTGCCGGTCACCGAGAACACGACGCTGCCGATGACGTTGGCGATACCGATCTCGGGGGCCCCACGCCGGGAGGGCTCGACGCTCAGGAAGATGTCCTCGAGCGTCAGCGCGAGCGTCGCGATGGTGACGCCGAAGACGGTGCCCTCGATGGCGTACTCCTCGAGGATGCCCTCGGTGCCCTGCCCGGCGATCAGGGCGCCGACGACGAGCCCGACGAGGGCGAACACCGACAGGGCGATCGTGGCGGCCGGCGAGAGCTGGCGGGCCTTGAGGAAGCCGTGGTCGACCCGCAGGTCGGGGGGCAGCTGGAAGCCGCGCGCGCCCCCGTTCCCGCCGGTGCCCCCGCCCGCGGCCGGGCCCTGCGAGGTCGACGCGTCGCCGCCGCTCCCGCGGGTCAGGGTGGCCGTGCCGCCCCCGCCGACCCCGGCCTTCTCGAGCTGCTCGTAGACCTCCGCGTTGCGCCACACCGGGCGCCGGGAGCGGTACTCGTGGTAGGCGATCCACCCGACGAACGCGACGAACAGCGCCAGCAGCCCCACGCCGACGCCGACGGACAGCGCCCCGGACAGCGCGAGGGCGTACATGACCACCGGCGCGGCGACGAACAGCGCCAGGTAGTGCTTGGGGATCTCGGTCGGGCACGGCGCGATCAGCGCCATGAGGGCCAGCACGATGCCGGTCATCGCGATCGTCGTCCCGACGACGGTGCCGAGGGCGACCTCGCTCAGGTCCTCGAGGTTCAGCACGATCCCGAACGCGAGGTCGTCGAACTCGATCCCGGTGAAGACCACCGCGATGAGGAAGAGCGAGATCACCCACCGGCTGGCGACGCCGACCAGGTACCCGATCAACTTCTCCGCGCTGTACACGAGCACAGCGATACCCAGGACGAATTCGATGATCGGGATCACTGTTCCCGCTCCTCACCACGCTGTGACGACTTGTGTACGCACCTCGATGGTGATCGGGAGCACTGTTGAGTGCAACGGGTTGACTGGTCGACCCGCCAGGGTGTAAGGCAGCGCCGCTGCGGGCGTCAGCGCAGGGGCTGCGGGGCCGCCACCGTGTACCGCGGCTGGTCGGCCGGGGCCTCCTTCTTGGTGTTCGGCCACATGAACTCGATCTCGAGCTCGATCTTGTCGCCGTAGGGCTCGAGCTCCAGCTCGCACTCGAATTCCTCGGGCAGGTTCAGCGACACCGCGGGGCCGACGAGCGCGACGTCCGCCGTCCCGCCGGCCTCCAGGGCCTTCGCCAGCTCGCCGAGCCAGCGCGCGGCCTCCTGGCGCGACAGCACGACGCGCTGCTCGATCTTTCCTCCGCCACCGGACATGCAGTTCTCCTCCTCGTGGTCCTGACGCTCTGGTCAGGTGTCGTGGTCAGGCGCTGGGTCAGGTGTTCGCGGCTCGCGCGAACGGTGCGTCCCGGCGTTCGTCGACCTCACCGCGCGGCGCGCGCCACGTGAACTCGATCTCGAGCTCGACCTTGTCGCCGTAGGGCTCGATCTCCAGCTCGCAGGTGAGTTCCTCGCCCAGGTGCAGCCGCACCGGCTCACCGGACAGCGCGATCTCGACGGTGCCGCCGGCGTCGAGCGCCTTGGCCACCTCGCCGAGCCAGCGCGCGGCCTCCCGCCGTGAGAGCCGGACCTTCTGTTCGATCTTCTTGCCTCGGGACATCGTCGTCCTCCTGCGGATTCGATGTCCCGAGTGTGCCCCCGCGCGGGCCCGCGCGGCGGCCTCCAGCCGGGGGACGTCAGCTGCTGCGGTGGGAGATCCGGTCCCGGAGCCGGTCGACCAGCCCCACGCCCGGGCCCACACGAGCTCGTGGAACAGTTCGGTGTTCGGCGCGCTCGGGTGCGGACGGGTGGGCGCCACCCCCTTCGCCGCCTCCACCTTCTCCTCGAGGCGCACGAGCTCGTCGTGCGGGATGTGCTCGCGCAGCTTCGGGAACTGGTCGGCCTCCTCGTCGTGCACGTGGTGGCGCAGCTTTTCGGTCATGGTGCGCACGAGCTCGTCGAAGCGCGGGTCGGTCGCCTCGACCGCCTCCAGCTGCTTCATGTGGTGGTCTGCTGGGCCACGACGGGCTCCTTCCCGGTTCGACGAACCCGGGCATACCCCTTCCGGCCGGCTCGAACCGGGCGTGGCACCCGCCCGTCGCGGGAACACGGGGGCATGGCGAGGCGCGCCGAGCGGCACCGGGCCGCCATGGTGCGGTACCTGCGCGCCGAGGGCATCGCCGACGAGCGCGTGCTGGCGGCCATGGGAGAGGTGCCGCGCGAGGCGTTCGTGCCCCGTGCCGTTGCCGGCGCGGCCTACCGCGACGTCCCGCTGCCCATCGGGCTGGGGCAGACGATCTCCGCGCCCACGGTCGTCGCGCTGAGCGCTGCGGCGCTGCAGGCGGGCCCGGACGCCCGCGTGCTCGAGGTCGGCACCGGGTCGGGCTACGGCGCCGCGGTGCTGTCGCGGTGCCACCGGTCGGTGGTGACGATCGAGCGCCACCGCGAGCTGGCCGAACGCGCCCGCAGGACGCTGGCGGCGCTCGGCTACGCAGGCATCGAGGTGCGCACCGGCGACGGGGCGCTCGGGGCGCCGGACCGGGCCCCGTTCGACGGCATCGTCGTCACCGCGATGGCCGAGGGCGGGCCGCCGCCGGCGCTGCTCGAGCAGCTCGGGCCGGGCGCGGCGCTGGTCTGCCCGGTCGGCCACCGCGGCACCGGGACGCTGAAGCGCTACCGCTCCGGCGCGGTCACCGACCTCGGCGCGGTCGCATTCGTGCCGCTGGTGACCGGGTCCTGACCCCGCCGTGCCTCAGGCGGTGGCGTCGACCCGGTCGCGCAGGCCGGCCCCGGCGACCGAGGAGTTCGCGCAGTGGGCGCAGCAGAAGAACCGGCCCTCGGCCTGCACGCCGTGGCCGACGATCTTGCACCCGCAGTGCTCGCAGACCGGCGCCATGGCGTGGATCGCGCACTCGAAGCTGTCGAACACGTGGACCGCGCCCTGCGCCCGCACCTCGAACGCCATGTCGTAGTCGTTCCCGCACACCTCGCAGGTGGCCATCGCAGATCTCCCCAATCGGATCGGCTCCACCGGGCCGGTGCGGTCCCGGCTCCCCACCCGACTACCCGGGGAGGCCGCCCCTCATCCGGCCCGTCACCCGGCCCAGCCGCCGGGGCAGGCTCGGCGCGAGCAGGCGGCCGGCGACGAGGTGGCCGGACGCCCCGCCCAGCCCCGGGCCCGGGTGGGTCGCCGCGCCGATGTGCCACAGCCGCTCCACCGGCGTCGCGTGGCTCGACCGCCAGATGAGGTTCTGGTCCAGCTCGGCGGAGCCGGCGTAGGGGTCGCCCGCGATCGCGTTCGGGTTGTACGCCTCGAGATCGCGCGGGGTGATCACGTCGATCCCGAGCACGAGGTCGCGCAGGCCGGGGGCGTGCGCCGCGACCCGGTCGAGCACGCGGTCGGCGTAGCCGCGGGCGAGCGCGGCGTCCCAACCCGCCGACCCGTCGAGCTCCCCGGCCGCGTCGCCGACCGGCGCGAACGGCACCTCCTGCAGCTGCAGCCACAGCGCCGCCGCGCCCTCCGGTACCCGCGAGGGGTCCAGGACGTGCTGCTGGCCGACGACCACCGTCGGGCGCCGCGGCAGCAGGCCCGCCTCGGCCTCGGCGCAGGCGATCCCCGTGGACGCCGACCCGTCCGACAGGTGCACCAGCGGCACGGCGGCGAGCGCCGGGTCCCGCCACGGCACGGGCCCGGACAGGGCGACGTGCACCTGCATCGCCGCCCGCCCGGGCCGGTAGCGGGCCGCCTCCTGCGCCGCAGCGGGCGGCACCGCGTCCGACGGCAGCAGCCGGGTGTACAGCGCGGCGGGGGTCACCGACGCGAGCACCGCCCGGTCGGCGCCGACCGCCCACCCGTCGCCGGCCACCCCCGCGGCCGCCCCGTCCCGCAGCACCACCCGGTCCACCCGCCGCCCCGTGAGCACCCGGACGCCGCGCTCGGCGAGCAGGCCCTCCCACGCGGTGAGGAAGTTCCCCGCGCCGCCGACCACCACCGGCAGCCCGGCCGCGTGCAGGGTCGCGGCGAACACCGGGATCATCAGCCCACCGGAGGCGCTGTCGGGGGACAGCCCCGCGTGCAGCAGCCACGGCGCCCAGAGCCGGTCCACCTCGGGGCCGCGGAAGCGGGTGCGCAGCCACGCCCGCCCGCTGGTCGCGACCTCCCGCGCGTACGCCGCCAGCTCCGCGCGGCCGCTGCGGGCGAGCCCCCACAGGGGGCCGAGCACCCCGGGCGAGCGCAGCTCGCTGGACAGCAGGCCGCCGAGGTGGGCCGCGTGCGCCCCGAACCGCTCGATCGCCGCCCGGTAGGCGTCGCGGTCGGCGGGCTCGGCGAAGCCGGCCACCGTCCGCTCGACGTCGCGGTGCGCGATCGTCACCTCGCCCGCGTCGGTGACCGACGCCGTCACCGGGCCGTCGGCGTTGGCGTACTCCAGGCCGTGCCGGTGCAGGTCGGGCCCCAGCTCGGCGTACACGGGACCCGTGACGAACAACGGGTGCCAGGAGGAGAAGGTGTCGTGCCGGTAGCCCGGCACGGTGCGTTCCTCGGTCGCGATGAACCCGCCGATCCGCGGGTGCTCGTCGACGAGCGCCACCGACCACCCGGCCCCGGCGAGCCGCGCCGCCGCGGCCATGCCGTTGATCCCCGCCCCGACGACGACCGCATCGAACCGCTCCACGCCGGAGAAACTAGCCCGTTCGTACGATCCGGCGATGGATCTCAGATCGCTGCTGCAGCACGCCGCGGAGGTCGCCGGCGACTACCGGGCCTCCCTGCCGGACCGCCCGGTGCAGGCCCCCGCCCGCTCGGATGCGCTGCTGGAGCGGTTCGGCGGGCCGCTGCCGCGCACGGGCACCCCGCCGGAGCGGGTCGTCGACGAGCTCGTCGCGGCGGCCGAGGACGGGCTGATGAGCACGGCGGGCCCGCGCTACTTCGGCTTCGTCGTCGGCGGGGCCCTCCCGGCCGCCACCGCGGCCGACGTGCTCGCGGCCGGGTGGGACCAGGTCGCGTTCAACGACGCGCTCTCCCCCGCCGCGGTGGCCGCCGAACGCGCGGTGTCGGGGTGGCTGCTCGAGCTGCTCGGTCTGCCGCCCACCGCCACCGTCGGCCTGGTCACCGGCGCGCAGGCGGGCAACACGGTGGGGATCGCCGCGGGCCGCCACCACGTCCTGCGGGCCGTCGGGTGGGACGTCGAACGCGACGGGCTGCAGGGCGCCCCGCGGGTGCGGATCGTCGCGAGCGAGGACCGCCACGCCACCATCGACCGCGCCGCGCGCCTGCTCGGCCTCGGCGAGGCCGCGATCCGTCCGGTGGCCGCCGACGGCAACGGGGCGATCGACCCGGCCGACCTGCGCCGGGTGCTCGCCGCGGAGCCGAGCGCGCCGACGGTCGTGTGCCTGCAGGCGGGCAACGTCAACACCGGCGCCTGCGACGACCTGCGCACCGCGGTCGGCATCGCCCGCGAGCACGACGCCTGGGTGCACGTCGACGGGGCGTTCGGGCTGTGGGCCGCCGCCGCGCCGGCGCGGGCGCACCTCGTCGACGGCGCCGACCTGGCCGATTCCTGGTCCTGCGACGGGCACAAGTGGCTCAACGTGCCCTACGACTGCGGCTTCGCGATCTGCGCGCACCCGGACGTGCACGTCGCCGCGATGAACTACGCGGCGAGCTACCTCACCGGCTCCGGCGGCCCGGTGCCGATGCCCGCCGACCTCGTGCCCGAGTCGTCGCGGCGCGCCCGCGGCTTCGCGGTGTGGGCCGCGCTGCGCGAGCTCGGCGCCGACGGCGTGGCGGAGCTGGTGGAGCGGTGCTGCCGGCTCGCCACCCGCTTCGCCGAGGGGCTGGCCGCGGCCGGGTTCGAGATCGCCAACGACGTCGTGCTCAACCAGGTGCTCGTCGGCTTCGGCGACGACGCGCGCACCGACGCCGTGATCGCAGCCGTCCAACGCTGTGGGATCTGTTGGATGGGTGGCACCGTGTGGCGGGGCCGTCACTACATGCGCATCGCGGTCTCCAACGCGCTGACCACGGAAGACGATGTTGACCGCTCCGTCGCGGCGGTGACCCGGGCCGCCGGTGTTGTCTGATGTGTGGGCGTTAACATCTGCACGGCCGCGATGGTGCGAGCAGGAACGAGGTAGGAGTCGATGGCACTTACGGGACTCGGCCGGGCGCGGGCCCGGCTGGTGGCGGGCGGCGTGGTGCTGGCGTGCGCGCTCGCCGCGGGCTGCAGCGAGGGCGACCCGGTCAGCACCGAGCGCGGTGGCCCCGGTGCGCAGGTCGAGACGATCGGCCTGATGGTGCAGGACCTGTCCAACCCGTTCTTCCAGTCGATGGCCAACGGTGTGAAGGCCGGCGCGGAGAAGATCGGCGCGACCGTCAACGTCCAGGACGGGCGGCAGGACCTCGGCGCCCAGAACGAGCAGATCGACGCGTTCATCCAGCAGCAGATCGACGTGCTGCTGATCAACGCGGTCGACTCCGACGGCATCGGCCCCGCGGTCGAGCGGGCCAAGGCGGCCGGCATCACGGTGGTGGCGGTCGACGTCGCCGCGAAGGGCGCCGAGGCGCAGGTCACGCTCGACAACGTCGAGGCGGGCCGCCAGGCGTGCACCTACCTGGCCGAGCAGATCGGCGGCGCCGGCGACATCCTGCTGATCAACGGCACGCCCATCTCGTCGGTGCAGGACCGCGTCACCGGCTGCAAGGAGGCGCTGCAGAACTACCCGGAGATCACCATCGTCGCCGAGCAGAACGGCGACAACGGCCGGGCCGAGGCGCTGACCATCGCCACCGACATGCTCACCGCGCACCCGGACGTGAAGGGGATCTTCGGGATCAACGACCCCACGGCGCTGGGCGCCACGCTCGCCGCCGAGCAGGCGGGCTTCACCGACCTGGTGATCGTCGGGGTCGACGCCTCCCCCGAGGCCGTCGCGGAGCTGCAGAAGCCCGACTCGATGTTCAAGGCCACCGCGGCGCAGGACCCGAACACCCAGGGCGCCATCGCGCTGGAGATGGCCCAGAAGCTGTTCGCGGGCGAGGAACTCGAGGAGCGGTCCGTGCTGGTGCCAACCGAGATGATCACCCGCGAGAACCTGGCGCAGTACAAGGGCTGGCAGTAGGCCCATGGCGTCGCTGGTCGCGATGGAGGGCATCACCAAGTCCTTCGGTGGTGCCCCCGCCCTGCGGGGCGTGGACTTCGACCTGCGCCGCGGCGAGGTCCACGCCCTCATGGGCGAGAACGGCGCGGGCAAGTCGACGCTGATGAAGGTGCTCGCCGGCGTCCACACCCCGGACTCGGGCACGATCCGCATCGACGGGGAGCCGGTCACCATCTCCTCCCCGGTCGAGGCGGCGGCGCTGGGGATCGCGATCATCCACCAGGAGCTCAACACCGTCCCGGACATGACGGTGGCCGAGAACCTGGCGCTGGGAGCCGAGCCGCGCACCCGCTGGGGTGTTCTCGACCGCAAGCGGCTGCTGCGCGACGCCGAGGAGAAGCTCGCCCGGGTGCGCGCCGACATCGACCCGCGGCTGCCGATGCGGCAGCTGTCGGTCGGCCGCCAGCAGATGGTCGAGATCGCCCGCGCGCTCGCCGAGGACGCCCGCGTCCTCGTGCTCGACGAGCCCACGGCGGCCCTGTCGGACCGCGAGGCCCGGCAGCTGTTCTCGCTCATCGACGAGATGCGGGCCGCCGGGATGGGGCTGGTCTACATCAGCCACCGCATGGAGGAGGTCTGGGAGCTCGCCGACCGGGTCACCGTCTTCCGCGACGGCCGGTCGGTGGGCACCAGCGAGAAGGCCGAGATCACCCCCGAGCGGGTGGTCACCCAGATGATCGGGCGCAACGTCGAGGACCTCTACGTCCACGACGACCGCAGCCCCGGCGAGGTCGTGCTGCGGGTGCGCGGCCTCACCGACGGCGCCGGCATCGGCCCGGTGGACCTCGACCTGCGGGCGGGCGAGGTCGTCGGCATGGTCGGCCTGATCGGCGCGGGACGCACCGAGATCGCGCGGATGATCTACGGCGCCGACCGGGCCCGGGGCGGCACCGTCGAGCTCGAGGGCAAGGTGCTCGACCGCCGCTCCCCCGCCACCAGCATCCGGGACGGCATCGGGCTGCTGCCGGAGAGCCGCAAGGAGCAGGCGCTGTTCGCGCAGATGTCGGTCCGCGACAACCTCGTCGTGTCCGCGCTCGAGCGGCTCTCCCGCCTCGGCGTGCTGCGCAGGGGCGCCATCGGCGACGCGGCGCGCAGGCAGATGGAGGCCCTGCGCATCCGCACCCCGCCCACGCGGGCGGCGGGGCAGCTGTCCGGTGGCAACCAGCAGAAGGTGGTGCTCGGGCGCTGGCTCACCGTCGGGCCCCGGGTGCTGATCCTCGACGAGCCCACCCGCGGCGTCGACATCGGCGCCAAGTACGAGATCTACCGGATCATCAACGAGCAGGTCAGCCGCGGCGTCGCCGTGCTCGTGGTCTCCTCCGACCTGCCCGAGGCGCTCGGCATCAGCGACCGCGTCCTGGTGGTGCGCGGCGGGCGGATCGTCGCCGAGCTCGACCGGTCGGAGGCCACGGAGGAGGCCGTCATGCTGCACGCGACGGGCGTCGCCGCCGCCGCGGAGAAGAACGGAGGCACCACGGCATGACACGGACCGCCCCGGCGGGCGCGCCGACCACCGAGCCCGCCGAGCGCGCCCGGCCCAGCTTCGGCCAGGTGTGGGACCGGTACGGCATCATCATCGTGCTGCTGGCCATGGTCGCGCTGATGGCCGTGATCGCGCCCAACTTCGTGAGCCTGAGCAACGGCTTCAACGTCGCCCGCGCCGTGTCCATCAACGCGGTGCTGGCCGCGGGCATGACGCTGGTGATCCTCACCGGCGGCATCGACCTGTCGGTCGGATCGATCGTCGGGGTCGCGGGCGTGACGTCGGTGCTGCTGTGGAACGCAGGCTCCCCCGCGCTGGTCGCCGTGCTGGGCGGGGTGCTGGTCGGGGCCGCGGCCGGGCTGCTCAACGGCCTGCTCGTGGCCTACCTCGCCCTGCCCGCGTTCATCGTGACGCTCGGGGCGCTCACCTACCTGCGCGGCACCGCCTACGCGCTCACCGACGGCCAACCGCTGATCGCCGAGGGCGAGCTCGGGTTCCGGCTGCTGGGCAACGGCAACATCGCCGCGATCCCGTCGCCCGTCGTGGTCATGGTGATCACCTACGTGGTGATCTGGTTCATCCTGGAGCGCACCACGTTCGGGCGGCACATCTACGCCGTGGGCGGCAACGTCGAGGCCGCCCGGCTGGCCGGGATCAAGGTCAGGCGGGTGCTGCTCAAGGTGTACCTGATCGCGGGGCTCACCGCGGGGCTGGCCGGGGTCATGTTCTCCGCGCGCGTCGAGTCCGGCCAGCCGCGGGCGGGCGAGGGCTACGAGCTCGACGCGATCGCCGCGGTCGTCCTCGGCGGCACCTCGCTGTTCGGCGGCCGGGGGCGCATCCACGGCACGTTCGTCGGCGCGCTCATCATGGGCGTGCTCAGCAACGGCCTGGTGCTCATGAACGTGCCGTTCTTCACCCAGCTGATCATCAAGGGCGCGGTGATCATCATCGCGGTCGCGCTGGACAGCCTGAAGAACTGGCGTTCCGGCTAGCCGCTCGGCCGCTCCCTCGTGGTCAGCCGCCCGGCCACGAGGGCGGCCGCGCCCACGGCGGCCGAACCCGCCACGACGAAGCCCCACGGCGCCCCGGCCACCGCGCAGACCCAGCCCAGGAGCGGTCCGCCCAGCGGCATCATGCCCAGGTTGAGCAGCCCGTGCAGGGCCATGACGCGTCCCTGCACCTCCGGGGCGCTGCGCACCTGCAGCAGGCTGCGCGCCATCGTGTTGAAGGCGATGTTGGCCACGCCCATCGCCACGAGGCAGGCGAGCGCGAGGACCAGCCGGTCGACCAGCGCCATGAGCAGGTTCGTCGCCCCGAGGGCGACCGCGCAGGCGAGCAGCTTGCGCCCGCTCACCGTCACGCTCGATGCCGCGCCGAGCGCGCCGAGCACGGCGCCCAGCCCGAGCGCCGAGGTGAGGTAGCCGTAGGTCGCCGCGTCGCCGCCGAGCACCTCGGAGGCGGCCACCGGCAGCACGACGCGGAAGTTCTGGCTGAACAGGCTGACCGCGGCCACGAGCAGCAGGCAGGCGCGCAGCTCCGGGTGGCTCCACGCGTAGCGCAGCCCGGCGGCCGCCAGTCCCTTGCCGGGGGCCGCCTTCGTGGTGGCGTGCAGCGCGGAGCGGTCCATGCGGGCGAGCCCGACCAGCACCGCGGCGAACGAGATCGCGTTGATCCCGAACGCGGGCCCCGTGCCGACCGCCGCGATGACCAGGCCGGCGACGGCGGGGCCGACCAGCCGACCGGTGTTGTGGATCGTCGAGTTCAGCGCCTGCGCGTTGACGTAGTCGCCGGGCGGCACGAGGTCGGTGACGAACGTGTGCCGCGCCGGTGAGTCGACGACGGTGACGAACCCGAGCAGCGCCGCCATGACGTAGACCAGCCCGAGCGTGGTGGCGCCGAGCACCGTGGAGACGGCGAGGACCGCGGCGAGCACGGCGCTCGCCGTCTGGGTGGCGACCAGCAGCCGCCAGCGGTCGACCCGGTCGACCAGCACCCCGCCCCAGACCCCGAACAGCAGCGTCGGCAGGAACTGCAGGGCGAGCGCCGTGCCGACGGCGACCGGGTCCCCGGTCAGCTCCAGCACGAGCCAGTCCTGGGCGACGCGCTGCATCCACGTGCCGACGACGCTCAGCGCGTGACCGCCCAGGTACTTGCGGTAGTTGGGGTGGCGCAGCGAGCGGACGGTGCGGGCGAGGAACCCGGCAGCCGCTTCCTCGCTCATAGGTCTGACACTAGACCATTTGGCATGATGTGCCGATGACCGCTACCCCGACCTCCGCCCGTCCACCCCTCCCACCGGGAGCGGGGGTGATCGGCCTGGGCGCGATGGGCGGCCCCATCGCCCGCCACCTCGCCAAGGCCGGGATCCCCACCACCGTCAGCGACGTCGACCCGGCCGCGGTCGCGGCCGCCACCGACCACGGGGCCGCCGCGGCGCCCGACCCGGCGGACGTGGCCGCCGCGGCGGGCCTCGTGATCGTGGTCGTCGCCACCGACGACCAGCTGCGCGACGTGCTCTGCGGGGAGCGGGGCGTGTTCGCGGGCGCCCGGCCGGGCACGGTCGTGCTGCTGTCGAGCTCGGCGCTGCCCGAGACCTGCCGGGAGCTCGCCGGGGCGGCCCCGGACGGGGTCGACGTGCTCGACGCCGCCCTCACCGGCGGGGTCCGCTCCGCCGAGGCCGGCCGGCTGACGCTCCTGGTGGGCGGCGACGCGGCGGCCCTCGACGCCGTCCGGCCGCTCCTCCCGCCGTGGACCGCCGCCGTGCACCACCTCGGCGAGGTCGGCGCCGGCCAGGTGGGCAAGACCGTCAACAACCTCGTGCACTGGGCCCAGATCGCCGCGGTCGCCCAGGCGCTGGAGCTGGGCAGGCGCCTCGGCGGCGACGTGCCGAAACTGCGGGCGGCGATGCAGGACAGCCCCACCGACAGCCGGACGCTGCGCGAGATGCACCTGATGCGCTTCACCTGGTTCGAGAAGGACATCGCCAACGCCGAGCGGATGGCCGACGGCACGGGCGCCGAGCTGTCGATGGCGCGCAGCGCGCTCGCCTTCATGCGGACCTTCGACATCGACGCGGCCCTGCGCCTGCTCGAGGGCGGGGATCCGGGGCTTTACAGGTGACTGTGAGGGGGGTTACCTTCCTGCGCACACAAATGGTCAGTCCGTTAGTCCTCTCGGTCCGACCCTCCGAGTTGCACCGCCGCACCTCCTGGAGTCCCACATGTCACGACGATCGGCGCTAGCGGCCCTCGGCGCCGCGGGCCTGCTGCTGCTCTCCGGCTGCGGTGGCGCCCCGACGGCCGGCCCCGCCCCCGGCTCCGACCAACCCACCGCCGCGGAGGCCGTCTACGCGGAGGTCGGCGCGCTCAGCGGAACCGAGCGCCGCGACCGCCTCGTGCAGCTCGCGGCCGAGGAAGGCAACAAGCTCTCCATCTACACCTCGTTGAACGCCGACATCGCCGACATCGTCGTGCCGCAGTTCGAGCAGGCGACCGGCGTCGACGTCGACGTCTACCGCGCAGACTCGGAGACGGTGCTGCAGCGCACCCTCCAGGAGGCGCAGGCCGGCTTCGCGGGCGCGGACGTCGTCGAGACCAACGCCACCCAGATGGCGATCATCGCCGACCAGGGGCTCACCGGCGACTACCGGAGCGAGTACCGCGACAAGATCAACGAACAGTTCCAGTACCAGGGCTGGACGCCCACCCGCTTCAACATCTTCGCCCCCGCCTGGAACACCAACCTCGTGGCCGGCGACCTCGTGCCCCGCTCCTGGGAGGACCTCGCCGACCCGGAGTACGACGGCATCCTCTCCCTCGAGGTCAGCGACTACGACTGGTTCATGACGCTCTACGGCCACTTCCGCGAGCAGGGCATGGCCGACGCCGACATCGACCGGCTGTTCGCGGACATGGTGGCCGGCTCGAAGGTGGCGAAGGGCCACTCCGGCCAGGTCGAGCTGCTCTCGGCGGGCGAGTTCGGCGTGGTCGCCGCGTCGTACACCTACCTGACCGAGAAGGCGCGCGCCTCGGGGGCGCCGGTCGACGACCAGCCGTTCGTCGAGCCGGTGGTGGCCCGCGCCAACGGGGCGGGCCTGCTGCGCAGCAGCACCCACCCGGCCACCGCGATGCTGTTCCTCGACTGGATGCTCTCCGACGGCCAGAAGATCATCCTCGACAACGGCCTCACCCCCGCCGTGATGCCGGACGGCACCGACCCGCTCGCGGGCCTGCAGGTCCTGCCCGTGGACGTGCAGCAGCTCATCGACGAAGGCAGCGAGTGGTCCGCCCGTTACGACGAGGTCGTCCGCGGCGGCGAGCAGCTGCCGGAGCAGTGATGGCGACACTCGCCACCGGCGCACCGGGTGTCCTCGCGCGCACGCGCGAGGCCCTGGTGCGCCCCCGCACGCTCGTCGCCGTCGCGACCACCGCCGTCGTCGGCTACCTCGCCCTCATCCCGCTGGTCTACCTGCTGTGGACCACGTTCTCCGACGCCGAGGGCTTCAGCCTCGGCGGCTTCGCGCGGGCCTACGGCGACCCGCGCATCGGCGGGCTCGTCGGCAACTCGGTGTGGTTCGCGGTGGGCTCGGCGGTGCTGTCGCTCACCGTCGGCACGGCGCTCGCCTACTTCAACGTGCGCACCGACGTGCCGTTCAAGGCGCTGTTCTTCGCCGCGTCGATCATCCCGCTGATCATCCCGGGGATCCTCTACACGATCTCGTGGATCTTCCTGGCCAGCCCGACGATCGGCCTGCTCAACGCCCTGGTCGAGCCGGTGTTCGGCCCGGGGACCTTCGACATCTTCACCGTCTGGGGGATGATCTGGGTCGAGGGCCTGCACCTGTCGCCCATCGCGTTCCTGTTCATGGTCGCCGCGTTCCGCTCGACCGACCCCTCCCTGGAGGAGTCGGCGCTGATGAGCGGCGCCACCCGGGTGCAGACGTTCCGCCGGGTCACCCTCCCGCTGGTCCGCCCGGCGCTGCTGTCGGCGGCGCTGATCATGCTGGTGCGCAGCCTCGAGAGCTTCGAGGTACCCGCCCTGCTCGGCCTGCAGAACGGGATCTACGTCTTCACCAGCCGCATCTACCAGGTGCTGCGCAGCTACCCGGTCGACTTCGCCGGGGCGGGCGCGCTCGCCGTCGGGCTGCTCGCGGTCGCCGCGCTCGGCATATGGCTGTCGAACAAGGCGGGCGGCGGCCACGGCGGCGCAACGATCACCGGCAAGGGCTTCCGCCCACGCCCGATCGACCTCGGCCGCTGGAAGCCGGTGGTCGGGGCGGGCATCCTGGCCTACTTCTTCGTCACGGTGCTCGCCCCGCTCATGGTGCTGCTCTACACGGCCCTGCTGCCCTACTACCGGCCCCCGTCGCGGGAGGCGTTCGCGTCGATGAACCTCGACAACTTCGTCGCCGTGTTCAACCTCCCCTCGGTGCCGACCGCGCTGAAGAACTCCCTGATCCTGGGCGGCGGGGCGGCGACGATCGTCATGGCCCTCATGGCGGTGGCCGCGTGGGTGGTGGTGCGCTCGGGCATCCCGGGCCGCCAGATCCTCGACCACATCGCGTTCTCGCCGCTCGTCATCCCCGGGCTGGTGCTCGGCGTCGGGATCGCGTTCGTCTACCTGCGCAGCCCGCTGCCGATCTACGGCACGCTGCTCATCCTGCTCATCGCCTACTGCACCCGGTACCTGCCCTACGGCATGCGCTACGCGGTGGCGGGGATGCAGACGATCTCCACCGAGCTCGAGGAGTCGGCGCAGGTCAGCGGGGCCGGCTGGTGGGCGACCTTCCGCCGGGTGCTACTGCCGCTCATCGCACCCGCGCTGCTTGCGGGCTGGGTCTACATCTTCGTGGTGAGCTTCCGCGAGCTGTCCTCGTCGATCCTGCTCTACACGCCGGGCAACGAGGTGCTGTCGATCTCGATCTGGGAGCTGTACGCCAACGCGCGCTTCGGGGAGCTGTCCGCGCTCGGCGTGATCATGGTGCTCATCCTCGCCGTGCTCGTCGCGGTCGCCTACAAGGTCGGCGCGCGCGTCGGCCTCAAGGACTGAAACGGAGGCTCGACAGTGCTGACGATCAGCAACCTCGTGAAGAGCTTCGCCGGCGACGGCCGGTCCGCGGCGGGCAGGGTGTTCGCGGTCAACGACGTGAGCCTCGAGGTGGGCGAGGGCGAGATGTTCACCCTCCTCGGCCCCTCCGGCTGCGGCAAGACCACCACGCTGCGGTCGGTGGCGGGCCTGGAGAAGCCGGACTCCGGCCGGATCGTGGTCGGCGGGCGCGTCCTGTTCGACGGCGACGGCGTCAACGTCCCGGCCAACCAGCGCGGCCTCGGCATGGTGTTCCAGTCCTACGCCATCTGGCCGCACATGACCGTGTTCGACAACGTGGCCTTCCCGCTGCAGGTGCGGAAGCGCTCGCAGCGGCCGGGGAGGCGGGAGATCCGCGAGCGCGTGGCCAAGGTGCTCGAGACGATGGAGCTCGCCCACCTCGCCGACCGGCAGGCCACCAAGCTGTCGGGTGGCCAGCAGCAGCGCCTCGCGCTGGCCAGGGCGATCATCATCGAGCCGCCGCTGATGCTGCTCGACGAGCCGCTGTCCAACCTGGACGCGAAGTTGCGCGAGTCGCTGCGCTACGAGCTCAAGCGCCTCCAGCGCGAGCTGGGCATCACGTCGGTCTACGTCACCCACGACCAGATCGAGGCGCTCGCGCTCTCCACCACGATCGCGGTGATGAAGGAGGGCAACGTCCTGCAGACGGGCCGGCCCCGCGAGGTCTACGAGACGCCGAACTGCAAGTTCGTCGCCGAGTTCATCGGCACCTCCAACTTCCTGCGCGGCAAGGTCGTCGCCCGGGCGGGCGAGTGCGTGGACATCGAGACCGACGCGGGCCGGGTGCGGCTCGAATCGGCGGCACAGGTCCCGGTCGGCGAGGAGGTGCTGGCCGCGATCCGCCCGGAGAGCCTCGAGCTCAGCACCACCGGCTGGGGCAATCGGCCCAACGAGTGGCCGGGTACCGTCACCAACCGGGCGTTCCTCGGCGAGGCGGTCGACCACATCGTGCGGGTGGGCGGGCTCAGCCTCCGGGTCAGGGGCAACCCGTCCGTCTCGATCAAGCCCGGCACGGACATCTTCGTGGCGACCGAACCGAGCAAGGTCACGCTCGTCCCGGTGGGTTGATGGACTGGGCCCGACTGCTGCACAACCGGGACTTCCTGCTCTTCTGGTCCGGCGTGGTGCTGTCCCAGGTCGGGACGCGTGCCACCGTGGCGGCGAGCCTGTGGCAGGTCTACGACCTCACCGGCTCCATCGCGACGACCGGCCTCGTCGGCGGCGCCCAGGCCGTCGCGCTCGTCGTGCTCAGCCCGCTCGGCGGCGTGCTGGCCGACCGCTGGGACCGCCGCGGCCTGCTGCAGGCGAGCCAGGCGGTCGCCATGATCGTGGCGCTCGCCATGGCGGCCGTCTCGCTCACCGGCGTGGTGCAGGCCTGGCACGTGATCGGCGGGGTGTTGGTCACCACGGCGGCCGCGACGTTCGACCAGCCCTGCCGCCAGGCCCTGGTGCCCGCGCTCGTCCCGCGCGAGGTGCTCCCGGCCGCGATCGCCCTGCTCAACCCCTCCCGCGAGGTCGCGGTGCTGGTCGGGCCCGCGCTCGGCGGCCTGCTCATCGCCGCCGACGGGCCCGGGCTCGTCTACCTGCTCGACGGGATCTCCTACGCGGTGCTCGTCGGCGTCCTCGCCGCGGTGCGCGTGCCGCCCCTGCAGCGCACCGGGCCGCCCCGCTCGATCCGCGCCGAGATGGCCGACGGCGTCGGCTACGTGCTCGGCCGGCCGATCATCTGGTCGCTGTGCGGGCTGGACCTGGTGCTCACCGTCTTCGGCGCCTACCGCGTGCTGCTGCCCGCGTTCGCCGACCGGCTCGACATCGGGCCCGCCGGGTACGGGCTGTTGTCCGCGGCGCCCTCGCTCGGCGCGCTGCTCGCCACCTACGGGATCGTGCGGCTGGTGTCGCGCTCGCAGCGGCTGGGCCGGGCGCTGCTCGCGTCCACCATCGGCTACGGCCTGGTCGCGATCGCGTTCGCGCAGACCCCGGCCCTCGGGCTCGTCCTGCTGTTCGCGCTGCTGCTGGGCGCGTTCGACGCCACCGCGACCACCATCCGGCACGCCGCGGTCCAGCTGGAGACGCCCGACGAGCTGCGCGGCCGGGTTCAGTCGCTCTACCAGATCACCTCCCGCGGCGGGCCCGCGCTCGGCGACGTCGTGATCGGCGTGGCCGCCGGGGCACTCGGTCCGGTCACCGCCCTCACGGCCGGGGCCGCGCTTCCGGTGTTGGCCGCGCTCGTACTCTTCGCCCGCCCCAACGTCGTCCGCGACTACCGCGGCACCGCCGCAGAGGAGACACAGGCGTGAACCCCGAGGTCGTGATCGTCGGCGGCGGCCCCGTCGGGGTCGGGCTCGCCATCGAGCTGGGGTTGCGCGGGATCCGCTGCGTCGTCCTGGAGCAGCGCACCCGGCTGTCGATGATCCCGAAGGGCCAGGGCCTGTCGCAGCGCACGATGGAGCACATGTGGCGCTGGGGCGTGGCCGACGAGATCCGCGCGGCCCGCACGATGCCGCCCGGCTACGCGATCGGCCAGGTCACCGCCTACGGGAACCTGATGAGCGGGTTCTGGGCGGCGCCGCCCGCGCGCGAGCTGGTGGCGCCCTACTACTTCCAGGCCAACGAGCGCCTGCCCCAGTACCGCACCGAGCAGGTGCTGCGCCGCCGCCTCGCCTCGCTCCCCCACGTCGACCTGCGCCTGGGGATGCGCGCCGTCGCCGTCGAGCAGGGCGCCGAGGGCGTGCGCGTGGTGGCCGAGGGCGCCGCCGGGCAGGAGGTGATCACCGCGGACTACGTCGTCGGGTGCGACGGCGGGCGCTCGATCGTGCGGGAGCAGGCCGACATCCCGCGCAGCGGCACCGACTGGGACGAGCTCGTGGCGCTCGTCGTCTTCCGCTCGCCCGAGCTGCACCGCGCGCTGGGCCGCTTCCCCGACCGCTCGACCTACCGCGTGCTGCACCCCGAGCTGCGCGGCTACTGGATGTTCTTCGGCCGGGTCGACGTGGGCGAGCAGTTCTTCTTCCACGCGCCGGTGCCCCGCGACGCGCGCGCGGGCCGATTCGACTTCGCCGGGCTGCTCCACCGCGCCGCCGGGTTCGCCTTCGACTGCGAGATCGATCACGTCGGCTTCTGGGACCTTCGGGTGCAGGTCGCCCACACCTACCGCGTCGGGCGCGCCTTCATCGCCGGGGACGCGGCCCACACCCACCCGCCCTACGGCGGGTTCGGGCTCAACAACGGCCTCGAGGACGCGGTCAATCTCGGCTGGAAGCTCGCCGCGGTCCTGCGCGGCCGGGGCGGCGAGGCCCTGCTCGACTCCTACAGCCTCGAGCGGCAGCCGGTCTTCCGCGATGTCGGCGAGGACATCATCGGCGGCTGGATCCGCGACGACCGCGACTTCCTCGCCACGTACGACCCCGCGACGGACCGGGCCGAGTTCGAGCGCCGCTTCGCCGACGTCGCGGCCGGCTTCGGCAGGCGGCTGCGCGACTTCGAGCCGCACTACGAGGGCTCGCCGGTCGTCTGCGGACCGCCCGGTGGCGTCGTCAGCGCGCACGGCGAGCACACGTTCTCCGCCCGCCCCGGGCACCACCTCCCCCCGCTCCCGCTGTCGGACGGCCGCAACGTCTTCGAGGCGCTCGGCCCCGGCTTCACCCTCGTCGCCCTCGACGCCGAGCCT
>NZ_DATGOP010000040.1:0-3722 GCF_035305885.1 Pseudonocardia sp.
CCCGCCGAGGCCATCAACGGCCGCCTCGAGCACCTCCGCGGCATCGCCCTCGGCTTCCGCAACCTGACCAACTACATCGCCCGAGCACTCCTGGAAACCGGAGGCTTCAGATCCGCCCTACACCCTGGATTGTGAAGAGCCAGATTCGAGTGCTCACCGGAGGCCTTGGCCTCATCGAGCATCCGCAGCGCGCGCTCGCGCATCTCGGGAGAGTACTTCTGGTTCATCGCGTTCCATCCTTGCTTCAAGAAAGGAACGAAACCCAGGCCGATTCAGAGTCGGAGCCGTTCTGGGACCTCTTCTGGCAGGCGCCGTGCTCGTGGCCGCAGCGCAGCGGCGATCTCCGCACCGTGATCATGCTGACGGACTTCCTGCCCACGAGGCGCGAGCAGCTCGCCGACCCGATGCTGCGCGAGGTGTATACCGACGTCCGGCACGAGCTGATGCTCTCCCTGCCCGCG
The DNA here is from genome assembly GCF_035305885.1 of Pseudonocardia sp. GTDB lineage: Bacteria > Actinomycetota > Actinomycetes > Mycobacteriales > Pseudonocardiaceae > Pseudonocardia. Next base: position 462 of record NZ_DATGOP010000040.1, read on the forward strand.
GAACCCCGGCACGCGCGCCGGATCATCCTCGTCCGCACCGACGACGCGCCGTTCACCGAGCGCGACCGGCAGGTCGTCTCGCTGATGCGCCCCTACGTGCACGAGCTGTGGCTCGACGCCGAACGACGACGAGGCGCTGCGCCGCGGCTCTCCTCACGGGAGTGGGAGGTCCTGGTGCTCGTCGGCGGCGGCCTGACCCACGCCGAGGTCGCCGACGTCCTGTTCATCTCGCCCGCGACGGTCCGCAAGCACATGGAGCACGTCCGAGAGCGGCTGGGAGTGCACTCCGCCGCGGCTGCGGCGGCGCTGGCGCTCCCGTTCGCGCCGCCCCTGCGCCCCGATCGGGTCGTGGCGGAGCTCCGCTCCTGACCGGTCCTGCCGGCGACGGCGCTGCCGGCAGCTGCTACGACCCGAACCGAGCCACCAGCCGCCCGAGCGCGGCGTCGACATCGGGGTCCACGACCTTCCGCCGCTCGTCGGCGTCGTACCAGGCGATCACCTCGGCGGCGCCCTGCCAGTAGCGGGTGGTCGCGGTGTACTCCGGCACCAGCGCCTTGATCTTGCTGTTGTCGAAGACGACCGAGTGGACCTTGTCGCCGACGAGGCCGTCGCGCTCGTGGGGCAGCTCGGTGCCGATGACCCACCCGGGGAGCGGGACGAGCGTCGGCTCCGGGGCGCCGGCGGCGCGGGCGAGGATCCGGGTGATCTGCGCCCAGGTGAGCACCTCGTCGGAGGTGATGTGGAAGGTGTCGCCCACCGCACGGCGGTCGCCGAGCAGGCCCACGAACGCCACCGCGAAGTCGCGGGTGTGGGTCAGCGTCCACAGCGACGTGCCGTCGCCGAGCACCGGCACCGGGAGTCCGCGGCGCATCCGGTCCACCGCCGTCCAGCCGCCCGGGATCGGGATGCTGCGCTCGTCGTAGGTGTGGCTCGGCCGCACGATCGTCACCGGGAAGTCCCGTTCCCGCCACGCCCGCACCAGCAGCTCCTCGCTCGCGATCTTGCTCCGCGAGTACTCCCAGTGCGGGTTCTTCAGCGGCGTCGACTCCGTGATCGGCAGCCGCTCCACCGGCTTCGCGTATGCCGACGCCGAGGAGATGTACACGTACTGGCCCACCGCGCCGTCGAAGATCTCGACGTCGGCCGCCGCCTGCTCGGGCGAGAACGACCGGAAGTTCACGACGACGTCCCACTCCTGGCCCGCCACCGCCGCCCGGATCGAGTCGGGGTCGCCCGCGTCGCCGACCAGGCTGCGCGCCCCCTCGATCGGTGGCCGGGCGTCCGGGGCGTCCGACGACGCCGAGACGCCCCGGTTCAGCAGCGTCAGGTCGTGACCCCGCTCGATCGCCAGGCGGCTCGTCGCGGCGCTGATCGTCCCGTTGCCGCCGATGAACAGGATCCGCAACGCTGCCATGCGCGCCACCCTAACCAGTCGGCCGCCACCACCCACGGCCCCGCCCTCACCGACCAGGCCTCGAATGCCTCGGATGCCGCGACGGCGCGGGCCCGGTTAGCGAGCGCCTGCAGGCTCCCCGAACCACCGCCGCATCGCGTCGTCGAGCGCGCCGTCGCCCGCCCAGACGACGTGCCCGTCCGGGCGGAGCAGCAGCGCCTCGGCGTCGACCTCCTCGGCGGAGTCGACGACGTGGTCGACCCGGTCCTCCCACCCAGCCGTGGAGAGCTGCCCGGCGGGGTCGAGCAGCAGGCCGCGGCCCTGGTGCATGAGCTCGTACAGCCGCCGTCCGCTCACGAGCGGGCGGTCGCGCTGGCGACGTCCGAGCAGGTCCGGGCCCTCGCCGACGTCGTAGCGGATCCCGGTCGCCGCCACCAGCTCCATGAGGTGCCGCGTGACACCCGGGATGTCCATGAGGTCCGACAGCAGGCGGCGCACGGCCTGCGGCCCGGGCTCGAGCCGCATCAGCTCCGACTGTGCGCGCGTGTTGTCCAGGACGTCCGCCGCCACCGGCCGGCGCTCGCTCTCGTAGCTGTCCAGCAGGCCGTCGGGTGCCCAGCCGCGTACCTGTGCGGCGAGCTTCCAGCCGAGGTTGAACGCGTCCTGCAGCCCGAGGTTGAGGCCCTGGCCACCGAGCGGGGCGTGCACGTGCGCCGCGTCGCCCGCGAGCAGCACTCGACCCACCCGGTAGCGCTCCGCCAGCCGGGTGGCATCGCCGAACCGGGACAGCCAGCGCGGCGAGTGCGCGCCGAAGTCGGTGCCCGCCACCTCGCGCACGCGCGCGGTGAACTCTTCGAACGTCGGCGCCACGGCGCTCCCGCTCACGTCCGCCGCGGGCACGACGCCGCGGAACGTCCCCGTCCCGGTCGGCCCGACGCCGAACCCCAGGTTCGTCTGCCGCACCTCGCCCACCACGGCGGCGACCTCCTCGGCGGGCGCGTCGACGTCGAACTCCGCCAGCAGCCACTCGTGCGACGCGGGCTCGCCCGCGAAGTCCACGCCCAGCGCCTTGCGGACCGTGCTGCGGCCGCCGTCGCACGCGACCACCCAGCGAGCCTCGAACGTCCCACCGGACGCGAGCCGGCCGGTGACGGCCTCCTCGGTCTGGTCGAGCCCGACCACCTCGGCGCCGCGTCGGATCACGACGCCGCGCTCGACGGCGTGCTCCAGCAGCAGCCGCTCCACCTCGGTCTGCCGCAGCCCGAGGATGTACGGGTGGGCCGTGTCCAGCTCGGCCGACGGCTTCATGATCCCCGCGAAGTGCACCCCGGCCGGGTAGGTCTGACCCGCCCCGAGGAACCGCTCCAGGATGCCCCGCTGGTCGAGCATCTCCAGGCTGCGGACGTGCAGGCCCAGCCCGCGCACCACCTTCGTCGGCTCCGCGTCGCGCTCCAGCACGGCAGCCTCGATGCCGTGCAGCGCGAGCTCCGTCGCCAGCCAGACACCGGTCGGGCCCGCGCCCACGATCGCCACGTCGATCATGCATCACTCCCATTTCCACGTATAAGTGCCGGACATTCTGGACCGGGAAATGGGTCTTGCGGCAAGAGGGGGGTCGATATATATTCTGAAAGAGCAAGAACGACGGCGTTCTTTTCTCTTTCTCTTCCTTTCGGATCCTCTTCTCAGGATCGCGTTCCTGCCATGGGTCGGCACGGCACAGCCGCCGAGCCCGCGAGCCGTGCGGCCGCGCTACCGCGGCGCCGGCCCCACCGACCCCCGCCGCACCACCGGGCACGCGACGAGCTGCTCACCGACCGGGTCGGCGCCGTCGAGCTCGGCGAGGAGGGCGCGTGCGGCGACGCGGC
>NZ_DATGOP010000041.1:0-6793 GCF_035305885.1 Pseudonocardia sp.
AAGACGACGCTCCTCGCCGCACTCCTCTCGCTCGTGCCCGCGACCGAGCGCGTCGTGACCGTCGAGGAGGCGCGGGAGCTGCGCCCCCACCACCCGCACGTGGTGCACCTCGCGGCCCGGCGCGCCAACGTCGAGGGCGCAGGCGCCGTCGACCTCGCGGGACTCGTCCGGAACGCCCTGCGGATGCGGCCCGACCGGATCGTGCTCGGTGAGTGCCGTGGCGCCGAGGTCCGCGAGGTGCTCATGGCGATGAACACCGGGCACGACGGCGGGTTCGCGACGCTGCACGCCAACGCCGTGGGGGTGGTCCCCGCCCGGCTGGAGGCTCTCGCCGGCCTGGCCGGCATGACGCGCGAGGCGGTCGCGGCGCAGGCGGCAGGGGCGATCGACGTGGTGCTCCACCTGCGGCGGTCGAGAGACGTGCGGTACCTCGCCGAGATCGGCCTGGTCGGCCGCGACGCGGGCGGGGAGCTGGAGGTGCGGACAGCCGCCCGCAGGGCACCGGACGGCGACGTCGCCGTCGACCCCGGTGCCTGGGACGAGCTCGCGCGGCGGTTCGGGCCGTGGTGACCGCCGGGGCGGTCGGTGCGCTCGTCGCGGCCGGAGGCTGGCTCCTGCTCGCGGGCGGCGGCCGGCGGGTGCGCGAGGTGCTGGTCCTCGACGAAGCGGCCGCGACGCGCGGCCCCGCCAGGCCCACGCGGCGACCGCTGGGGCGACCCGGGCGGCGGCCGGGAAGCCGGCCGGGGCCGGGCGGGGACGTCCGTGTGCTGGTCATGCAGGTCGTCGCGCTCCTCCGGGCGGGTGCGTCGCCTGGCGTGGCGTGGTCACGTGCGGCCGGTGTCGGCGCGGGTCTCACCGGCGTCCCCGACCAGGACGGGCTCGCCCAGGTGCTCGGGCCGCGGCACGCGGAGGCGGTCGTCGCGGCGACGAGGCTCGCGCTCGACGTCGGCGCACCGCTCGGGCGCGTCCTGGAGGAGGTCGCCGGGACGCTCGTGGCGGAGGCCGAGGCGACGGCGGACCGGGACGCGGCGCTCGCGGCGCCACGGACCACCGGGCAGCTGCTCGTGTGGCTCCCGCTCGCCGGCGCGCTGCTGGGCTGGGGGCTCGGCGCGGACCCGGTGGCGTCGGCGACCGACGGCGGGGTCGGGACGGCGTCCGTCGTGCTCGGCCTGGTGATGGCAGGTCTCGGGCGGGTCTGGGCGGACCGGCTCGTCGCAGCGGCCCGCGGACCCGACCGGCCGGGCGTCGACCTCATGGTCCAGCTCGCGCTGACGGCGGCCGCCCTGCGGGCCGGCGCGGGCGTGCCGCGGGCGCTGGAGGCGGTCGGGGCGGCGATCGGCGGAGCGGACGGCGACGGGCTCGTCCGGGCAGCCCGCGCCCTCGTCCTCGGTGCCCCCTGGGACCGCGCATGGGCGGGCGTACCCGCGGCGCTCGCGCCGCTCGGCCGGGCGCTCGCCGGCGCCTGGGTGGACGGCGCGTCGCCGAGCGAGGCGCTGCGCGCGGCCGGTGACGAGGTGCGGCTGCGGCGCCGGGTGACGACGCGGCACGCCGCCGCGCGGCTCGGCGTGCGGATGGTGCTGCCGACCGGCCTCTGCTACTTGCCCGCGTTCCTGCTGGTCGGGCTCGTCCCGGTGCTGCTGGCGCTCGGGATCGACCTGCTCGCCGGCTGAGCGCCGGCCGACCGCAGGACGACGACGTCGGTGCGCGACCGCGCACCGGTGCCGCCCGCCGTCCGGCGGGTGGGGCCCGCGTGTGCGGGCCGGACAGGACGCCCGGGGGCGAACAGCGTCGCCCGGGCCGATCAGCCCGGTGACGGGCGGAGACGGAGGAGAGATGACGGTGACAGCGCCGGCGTGCCCCGAGCCGGAGAGCCCGCGGCCGCGGGTCTGCGGGGACGACGCGGAGAGCGGGCTGGCCACGGCGGAGTACGCGATCGTGACGGTGGCTGCCGCGACGTTCGCGGGGATCCTGCTCGCGGTGGTCAAGGGCGGCGACATCAAGGGGATGCTCACGTCCCTCATCCAGTCGGCCCTCACGCTGGGGTGACCGATGGCCGCACGTGAGTCGGAACGAGGCACGGTCACGGCGGAGCTGGCCGTCGGCCTGCCCGTCGTGCTGGTGGTCCTCGTCGCCGTGCTCACCCTCACGGCCGCGTCCACGGCGCAGATGCGCGCCCTGGACGCGGCCCGTGCGGGGGCGCGGGCGGTGGCCGTCGGGGAGGGCCCCGGAGCCGTGCGGGCCGCGGTGGAGCGCGTCGGCGGTCCCGGGGCGGAGCTGACGCTCGCCCACGAGGGCGAGTGGGTGCAGGTCACCGTGACGCGGCCGGTGGCGCAGGGCGGCTGGGCCGGCCCGCTCCGGGCGACCGGGTCGGCGACGGCGTGGGTGGAGCCGTGAGGACGGCAGGCCGGGTGCGCGCGGCACGAGAGCCCGGCGGGCGTGCCGTGGACCAGCCCGGCGGGCGTGCCGTGGACCGCGAACGGGGATCCGGGACGGTGCTCGTGCTCGGGCTGGTCGCGGTGACGCTGCTGCTCGTGGTCGGCGTCGGGGCACTCGGGGCGGCGCAGAACGCTCGCGGTGCGGCGCAGAGCGCGGCAGACCTGGCGGCGATCGCCGGGGCGACGGCGCTGCGCGACGGGTTCGACCCGTGCGGCACGGCGCGCGCGACGGTGTCGCGGAACGGTGCGGAGGTCGCGGCGTGCGAGGTGCTGGGCGGCGGGGTGGTGCGCGTGGCCGCGGCGCGGCCCGTCGGGGGGCCGGCGCGCGCGCTGGTGCCGGGCCGGGCGCACGCGTCGGCCCGCGCCGGGCCACGGGCGGACCGGCCGCAGCGGACCGGACCGACGGCGACAGAGGCGACGACGAAAAAGACGATGACATGGCCCCGCTACGGATCGTAGTATCTCTGCTATGGAGGATATGGAGAGTGCGATGAGGGCACAGGCGCCACCGACATCTCCGGGGCCGGTCATCGACGTGCGCGACCTGCGCATGCGGTACGGGACGAAGGACGTGCTCACCGGGGTGTCGTTCACGGCGCGGCGCGGTGAGGTCCTCGCGCTGCTCGGCCCGAACGGCGCCGGCAAGACGACCACGATCGAGATCCTCGAGGGCTTCCGCATGCGGTCGGCCGGCGAGGTGTCGGTGCTGGGGCAGGACCCGGCGCGCGGCGACGAGGCATGGCGCGCCCGCCTGGGCGTGGTGCTCCAGTCCTGGCGGGACCACAGCCGCTGGCGGGTGCGCGACCTGCTCGGCTACCTCGCGCGGTTCTACGCGCCGTACGGGACCACCGACGTGCCACGGCCGTGGGACGTGGACGAGCTGATCGACGTCGTGGGGCTCACGGAGCACGCCGACCTGAAGGTGCAGAAGCTCTCGGGCGGCCAGCGCAGGCGGCTCGACGTGGCGATCGGCATCGTCGGCCGGCCCGAGCTGGTCTTCCTCGACGAGCCGACGGCGGGGTTCGACCCGCACGCCCGGCGCGAGTTCCACGACCTGGTGCACCGGCTGGCCGACTTCGAGAACACGACCGTCCTGCTCACCACGCACGACCTCGACGAGGCGGAGAAGCTCGCCGACCGCATCCTCGTGCTGGACGGCGGCACCATCGTGGCCGACGGCACAGCGGACCAGCTCGCCCGGGAGCTCACCACGCAGGCGGAGGTGCGCTGGACGGTCGGCGGCCGCAGGCACGTCCACGCGGTCGAGGACGGCGACCCGACGGCGTTCGTCCGGCGGCTGCTCGCGAACGACCCCGACGTCACCGAGCTCGAGGTCCGTCGGGCCAGCCTCGAGGACACGTACATGACGCTGGTCCACCGGGCCGAGACGGCGGGCGGCCGACCGTCCGCGGGCGGCGAGCAGACGGACCGGACCGAGGAGGTGCAGGCATGACCACGACGACCACGAGCGGGGCCGGCCGGGTCGAGGCGCGGCGCGCGGCCGTGCGAGCGGGACTGACCCGCGGCTGGCTCGAGACCAAGTACTCCTTCATGGAGGCGGGGGACGTGATCTGGTACCTCGCGTTCCCGGTGATCTACGCGGTGGTGCTGCTGTTCATGCGCGGGAGCACGGTGCCCGGCACGGACTTCGCGCTCGGTGCGATGGTGCTGCCGAGCCTCGTGGGCATGTCGATCGCGCTGGGTGGCTTGACGGGGGCGGCGAGCACGATCGCCGTCGACCGGGAGGACGGCACGCTGCTGCGTGCCAAGGCCACGCCGAACGGGATGATCGGCTACCTGGTGGGCAAGATCCTCATGTTCGCGCTGACCACCGCCGTCAGCCTGCTCGCGCTGGTCATCCCGGCGTTCACGGTGGCGGGCGACCTGCGGCTCGACCTGCGCACGGCGGTCCTGCTGATCATGATCTTCGTGCTGGGCATGGTGGCGACGGTCCCGATCAGCGTCGCGCTCGGCTCGCTGTTCACGTCGTCGGCGCAGACGGGTCTGCTGTTCCTGATCTCGATGCTGCTGATCATCCCGTCCGGCATCTTCTACCCGATCACCGCGCTGCCCGGCTGGCTGCAGGTGGTGGGGCAGGCGTTCCCCTACTACTGGCTGGGGCTGGGCGCCCGGTCGGCCATGCTCCCGGACAGCCTGGCCGCGGCGGAGATCGGCGGGTCGTGGCGCACGCTCGAGATGATCGGGGTGCTCGGACTGTGGGCCGTCGTGGGTATGGTGCTGGCGCCGATCGTGCTGCGCAGGATGGCGCGCCGGGAGTCGGGTTCCACGGTGGCGGCGGCGCGGGAGCGCTTCATGACCAAGGGGTACTGAGTTGGTGGCTGAGCAGTCCGACGTCGTCCACAACCGCATCGCGATGCTGCGCGCCGAGCGCGGCGTCTCGCGGCGTGAGCTCGCGGAGGCGCTCGGGGTGCACTACCAGACGGTCGGATACCTCGAGCGGGGCGAGTACAGCCCGTCGCTGCACCTGGCACTGAGGATCGCCGAGTACTTCGGCGTCGCGGTGGAGGTCGTGTTCTCGACGCGGCCGTTCAAGCGGCTGGGCGAGTGACGCCGGGGGCGTCCGCCGCGCCGTCGGCCGCCGGCTCCGGCTCGTGGGACAGGACGGCGTCGAGGAACCGGACCGCGGCGTCCTTGTCGAGCGGCGCGTTGTAGGAGCCGCACTTCGGAGACTGCACGCACGCGGGGCACCCGTCGGAGCAGGGGCAGGCGGCGATCGCGTCGCGCGTGGCCCGCAGCCACGTGGCACCGAGGTGGTAGGCGCGCTCGGCGAAGCCCGCCCCGCCGGGGTAGGCGTCGTAGACGAAGACGGTCGCCTCACCGGTGTCGGGGTGCAGCTCGGTCGAGACGCCGCCGAGGTCCCAGCGGTCGCACGTCGCCAGCAGCGGGAGCAGGCCGATCGCGGCGTGCTCGGCGGCGTGCAGGGCGCCGGGAGTCTGCTCGGGTGTGATGTCGGAGGCGCGGAGCACCCACTCGGGCACCGACCACCACACCGCCACGGTGCCGAGGGTGTGCTCGGGCAGCTCGAGCTGCTCGGTCCCGAGCACCTGCATGTCGGGCAGGCGACGGCGCTGGAAGCTCACCACCTGCGACGTCACCTCGACGGGACCGAGGCCCCAGGTGACAGGCCCCCATTCCCGGGTCAGGAGGGCGTGGCCGGTGCCGTCCGTCTCGGGACCGGGTGCGCCGTCGTCGTCCCAGCCCTCGATGGCGACGGACATGACCGAGCGGGACCACGTGCCGTAGTCGAGCTTGCGACGCTGCACGACGGCGGTGTGGTCGGTGAGGTCCAGGTGGTTCACCACGTAGGTGGTGCCCTGGTGCACGTACACGGCGCCGTCGTGCACCTGCCCGTCTGCGGACGAGGCGTCGACCGTGCCGAGCATGCGCCCGGTGCCGTGCTCGACGACGCGCACCGGCGTCCCGCCCGCACCGCGCAGGTCCGTCAGCCCGGTGGCGGCCTGGTGGTGCGTCCAGTACCAGCCGGAGGTCCGCCGTCGCAGGGCGCCGCGCGCGACGAGCACGTCGAGCACACCGCGCACGTGCGCCGGGTCGCCGAACAGTGCGAGGTCCTCGGTGCGCAGGGGGGCCTCCTGGGCCGCCGCGCAGAGGTGCGGTGCGAGGACGTGCGGGTTCGCGGGGTCGAACACCGTCGCCTCGAGCGGGGCGTCGAAGACGGCCTCCGGGTGGGTCACGAGGTAGGTGTCCAGCGGGTCCTCGCGCGCGACGAACGCGACGAGGCCGTCGGCGCCTGCCCGCCCCGCGCGTCCGGCCTGCTGCCACAGCGACATGCGGGTGCCCGGCCAGCCCGCGACGAGGACGGCGTCCAGGCCCGAGATGTCGACCCCGAGCTCGAGCGCGTTGGTCGTGGCCAGGCCGAGCAGGTCGCCCGTGCGCAGGGCCTGCTCGAGCTCGCGGCGCTCCTCGGGGAGGTAGCCGCCGCGGTAGGCGGCGATGCGGCCGGCGGCATCGGGGGCGTGACGCAGGTGGTCGCGCGCCTGCTGCGCCACCGACTCGGCGCCCCGCCGGGAGCGGGTGAACGCCAGGCTGCGCGCACCGGCGGCGGCCAGGTCGGCGAGCAGCTCGGCGGCCTCGGCCGTCGCGGACCGGCGCGGGTGCTCCGGCGGTACCTCCGCGGCCACTGGCTCCGCTTCGGGATCCTCGGCGGCGGCGCCGGGCAGCGCCCACGGGTCCGGCTCGTCGGGGTCGGCGCGGCGCATCGACGCCGGCTCGAGGACCTGCCGGTCCGCAGAGCCGGTGCCGCCCTCCGCGTCCTCGGCCGGCGGGCGCCACGAGGCGATCTCCGGCGGCTGCCACAGCACCACGGTGCGCCGTCCGGA
>NZ_DATGOP010000042.1:0-14326 GCF_035305885.1 Pseudonocardia sp.
TGCCGGTGACGACGAGCCACCCGCCGTCGCGCGCGACGTGCACCCCGTAGTAGGTGTGGTCCTCGTAGAGGCCGGGTCCGTCGATCAGCTCGTCCTCGCTGGTGGGCCTGCCGATGCGGTGACGCCAGATCCGGCGGTGGAACGCCTGCTCCCCGGGCGGCACCTCGTCCTCGGCGACCATCCGCACGAACACGTACTCCTCGCCGCCGGGCAGCCAGGCGACGTCGGAGTAGCGGCAGCGGTCGATCGGCTCCTCGACGTCCTCGCCGGTGGCGACGTCGAGCACGTGCAGCACCGAGTGCTCGTCGCCGCCGGTCGAGAGCTGGTAGGCCAGCCGCCTGCCCTCGAGGTCGGGGACCCAGCCGTCGAGGGTGGTGCGCCCGGTGGGGTCGATCGCCACCGGGTCCAGCAGCACCCGCTCGGTGCCGTCGGGCTCGCGGACGTGCAGCACGGCGTGCTCCTGCCCGGGGGCGCGGCGGGTGGCGAACCGGCGCCCGGCCCGCCACAGCGGCGCCGACACCGACCCGGCCGACATGAGCTCCGAGAGCCGGGTGGCGAGCCGGTCCCGGCCGGGGATCCGGCCGAGGTGCTCCCCGGTCAGCTCGTCCTGCGCGGCCGACCACGCCCGCGTGCGCGGGTCGTCGGGGTCCTCGAGCCACCGGTACGGGTCGGCGACGCGGTGCCCGTGCAGCTCCTCGACCAGGTCGAGGCGCTCGGCATCCGGGTAGGGAGCGTTCACGCGGGCCGAGGTTACGTCACCCGGTCCGGTGGTCTCCGTCAGATGGCCTTCCTGCGGAGCGCGGCGGCGTCCGGGCCGGTGAGCGTGACGGTCTCGGCCAGGTCGCCCGCGCCGATCACCCCCGCGTACCGGCTGGCGTGCCCGACGAGCGCCACCACGCGGCCCGGCCCCGCCTCCCGGATCACGGCGGGCACCCACTCCGTGCCGTCGTGGTACCACCACGTGTCGGCGAGCACGCCCAGCCCGGCCGCCCGGACCTCGGCGACGGCCGCCTCGCGGTCGGGAGCGGTGGCGAGCTCGCCGCCGAACACCGCCAGCGCGCGCCAACCCCCGTCGCCGTCGGGCTCGACGAACCCGATCAGCTCCCCGTCGTCTCGGCGTACCCCGGTCCTGGTCACGCCGGAAGGATCCGATGCCGCGCCGGGTCCGGGCCAGCGATCAACCGGACCGGCGCTCGGCGACGTGGGCGGGCACCGGGGCACCGGGCGGGAGGGCCGGGTCCGGCTCGGGGTCGCCGAAGACCGTGCGGACCGGCAGCACGCCCGCCCAGCGCCCGCCCGCCGCGACGTCTGCCTCGTCGTCGCCGGGCGGGCCGGTGCGCACCTTGACGCTGGCCTCGCCGAGGCCGATCGCGAACACGGCGGTGGCGGCGAGCTCGCGGCGGTCCGGCTCGCGGGCGTGCTCCCACGACCCGGGCGAGAGCTGCTCGGTGATGGCGCGCAGGCCGGCGAGCTTCTCGGCGGGATCGGTGACGAGCCGGGCCGTGCCGTGCACCACCGCGCTGCGGTAGTTCATCGAGTGGCTGAACACCGAGCGGGCGTAGACGATCCCGTCGAGGTGGGTGACGGTCAGGCAGACCGGGGCGCCGTCGGCGATCCGCAGCCAGCCGGCGCCGGTGGAGCCGTGGACGTAGACGGTGTCGTCGATGCGGCCGTAGCCGGTGGGCAGCACGACGGGGGCGCCGTCGCGGACGAGCCCGACGTGGCAGACCAGCCCCGCGTCGAGCACGGCGTACAGGTCGGCCCGGTCGGTGCGGGCGCGTTCGCGGTGCCGGGTCAGGGTCGTGCGGGCGGTCGTCGAGAGGCTCACACCCCCATCGTCCGGCGTGAGGTGGCATCGTGGCAGGGCCACTTCCACCCGAGTTCGGAAGGCCACTCGTGGACCTGCCCCCGCTGCCGCTGGACCGCACCGCCGGGCGCCCGCTCGCCGCGCAGCTGGCCGACGCGCTGCGGGCCGCCACGGCGGACGGCACGCTGCGCGCGGGCGATCGCCTCCCGTCGACGCGGGCGCTCGCGGCGACGCTCGGGGTGAGCCGCACGGTGACCGCCGCGGCCTACGACCAGCTGCTCGCCGAGGGCTGGGTGCAGGGGCGGCGCGGGTCGGGCACCTACGTGGTGGGCGCGCCCGCGGGGCCGCCCGCCCGCCTGCGTGCCCCGGCCGCGCCCGCGACCCGGCCCGAGCCGCCGCTCGTCAACCTGACGGCGGGCACCCCCTGCACCGCCGTGCTCGACCGGGCGGCGTGGCGGCGGGCGTGGCGGGCGGCCGCCGACCCGGCCCCCGACGTCGCCCCGGACGGGGTGGGGCTCGCCGAGTTCCGCGCGGTCGTGGTCGAGCACCTGCTGCGCCACCGCGGCCTGCCCGCCGACCCGGGCGACGTGCTCGCCACCGGCGGCAGCACCGCCGCGGTCGGCGAGCTCGCGCGCACCCTTCCGCCCGGCGGCCGCGTCGCCGTCGAGGAGCCCGGCTACCAGCGGGCGGTCGTCGCGCTCCGCGACGCCGGCCTCGAGGTCGTGAGCGTCCCGGTCGACGGGGCGGGCCTCGTGGTGGACGCGCTCCCGCCCGGGCTCGCGGCCGTCTACTGCACGCCTGCCCACCAGTTCCCCACCGGCTCACGGCTCGGGGCGGCGCGCCGGGTCGCGCTGGTGGAACGCGCGCGGGCCGAGGGGTTCCTCGTGGTGGAGGACGACTACGACGGGGAGCTGCGCTACGACGTCGCGCCGCTGCCGCTGCTCGCCGCGCTCGGACCTGACGTCGTGGTCCACCTGGGCACCGGGAGCAAGCTGCTCACCCAGACGCTCGGCGTGGGGTGGATGGTCGCCCCGCCCGCGGTGCGGGATGCGGTGCTGGCCGCGCGCGAGCGCAGCGGCACCCGCCCGGCGCGGGCCGGGCAACGGGTGTTCGCCGCGTTCGGTGCCCACGGCGACCTGGCGCGACACCTGCGGCGGCTGCGCCGGGAACTCGCCCGCCGCCGCGCCGCCGTGGTCGAGGCCGTGCGCGCCGCCGGGCACGCGGTCGAGGGCGACGCGGCGGGCGCGCACGTCGTCGTGCCGCTGCCGGACACCGCCACCGAGGAGGCGGTCGTGGCCGCCGCCGCGGCCCGCGGCGTCCGGCTCGACGGGCTCGCGCGCCACCACGCCGGGCCGCCGCAGCGGGCAGGGCTCGTCCTCGGCTACGCGGGCCCCGGCCCCGACGAGCTCGATCGCGCGCTGCCGGTGGTGGCGGAGGCCCTCCGCACGCGATGATCGGCCGATGCTGCGTGGACGCATCCTGGCCGAGAGCCTTCGCCCCGGCGCGGTGTTGGACGTGCCCGACCTGCGGATCGTCCGGATGTGGCGGGAGGACGTGTCGGCAACAGCCGGGCCCGGCCAGCCGCCGGTGTGGACGCTCATCGACGTCACCGCTCCCGACGAGCGGGCGGGCGAGCTGGCCGACGCGCTGTCGGCGGTCCTGCTCGCCGAGGGCGGGTGGTACGCGGACTTCACGGTCGGCGACGACCACGTGGTGATCTTCGCCGGGCGCTCGTTCCGGTACCGGCGCGGCGACGAGCCCGCGCGGGCGCACGTGGTGGCCTACGGCAGGAGCGTCGGCGTGCCCGAGCACCAGCTCGACCGGGGAGCTTGAGCCGGCCGCGGTCGCTGCCTAGATTGATCAGACCAATGTCGGAGGAGGGCCGTGGACCAGTCGTCGCCGGTCCGCCCCGTTCCCGAGCGCCCCGGAACCGATCCGGGTGCATCCGCCGCCGGTCGAGCCCTTCCCGTCGATGCGCCACGGCACGGCGCGCGCTCCCGCCCGTCCGGCGCCGTGCCCCAACCCCGAGGAGGAGCTGGATGCCAACCGTGACGTTCGTGGGCGTGGGGGCCATCGGCCTGCCCATGGCCCGCAGGCTGGTGGACGCGGGCCACGACACGACCGGGGTCGACACGCTTCCCGCGGCGCGGGAGCGGGCGGCCGCCGCGGGCGTACCCGCCGTGGCCGAGCTCGCCGCGGCGCCGCGTGCGGAGTTCGTGATCGCGATGGTCGCCACGCCCGACCAGCTCGCCGCGCTCGTCTCCGACGCGCTCGGCGGCGACGTCGCGGGGCAGCGCTGGGTCGTGATGAGCACGGTGGGGCCGGACGCGGTGCGCGCGCAGGCCGCCCGGCTGGCCGGGGCCGGCGCCGCGGTGATCGACGTTCCGGTGACCGGCGGCGTCGCCCGCGCCCGCAACGGCGAGCTCACGCTGTTCGCCTCCGGCCCCGCCGCCGACGTGGCCGCGGCACGCCCGGTGCTCGACGCGCTCGGCACCGTGCGCGTGGTGGGCGACGAGGTCGGGGCGGGCCAGGCGGTCAAGGTCATCAACCAGCACCTGTGCGCCGTCCACATCGTCGCCGCGGCCGAGGCGCTCGCGCTGGCCGGCGCGCTCGGCCTCGACCAGGCCGAGGTCCTGTCGCTGGTCGAGCAGGGAGCCGCCGGCTCGTTCATGCTCTCCGACCGGGGGCGGCGGATGCTGCAGGGCACCGACGTCGAGGTCGCCAGCGCGATCTCGATCTTCGTCAAGGACACCGGCCTGGTGGCCGACGCGGCGGGCGCGGCGGGCGCCCGCACGCCGCTGCTCGACGCCGCGCGCGAACGGTTCCTGCGGGCCGCCGAGGCGGGGCTCGCCGCGCGCGACGACTCGCGGGTGATCGAGACCTACACGGAGGCGGGCGCATGAGCGGGGGCGGGCGCACCGCCGTGGTGACCGGCGCGGGCTCCCCGCGCGGCATCGGCCGCGCCGCGGCCGACCGGCTCGCCCGCGACGGCTGGGCGATCGCGGTGCTCGACATCGACGCCGACGGCGCGCGGGCGACGGCCGCCGAGATCGGGCGGGAACGCGGGGTGCCCGCGCTCGGCGTCGGCGTCGACGTCTCCGACCAGGCGTCCGTGGACGCGGCGATCGCCGAGGTGGAGGCGGGCCTGCCGCCGATCGTGGGGCTGGCCAACGTCGCCGGGATCGCCTCGCCCGTCCCGTTCCTGAACGAGACCGTGGAGAGCTGGGACCGGGTCTTCGCGGTCAACGCCCGCGGCACGTTCCTCGTCACCCAGCGCGTGGTGCGCGGCATGGTCGAGCGCAGGCAGGGGCGGGTCGTCAGCGTCTCCTCGGTCGCGGCGCAGCGGGGCGGCGGCTCGTACTCGCGGGTGGCCTACAGCGCGTCGAAGGCCGCGATCATCGGGTTCACCCGTGCGCTCGCCCGCGAGGTGGGCGAGCACGGCATCACCGTCAACGCGGTCGCGCCCGGGCCGGTCGACACCGACATCATGGGCGGGACGCTCACCGAGGAGCGCAAGGCGGCGCTGTCGGCCGACACCCTGCTCAAGCGGGTCGGAACCCGGGACGAGGTCGCGGCGCTCATCGCGTTCCTGCTCTCCGACGAGGCGGGCTGGATCACCGCCGCCACCTACGACATCAACGGCGGGTTGCAGATCTCATGACGGTGCTCGAGTCCGACCTGCTCGCCGGCTACCCGCCCGAGGTCGAGGTCCCCGCGCCCGAGGTGGCGGCGTCCGTCGCCGCGACGGGCCGCACCCTCGTCGTGCTCGACGACGACCCGACCGGCACCCAGTCCGTCGCCGACCTGCCCGTGCTCACCCGATGGGCGAGCGAGGACTTCGCGTGGGCGTTCGCCCAGCGGGCCCCCGCCGTGTACGTGCTGACCAACACCCGCAGCCTCGACCCGGACGAGGCCGAGCAGCGCAACCGCGAGGTCGTGCGCAACGCCCTGGCGGCCGCGGGCGGGGCGGAGATCGGGTTCGTCAGCCGCAGCGACTCCACGTTGCGCGGCCACTTCCCGCTCGAACCCGAGGTGATCGCGCAGGAGCTGGAGCGGGCCCGCGGGGTGCGCACCGACGCGGTCGTGGTCGTGCCCGCGTTCCCGGACGCCGGGCGCGTGACGATCGGGGGCACCCACTACGTGCGCGACGGTGCCGGTGGGCTCGTCCCCGTCGCCGAGACCGAGTTCGCGCGGGACGCGACGTTCGGCTACACGCGGTCGCGCCTCGCCGAGTACGTGGCCGAGAAGTCGGGGGGCCGCTACCCGGCCGAGGCGGTGATCGTCCTCGACCTGGCCGTGGTCCGCGGTGGGGCCGGCGCGATCGCCGACGCCCTCGCCCCGGCCACCGGGGGTGTCCCGGCTGTCGCCGACGTCGTCACCGAGAACGACCTGCGGGCGCTCGCCCTCGGGCTCGCGGAGGCCGAGCGGCGGGGCAAGAACCTGCTGTACCGGGTGGGGCCGCCGTTCGTGCGGGGCCGGATCGGCCAGGAGGCCCGCGCGCCGCTCACGGCCGAGGAGGCGTTCGCGGGCCGCCCGCCCGGTGCGGGCGGCGGCCTCGTCGTCATCGGCTCGCACGTCGGGCTGACCACCCGCCAGCTCGAGGCGCTGCTCGCGGGCCACCCGGCGGCCCGGGTGGTGGAGCTGCAGGTCGACGAGCTGTTGCGCGGCGCGCCGCTGGAGCCGGTCGTCGCCGACGTGGTGGCGGGGCTCGCCCACGGCGACGTCGTCCTGCACACCAGCCGCGCACTGGTGCGGGGCGGCTCGGCGGCCGAGAGCCTGCGGATCGCTCGCACCGTCTCGGCCGGGCTCGTCGACGTGGTGCGCGGGACCATCGCGCGGCGGCGGCCGCGGTTCGTGGTCGCCAAGGGCGGTATCACGTCGTCCGACGTCGCGAGCGAGGGGCTGGGGATCCGGCACGCGATCGTCCGCGGCCCGATGCTGCCCGGGATCGTGTCGCTGTGGGAACCGGTGGGCGGCCCCGCCGCGGGCATCCCCTACGTGGTGTTCCCGGGCAACGTCGGCGACGAGCGCTCCCTGCTCGCCGTCGTACGGGTGCTCACCTCTACCGTCCGGGCGTGAAGCCGACCTGCGCGCTGCTCGCGTTGCTCGCCCTGCTGGCCGCCTGCGCCCCGGCGGAGCGGCCGGACAGGAGCGGGACCACCACCGCCACCCCGGCGCCGAGCCGGACCCGCACCACCGTCGCCGTCGACGACGGTCGGCTCCTGGTGAACGGCACGCCCACCACCCTCTTCGGGTTCCGGGTGGCCAGCGCGGCGATGCGCGACGACTGGACCGAGCAGCTCATCGCCCAGCTCGACACGTGGCGCGACCACGGCGTCAACAGCTTCACCGTCTGGCTGCAGGGCTCCAGCGGCGGGTACGCGCGTGTGTTCACCCGCGACGGCACCGCCATCGACGACGCCGAGCAGGAGGTCACCTCGATCGTCGGGTTCGACGACGACGCCGACCACACCGCGAACGGCACGACCACCGGCACCGCGGTCGTCGAGCGGACCCGCCGGATCATCGAGGCCGCCGACGCCCGCGGGATGGTGGTGATCGTCGGGCTGTTCTACGGATCGGCCGTCGAGGACGACACCCCGGAGACGCTCGCCGCGGCCGCGCGGACCGGGGCGGCCGCGCTGCGGGACTACTCCAACGTCATCTTCAACGTGTTCAACGAACCGGACCTGTCCGAGGAGCTC
The DNA here is from genome assembly GCF_035305885.1 of Pseudonocardia sp. Taxonomy (GTDB): domain Bacteria; phylum Actinomycetota; class Actinomycetes; order Mycobacteriales; family Pseudonocardiaceae; genus Pseudonocardia. The sequence continues at coordinate 7,513 of NZ_DATGOP010000042.1, forward strand.
ACCTCGCAGCGCAGCCTGGAGGAGTACCTGGCCGCGGTGAAGGAGGCCGCGCCCGGCCGCCTCGTCGGAACCGGGTCTGTGGAGCTCGACGACACCGAGGAGATCGCCGAGCTCGACGACGTCGACGTGGTGCTGCACGACGCCGGGGCCGACGGCGACGAGGCCATCGACGCGTTCGAGGAGCTCACCGACCACACCGGAAAGCCCGTCGTCAACGTCGAGTCGTTCGGGGGCAGCGGCCAGGGCTTCGTGGACGAGCCGCCTGCCACCCCGGCGCGGGAGGGCCACTACGTCGACTTCCCGGGGTGGCGGCGCATCTACGGCGCGTGGCGCACGGAGGACAGCGCGAGCGGCAGCGGCGGCGCCGTCGCGGGCAAGGACTCCTACCTGCGCCTGATCGACTACGTCGGCCGGCACCCGGACAAGCGCGTGCACCTCATGGTGCACGTCGCGGGCTGGTTCCAGGGCGCGTCCCGGGTGGGCACGGCCGACCACCTCGGCGAGCCGAGCACGCCGAACCGGTGGAACAACATCTTCGACGTCGGCCCCGGCGCCGCCGACGGCACGCCCGCCCACCCGGGGATCCGCTGGATCCTCGAGCGGATCGCGGCGCACACGCGCTGATCGAACCGCCCGGTCAGCCCTGGTGCGGGTAGCGGCTGGTCCGCGGCGGCACGAACGTCTCCTTGAGCGAGCGCGGGCTGACCCAGCGGAGCAGGTTGTAGATCGAGCCCGCCTTGTCGTTGGTGCCCGACGCCCGGCCGCCGCCGAACGGCTGTTGCCCGACCACCGCCCCGGTCGGCTTGTCGTTGATGTAGAAGTTGCCCGCCGCGAAGCGCAGGGCCTGCGACGCGGTGTCGATGGCCGCGCGGTCCTGGGCGATGATCGCGCCGGTGAGCCCGTACGGCGCGCCCTGGTCCACGAGCGTCAGCACGTCCGAGAACTCGCCGTCGTCGTAGACGTGGACGGCGAGGAAGGGGCCGAAGTACTCGGTGCAGAACACGTCGTGGCCGGGGTCGGAGCCCACCACGATGGTCGGCCGCACGAAGTAGCCGGTGCTGTCGTCGGCGGTGCCGCCCGCGATGACCTCGAGGTTCGGGTCGGCGTGGGCGCGCTCGACCGCGCCGGCGACCTTGTCGTAGGCCCGGCGGTCGATGAGGGCGCCGAGGAAGTTGGAGAAGTCCTCGACGTCGCCCATCGGCAAGGCGTTCGTCTCGTCGACGAGGTCGTCGCGCAGCCGGGCCCACACCGAGCGCGGGATGAACGCCCGCGAGGCCGCCGAGCACTTCTGGCCCTGGTACTCGAACGCTCCGCGGACGAGCGCGGTGCGCAGCACGTCGATGTCCGCGGACGGGTGGGCGAGCACGAAGTCCTTGCCGCCGGTCTCGCCGACCAGGCGCGGGTAGGTGGCGTAGTTGGCGATGTTCGCGCCCACCTGCCGCCACAGGTGCTGGAACGTCGCCGACGAGCCGGTGAAGTGGATGCCGGCGAGCGCGCGGTCGGCGAGCAGCACCTCGGAGATCTCCCGGCCGTCGCCGGTGAGCATGTTGATCACGCCGGGCGGCATGCCCGCCTCCTCCAGCAGCCGCATCGTGTAGTAGGCCGCGAGCGTCTGCGTGGGGGAGGGCTTCCAGATCACCGTGTTGCCCATGAGCGCGGGCGCGGTGGGCAGGTTCCCGGCGATCGCGGTGAAGTTGAACGGCGTGATCGCGTAGACGAAGCCCTCGAGCGGCCGGTAGTCCATCCGGTTCCAGACGCCGGGGCTGCTGTTGGGCTGGTTCTCCAGGATCTGGCGGGCGTACGCCACGTTGAAGCGCCAGAAGTCGGCCAGCTCGCAGGCGGAGTCGATCTCGGCCTGGTAGCAGGTCTTGCTCTGGCCGAGCATGGTGGCGGCGTTCATCCGGTCGCGCCACGGCCCCGACAGCAGGTCGGCGGCCCGCAGCAGCACCGAGGCCCGCGCCTCGAACGGCAGCGACCGCCATTCGGGCGCCGCCCGCAGCGCGGCCTCGACCGCGGCCTTCGCCTCGCCGTGGCCCGCGTTGGCCGACCGGCCGAGCACGTGCCGGTGGTCGTGCGGCGCGACGACGTCGAACGGCGTGCCGCTCGCCATCTGCGTGCGACCGTCGATCGTCACGGTCAGCTCGTGCTGCATCCCACCCAGCTCGGTGAGCGCAGCCTGCAGGCTCGCGCGTTCCGGCGATCCGGGTGCGTAGTCGCGCACCGGTTCGTTCCGCGGGATCGGAGTGGTGGTGATCGCGTCCATGGCAGGGGACTCCCCGGGGTCGGCGGTGCCTTGAACCATAGGAACGCGAGCGCTTCCCAGGATCGTCCAGCAGGACAACGATTCCGGGATCGTGTTGTTCGGGTGGACGATCCTGGGGGCCGCGGTCAGGGCTGCTCGGCGAGCAGCGCGTCGAGCGCCTCGTAGCTGGAGTTCAGCCCCTCCTCCATCCCGGACTGCAGCATCCCGTCGCGCTCCTCGGTGGTGTGGAACAGCGAGACGGTCGTGACCTTCGTGCGGCCGTCGCCGAGGTCGGTGAACGTCGCCGTCTCGACGACGACGTGGCCGGGCATGCCGTCCCACTCGAACGTCTGCACGATCCGCTCCGGCGGCGTGACCTCGCGGTAGCGGCCCTCGAACCCGTCGCTGCGGTCCGGGCCGTGCACGACGAACCGCCAGTGCCCGCCGCGCTCGACCTCCATCCGCTCGACGACGACCTTCTCGCCGACGCCGCCCCACCACCGCGCGATCAGCTCCGGGTCGGTGAACGCCTTCCACACCCGGTCGCGCGGCGCGTCGAAGACGCGCTCGACGTGGATCTCCCGCTCCGCGGGCGTCGTGATCGTGGCCCTGCCCATCACCGTTCTCCCTTCGTGTTCTCGAGGAACTCGCCCAGTCGGTCGAGGCGGGCCTCGAGCATGTCCCGGTACCGCGCGATCCACGCGGTCTCGTCGTCCAGCCGCCGCGGGCCCAGCCGGCAGATGCGGGTCCGGCCGACCTTCTCCGTGGTCACCAGCCCCGCCTGCTCGAGCACGCTCACGTGCTTCTTCAGGCCGGTCAGCGTCATGTCGAAGTGCTCGGCGAGCTCGCTGATCGACGCCTCACCCCGGCCGAGGCGCTCCAGGATGCCGCGGCGGGTGCGGTCGGACAGCGCGTGGAACGAGTCGTCGAGCCCGCCCGAACACTGAACCATGCAGTTCAGTGTTGTGGGTGAGGGGTGGTCGGGTCAAGGGGTGCGGTGGGATTCGGTGGGCCTGCCGGCGGCGGATGCCGACGTGGGTGCCGCGGGACCCGGCGCGGAGCCGCATCGACGATCGGGCCGCCCCGCTTCTACGTCGACGGGACGATGCCGCCCTTCTTGGTGCGCAGGGTGCGCCGGACCGCCTCGATCACGGCGTCGATCCCGGACTCCTGGAGGGGGATGTTGTTGCCCCGTTCGTCCTCGTCGGTGATCCCGACGATGATGGAGCTGCGGTCCCCGCTCGAGACGATGATCTGCAGCTGCCGGTACAGCGTGCCCCGCAGCCACATCCGGTGGAGCGCCGATGCGTCGAGCACGCCGATCGTGAGGTCGGGCGCCGCGGTCGTCGTGGTCCGGATCGCGACGACGTCGTCGTAGTGGTACTCGTCGGTCCGCTCGCGGTACCGGCGGCCGGTCGCGAGGTCCAGGTCGCACTGGTAGATGCCGAGGTGGTGCCCGGTCGGGCAGATGACCATGATGCGGTAGGTCGCGAACCGCCACTTGCGGTCGAGTCCGATCCGCCCCACGGCGTGCGGGGTCGGCCCGAAGACCGCGATCGCGCCGCGCCCCTGGTCGGCGAGCCGCCGCGAGCCTCCCCTGGCGAGGGGGTCGACGTCCCGGCTGCGCAGCTCCAGCTCGTCCAGCGTGATCCCGAGGCGCTGGAGCGCGCGGTCCGCGGCGCGCCGGAGGTCGGCGCTGAGCAGCTCGTCCATGAGGGCGTCGGTCGGTTTCGGCTCGGCGGCCGCGTACTGGTGGCGGTAGGTGGCCATCAGCCGCACGCCCTGCGCGAGGGGCACGAGGGTGAGCAGCGCGGTACCGAGCGCCAGGCTCGAGTGGTGCGTCACGAGCATTCCGGCAGCGCTCATGACGCCGATGCACGCCAGGGACAGCACGAGTACGGCATTGCGTTTGTGCGCAGGCGGCGGGGTTCGCTCGAAGTACTTGCGCACGACCTCCGTTCGACTCCCGGCACCGACACCACCGAGTGGTCTCACCCCGACCGACCGGTGGACTGCCAGATCGCGCGCCATGTTCGTGCCTCCGGTGCGGGAACGTGGGTGAGGATGAGGTACGCGCGGGTCACGGGCAGCTCTTTCGCCATCTCGGTGACGTGGGTCGGGATCTCCCGTGGCGCTCGCTGCCATGCCAGCAGGTGGTCCTCGGCGACGAGGAGTTCGAGAACGCGTGCTTCGACGAGCTCCGCGGCCGCGCGCAGGTGGTTCTCCACCCGGTTGATGGTTGTCGTGCCGTGCCGATGCGGGCGCTTGCCCTGCAGCAGCGCGAGCGCGAGACCGAAATGCGCCTCGGCGCACCCCGGGTCCGCGGCGATCGCCTCGGTGAACGAGCGCGCTGCCTCGGCGTATGCGCGGCTCGCGAGCAGAGCGTGGCCGACCTGGACGTGATCGTCCCGCGTCCGCGCCTGGGCCCCGTTGAAGATCTGGTCCGCGATCTGCATCACGTGGCCGTGCATGTGGTGGAACTGGTGCCTCGTCATTGCGAGCCGTTGACGGTGCGTGTGAAGGCATCGAGTGATTCGACGAGGCCGGCCGAAGCGGAGATGCCGCTCGCGAGCGCCGTCATCCCGCTGATGATCTCGCGGAGCCTGCCCCGGCGGGGAGCGGGCTTGGCCAATTCCCGCTCCGCGTCGTCGAGCGCGTGTGCCAACGCCGCGGCCGCCTCGACCGTGAGCGCACCGCGCACGACGGCGTCCGCCAATTGCTTTCGCATGCCGTTGACGTCGACGATGAGGGGCTGCGTGTTAGTGATGGTGTCACCCATCTGCACGACGTGCGCGATGATCTTGTCGATCGAGTTCTTCATGTCTCGCTCCGGGATGGAGTCGTACCCAGTAGATCGGGCAATGCGCGGGGGAGAGGGTTCCGCCGGCCCGGGAAATACCGGGTAACCCCAAATCGGTGGGCGGCTGCTCCGTCGGGTCGAGCCCGGTGAACCGGACGGGCTACGTGCTGCGCGTGGCCGCCAGCAGTTGCAGGTGGTAGACGAGCCGCGCCCGCGGGTCGTCCAGCCGCAGCCCGGCGATGGCGGAGGCCCGCCGCACCCGGTAGCGAAGGGTGTTGGGGTGCACGGTGAGCCGCTCCGCGGCCGCGCGGACGTCGCCCATCGCGTCCAGCCACGCGACCACGGAGCCGACGAGGTCGGTGCGGTGTTCGCGGTCGTACTCGACGAGCCGGGCGACGCCCGGGTCGCGCAGGTCGGGGTTCGCCGCCAGCAGCCCGAGGGTCTGGGTGAGCAGCACCTCGGCCCGGATCTCGCCGAACACCGCCACGTCCTGGGCGGGGCTCATCGCGTCGAGCACCCGATCGGCCTCGCGGCGGGAGTCGGGGACCCCCGCGAGCCGCGCGGCGGGCGACCCGATCCCCGCCTGCACCCGGACGTCGCCGCGGCGCCGGGTGACGGCGACGACCTCCTTGCACAGGGCGACCGCGCCGTCCGTGGAGTGCACGTCGGGCAGCACCGCGTACACACGCGGCCCGACCGCGGCGCAGAGCGCGGTCCGCCGGTGCGCCGCGGCGTGCACCGAGACCACGTCGACGAGCTCGGTGACGACCAGTTCCTGCGCCGCGGCGTCGTCGTCGCGGACCGCGAACGCGACGACCAGCGCGCTCGACTCCTCGTTCAGGCCGACCGCCCCGGCCACCAGGTCCGGGCTCGCCCGTCCGTCGAGCAGCCCGGCGACGAGGTCGCGCTCCCAGCGCCTGCCCGGGGCCTGCTGGGTGCGGCGGCGCACGATGTGGCCCGCCGCCACCCGCGCGGCACCGACCAGCACCTCGGCCGCGCGCTCGGCGAACGGCTCCGCCCCCTCCTGCACCCAGATCGTGCCGAGCTGGCGGTGTCCGGCGTGGATGCCGATCGCGAGCCTGCGGCGGATCCCCAGCTCCGCGTGCTCGTCGACCTCCACGACCTCCTCGCTGTCGCGCAGCCGGTCGAACACACCCCACTCGCGCAGCATCCGCAGGTAGGCCTCGGGGCCCTGCCGGCCGAGGATCGACAGCCGGCGCAGCTCGTCGACCTGTGCCGCGTCGTCGTCGGAGCGGGAGTAGGCGAGCACGCGGCTCGCGGTGTCCTCGATGCTGACGACCCCGCGGGTGAGCAGCGCGACCGTCTGGGCGAGCGAGTACAGGTCGCCCGAGCCGTCGTCGCCCGCCGCCCCGCCCTCGTGGAGGACGTCGCGGGCGAGCGACTCGATCCGCTCCCAGCGCACCTCGGGCGGCACGAGCAGCAGCGCGATGCCCGCGTCCGCGGCGGCGGCCTGCAGCGCTTCCTGGGCCCCGTCCGCCTTCACCGCCACGGCCGCCGCGCCCCTGCGCGCCACCGCCCGCAGGGTCGCGGTGGCGGCCCGCCCGCGCACGCCGATCACCAGGACCAGCTGGCCGGGGTACTGGTCGGGCTCGTCGTCCGGGTCGACGATCGCGAGCCCGGTCAGCGGCACGTCCAGGCCGCCGGGGGCGGCGGCCACCTGCACCAGCGGCTCGCCGATCGCGGCGAGGAGACGGCGCAGCGTGGTGTCCATGCCCTGCCTCCTCGCGGCTCGTCGGGGTGGACGAGGGGGT
>NZ_DATGOP010000043.1:0-30326 GCF_035305885.1 Pseudonocardia sp.
GGAGGCAGAGGGCGGAACCGGGGAGCCCTTGGCGGAGGACGAGGAGCTGGAACGGTTCCGCCGCTTCCTGGACAACGCCTCGCCGGAGGACTTCGGCAGCTCCAGCTGAACCCGTCCGGCGGCGACCGGCCAGACTGGGGGCGTGCCCGAGCTCCCCGAAGTGGAACGCGCACGCCAGGCGATCGAGGCTGCGCTCGACCGTGAGATCCGCGCCGTCGACGACACCGACGAGTGGGTGTGCCGGCCGCACCGGCCGGGCGACATCGCGCGCGCCCTGGTGGGTGGCCGGCTGGTCGCCGCGCACCGGCGCGGCAAGACGATGTGGTGCGACACCGTGGCAGCGGACGGGGAGCCCGGCCCCCACCTCGGCATCCACCTGGGGATGGGCGGCTGGATCGTCGTGGACGGCGCCGACGGCGAGCACGTCGGCGGCGAGCCGTTCCGCCCGGAACCGGACGCGATCCGCCCGGAGTGGCAGCGGTTCTCGATCGACTTCGCCGACGGCGGGCGGCTGCGGCTGCTCGACAAGCGCAGGCTCGGGCGGGTGCGGCTGGAGCCGGACCTCGACGGCCTCGGCCCGGACGCGCTCGCGATCTCGGCCGACGAGTTCCGGGAGCGCGTCGGGCGGGGGAAGGCGCCGGTGAAGGCCCGGCTGCAGGACCAGGGTGTGCTCGCCGGGGTGGGCAACCTGCTCGCCGACGAGCTGCTCTGGCAGGCCCGGATCTCGCCGCGCACCCCGGTCGACCAGCTCGGTCCCGACGAGCTCGACCGGCTGTACGCGGCGATGCGGCGCACGATCGAGGCGGCGATCGCCGACGGCGGCGCCCACACCGGCGAGGTGATCCCGTTCCGCAAGCCGGGTGCGGCCTGCCCGCGCTGCGGTGCGCCGATGGAACACGGCCGGATCGGTGGCCGCACGACGTGGTGGTGCTCGGCCGAGCAGGCCTAGCTCCCGGGATCGCGCAGCAGGCCGTCCAGGCGGTCCACCAGCGCCGCGAGCGCCTCCTCGTGGGTGCGCAGGCCGACCAGGACGTGCATCGTGAGGCCGTCGGCGAGGGCGAGCAGGCCGGCGGCGGCGCGGTGCGGGTCGAGGTCGGGCGGTGCGTCGCCGTCCCGTTTCGCCGCGGCGAGCAGGCCCGCGATGATGTCGCCCAGCTCGGTGTAGACGCGCTGGTAGAGCTCGGCCACCCGCGGTTCGACCGTCGCCTTCGCGAGGTAGCCCGCCCACACCCGGGCCTGGTCGCGGTACTGCTCCTCCGAGAGCAGGATCTCGGCGATGACGTCCTTCAGGACGGCCCGGGGCGGGGCGAGCTCGCCCGCGTCGGCGATGCGGCGCTGGATGCGCTGGGTGGAGCGCTCGACCATGTGCTCGAGCGCGTAGCGCAGCAGCTCGTCCTTGCTCGCGAAGTAGTGCTGGGCCGAGCTGAGCCCGGCCTCGGCGGCCACGTCCCGCATGCTGACCGCCTCGAGCCCGCCGCGGGCGACGATGCGCCACAGCGCCTCGGCGATGCGCCGCCGCTGCTCGTCGTGGTCGACCTTCTTCGGCATCCGCCCCCCTGACCTTGACCCGTCTTCCGGGCGCCGTTTATCTTACGACCGTAATATCTTACGACCGTAAGAAAACCGCGAGGAGGAGGTCGCCGTGACGAGCGGAGGCGACGCCGTCCTGTCGCTCGGGATGCACCCGAGCGCGATCGACTACAGCCGCTACCCCGGCGTGACCGAGGAGCTGCTGACCGAACGGATCGAGGCGGGTGAGGCAGTGCTGCGCGACGCCGGGTTCGACGTCGTGCCCTGCCGCCTGACCTCGGACGACCCGGACGAGGCCGAGGAGAAGATCCGCGACACCGTCGCGAACAGACGGTTCCCCGTCGTGGTGATCGGCGCGGGCCTGCGGATGGCCGAGGAGTACACGCCGCTCTTCGAGCGGGTGGTGAACCTGCTCGTCGAGCTCGTCCCGGGCATCAAGTTCTGCTTCAACACCTCGCCCGACACCACCATCGACGCCCTGCGGAGGTGGACGAGCGCGCGGGTGTGATCGGTTGGTGCGCGCGGCCGGGTACCGGTGGTTAGCTCGGGTCGGCAGTGCCGACGGGAACGCCGACGGGAACGCCGACGGGAACGGAGCGCGCATGGTGGAGGTGCAGCCGGTCGCCGGTTACACCGGGGCCGAGATCACCGGGGTCGACCTGGCCGACGAGCTCGACGACGCCCAGGTCGCGGCGATCTGGGACGCGGTGCTGCGCTGGAAGGTCGTGTTCTTCCGCGGACAACGGCTCGACCACGCCGGGCACGTGGCGTTCGCGCGGCGGTTCGGGCGGCCGGTCGTGCTCGCTCGTCGGGGGAGCGCATCGCCCGCCGACGTCCCCGAGGTCGAGACCACCGCCGACCGGCTGGAGCTGGGCGGGCGGTTCGGGATGGACCACGACGAGTGGCTGCAGCGGCGCCGCTACTCCCTGCTGCGCGGCTGGCACTGCGACCACGGCGCCCGCGTCGACCCGCCCGCCGCGACGATCCTGCGGGCCGAGGCGGTGCCGCCCTACGGCGGCGACACGACCTGGTCCAACCTGGCCGCCGCGTACGCCGGGCTGTCGGCGCCGGTGAAGGAATTCGTGGACCGGCTGCGGGCCGAGCACCGGCTCGGCGTCGGCTACCAGCCCCGGCCCGGCGACGACGCCTACCTGCGCCACCTGCTCGACCACCAGGTGGCCTCGGTGCACCCGCTGGTCCGGGTCCACCCGGAGACCGGCGAGCGGATCCTCTACGTCAACGGTTACTACGTCGAGCAGATCGTCGACCTCTCCCGCGCGGAGAGCCGGGCCGTCCTCGACATGCTGCTGGAGCAGGCCGTCCGCCCCGAATACACGGTGCGGTTCCGGTGGGAGCCGGGCAGCGTGGCGTTCTGGGACAACCGGGCGACCATCCACCTCGCGCCCAGCGACCACGCCCACCTCGGCGCTCCCCGGATCATGCACCGGGTGATGCTGGCCGGGGACGTGCCGGTCGGCGTCGACGGCAAGCCGTCGGAGGCGATCACCGGCAGCGCGCCCGGGCGCTGGTGATCCGTCACCAGTAGGCGAGCTTGCGCTCGAAGTCCGGCTGGAAGCGGCGCATGTAGCCGGTGTCGTCACGGCGGCGCAGCCCGCACCGCAGGTACTGCTCGTGCAGGGCGGCGAGCGCGTCCTCGTCGACCTCGACGCCGAGCCCCGGCCCGGTCGGCACGGCGACCGCGCCGTCGACGAACTCCAGCACGCCCGGCCGCACGACGTCCTCGGTCTTCCACGGCCAGTGCGTGTCGCAGGCGTAGGTGAGGTTCGGGGTGGCGGCGGCCAGGTGCGTCATCGCGGCCAGCGAGATGCCGAGGTGGGAGTTCGAGTGCATCGACAGGCCGATGCCGAACGCCTCGCACGTGCCGGCGAGCACCTGGGAGCGGCGCAGCCCGCCCCAGACGTGGTGGTCGGAGAGCACCACCTGCACGGCGTCGGCGGCGACGGAGGGCGGGAGGTGTTCGAACGCCACCACGGCCATGTTCGTGGCCAACGGCATCGGCGCCTCCGCCGCGACCCGGGCCATGCCGTCGATGCCGGGGGAGGGGTCCTCCAGGTACTCGACGATCCCGTCGAGCGCCTTCGCCACGCGGATGCCGGTCTCGGGGGTCCAGGCGGCGTTCGGGTCGAGGCGCAGCGGCACGCCGGGGAACGCGGCGGCGAGCGCGCGGGTGGCCTCGATCTCGTCGTCGGGCGGGAGCACCCCGCCCTTCAGCTTGATCGCGGAGAAGCCCCAGCCGTCGATCATCCGCCGGGCCTGCGCGACGAGCTGGTCCGGGGTGAGCGCCTCGCCCCACTCGTCGGGCTCGCCGCCGGGGTGCGCCGCCCACTTGTAGAACAGGTAGGCGCTGTAGGGCACGGGGTCGCGCACCACGCCGCCGAGCAGGTCGACGACCGGCCGCCCGACCGCCTTGCCCTGCACGTCGAGGCAGGCCACCTCGAACGGCGAGAACACCCGGTCCACCGCGCTGGCGCCGGTGATCATGCCGGCGACGCCGTCACCGCCGCCCGCACCCGCGCCGAGGACGTCCGCGACCACCTGCCGCAGGCGGTGGGTCGCGAACGCGTCGTGGCCCGGCAGCGCGGCGGCCACCGCGCGCAGCCGCTCGAGGTGGACGTCGTCGGCGTAGGTCTCGCCCCACCCGACCAGGCCCTCGTCGGTGTCGAGCCGCACGATCGAGCGCAGCGCGAACGGCTCGTGCACCCCGACCGAGTTGAGCAGCGGCGGGTCGGCGAACGCGACGGGGGTGACGGTGACGGCGCTGATCCGGGCGCTGATCCGGGCGGCGGCTGGGTTCATGCCCCGATCTTCGCTCCTCCGCCCGCGGTCCGCGCCGGGTCGTGCCTCGCCGGCGCCGGCTTGTCAAACGGAACTGCGTTCCGTATCGTTTGTGGAACCTTGTTCCGTTTAGAAGGGTCGCGCCCATGCCGCTCGCCCCACCGCGCTTCGGGATCATGACCGCCCCCTCCCAGGTCGACTACGCCGACCTGCTGCGGGTGTGGCGCGAGGCGGACGCGGTCCCGCAGATCACCCACGCCTGGCTGTACGACCACCTCATGCCGATCTTCGGCGGCCTCGACGGGCCGACCTACGAGGGCTGGACCCTGCTCTCGGCCCTCGCCGCGCAGACCAGCCGGTTGCGGGTCGGGGTACTCGTGACGAGCAACCGGTTCCGCCCGCCCGCGGTGCTGGCCAAGATCGCCACGACCGTGGACGTCGTCTCCGGAGGACGGCTGGACTTCGGCATCGGTGCCGGCTCGCGGCCCGGCCACCCCGTCGCCCGGCGCGAGTACGAGGCGCACGGGCTGCCGTACCACGACTTCGGCCACTCCGTGGAGAGCCTCGCCGAGGCGTGCACGGTCATCCGGCGGCTGTGGACCGAGGACGAGCCGTTCGACTTCGACGGCACCCACGTCCGGCTCGCCGGCGCGTTCGGCAGCCCGAAGCCGGTCCAGCGGCCGCACCCGCCGATCCTCATCGGCGGCCGGTCGTCGGCGACGCTGCGGGTGGTGGCCGAGCACGCCGACCTGTGGAACATCCCCGGTGGCGACATCGACGACGTCGTGTCCCGCAGCGCGCTGCTGGACCGCTACTGCGTCGAGATCGGCCGCGACCCCGCCTCGATCACCCGGTCCATCCACCTCCCGGTCACCTACGACGAGCCCGAGGCCACCCGCAAGGCGATCGGCGAAGCGCTCGACGCCGGGTTCGGCCACGTCGTGCTCGGGCTGGTGCCGCCCTACCCGGCCGAGGTGGCGCGGTGGGTGGCCGACGAGCTGGTCAGCCCGTTCGCGCAGCCCCGAGCCGGTGGCGCAGGCCGCTCGCCCGGCTGACCGGGCGCGCCACCGCGGCCCGCACCGCCTCCTCGCTGCCGATCACCCGCACGAACTCGGCGGCCCGGGTGACCGCCGTGTAGAGCAGCTCCCGGGTGAGCAGCGGCGACTCGGCGGGCGGCAGCACCACGGTGACCCGCCGGAACTGGCTGCCCTGGCCGCGGTGCACGGTCATCGCGTGCACGGTGGACACCTCCGACAGCCGGGCCGGGGGGTGCAGGGTGGGCGCGCCGCCGCGGGCGAACGCGACCCGCAGGCCCTCCGGCATCGCCACGGCCACGCCGGTGTCACCGTTGAACAGCCCCACGTCGTAGTCGTTGGCCGTGACCAGCACCGGCCGCCCCGGGTACCAGGGCCCGGTCGGCGCGTCGGGCAGCGCCGCGCGCAGCCAGCGCTCGATCTCCGCGCTCCACCGGGAGACCCCGTACGGCCCGCGTCGGTGTGCGCACAGCACCCGGTGGCGCTCCAGCGCGGCGAGCGCCTCGGGCACGTCGCCGCGCAGCGCCGCCTCCGTGAGCGCCCGCCCGGCGGCGACGACGTCCGCGTGGACGCCGCACGTGTCCTCGGACTCGACGAACTCCAGGTCGGCGTGGCCGCCGCGCAGCAGGGCCATCGCGGCGTCGGCGTCGCCCGCCTGCACGGCCCGCGCGAACTCCGCGATGGCGCCGCCGAAGCGCCACACGTGCCGCAGCGTGACCACGCCGTTGATCACCGAGCCGCCGGTGAGGCCGCCGGGGAGGCCCACGGCCTCGAGCGCCGCGTCGAGGGCCGCCTCCGGCCGGCCCGGCGCCCGCGCGAGGTCACCGAGGACCGCGCCGGCCTCGACGGAGGCGAGCTGGTCGGGGTCGCCGACGAGCACGATCCGGGCGTCGTGGCGCACCGCCTCCAGCAGCCGCGCCATCAGGGTGAGCGACACCATCGACGTCTCGTCCACCACGACCACGTCGAACGGCAGCCGCTGCGTGGGGCCGTAGCGGAAGCGGCCGCCGGGCCGCCAGCCGAGCAGCCGGTGCAGGGTGGCCGCCTCCGGCGTGCGGGTGCGCAGCTCGGCGGGCAACTCCGCCGCGACCGCCTCCTGCAGCCGCGCAGCCGCCTTGCCGGTCGGGGCGGCGAGCGCCACCCGCGGCGGCGGGCCCGGCTGCTCGTGCAGCAGGGTGAGCAGCCGCGCGACCGTGGTGGTCTTGCCGGTGCCGGGGCCGCCCGCGAGCACCGTGACCCGCCGCAGCACGCTCACCGCGGCCGCCAGGCGCTGCCGCTCCGAGGCGGGGTCGGGGAACAGCCGCTCCAGGCCCGCGCGCAGGCGCGGGAGATCGACCCTGGGCGGCGGCGCCGCGGCGCGCTCGGTGAGCGAACGGCGCACCACCTCCTCCTCACCCCAGTAGCGGGAGAGGTAGAGCAGCCCGTCGACGAGCCGCAGCGGACGCCCGCCGGGCGCGTCCGGCCCGTCGGCCACGACCGGGCTCGCCGCGCACGCCGCGAGCCACCGCGCCGGGTCGGGCCACGGCAGCGCGGAGGTGTCGACGAGCTCGTCGCCCTCGCCGAGCACGGTGCGGCTCACCGAGGCAAGGTCGACGCACACCGAGCCGAGCCGCACCGCGCGGACCGCGAGCGCCACCGCGAGCAGGACCTCCTCGTCCGCCTCGCCGCCGAGCCGCCCGATCCGGGTGGCCACGTGCACGTCAGCGGGGTCGAGCACGCCCGCGGTGTTGAACAGCCCGAGCAGGCCGTCGGCGGAGCGGGCCAGCCGGACGTCGCCGAGATCGGCGGTGCCGACGGGCCCGGGGCCGACACCAGTGGCCGTCACACCGCACCGTCCAGCAGCCGCGACAGCTCCACCACGAGCGCGGCGGGCGGCGCCCAGCTGAACACGCCGCACGGCACCCCGTCCACGGCCGGGGTCTCGGGCCCGCACATCCCGCGCACGAACAGGTACAGCACGCCGCCGAGGTGCCGCTCCGGCGCGTACCCGGGCAGCCGCCAGCGCAGGAAGCGGTGCAGCGCGACGCTGTAGAGCAGCGCCTGCAGCGGGTAGTGCGAGGCGATCATCGCCTCGGCCAGCCGCGGCGGCGTGTAGTGGGCGCACGTGAGCGGCCCGGGGCCGTCCGGGCCCATCGGGCCGAGCCAGTTGGTCTTGTAGTCGACCACCGCGAACCGCGGCCCGGGCAGCCGCAGCACCGCGTCGATGCTGCCGGTGAGGTAGCCGCGCAGCTGCTGCTCGGCGAGCCCGGCGAGCGCGTCCGGGTAGTCCCGCAGCGGGTCGTCGGGGGCCAGGTGCTCGCGCAGCAGGGGCGCGAGCGCACCGAGCGCCACCGGCGGGCCGGGGGAGTCGCCGCCCGCCAGCGGGAGCTCGAAGTCGAGCTCGGCGAGCCGGTCGCGCGGGGCGATGTCGGCGAGGCGCAGGCCGCCGGCGAGCGGGCCGAGCGGGGTCCGCACCGCGGGCAGCAGGGCGGTGGCCAGCTCCTCCGGCTCGACGCCTGGCACGGGGTGGTTCCCGAGCTGCTCCCGGGCGTGGGCGGTGAGCTCGCCCGCCAGGTCGGCCGCGGTGAGGTCGGCGGCCTCGAGGACGCCGTGCACGAGCGTGCCGAAGCCCGCCCCGAGCGGCAGCCCGGCCATCGGCGACGGCAGCGGGGGGATCCCGTCCGGCTCGGCCCCGGCCGGTAGCTCGACCGCCGCCTCGTCGTCGATCCCGGGCGCCTCCGGCTCGCTCGCGACGCCGGGCCCGTGGGCCGCCGCGCTCGCGGTGAGCGCGCTGTAGGACGTGCGCCGCCAGGCGATGTCGAGCTGGCGGGAGAACTCCGCGGCGCGCAGCTCGCCGCCGACGGGCACGCGGGCGGGCAGCGTGGGCGCGGCGGGCGCCGCCCGGACCTCCTCCACCGAGATCCGCGGGCCGGCCAGCTCGCGCAGCGCGTGCAACGCCGCGTTGTCGGCGGGCACCCGGTAGGCCTCCGCCGGGTCGCAGCCCGGCGCGGGCCTGCCGATCAGGAGCCGGTGCAGCGGGGACGTGGCCGTGGTGGTGGCGGGCACCCACCAGGTGACGACCTGGCAGCGGGCCCGGGTGAGCGCGACGTAGAGCAGCCGCAGGTCCTCGCCCGCCTCCTCGGCGCGGTGCTTGGCGACCCGCTCCTTCCAGCCCTCCCCGGTCTCGCCGCCGACGTCGAGCACGCGGGCGCCGGTGTCGTCGTGCAGCAGCGGCACGTCCGGGTCGCGGACGTTGCGGTCCCACGCGAACGGGACGTAGACGATCGGGAACTCCAGGCCCTTGCTGCGGTGGATCGTGATGATCTGCACCGCGTCCGCGTCGGACTCCAGCCGCCTGCTGCGCTCGACCACCACGTCCTGCGCCGCATCGGCGATCCGGTGGCGCAGCCACTCCACCAGCGCGCCCGGGCCGAGGTGCTCCGACACCGCGGCGGCGTGCAGCGTCTGGGCGATGTGGCGCAGGTCGGTGAGCAGCCGCTCCCCGTCGGCCACGCCGAGCAGCCGCCCCGGCAGCCCCGTGTCGGTGGTGATCGCCTCCAGCAGGGCGGCCACGCCCCGCTCGTGCAGCACCGCCGCCCAGGACCGCAACGTGGCCCCCACCTCGTCGAGCAGCGCCTCGGCGTCGGGCCCGCACAGCTCGGCGACCGTGCGGCCGACGAACGGGGTGAGCGCGGCGGCGCGCACCCGGGCCGCCCGCGGCTGCTCGAGGGCCTCCAGCAGCGTGAGCCAGTCCGCCGCGACCGGGGTGCCGAACACGCTCGCCGTGCCGGACAGCACGGCGGGCACGCCCGCGGCGGCGAGCTTCTCACGGAGCATCGCGCCCTGGTCGTTGGTGCGCACCAGCACGGCGACGTCGCCGGGGGAGAGCGGCCGGCCCGCGACCGTGGCCCCGCTGGCGAGCAGCGCCGCGATGTCGGACGCCGCGTCGCGGGCGACCAGCTCGCGAGCCGGGCCGACGACGGCGAGGTCGCGGCGCGGCGCCGTGGGCAGGCCGGCGCGGGAGGCCACGCGCAGCCGGAACGGGGTGTCGACGGGGGCGCCGCGCAGCCTGCTGCCCGGGTGGGCGGACTCCACCGGGTGCACGGTGATCCGCGGGTCGCCGAGCGCCGCGCCGCCGAACACCGTGTCGAGCGCCTCGAGCAGCACCGAGTCGCTGCGCCAGTTGCGGGCCAGGGTGGCGTGGTGGTCGGCGGCCTCCGTGGCCTCCAGGTAGCTCACGACGTCGGCCCCGCGGAACGCGTAGATCGCCTGCTTCGGGTCGCCGATCAGCACGAGCGTGGTGGAGCCGTGGAAGGCCGTGCGCAGGATCTGCCACTGCACCGGGTCGGTGTCCTGGAACTCGTCGACCAGCACCACCCGGTAGCGGGCCTGCAGCCGGGCCGCCGCCCCGCGCGCCGGGTCGGCCAGCGCGTCGGCCAGCCGCGTGAGCATGTCGTCGTAGGTGTAGATCCGCCGGGCCCGCTTGCGCCGCGCCACCTCGGCCCGCACCGCGCTGGCGAAGCGGTACCGCACGTGCGCCGTGGTGCCGGGCTCGGCGTTGCGCGGCTCCAGCCGGGCCTGCCCGTCGTGCACCGCCCGGTGGGCGAGGGTGAGCGCCTCGCTGCGGCTGAAGTCGGGGGTCCCCGCGTTCCGCGCGCCGTACTTGCGGACGTAGAAGTCGTCGACGACCTCCGTGATGACGTCGTCGATCGACTCGACGAACACCGCGTCGCGGTCGCCGTCGCCCGCCACGCCCAGCCCGGCGAGCATCTGCTGGCAGAACTGGTGCGTGGTGGCGATCGTGGCCGCGTCGAACTGGGCGAGCGCGCGGGCGAGCCGGGCGCGCCGGGCCGCCACCTCCGCGTCGGGGGCGTCGGCGAGCAGCCGCAGCACGTCGTCGGAACCAGCGCGGGCCGCGGCCGGGTCGGCGAGCCCGCGCTCGGCGGTGACCAGGCGCTCCCGCACCCGTTCCCGCAGCTCCTGGGTGGCCTCCCGGCCGAACGTGACGAGCATCAGCTCGGGCAGCGTGGCGTGGCCCTCGGCGACGTAACGGGCGGCGAGCGCGGCGATGGTGAAGGTCTTGCCGGTACCCGCGCTCGCCTCGAGGACGGTGGTGCCGGTGGGCAACGGACCGCAGACGTCGAACGCCGCGGGCGCCAGCACAGCGGGTGCGGGGAACGGGATCACGGTCACAGCCGCACCACATCCTCCTGGTCGAGCAGCGGGGACCAGACCTGCAGCGCGAGCGTGCCGAACCGGGTGGGCTCGCCGCCGGGCGGCCCCGGCGCGGTGAGCACGTCGGGGCCGGGGTCCGGGCCCCACACCCGCACGTGCGCGGGGTCGCTGCGCTCGGCGCCCGCGCCGTTGGTCCAGGCCCGCAGCGCCTCCTCGAGCGCGCCCGCGGGGTCGGCGCCGCCGCGGCGCCGGGTGGCGTAGGTGTGGCCCGCGACGGTGGGCAGCGGGAGCGGCTCGCACAGGCCGGCGCGGCGCAGCGCGACGAGTTCGGCCAGCTCGGCGGCGGCCCGGTCCGCGTCGAGCGGGCCCGCGGTGGCCATCGCGAGCCCGAACTTCTGCCCGCGCCCGATCGTGACCGCCCGCCACTGCTCGCGGGTGGCCGCGGTGAGCGCGAGCAGCCGCACCCACGCCTCCACGCGTTGCTTGGCGGCGAGCCGGGAGAACCCGACGCACAGCAGCACGCGTCCGTGCAGCCCGCCGACGGTGCCCACGACGCGGGTGCCGTCGGGCAGGGTGACGTCGACGTCGCGGTCGTCCGCCTCGCCCACCAGGTACGGGCGGGCGGCCGCGACGATCGGCTCCACGTCGTCGAGCACGCGCAGCAGCACCCGCTCGCCCAGCGCGCCCGGCGGGAGCTCGCCGCGGCGCCACTCGGCCTGCCGGCAGCGGTCGAGGGGCCGCCCGGCGAGCCGGTCGCGCAGCAGCCGCTCGCCGATCCGCCACTGCGCGAGCCCGTCGAGGTCGACCGGCAGCGCGTCGATGTCCTGCTCGTCCGGCGTGAACAGCGAGAGCCCCACCCGCTGGCGCAGGAAACCCTGCACCGGGTGCTTGACGAACGCCACCAGGTCGTCGAGGTCGACCACGTCGTCGGGCTCGGCGGCGGGCAGCGGCTCGGCGAGGAACGGCGCGGGCGGCGCCTTCGCCCCCGCGGCCGCGACCGCCCCGGCCAGCTCGGCCCGGTCGAAGCTGAACGGGCGGGGACCGGTGAAGTTGCGCGCGTCGAACGGCTGCAGCGGGTGGCGTACCACCACCTGGTCGAGCGCCTCCGGCCCGGCCGTGGCGGCGATGGTGTCGAGCAGCTCCCCGAGCGGCACCGCGGGCGGGCGGCGGGCGCCGGTGCGCTCGTCGGCGCCCGAGTGCACCACGACCAGGTGCTCGGTGGCGGCGCAGACCGCGTCGAGGAACAGCTGGCGGTCCTCGCTGCGCGGGTCGCGCTCGCCGACCAGGGGGTCGCGGGCGAGCAGGTCGTCGCCGTCGGGCACGCCCGCGCGCGGGAAGGCCCCGTCGTCGAGCCCGAGCAGGCAGATCACCCGGTGCGGCACCGACCGCATCGGAACCAGCGTGGCGACGGTGAGCGTGCCGGTGCGGAAGTTGGCGCGGGTGGGGCGGCCGCGCAGCCGTTCGGCCAGCAGCCCGCGGACGTCGGCGAGCCCCAGCTCGACGGTGGCGGCGTGCGGCCCGGCGGCCCGCACGGCCGCGGCGAGCTCGGCGCGGGCCTGCGCGCCCTGCCACTCGTCGGCGCCCGTGACGAGGGTGAGCGCGTCCAGGCCGTCCTGCAGCACCTCGACCCACCGCTGCAGCGGCTTGCGCCCGGTGAGCCCGGAGAGGACGGCCCCGACCCGCTCGACGAACTCGGCGAGCCTGCCCACGCGCGCGACGTCGCCGGACTCGACCTCGTCCATCGGCAGCGCCGTGCCGAGCCACTCGTGCTCCGCGCCGGACATCGCCACGCCGAGCAGCAGCCGGTCGAGGCCGGCGGCCCAGGTGTTCTGCGGGAACCCGTCGAGGTGGAACGGGGCCCGGTGGGCGCCGTCGAGGCCCCACCGCACCCCGGAGCGGACGACGAGCTCGCGCAGCCGCTCCAGGTCGGCCTCGTCGAGGTCGAAGCGCCTGCGCACCGGCCCCGTGCCGAGCAGGTCGAGCAGCTGGGAGGCGGTGGCGCGGGCGTCGGCCAGCTCCAACAGCTCAGACACCGTGTCGAGCAGCGGGTTGACCTGGCGCAGCGCGCGGTCGGCGAGCCGGACCTGCAGCCGCTGGCCGGGGTGGGCGTCCGGGCCGTCGGCGAGCCCGAAGCAGGCCGAGACCAGCGGCGCGAACGTCTCGACGTCGGGGCACATCACGAGCACGTCGCGCGGCTCGAGGGTGGGGTCGTCCTGCAGCAGCCCGAGCACGACCTCGCGCAGCACCTCGACCTGCCGGTCCGGCCCGTGGCAGGAGTGCACCTGCACGCTGCGGTCGTCCGGGCGCAGCCGGAAGCTCCCGTCGGGGGCGCGGTCGTCGCGCAGGTCGGCCTGCAGCCGCTCCAGCAGCGTGGCGGGCGGGCGCCGCTCGACCGCGTGGTGGACGTCGACGCAGCGGGTGGGCAGCCGCAGCTGCAGCTCGCGGGCGTCGCGGCCGAGCGAGCCGAGCAGCGGGTGGCGGGGCGTGTCCGCGGTGGGGTCGGTGCGCCGCAGCGGGACCTCGTCGGGCACCACGACGGCCGACCACAGCGCGGGGGAGGGGTGCGGCAGCCACAGGTGGACGTCGCGGTGCTCGGCCAGCGCGTCCAGCACCGCGAGGTGCTCGGCGGGCAGCCGGGTGGGCCCGAAGATCGACAGACGAGGTGGGAGCGCCACCACGCCCGGGTCGGCCCGGAGCGCCGCGCACGCGGTCTCGAGGCGCTCGGCGGGGGACGGGACGCCGATGCGCTCGCGCAGCCGCCGCCACAGCTCGGCCTGCCAGGCCAGGTCGGCCGCCCGGCCCTCCGGCTCCCCGCTGCCCGCCCGCCACGCGGTGAGCAGCCCGGGCCGGTGCGTGGCGTAAGAGGCGAACAGGTCGGCGAGGTGGCGCGCCACCGCGTAGCGGCGGCCGTTCCCGGCCTCGCCCAGGTGGGCGCCCAGCGGGGCGCACCACGGCTCGTCGAGGCTCGCGTCGATCACTTCCAGAAGCGGCCACACCGCGCGTTCCGGCTGCCAGGGGTCGTCGTCGGGGGCGACCCCCGTGGCCGCCGCGACGACGTCGGCGACCACCGCGGCGGGCGCCGGGAAGGCCACGCCCGCGCACACCCCGTCGGCCGCGCCGTCGGCCGCCCCGAGCCGGTGGGCGAGCCGCTGCGCCAGCCAGCGCTCGATGCCCCGGGCGGGCACCGCGACGACCTCGGTGGCGAACGGGTCACCCGGCGGCTCGGCCAGCAGCTCGCCCAGCGCGTGGGCCAGCGTGTCGGACCGTTCGGCCCGGTGCAGGTGCCACATGCGGCGCGTCCCCCTCGTCCACGTTCTGCGCACACGCTAGGGCCGGGCGGTGTCGGCTCCGGCGGGGGCACGCCGGGTTGTCCACGTCGCGCTCGCCGATCCGCCCGCCCGCCACTGCCAGTGATCGACACCGGGGGAGCGTGGCTACCCAGCGTGAGCGTCCTCGTACGACAACACGATGGTGTTATCCCGCTGCGCCCCGGCTAACGGCAGGCTGGGACCCACGCGATCACGGGGTACAGGACGCGGAGGAGGGATCAGGTGACCGCCGACCGGAGCGACGCGACGACCGGACCGATCGTGCCGGAGCAGCGGGGCGTGCGTGACCAGGCCCGGGCCGAGGTCCTCTGCCGCCACGCCCGGCTCACCAAGGCCGGCCGTCCGATCTTCTGCCGGCCCAGCCGCGCCGAGGTGGAGGGCAGGGCCCTGCCGCGCTCCGGCTCCGACGGCAAGGTCATCTACTCGACCCGCGAAGCCGCCGAGGCCGCGGCCCGCGAGCTCGAGGCGCTCGGCGCCCGGCCGCTGCGCTCGTACCTCTGCGCCCGCTCCCGCGGCGGTCATTACCACCTGACGACGGACTCGACCCCGCGCACCCCCGCCGGGCACCTGCCGCTGCACCTGCGGATACCGCAGCAGCGCACGGCGGCCGCGGTGTGAGGCGCCGGGCGCTCGCTGCGGGTTCCGCGGGGCTCGATCCTCGTCGACTCGGCCGCCGGTGGGCGCGTCGGGAGCCAGGTCCCGCGGGACCCGGATGAACGGACGGACCCGTGAGACCGTGCCGTCCGCCCGCAGCGGTGGCATGGTGAGCGACGCAGACCCGCCGCGACCCGGGAGTGCGAGATGCCGAACCATCCCCGCGCCGGAACCCCCGCGCAGCCGGAGGACCTCGTCGACGTCGAGGCCCTGCTCGCCGCCTACCACGACCGCACCCCCGACCCGGACGACCCGACACAGCGGGTCGCGTTCGGGACCTCGGGGCACCGCGGGTCGTCGCTGCGCACCACCTTCAACGACGCCCACATCGCCGCCACGAGCCAGGCGATCTGCGAGTACCGGGCCCAGCAGGGGACGGACGGGCCGTTGTTCATCGGCCGGGACACGCACGCCCTGTCCGAGCCCGCGTGGGTGACGGCGATCGAGGTGTTCCAGGCCAACGGGGTGCACGTGCTCGCCGACCGCGACGACGCGTTCACGCCCACCCCGGCCGTGTCGCACGCGATCCTCACCCACAACCGGGGCCGCACGAGCGGCCTGGCCGACGGGGTGGTCGTCACGCCGTCGCACAACCCGCCGTCGGACGGCGGGTTCAAGTACAACCCGCCGAACGGCGGGCCGGCCGACACCGACGCGACCTCCTGGATCGCCGACCGGGCGAACGAGCTGTTGCGGGACGGGATGAAGGGGGTCCGGCGCAAGCCCCTGGACCGGGCCGGGCTCGAGCGCTACGACTTCCTCGGCGCGTACGTCGCCGACCTGCCGTCGGTGCTGAACCTGGACGCCATCCGCTCGGGGGGCGTGCGCATCGGCGCCGACCCGATGGGCGGGGCGAGCGTGGCGTACTGGGCGGCGATCGCGGAGCGGTACGACCTCGACCTCACCGTCGTGAACCCGGAGGTCGACCCGCGGTTCGCGTTCATGACGCTCGACTGGGACGGCAAGATCCGCATGGACTGCTCGTCGCCGTACGCGATGGCCTCGCTCGTGCAGCGGCGCGGCGAGTTCCGCATCGCCACCGGCAACGACGCCGACTCCGACCGGCACGGCATCGTCACCGCCGACGGGCTGATGAACCCGAACCACTTCCTGGCGGTCGCGATCGGCTACCTGTACGCGCACCGGCCCGGCTGGTCGCCGGACGCGGGCGTCGGCAAGACCGCCGTCAGCTCGTCGATGATCGACCGGGTCACCGCGGACCTCGGGCGCAAGCTCGTGGAGACGCCGGTCGGGTTCAAGTGGTTCGTGCCGGGCCTGCTCGACGGCTCGATCGGCTTCGGCGGTGAGGAGAGCGCGGGCGCGTCGTTCCTGCGGATGGACGGCGGTGTGTGGACCACCGACAAGGACGGCATCATCCTCGCGCTGCTCGCCTCCGAGATCACCGCCGTCACCGGGCAGACCCCGAGCGAGCGGTACCGGGAGCTGACGGCGCGGTTCGGCGAACCCGCCTACGCCCGCACCGACGTCGCGTGCAGCCCGGAGGACAAGGCGAAGCTCGGGAAGCTCTCGGCCGAGGACGTCCGGGCGACCGAGCTGGCCGGCGAGAAGATCACCGACCGGCTCACCCACGCCCCCGGCAACGGCGCCCCCCTGGGCGGGCTCAAGGTCGTCACCGAGGGCGGCTGGTTCGCCGCGCGGCCCTCGGGCACCGAGGACGTCTACAAGGTCTACGCCGAGAGCTTCCGCGGCCCCGACCACCTGGCCCGCATCCAGGAGGAGGCCCAGGAGGTGGTCGCGGCGGCGCTCGCCTGATCACGTGCTCCAGGTCATCGACCGCTCGGGCCGGTAGCGGCAGTACGTGCCGGTCGCCACCGACGCGGCCAGGCGCTCGGCCAGCTCCGGGTGGTCGGCCCGCAGCCGCCGGATCGCGTCACGGATCCGCGCGGTGACGGCCTGGCGGGCGCGTTCGGCGTCGTCGCCGAGCCTGCGGCTGCGCCCGCCGAGCCCGGCCGCGCCGCGCAACTCGTCGAGCGGAGCGGCGCGCTCGCGGTCCAGCTCGGCGGCGCGCCGGTCGGCGCCGCGGTCGAGGGCGGCGCGGATCTCCCCGTCGAGCGCGCGCAGCCGGCTGCGGTAGGCGTCGCGCGCCCGGTCGTCGAGCACCGGGTCGGCGCCGAACCGGCGGCGGGCGGCGACGGCCTGATCGCCGTGCGGGTTCAGCAGGTCGACGGCCGCCACGTCGACGCCGGGGCGGGAGAGGAGCGCGCGCAGGTCGTGCAGCCCCTTCGCGTCCTTGACCTGGGTGGTGCGCCCGGCGAACCGCACCGTCCACACCCCGCCGTCGAGCCGCAGGACGCCGGCCTCGGTGGGCGGCTCGGCGGGCTCAGGGGGCAGGGCTGCGGCCATGCCCAGCTCGGCGGCCTCGCGCCGGGCGCGGCGAGCAGCCCGTCGGCGCGGGCGGCGTCGTCCGGTGCGCCCCTGCACGCGCAGCGCGGCGGCGAGGTGGACCCGGGCGAGCACCGACCACGGCCGGGCCCTCAGCCGGTCGGCGGCCGCGACGGCCGCGGGCGCCGTGGAGTTCCAGGGCCACGTCACGGTGGGCTACGAGCTGCTCATCGGCCTGCTGCACGCGTTCCGGGTGGTCCGGGCGGAGGGCGCCGACGTGGCGGGGTTCGCCGAGCGCGTGGCGGGCATGCTGCCGGCCTACCCACCGGTCGTGACGGCGAGCGGCAAGGCGGTCGCGAGCGGCGAGTACCCGCCGGACCTCGGCCCGCTCGACGTGCAGGCCGCGTTGATGGACGACCTGATCGGCCACCGCGAGTCCCTCGGCGTGGAGGCGGTGCGGATGCGGGAGGTCAAGGGGCTGATGGACCGCCGGGTCGCCGCGGGCCACGGCGGGGAGGGGTTCGCGAGCCCGTTCGAGCTGCTCGGGCGGTGAGGTTCAGCGCCCGAGCAGGCGGTACTCCCGCAGGACGAGCACGATGATGACGACGTCGAGCACGGCCAGCGCCGGCAGCGCGAGCGATCCGGTGCGCACGCCGCGCAGCAGCTCGACGGCGACCATCACGCCCAGCGCGGCGGCGGCCACCGGGTAGGCCGGGCGCCACTTGCGCAGCAGCGCCCCCACCAGCCCGATCTTCACCAGGCCGTGGACGGCGAGGTAGGCGAGCACGAACGCGCGGTTGCCCGAGGCGAACTCGTCGGTGCCCGCCACGAGGTGGCGGGCGAGGAACCCGTCGGGCGGGCCGAGCAGGTCGCGGCTCACGACCTCGGCGACGAGGTGGTGCACGGCGGCGGCCGGCACGAGCAGCAGCGCCACCGCGGCGAGCAGCTCGGCGGCGCCGTCGAGGCCCTTCAGCAGCAGCGCGACCCGGAACCACCGCTCGGTGCGGTCCGCCCGGGTGTCGGCCATGCCGGCCAGTGTCCACCCGGCTGCCCGGATCGCGGCTACCCCGCCGTCACCGGGCGCCCAACCGGGCGAGGTCGCGGCTCGCGGCCGCGAGCAGGTCGCGCAGCAGCGGCCCGGCGATCTGCTCGTGCACGTCGACGACGGGCCGCCCGGCGCGCAGCGCCTCCTGGTAGCGCTCCCGGTCGGCCGGGTAGGGGAGGGCGGTCAGGGCGGCGACCACCACGGTCTCGCCGTCCCGTTCGGCGACGGCGACGGCGTGGGTGCGCAGGGCGGTCTCGTCGGGGTGGCCGATCCAACCCGCCTTCACCGCGACGGCGCTCGCCGGGACCCCGAGGGTGTCGGCGAGCGCGTCGGGGATGCCGAATGCCTGCTCTGGCGGGACGGCGCCCATCCAGCCCACGACCCGCGCCGCGGCCGGGTCGCCCGCCGCGGCGCGGGCGAGCGCGCCGTAGGCCGTGACGAGCTCGGTGGCGCTCACCTCGACGCCGCCGAACCAGCCGGGGTCGGCGCTCGCGGTCCGCCACCGCACGCCGGTGGCCGAGGCGATCCGGTCGAGGAGGCGGCCGGGCGGGCCCGCGTGCCAGATGCGGTTGGTGGCGGCGTTGTCGGAGAAGCGGACGGCCCGCTCGCCGTCGTCGGTGCGCCCGCCGCCGCCCGTCCACACGATCAGCGGCTTGAGCACCGACGCGCACCGCAGCCGGGCCGCGCCGCGGCGGGCCGCGACGGCGCGCAGCGGCGCCCCTCCGTAGTGGGGTGAGCCGAACACCTCGCCCGCGACCTGCGCGGACGCCCCGTCCGGGAGGGTGGCGAGCACGTCGGTGGCCGTCACAGGTAGACCCCCAGCAGCACGGCGTAGAGCGCCACGACCGGGACGAGCACCAGGTAGGACGACAGCAGCTGCCAGCGCAGCGAGCGGGATTCGGCGAGCCCCATCTGCCCGATCATGTCGGGGTTGGGGAACGGGCCGAGCCCGTCGGTCTGGGAGACGGCGAGCAGCACGAGGCTCCAGGCCGTGGGCGGGACGCCGAGCGTCGCGGCGAGCGGGCCGAACACCTGGTTGACCAGCACGGCCTGCGCCGCGGCCGCCCCGGCCACGCCGACCCAGCCGATCAGCACCACGACCAGGCAGAACAGGTACGGGCCGAGCGAGGACAGCGCGAACCGCTCCGCGACCCCGTCGTAGACGCCCATCGAGTCGACGAGCGTGAACAGCACGGCGAGCAGGAAGAACAGGAAGAAGATCCCCAACAGCCGGCTCGCGCCGGTGTAGACCGCGCCCATCAGCTCGCCGACCGGGGTCCGCGCGGCGAGCCCGGTGACGGCGATCAGCAGCACCAGCGCGACCGGCACGAACGTCGCGCCCGCCGCGGTGACGCCGCTGTAGACCACGAGCGCGAGGAACGCGACCACGAACGCGGCGGTGGTGCGGGCCGCCCCGGGGGCGGGCTCCTGCACGGCGTCGAGGTCGACGGCGCGCTCGGGCGGGTACGGGAACGCCGCCGCGGTGCGCCGCTGGTTCCACCGCACGACCAGGAAGCCGACCCCGAACATCACGGCCGCGGTGGGCAGCCCGGCGGCCAGCACGTAGGCGATCCAGCTGACCTGCGCCGCCCCGTAGATGCTGGTGGTGATCGGCGCGAACGGGCTCAGCGTGAGCCCGGCGAGGCCGCTGAAGAAGAACATCGCCGCGGTGGCGGTGGTGGAGAACCCGAGCGCGGCGAGCAGCGGGATCACGATCGGCGCGACGATCGCCACCGACCCGGCGAGCGTGCCGAGCGCGGCCGCGAGGATCGTGCAGGCGAGCATCACCCCGAGCTGGGCCCGCAGCTGGGTGGTCAGCCCGACCCTGCGGACGACGCTCAGCACCACGTACTCGGCCACGCCGGTGCGCTTGAGGACCTCGCCGAGGCCGGCCCCGAGCAGGATGATCACGCCGAGCAGCGCGATCAGCGAGCCCATCGACTCGATCAGCACCGGCCCGAGCTCGGCGGGCGTCGAGCGGGTCAGCACGACCGCGCAGACCACCGCGCCGAGCGTGGCGAGCACGATGTCGACCCCGACCAGGGCCAGGCCCGCGTAGACCACGATCGGGACGAGCCCCCACAGCCCCGGTTGGTCGGTGCCGATCGCGACGACGATGCTCGTGACGAGCGCGACGGCGTACAGCGCGGTCCCGGCGACGGCCTGCCGCCGGGACATGTCGAGCGTGTAGATGTTGACGTCAGAGGCCGTCACGGTTCCTCCCGGGGGAGCGGAGCGGGCCGGCGCAGCACCCGGCCCGGGCGCGCACCGGTGAGGCGACCGTCGCGCAGCACCGGCACGCCCGCCACCAGCACGTGGTGCACCCCTTCGGAGAGCTGCCACGGCTCGTCGTAGGTGGAGCGGTCGACGACGGTCGCCGGGTCGAGGACGGCGACGTCGGCCACCGCGCCGGGCCGCAGCACGCCGCGGTCGGCCATGCCGAGCCGGGCGGCGGGCAGCCCCGTCATCTTGTGCACGGCCGCGACGAGCGGCAGGTCCCCGTCGCGGACGTGCCGGCCGAGGACGCGGGTGAACGTGCCGAAGCTGCGCGGGTGCGGGTGGCCATCGCCCCGGGGCCGCAGCACCCAGCCGTCGCTCGCGACGCTCGCCGCCGGGTGCCGCAGCACCGTGCGCACGTCGGCGGCGGACATCGCGTGGTTCACGATCGACACGGCCCCGCGGTGCCCGGCGAGCACCCGCAGCGCGGCGTCGGCCGGGTCGGTGCCCAGCTCGCGGGCGACGTCGGCGATGCTGCGCCCGCGCGCGGCGGTGAACGGGCCGGGCGGCAGGTCGGCGATCACCACGCCCTCGGGGTCGACGTCGCGGGCCATCCGGTCCCGCAGCCCGTCGGCCACCCGCTCCCGGGTGGCGGGGTCGGCGAGGCGTTCCAGGAGCCGGTCCACCCCGCCGTCCAGCGCCCACGCGGGCAGCCGCGAGGTGAGCGTGGTCGACGAGGCCGGGTACGGGTAGACGTCGCAGGCGACGTCGACGCCCTCGGCGCGGGCCTCGTCGATGATCCGCAGCGCCTCGGTGACGGCGCCGTGGTTGCTGCGGCCCATCGCCTTGAGGTGCGAGATCTCCAGCCGCACCCCGCTCGCGCGGGCCGTGCCGATCGCCTCGCGCACGGCGTCGAGCAGCGCGTCGGCCTCGTTGCGCATGTGGGTCGAGTAGAGCAGGCCGTGCTCGGCGGCCACTCGCGCCAGCGCGGTGACCTCGGCCGCGTCGGCGTACGCGCCGGGCGCGTAGATCAGGCCGGTCGAGAACCCCCACACGCCCTGCGCGGCCGCGTCGGCGAGCAGCCGCTGCATCCGCGCCAGCTCGGCGGGGGTGGGGGCGCGCTCGTCGCCGCCCATGGCGGCCAGGCGCAGCGCCGAGTGCCCCACCTGCAGCGCGAGGTTCACCGCGGGCCGGGCGGCGTCGACGGCGTCGGCGTAGCCCGCCGCGTCGGTCCAGTCCCAGTCGAGCTCGGCCTGCAGGAACGCCGACGCCGACCGCAGGGCGGCGAGGTCGCCGACCGGGAACGGCGAGAAGCCGCAGTTGCCGGTGACCAGCGTGGTGACCCCCTGGGTGACGGCGGTGTCGGCGCCGGGGTGGCCGGTGATGCTGAAGTCGGCGTGCGAGTGCAGGTCGATGAATCCGGGGCAGACCACGAGCCCGTCGGCGTCGAGGCGGGGCCCGGCGAGCGTCCCCGGCTCGGCGACGGCGTCGATCCGCCCGTCGGTGACGCCGACGTCGGCCACGCGACCCGCGGCACCGGTCCCGTCGACGACGGTGCCGCCCGCGATCACGAGGTCGCTCATGCGATCACCGCGAGGATCGCGACGTACAGCAGCGAGGCCGGGATCAGCACCAGCCACCCGGTGAGCAGCAGCGCCCGCAGGTTCGTCGACCGGGCGAGCCCCATCGCGCCCACCATGTTGGCGTTCGGGAACGGGCCGTAGGTGTCGGCCTTCGACGCCCACAGCAGCACGATCACCCATGCGCCCGCGCCGAGCCCGACGGTGGTGGCGAGCTCGCCGAAGACCTGGTCCAGCAGCACCACCTGGGCCGCGGTGGCGCCGGGCACGCCCACCCAGCCGAGCAGCGCGATCGCGACGGCGAACCCGAGGCCGGACGCGCTCTGCAGCTGCGGGCCGAACACGTCCAGCACGACGTCGTACGGCTTCAGCTCGTCGATCACCAGGAACAGCGCCGCGAGCAGCCAGAACAGCAGGAAGATGCTCACCAGCCGGGCCGCGCCGCGGTAGAGGTGCCGCGCGATGTCGGTGGCGGGCAGGCGGGCGGCCACGCCGGTGGCGACGCCCAGCAGCGGCAGCGCGAGCAGCGGGAACGAGGTGCCGGCCGCGGTGATCGTCGCGTAGGCGACGGTGGCGACGAGCAGCCCGAGGAACACCGCGGTCGCCCGGCCGGCGGTGGCGGGAACCTCGGTCTCCTCCGACTCCAGGTCGGCGTCGGTGTAGAAGTCGCCGGTCCGCGCGGTGCGCCGCTGGATCCACGGCACGACGACCATCGCCACGAGCAGCGACAGCACGGCGAGCGGCGCCGCACCGTACTGCAGGTAGGTCAGGTAGCCGACCTGCGCCGCCTCCATGATCGCCACGTTGGAGCCGGCGAACGGGGCGAGCGCGAGGCCCGCGCAGCCGCCGACGAACATCATCGCCGCGGTGGCCGAGCGGGTGAACCCGACGCGCGCCGCGACGGGCAGCAGGATCGGCGCCGAGATCGCGAGCGCGCCCGCGAGGGTGCCCAGGCTGGTGACCAGCACCAGGCACGACAGCATCACGCCGAACAGCACGGCGCTGCGGCTGCGCTCGCCCGCGATCCGCAGCACCCAGCGCACGATCGTGTGCGCGACGCCGGTGACGCGCAGGACCTCGCCCACGCCCGCCCCGAGCATGATGATCACCCCGATCGTGGTGACCAGGTCGCCCATCGACTCGCCGAGCAGCTGGCCGAACTCGGCGGGCGTCTGGCGCGCGATGAGCACGCCGCCCACGAGGCTGACGATGGTGGCGATCACCAGGTCCATGCCGAGCAGGCACAGCACCGCGTACATCGCGATCGGCACGACGCCCCACAAGGTGGGCGCCTCGGCGCCGAGCCCGGCGATCGCGCACACCACGACGCCGACGACGGCGATCGCGGTGGTGAGGACGCGCTGGACGCGGCCCTGCGCGACCTCGTAGGCGTTGGCCCGTTCCGTCTGCTGGGTCATCGGGTCCCTTCGTGGGTGCGGACGGCCTGCGCCCGCACGAACTCCTCGTCGACGCCGTGCCCGAGGCCGGGGGTGTCCCACGGGACCGCGACGTTGCCGTGGTCGGCGCGGATCGGTGGGGTGACCACGTCCCGCGCGTAGTACTTGTCCGAGCCGGAGACGTCGGAGGGCAGGACGAAGCCGGGGAGGCTGGAGAGCGCGACGTTGGCCGCGCGCCCGATCCCGAATTCGTGCATCCCGCCGCACCAGACGGGGATGCCGTGCTCGCGGGCGAGGTCGTGGGCGGCGACCGCGGCCGTGAGCCCGCCCATCCGCGAGACCTTGATGTTGAGCACGCGACAGGCGCCCACGGCGAGCGCGGTCTGCAGGTCGTGCCCCTCGACGATCGACTCGTCCAGGCAGATCGGTGTGTCGAGCACCGCCTGCAGGCGCGACGAGGCCATCAGGTCCCGCGGCGCGAACGGCTGCTCGATCATGGTCAGCCCGAAGCGGTCGAGGGCGCGCAGCGCGGTGAGGTGGTCGTCGTCCTCGGTGTAGGCGCCGTTGGCGTCGACGTGCAGGGCCAGGTCGGGGAACGCGGCGCGCACGGCCGTGACCGGCTCGACGTCCCATCCCGGTGCGATCTTGAGCTTCACCCGCGGGTAGCCGGCCTCGACCTGGCGGGCGACCTGCTCCACCAGCGCGTCCACCGTCGGCTCGATGCCGAGGCTCACGCCCGCGACGACGGTGCGCCGCTCCCCGCCGAGCGCCCCGGCGAGCGGCACGCCCCGCGCGCCCGCCCACAGCGCCCAGCACGCCGCGTCGAACCCGGCCTTCGCGAACTCGTTGCCCCGCACCTTCCCCCACAGCGCCGGGACGTCCGCGGGGTGCTCCCACTCCGCGCCCAGCAGCGCGGGCACCAGGTACGCCGACCCGATCGACCAGCAGGTCTCGACGGTCTCGGCGGTGTAGAAGGGCCCGGACGGCGAGGCGATCTCGCCCCAGCCGACGGCGCCGTCGGCGTCCTCCACCCGCACGAGCACGTGCTCGAGGTAGGACTTGCGGTGGGAACTGGTCTCGAACTCGTGCACCAGCGGCAGGCGCACCTGCAGCAGCTCGATCCGGTCGATGCGCACCTATCGGTCTCCGTCCGCGTAGATGCCGAGCCGCGCGGTGATCGCGTCCCGGCGGGCGAGGCGCCGCCGGGCGCCCTTGGCGCTGGCGGCGGCGAGGGTGGCGATGATGTGCACGACGGCGGCGACGGCGGTGGGGGAGTCGGCGTAGGAGGCGCTGTCGGTGCTCACCACGACCGCCACGTCGGAGAGCCGCGCGACCGCGCTGTCCTCGTCGTCGGTGACCCCGACGACCGCGCCGCCCGCCGCCGCGAACTCCTCGGCGAGCGCGATCGTCGAGCGCGCGTAGCGGCGCAGCGAGAACGCGACGAGCACGTCGCCCGGCCGCACGTCCGACAACACGTCGACGCCGCGCACCACCGTGCCGTCGATCAGGGTCACGTTGGCCATGCCCGCCGACAGGTCGGTGGCGAGCAGCGAGGCGTACGACCACGACTTCGACCCGCCCGCGACGAACCGCCGCTTCGCGGCGACGATCTTGCGCGCGGCCTGCTCGAGCGAGCCGTCGGCCTGCAGCCGCTCCAGCGTGGCGGTGAGGTTGGCGGTCTCCTGCGCGACCACCTGCTGCAGCAGCGCGGTGGCCGACGAGCGGCGCTGCAGCCGGGCGCCGTAGCGCTCGTCCGGGCTCGTGAGCTGCTTGTTGTCCGGCTTCACCTTCTGCGGGCTCACCGGGCCCCCACGCAGTACAGGGCGGTGCGCTCGTTGGCCCGGCGGCACGAGCGCAGCACGCGGCCCGCGCCGAGCAGCCGGGTCAGCTCGTCGGCGACGCGGTCGCGCACCTCCACCGCCCGCCCGGTGCGCCGCAGCTCGGCCCCGTCGACGGGCACCGCGAGCCAGTCGACGTCGCCGTCCGCGCGGCACTCGCCCCAGTCCGGGACCGCGCGCGGCAGCGGCGGCACCGCGGCCGGGGTCCGCGCGTCGAGGACCCACTCCACGACGACCCGGTCCGTGCGGCCGTTGCGGTCCTCCATGTCGTAGAGGTCGCGGCGGAACCAGCGCCCGACCGCGCCGAGCACGTCCAGGTTGAAGTGCGCGTTGCGGGCCTGCAGCGGGTCGTAGGCCCAGCGCATCGTCCGCACGCCGGTGCGCAGGGCGATCTCGGCCTGCGCGTGCTTGAGCTGCCTGCCCACCCCGCGGCCCTGCGCGGCCGGGTCGACCGCGGCCGCCTGCGAGTAGTGGTACGGCACGCCGGCGTCGATGCCCACGAAGCCGTAGGCGAACCCGACCAGGCGGCCGCCCTCGTCGAACGCGCCGACGGCCGAGCCGCCCTCGTGCTGGAGGGCGGCGAGCAGCTTCGGCGTGAACGCCGGGTCGTCGCCGGGCAGGCCGAACACCAGGCGGTACAGCCGGACGGCGGCCAGCCGTTCCGCGGTGGTGGCAAGGGGCCGGGTGGTGATCCCCGACATGCAGCTCCCAACGGTGATACGAGATGTATGCGTGTCGTCCTACTCCGCAAAAGTGCAGGATGTCAACACAGTGGGCGCAAAGATATAGTCCGTATCCATGTCCGACTTCACCGGCGTCGCCGCCGGGCTCGCCGAGGATGCCCTCGCCCGGCTCGTCGCCTACGCGGGCCACGAGACCCCGACCGGCGACGCCGCGGCGCTCAACGCGCTCGCCGACGTCCTCGAGCGGCGCCACCAGGAGCTGGGGGCGCGGACCGAGCGGGTCCACCACGACACCGGCGACCACCTCGTCGCGCGGTGGGGCGCCGACGACGCGCCGCACGTGCTGCTGCTCGGCCACCACGACACGGTCTGGCCCGCGGGCACGCTCGCCACGATGCCGGTCGAGGAGCGCGACGGCGTGCTGCGCGGCCCCGGCGTCTTCGACATGAAGGGCGGGCTGGTCGTCGCCGAGCTGGCGTTCGAGGTGCTGCGTCGCTGCGGGCGGGAACCGTCGCGGCCGGTGCGGTTCGTCGTCGTCGCCGACGAGGAGATCGGCAGCCCCACCGCGCGCCCGCTCGTCGAGGAGCACGTGGCCGGGGCGGTCGCGGTGCTCGGCCTGGAGTCGCCGCACCCCGGCGGGGCGCTGAAGACCGCGCGCCTGGGCAGCACGCGGGTGCGCGTCGAGGTCACCGGGCGGTCCGCCCACGCCGCGCTCGACCCGGAGGCGGGCGTCTCGGCCGTGGACGAGCTGGTGGACCAGCTGCTCGCGGTCCGGGAGATCATGGCGGGCGAGCCGACGGTGCTGTGCAACGTCGGCACCATCGGAGGGGGCGGCCGCACCAACGTCGTGCCGGACCGGGCGACGGCCGACATCGGCCTGCGGTTCACCGACGTCGCCACCCAGGAGCGGGTGCTGGCCGCGCTCGGGCGGCTCACCCCCGTGCGCCCCGGAGCCGAGGTCGCCGTGCGGACCCTCACCAGCCGCCCCGCGTGGTCGGAGCCGGACGAGGACCTGCTCGCCCGGGTGGTGCGGGCGGGCGCGGCGGTGGGGCAGGAGGTCACCGGGCGGCCGGCCGCGGGCGGGGCCGACACCAACACCGCGGGCGCGGCGGGCGTCCCCACCCTCGACGGGTTCGGCCCGCTCGGCGGGGGCGCCCACGCGCCGGACGAGCGGATCGAGACCGCGTCGCTACCGGCCCGCGCCGCCCTGCTCGCGAGCGTGCTCGCCACCATCTGAGCCTGCGGACCGGCCCAGGTGCACCGCCCGGTACTCGCCGGGCGGGAGCCCGAACGCGTCGCGGAAGGCACGGCTGAAGTGCGCGGCGTTGGGCAGGCCCCACCTGCGGGCGACGGCGCTCACGGGCTGGTCGGCGAGCAGCGGGTCGACCAGGTCGCGGCGGCAGCGTTCGAGCCGCTTGCGGCGGACGTGCTCGGCGACCGTGGTCTCCTCGGTGCTGAACAGCTTGTGCAGGTAGCGCAGGGAGATGTGGTGGGCGGCGGCGATCGAGGCCGGGGTGAGGTCGGGATCGCCGAGCCGCGAGTCGATGAACGCGTGGATGCGGTGCACGAGCGCGCGCTGGTGCGCATCCCGGGTCGCGGGGGACTGGCGGTCGAGCCGCGCGGCGAGGGTGGCGACGAGCAGGTCGAGCAGCGCGCTGCCCAGGCGCGGGGCGCTCGCGTCGTCGAGGTGGCGCTCGAGCTCGCGCGCGAGCCCGTAGACGAGGGCGCCGGTGCCGCGGTCGCCGCGGAACCGGGTGGCCAGCACGGCCGCGAGGGCGCGCTCGGGCAGCGGCATCAGGGGGCGCGGGAATCGCAGCAGGAGCGCGGTGCGGGCGGGGTAGACGCAGTGGAAGGGCTGGGCCAGGTCGGAGAGGCTGAACTCGCGCGGCGCGAGCGCCACCCGCCGCCCGGGCTGCTCGGCGGTCGTCGCGCCGTCGAGCTGGACGAACAGCTGGTAGTGGTCCGGGTCGGTGCTGCTCATGTGCCGGGGCGTGCGGCGCGCCTCCCCCGGCCCGCAGATGGACTCGACGCACTCGACCGGGCCCGCCGTGCCGGCGACGATGGCCTCCTGCGGGCTGGGCGGCCCGCCCGCGAAGCGCACCTCCATGGGCACGATGTGCTGTGCGACGACCTGCCGCCAGTAGTCCTCGCGCGTGGCGGCGGGCTCGTCGGCAGCCTGCAGCCGGACCGTCACGGCGCCCAGTCTCACCCAGGGACGCCCGGTCGGCCAAACCGGTTCTCGGAAACGACGAACGGCGCCGGACCGCGCGGGCCCGGCGCCGTTCGTTCGTTCAGCGACCGATCGAAGGGGTGATCAGTCGTCGATCTCGGCGCTGTCGCCGGTCTTCGCCGCCGCGGTGCACGAGTCGTCGACCGTGTTGTCGCCGTCGGAGTCGGCGTCGGTGTCCGAGGCACCGAGCGCACCGAGGCCCAGCGCGCCGGTCAGGTCGAGGAGAACATCGGTGCTGTTCAGCGGCACCTGCACACCCAGGACGTTCACCGGAACCTGGTTGTCGCACGCGTTCACCGGAACGGCGATGTTGTTGCCCGCGACGTTGATCAGGCCAGAGTTCGAGCCGTCGATGGCGTTGACGTCCTCGACCTTGGTCTTGTCGTGCCCGTCGCCGGCGAAAGCGAGCGGGCTGACCGCGAGCAGACCGGCCGTGGCGGTCGCCACGACGATTCCAGCCTTCTTCAGCACAGTTGTCTCCTGGGGATTGATTTCGGATTCGGCCGAAGCCGGTCCAATTCAAAGTCAGCTCATGACCGGGGAGCCAGCTGACTGCGGAAAAACCTACGCGTCCGGGGGCAGTGGGGACAAATCACCTGACCCAATTTGGTGAATCGACTGCGCTGCGTTTGGTTACGCCTCTTTTCGGGCGACACGCGCGGGCCCGCGAACGCGGTCTGCGAACGGCTCCCCTCACGCGCCGTGAAAGTCGATCACCCGGATGTGGGCGTAACCTCCCGCGCCCCGTTCCGGCGCTCTGTCACCTTCCCGGCCCGCACCCCGTCATCCCGGTGACGCACCCCTTCGACCACCAGAGGAGGTCACGGTGACCGTGCAGATCGTCCGCTTCACCGCGGACCGGGCCGACGTCCCCGCCATCGAGGAGGCGATCGCGACGATGGTGGGCGCCATCGCGCGCGAGCGGCCGCCCGGCATCCGCTTCACCTCGTGGAAGCTCGCCGACGGCGTGTCGTTCCTCAACGCCCTCGAGCTCGCCGACGGGGTGGACAACCCGCTGCCCGCGATCCCGGAGTGCCGGGCGTACCTGCAGCTGCTCGCCGGCAGGTTCGGCGAGCCGCCCGCTCCCCAGCCGGTGACGGTCGTGGCGAGCTACGAGGGGCCGGCGGCGTGATGGGCGCCGCCGACGTCGTCGTCACCGCGCTCGCGGCGCTGGCCAACGCATGGGCGGCGTGGATCGACTTCGTGCGCGCCGACTTCGTCGTCGCCAACGCGGCGCGCGTCGGGATCGGGGAGCGGTGGCTCCTCCCGCTCGGCCTGGCCAAGGCGGCGGGGGCGGCCGGCCTGGTGCTCGGCCTGCTGGGCGTCCCGCTGGTCGGCGAGGCCGCCGCGGGCGGCCTGGCGCTGTTCTTCGTCGGCGCGGTCCTCGCCCACCTGCGGGCGCGCTACTACGCGCTGGGGCCGCCGGTGGCCTTCCTCGCGCTGGCCGCGGCGGCGTTCGGGCTCTCCCTCGCCTGATCGACGCCTGATCAGGCGCTCTCCCGTACGACCAGCCGGTGCGGCGCCACCACGTGGCGGGGCGGGAGGCCCGGGTCGGCCAGGCGCGAGGTGATCAGCTCCAGCGCCTTGTCGACCACGAACGCCCGGTCGATCGCGACGGTGGTGAGCGCCGGGGTGGTGAACCGCGACTCGGGCAGGTCGTCGACGCCGACGACCGCGACGTCGTCGGGTACCCGGCGGCCGTGGCGGTGCAGCGCGCTCAGCGCGCCGATGGCGAGCGCGTCGTTGGCCGCGAACACGGCGTCGACGTCCGGGTGCTCGGCGAGCAGCGCGTCGACGGCGTCGGCGCCGTACCCGCGGTCCCACTCGGGCACGGCGCGGATCAGCGCGCGGTCGACCGGGAGGCCGGCCGCGCGCAGCCCGCGCAGGTAGCCGTCCATGCGCTGTTCCATGACCGGCTTCGGCGGGTGCTCCTTGTAGCCGATCATGGCGACCCGCCGCCTGCCCGCCGCCGTGAGGTGCGCGGTGGCGGTGCGGCCGATGTCGACGCTGTCGTTGGTGACGTGGTCGACCGCGTCGACGGCGCCGTGCTCGCCGATCAGCACCATCGGGGTGTCGTGGCGGGACGCCTCGAGCTCGGACGGCGTCATCGACAGCGGGCTGAAGATCAGCGCGTCGGCGAACCGGACGGGGAAGCCCGCCGCCGCCTGGCGCTCGCGTTCGACGTCGCCGTCGGTCTGCTCGACGACGACGGTCAGCCCGCGCTCGCGCGCCGCGCGGACCAACAGGCCCGCGAGGTCGGCGAAGTAGGGCATGTCGATGCCCGGCACGGCCAGCGCGATCGCGCCCGTGCGGCCCCGGCGCAGCTGCCTGCCCACGGCCTGGGGGCGGTAGCCCAGCTCCTCGACGTAGCGCCGGACGAGGGCGCGCGTCTCCGGCCGCACGTGGACGTAGTCGTTGATCACGTTCGAGACGGTCTTCGGTGACACGCCCGCGGCCATCGCCACGTCGCGCATCGTCACCGGCCGTCGCTGCGTC
>NZ_DATGOP010000044.1:0-6242 GCF_035305885.1 Pseudonocardia sp.
GTTGAGCACCCACCCCGGTCGCGCGGAGAAGTCGTGGCGCGGACCGGAGAAGATGTCGATGAGGTGGTTGCCGCGCCATCCGATGCCCTGCGAGGTGTGCACGGTCGGCGGCGGGATGATCGTCAGCGACGGGCTGCCGACGCGGACGTGGTCCTCGGGACGCCACCGCGTCCCGTCCGTGCCCCACGGGGTCTGGATGTGGTGCACGTAGGTCCCGGCGACCACGAGGCTCGCCTGTTCGAAGTCCTCGTGGACGTGCGGCGACATCGTCGTGAGGTCCCGCGGCCCGTTGCTCGGCGGCAGGAAGTTGACCATGAACGACCGGGTGCGGAAGATCCGTCCGAAGCGGGCCGGGTCGTCGGGCACGTCGGCCATCCGGTAGGTCCGCCACCGGTAGCCGCCCACCGGCTCGGGCCACGGCTCGAGCGGAGCGACGTGCGGGTGGGGCTCGGTGTAGGAGTCGGCGTTGGACGCCTTCTCGGCCCACTCGGTCTCGCCGGACTCCAGCAGCTGAACGATGGCGCCGGTGCCGGTGCTCGTGATCGTGCTCTCCCCCGGCGGCACGACGACCAGCGCCGGGCCGGTCACCTCGTGCGGCCCGTCGACGCCTGCTGTGCCGCGCAGCGAGCTGGTCGCGTCGATGAGCAGCAGGACCTGCTCGGCCTTCAGCGTGGAGGAGAAGACGACGTCGCCGGCCGCGGGCTCGGTGTAGATCAACACGAAGTTCTGGCCGCGCGCGATCCACTGGTTGCTGCCGCCCGGGGTGACCACGTCGGGCGGGAGCACGGAGAAGTCGAGGAACTCGGGGGCGGCGATCGCGCCGTCGCCCACCCGGGGCGCACGGGGCGGCGCCGCGAGGGTCGAGCGCGGGTCGTCGCGGGTGTAGGCCATCGGTGGTCGGACCTCCTCGGGGGTCAGCGGGCGGCGCCCGCGGTGGGGGCGAGCGCGGTGGGGGTGAGCGCGGAGCGGGCCGTGGACGTGGCGGCGCGGGCGGCCGAGGCGACCATGCCGGTGTCGTTGCCGACGAGCAGGAACCGGCAGCCCTGCTCGGCGCGCAGGCGGATCTGCTCCTCGCCCTGCACGACGGTGCCGACCGGCACGCCGGCGCGGACGGCCGCGTCGATGCACCGCGTCACCGCGTCGTGGACGGCGGGCGAGCCGGGTGGCTCGCCCAGCGACAGCGACAGGTCGCCGGGGCCGATGAACACCGCGTCGACGCCGGGGACGGCGAGGATGCCGCCGATGTCGTCGACCGACTCCCGCTCCTCGATCATGGCGATCCGCGCGACGTCCTCCTGACCGGCGCGGACGTACTCGGCGGGCCCTCCGGGCAGGTGCCCCCACCGGCCGGCGCGGGCGGCGTAGCCCATGCCGCGCGTGCCCGCGGGCGGGAACAGGTACTGGCGCATGGTCTCCCGCGCCTGCCGGGCGTTCGACACGTGCGGCACGAGCACGCCCGCCGCGCCCGCGTCCAGGTAGCGCTGGGCGTCGCCGTAGCCGTGGTCGGTGATGCGGACGAGCGGGGCGACGCCCATCCGCGAGTAGACGACGACGAGGCCGTAGACGTCGCGGACCGAGAGCAGCGCGTGCTCGGTGTCGATCACGACGAAGTCGAAGCCCGCGTCGCCGAGGATCTCCGCCACCTCCAGCGACGGGATCTTGACGAACGTGCCGACGACCGGGGCGTCGGCGGAGCGGAGCAGCTCGCGGAACGGGGCCATGGGAAGGCGGATCCCCCTCGGTGTGCGCCGATGGACCGGGACCTGGTTGTTCGGGTTGCGAACAGGCTGTTCGCGATGCAGAGTGTCATCCCACCATCCGATCGCGCAAGAGGGACCTCGAACTCGACGGGGAGGAGAGGAGCAATGAGGCCATCGCAGCTGCTGGCCGCGGCCGTCACGGGAGCCGTCCTGACGACCGCGGCCTGCGGGACGGCCACGGCGGCGGACCCGGCCGCGCCGGCAGGCCCGAACACGACGATCACGTGGCAGACCACCGGCGGCGACGCCACCGAGTACGAGAAGAAGGCGCTCCAGGAGCCGTTCACCGCGCAGACGGGCGCGACGTTCGAGAACGTGACGTCGCTGAACTACATCAGCCAGCTGCTCACGATGGTCGAGCAGGACCAGACCGTCTGGGACGTCGTGCACACCGGCTCGTACCTGGTCAAGCAGTACTGCGGCGAATTGTTCGAGCCCATCGACCTCAGCCGCTTCCCCGTCGACCTGGTGCCCGAGGGGACCACGACCGACTGCTCGGTGCCCGCGACGAAGTACGCGGCGGGCTTCGCCTACGACGCCTCGGTCTACCAGGGCGACGCGCCGACCACGATCGGCGACTTCTTCGACACCGCCCGCTTCCCGGGCAAGCGCGTGGTGTTCGCGGGCTCCCCGAAGGGCATCATCGAGGCCGCGCTCGTGGCCGACGGCGTGCCGCCCGACCGGCTCTACCCGCTCGACGTCGACCGGGCGCTCGCCAAGCTCGGCACGATCAAGCAGGACATCATCTTCGCGCCGTCGTTCACCGCGCTGCAGCAGAACCTGGTGAACAAGCAGGCCACGATGACGATCACGCTCAGCGGCCGGCTGGGCATCATCCGCGACAGCGGCAGCGACCTCATGCCCGTCTGGGACTTCACCAGCTGGGACTTCGACGCCTTCGTCGTGCCGAAGGGGGCGCCGAACGCGGCGGCGGCCAAGCAGGCGCTCGAGTTCGCCCTGCAGCCCGAGCAGCTGCGGACCTACGCCCAGCTCTCCGGCCTGACGCCGGTGCGCAGCGACGTCGACCCCAACACCGTGGCGTTCACCGAGTCCGGGAAGCTGTTCAACCCGTTCCTCGGCGACGACCGCGGCGACGTGGTGCTGCAGGACCCCGAGTGGTGGTCGCAGAACTACAACGCGGTGGCGGAGAAGTGGACCGCCTGGCAGGTCGCCTGACCCGGCGTCGCCACGCCCGGCGAGCGGGCGCGGCGACGCGGGCCCGGTCACTGGGCCACGTACCCGCCGTCGACGGAGAGGATCGTGCCGGTGATCCCGCTCGCCGCGGGCGAGGCGAGGAACGCGATCGCCTCGGCGACGTCCTGCGGCGTGGAGATCCGCCCCAGCGGGTGCCTGCTCAGCACGGCGGCGGCAGTGGCCTCGGGGTCGGGGTCGGCGGCCCTGGCCTCGGCGATGAAGTCCGTCTCGATCGCGCCGGGCGCGACGGCGTTCACCCGCACCCCTCGCGGCGCGAGCTCGATGGCGAGCTGGCGGGTCAGCTGCACCAGCGCGCCCTTGGTGATCGCGTAGACGGACTGGTTGGGCATCCCGACCAGGCCGGAGATCGACGTGACGTTCACGATCACGCCCCGGGTCGCGGCCAGCGGTTCGACCGCGGCCCGGGAGTGGACGAACGCGCCGCGCACGTTCGTCGAGATCAGGCGGTCGAAGTCGGCGTCGGTGACCTCGCCGATCGGCTTGCGCAGGAACCGGGCGGCGTTGTTGACCAGCAGGTCGAGCCGCCCGAACTCCCGCCCCGCCGTGGCCACCGCCTGCTCGGCCGACGCGCTGTCGGACACGTCGGCGACCACCGGCAGCACCGCGGGCGAGGCGAGCTCCTCGACGGCCGGGGACACGTCGGTGGCGACGACGCCGTAGCCCCGCCCGGCGAGCAGCTCGATCAGCGCGCCCCCGACCCCGCCGGCCGCGCCGGTCACCAGTGCGACCCGTTCCCGCTCGTCCCTCATCCGGTTCCTCCTGTGCGTCGCGTGGTGCGCGTGCTGCGCGCTCGGTGCACGCGCACGTCACCGTACGAGCTGGTCGGACTGTCAGACAAACATTGCTTGACGAGCATTGACGCCGAAGATGTGCTCCGCTAACGTCCTGTCACGTCGCTCATGCCGCGACATCGATCCCGTATTGCGCAACGCAGCGGAGGACCCCGTGGGGAAGTCGGATCCGGCCCGCGCCGAGAGCGAGGGTGCCGGCGGCGACATCCAGGTGATCGCCCGGATCGCCACCCTGCTCGAGTGCCTCGACCCCGACTCCCCCTCGCTCGACACCGCCACCACCGCCAAGGTGCTCGGGGTCGGGCGGTCCACGGCGCACCGCTACCTCGTGTCGCTGGAGAAGCGCGGGCTGCTGCAGCGGCGCGACGCCACGACCTACGAGCTGGGCCCGGTGCTGTGCCGGATCGGCACGCTCGCGCTGTCCCGGCTCGGGGTGGTCGAGGCGGCGGGCCCGGTCATGCACGAGCTGTCGCGGGAGATCCGCAACACGGTCGTGCTGAGCGTGTGGGGCGGGCGCGCACCCGTCGTCGCCCGGGTGGTGCCCGACAGCAGCCGGATCACCACGATCTCGGTGGAGGTCGGGCGCTCGCTGCCGGCCGACGCCGCGCAGTCGCGCCTGTTCGCCGCCTACCACGCGCGCGCCAGGCGGACGGGCGCCGGCAGGCTCCGGTCCGTCACCGACGACGGGCTGGTCCCGGTCGGGGACCTGCTGACCGCGCGCCAGGTCTACGCGGGCGGCGGCATCAAGACGATCGCCGCCCCGATCCTCACCGCCGACGGGGAGATCGTCGCCACCCTCGCCGCCATCGGGCTGGCCGTGTTCATGCCCGACGACGAGGACCGCGCGATCGCCGAGCGGCTCGCGGCCGCGGTGGCGCGCATCACCGTGAACTGACCGAGCCGTGAACTGACAGACCACCTGCCCCCCGGCAGCGCCCGCCCCGGTGCGCTGCCCGCCCCGTGCCGTCGAGCCGCGCTCGATCGGCCGCCTCAACCCGCCCTGACCACCCCCGGAGGGGGAGCCGACGATGACCACGACCGCCGTCCTCGAGGTCGGTCGCCCGGCCCGGCCGCGTGCGGCCGAGCGGGAGACCGGGTCCCGGACCGCGACGCTGCTCCTGCTGCTGCCCGCGGTCATCGCGTCGCTGGCGCTGTTCGTCTACCCGCTCGCGCGCATCGTCGTCGTCAGCGTCACCGAGCCCACGGTCGGCCTGCACAACTACGTGGAGCTGTTCACCGACGGCTACACGCTGCGGGTCCTCGGCCGGACCCTCGCTGTGGCCTTCGGCGTGGCCGTGATCGACCTGCTGATGGCGTTCCCGTACGCGTACGCGATGACGGTGTGCGGGCCGCGCGCCCGCGCGGTGCTGTTCACGATCGTGCTGATCCCGTTCTGGACCAGCGCGCTCGCCAAGAACTTCGGCTGGATGATCTTGTTCCAGCGCGGCGGGCTGGTGGACCGGTTCGTGCAGGCGACGCTGGGCATCGAGTACCCGCTGCTGGGCACCACGCCCGCGGTGCTGATCGCGATGTCGCAGGTGCTGCTGCCGTTCGCGGTGCTGCCCCTCTACGCCCGGCTCGACCAGATCGACCGGCGGCTCGTCGACGCCGCGCAGGGGCTGGGCGCCACCCGGGCGCGGGCGTTCCGGCAGGTGTACCTCCCGCTGTCGGCGCCGGGCCTGGTGGCGGCGGGGGCGCTCACGTTCATCCTCGCCCTCGGCTTCTACATCACCCCCGCCCTGCTCGGCTCACCGCAGCAGACGCTCATCGCGCAGTTGATCATGGCGCGGGTCGAGCAGGTCCTCGACTTCGCGGGCGCGAACGCGATCGGCATCTTCCTGCTGGTCGTCACGATCGCGATGTTGCTGCTGTCCCGGCTGGTCTCCCGGCGAGCGGCGGCCGCCCGCCAGGAGAGCCTGGAGGAGACCGTCCGATGAGGCGATCCCCGGTGCTGTCGGTCGTGGTGTGGGCCGTCGCGGCCTTCCTGACCGTCCCCACGCTGTTCCTGATCCCGATGAGCCTCTCCGGTGGCTCGACGTTCCAGTTCCCGCCCCCGGGCTGGTCGTTGCAGTGGTACCGCAACCTCGTCGAGTCGAGCGGGTGGCGCGACGCCGTGCTGGTGTCGCTGCAGGTGGCGGCGTTCTCCACGCCGCTCGCGGTCGCCATCGGCACCAGCGCGGCCTTCGGGCTGATGCGGCTGGGCAGGCGGCTGCGCGTCGCGGGCGCCGCGGCACTCTCCGCGCCGCTGGTGATCCCCAACATCCTCATCGCGCTGGCGATCTACGGGACGTTCCTGCAGCTGGGGCTCTCCGGCACGATCCTCGGCCTGGTGCTCGGGCAGACCGCGCTCGCCGTGCCGTTCGTGCTGATTGCGGTGCTCGCCCGGCTGCAGGGCTACGACCGGACGCTCACCGCCGCCGCGCTGAGCCTGGGCGCCTCGCCCGCGACGGTGTTCCGGACGGTCACGTTCCCCCTC
>NZ_DATGOP010000045.1:0-2283 GCF_035305885.1 Pseudonocardia sp.
CGGGCGGGCGGCGGTGTCCGGCTGGCCCCTGCGCTCGACACCGAACTCGCCGACAGCGGCCGCGGGGTGCTCGTGCTGGGACACGGCGCGCAGCCCGACCGGCTCGCCGCGGCACGCACCCCGCGTTTCGGAGACGATGCGCTCGCCCCGGTCGGCGGAATGGCCCAGCGGCTCGAAGGCTGGCGATACGGCCTGCTGGCGGGCTCACGGGACGCGGTGACCGACGCGGCCGCCGCCGGCGTGCAGTTCGTCGTGCTGCCTCCCGGCGAGGACGGCGGGGCCTTGCGCGGCGAAGCGGGCGACCTCGTCCGGTCCGCCCCGAACACGTCCGACGGGCGGACCGTGCTGCGGCTGACGCCGGAGTCCGGCCAGGTGACCCTCGTGTCGCCGGAGCAGGCGCATCGCGCGGTCAGTGGCGGTGCGCCGAGCGACGAACTCATGCGCGGGTCGGCGATCGCGCGGGTCGATGCGCGCCTGCCCGAGGCGCACGTGCGTGTCTCCGACGGCCCGGAGGGCAGGTTGCTGGTGCTCGCGGCCGAGCACGAGCCGGGCTGGACCGCGACCGTCGACGGCGAGCCGGTGCCGATCACGCCCGCGTGGGGACATCAGGTGGCGGTGTCGGTGCCCGAGCAGTCCTCGGAGGTGGTCGTGCAGTACTCCTCGCCCGCGCACGGAGTGTTCCTCCTCGGCAGCGTCGCGGCGCTGCTGTTCACGGTGCTCACGGCGATCCCGGGACGCGGAAGGCCGCACGGGACCCGCGGGCGCTGAGGCGTCCCGGGTGCCGGGCTGCGTGGACCGCGGCACCGGTGGTGGGCCGCTGGTTCAGTGGCCCTCGATGACGTCGGGTTCGACGCCGAGGTAGGCGGCGATCTGCTCGACGAGCACGTCGTGGACGAGGTCGGCCAACTCGGCGGGATCCTGCGCGCGGGCCTCCAGCGGACGCCGGTAGAGCACGATGCGGGCGCGGGTGGGAAGCCCGGACCGGTCGACCCCTGCGGGTACGAGCCTGGACAGCGGGACGCTGCCGTCGTGCAGCACGCCGTCGTCGGCGGCGGGTTCGCCGGGGACCGCCGGGTCGGTGGCGGGTTCGTCCGGGATCTCGGGGACGTCGTCGACCGCCACGTCGAGCTTGGTCAGTTCGCTGCGCCAGCGGCCCTCGATCGGCTCCAGCGCGTCCAGTACGAGCGAGTCGAACCGTTCGGCCGGGCTCGACGCGGCGGGCAGGCTGGCCGGATACAGCGGCCCGCGCAGGCCGCGCCCGTGGCGGTCGCGCCGCATGCGCCGCCGGAACCGTGCACCTCGAGCCGTCGTCACCGGGCCCAGGGTACGCATCGGCCCGAACCCGGCGCAGCAACCTCGGTGGCACGCCACACCAAGCCGACGCCCCGGGGGTGTTGCAGCCCCAGGGGTGCGTGTTGCGGGCTCGGGGGCCCGTGTTGCGCGTTCAGGGGCTCGTGTTGCAGTCCCCGGGGCGCGTGCGGCAGATCCGGGCCCGCCCAGCGCGATGTCGCTGGCTTGGTCGCGTGGC
This sequence comes from Pseudonocardia sp., assembly GCF_035305885.1. GTDB lineage: Bacteria > Actinomycetota > Actinomycetes > Mycobacteriales > Pseudonocardiaceae > Pseudonocardia. The sequence goes on from NZ_DATGOP010000045.1 coordinate 1,529, forward strand.
GTTTCCCTGCGTTGGGCGGGGGTGGGAGACGGAGCAGTGAGTGTGGACGACTGGTTGGCGGCTGCCCCGGTGCTTCCGCCGAGCGCGATGTCGCTGGCTTGCTCGCGTGGCGTTCCCCTGCGTTGGGCGGGGGTGGGAGACGGGCGGGCGTGTCTCTCACCCTCCCGGGCGCGGAGGGGCTATCGTGATCAACCGTGCGGAGCGTACGGAAGTGTTCGCGGACGGGCTGCCTCGAGCCCGCTGTCGCCACGCTGACCTACGCCTACAGCGATTCGACCGCCGTGGTGGGGCCGCTCGCGACGGCGTCCGAGCCGCATTCCTACGACCTCTGCGAGGCGCACGCGATGCGGTTGACCGTGCCGCGTGGCTGGGAGGTCGTCCGGCACGAGGGCGAGTTCTCGGCGCCCGAACCGTCCGGTGACGAGCTGACCGCGCTGGCCGAGGCCGTGCGCGAGGCGGGCCGCACCGAACGTCCCGAGCCGGTCGCTGCGGAACCGACCCGTCCCGGCGCCACGGGCACCGACACGGGCAGGCGTGGTCACCTGCGCGTTCTTCCCGGTAACGCTTAGTGACGCAGCCCGCGGGAGCTTCACCGCTCCGTTGGCGTTTTCGGGCGAATGGGTAGGCTCCCTGGCGAGATTTCCGGGCTCGGGGGAGTCACCAATCGGATGATCGGGGAGAAGGCGTGTCAGACCTGTCGGCCATCGTGAAGGCCTACGACATTCGCGGCGTCGTCGGTGAGCAGCTCGACGAGG
>NZ_DATGOP010000046.1:0-12110 GCF_035305885.1 Pseudonocardia sp.
GGCGCGCGGCGAGTGGGCGCCGGGCGTGGACCCGCGGCAGGCGGTGGAGCTGGTGATCGCGGTCGTCAAGGGCGTGCAGCTCGCGCCGGCCGCGGCGGGCGCCGCCTTCTCCCAACTCGACGAGGTGCTCACGAGGAACGCGGGAGGGAACTAGGTCGTGGATCGTCGATTCCGCTTCGGGGTGGTCGCGGAGCCCGAGTACACCGGCGAGCGGTGGCGCGCGGTCGCCCGCCGCGCCGAGGAGCTCGGCTACTCGACGTTGCTGATGCCCGACGGACTGCAGCTGCTCGCGCCGCTGCCCGCCGTGGCGGTGGCGGCGGCCGTGACCTCGACGCTGCGCGTGGGGACGTTCGTGCTGGCGAGCACCGTGCGCCCACCGCGCACCGCGGCGTGGGAGGCGCACAGCCTCGCCGTGCTGACCGACGACCGGTTCGAGCTGGGCATCGGGACCGGGAACCGGTGGGTGAACCGGGCGGCGGTCGAGGAGATCGGCATGCCCGAGACCACGCCCGGGCAGCGGCTGGACCTGGTGCGGCGCACCGTGGCGCACCTGCGCGCGCTCGAGACGACGACCCGCACGCCGGTGATGATCGCCGCGGGTGGTCCGCGGTCGCGCGCCCTCGCGGGCGAGCTCGCCGACGTCGTCACCTTCGCGCACGGCCCGTACGCCGGCCGGGGCGAGGTCGAGGGGATGATCGGCGACGTCGAGCAGGCGGCGGGCGGGCGCGACGTCGAGTACTGCATGAACGTGCTCGTCGTGGGCGAGGTCATCCCGCAGCGGCTCGTCCCCCTGGTCGGCGACGACCACGGCGCCCTGGTCGAGGCCGACTCGATGTACCTGCTGCGCGGCACGCCCCGGCAGATGGCCGACGAGATCCAGCGGCGCCGGGACGCGCTCGGCTTCTCCTACGTCACCGTCAACGCGCTGTACCCGGAGGAGTTCGCGCCGGTCGTGGAGCTGCTCGCCGGCCGGTGAGGCATCAGTCGCGCGGGTACCAGATCCGCGGGTCGTGGAAGACGTAGGAGTCCCACCGGCGGATCTGCCGCGCGATCCGCTCGCGCAGCCGCACCCGGGGTCGGCCCTCGGGGGCGACGGGTGCGAGGCCCATCAGGACGAGCACGAGCGCGACGACGAGGAGGACGGCTTCGAGGTCGATGGCCCGCAGCACCGCACCCTCTCCCTCCACCGGTGTCCGGCCCACCGGTGTTCGACCCACTGCTCTTTGGCCCACTACTGTTTGACAGAGTCAACGGTTCCGTGGTCGCTGTCAACCAGTGGGGGGAGCTGGATGTCCGAGGCGGGCGTGGTCGCGCGCGTGCGCGCGTTCAACCGCTTCTACACACGGGTGATCGGTGCGCTCGAGGCGGGCCTGCTGGGCACGCCCTACTCGCTCACGGAGGCCCGGGTGCTGTTCGAGCTCGCCGAACGGGCCGAGACGAGCGTGTCCGACCTGCGCCATCTGCTGGGGATCGACGCGGGCTACCTGAGTCGCATCCTCCGCCGGTTCGCCGCGGACGGGCTGGTGGTGCGCGAGACCGCTCCCGACGACGGCCGCCGCCAGGTCGTGCGGCTCACCGAGCAGGGCCGCGCGGCCTTCGCCCGCCTCGACCACGCGCAGGCTCGCGCGATCGAGCGCCTCCTCGATCCGCTCGACGAGCACGGCAGGCACAAGCTGGTCGGCGCGATGGAGTGGATCCGCGCGGCGCTCGACGGCACCCCGCTCCCCCGCACCATCGTCCTGCGCGGCCCGGCGCCCGGCGAGCTGGGTTGGATCATCTCCCGGCACCGGGACAGGGAGGCGGAGGCGGCCCGCACGGTGGCCGACTTCGCCTCCCGCGCCGACCCGCGGGAGGCGGCGTGGATCGCCGAGGTCGACGGCGAGCCGGCCGGGTGCGCGCTCTGCCTGGCCGACGGGAACGCCGCCCGGCTGGCGCTGTTGTCGGTGGAACCGTCGGTGCGGCGCACCGGCATCGGGTCCCGGCTGGTGGCCGAGTGCGTGCGGTCGGCCCGCACGGCCGGGTTCGACCGCATCACCGCGCGGGTGCCCGACGGCTCGGCCGCGGCGCGGGTGCTCGCCCGGGCGGGGTTCGAGGCCGACCGGGACGGGTGGACGTTCCGCTGGTGAGGTGCGGTCACGGGACGGGGCCCAGCAGCTCGATCCCGTTCCGCGCGGCCACGGCGAGCACGTCCTCCATCCCCGGTTCCCCGTCGAGCGCGGCGACCGCGCGCACGAACCCCTCCATCGGCCGGCCGGGCGCGTGCACGACGAACGCGACGGCGTCCTCGGTCGACTCGTTGCGGATCGTGTGCGGGGTGCGGCCGGCGAGCGGGACGACGTCGCCCGCCGTCGCGACGACCCGGCACCGGTCGGGATCGTCGGCTCCCCCGATGTAGAAGGTGAACTCGCCCTCCTGCACGAGGTAGACCTCGCCCGGGTCGTGCCGGTGCATCACGGGCGGGCCGCCTCCGGGCGGCATTCGGACCTGCACGGCGAACAGCGCTCCCCCGGTCTGGGCGCTCGTGGCGAGGATGGTGACCTCGTCGGTGCCGGTGCGGATGCACTCGGGCGCGGCTCGATCGACAGAATAGACAGGTAGCATGTCCATGTTGGAAGAATGGACAGGAGGCCTGTCTATGTCAAGGCGTCTGCCGCAGCTCGGCGGGCAGGAGCGGCCCGCGAACCTCGCGGTCCTCATGCGCGAGGCGTTCGTGGCGCTCAACGACCGCGTGCTCACCCGGCTCGCCGGGCACGGGTTCACCGAGGTGCGACCCGCGCACGCCGCCGTCTTCCAACACCTGGACGACACGGGCACCACGGTCAGCCTGCTCGCCGAGCGCGCACAGATGACCAAGCAGGCCATGGCCGAGCTGGTGGCACACCTGGAGGCGCACGGGTACGTCCGGCGCGTGCCCGACCCGACCGATCGCCGCGCGAAGCTCGTCGTCCCCACCGAGCGCGGGCACGACGTGATCGCCTTCGCGCAGGGGCTCGTCCCCGAGATCGAGCGCGAGGTCGCCCAGGTCCTCGGCGCGGAGCGGGTGCGCGACCTGCGCGCCGACCTCGAGGCGATCCGCCGCACTTTCCCCTCGCGGAACTGACGGCCGGCTCCGCAAACATGGGATGTTAGGTTCTTTGCGTGGGACTGACGGCAGTGCGGCCCGGCCGCCTGTGCGACGAGGTGGTCGCCCAGTTCGAGGCGCTCATCGCCTCCGGCGAGTGGCCGGTCGGGACGAAGATCCCCCCGGAACCCGAGCTCGTCGCGGCGCTGGGCGTGGGGCGCAACACCATCCGGGAAGCGGTACGCGCCCTCGAGCACGCCGGCGTTCTGGAGCCGCGGCGGGGCGACGGCACGTACGTGCGCGCCAGCAGCGACCTCGGGGCCGCCCTCCTGCGCCGCGCGCGGCGCAGCAGCGCCGACCACGTGCTCGCCGTGCGGGCGAGCCTGGAGCGGGACGCGGCCGTCGCCGCCGCGCTGAACCGCACCGACGACGACGTGGCCGCCATCCAGGCTGCGCTCGCCGCTCGGCGCGCTGCGTGCGAGGGGCCGGACCGGGAGGCGTTCGCCGCGGCCGACGTCGCCTTCCACAAGGCCGTCGTCGCCGCCACCGGGAACCCGGTCCTCATCGACCTGTACGCCGGGCTCACGGAGGCGCTGCAGCGCACCGTCACCGAGATCGACGCGCACGACGACGACCCGGGGGCGTTCCCCGGTCACGAGGAGCTCGCCGCCGCGATCGCGGCGGGCGACCCGGACGCGGCGCGCGGCGCGGCGGAGCGCTACCTCGACGCGGCCCGGGCGATCATGGACCGCAGCTCGTGAACGTCGAAGCTGCTCCGCGACCCGCGCGCTCCGCGGCCGCGTCGGCCTGGTGGCTGGGTCTCGCGATCGTCCTGGTCGCGGCGAACCTGCGCCCCGCGGTCGTGGGGGTGGCCCCGCTCCTGTCGGAGATCCAGGCCGCCGAAGGCCTCTCGGCGACCGCGGCGGGCGTGCTCACGGCCCTCCCTGTGCTCTGCTTCGGCCTGATCGCACCGGCGGCCCCGCCGCTCGCCAGGCGGCTCGGCATCGAGCGGGCGCTGCTGGGCTCGCTGGTGCTGCTGCTCGTCGGGTTCGCGGTGCGGTCGGCCGGTCCGCTGTGGGCGCTGTTCGCGGGCACCGTGCTGCTGGGCTCGGCGATCGCGATCGGCAACGTGCTGCTGCCCAGCCTGATCAAGCGCGACTTCGCCCACCGCACCGGCATGATGACCGGTCTCTACACGATGGCGATCGCCGCCGGCGGCGCCCTCGCCGCCGGGGTGACGGTGCCGATCGCGCACGCGGCCGGGCTGGGCTGGGCGGGCGCGCTGGCCTCGTGGGCGCTGTTCGCGCTGCTCGCGTTGGTGTGCTGGCTGCCGCACGTCCGCCGGGCCGGCCGGCCGGTCCGCGTCGGCGGGGTCCGGGTCGGCGGGCTGTGGCGCGACGCGATCGCCTGGCAGGTCACCCTCTACATGGGCCTGCAGTCGCTCAGCTACTTCGCGGTCACCGGGTGGCTGCCCGCGATGCTCGTCGAACGCGGCTTCGACCCGGTGGCCGCGGGCTTCCTGCTGTCGCTGTCCACGGTGTCCGGGATCGCGGGCGCGACGCTCACCCCGATGCTCGCCACCCGCGGGCCGCGCCAGCGCGGGCTCGCCGTCTGGCTCACGGTCATGGCCGCGGTCGGGCTGCTGGGGGTGCTCGCGCCGTTCGGCGTCGAGCTACCCGCCGTGCTGTTGATGGGCTTCGCGCAGAGCGCCGCGCTGGGCCTGGCGCTGACCCTGGTCGCGCTGCGGGCGCCGGACGCCGCCCACGCCGCCCAGCTGTCGGGCATGGCGCAGAGCGTCGGCTACGTCCTCGCGGCCGTCGGACCGTTCGCGGTGGGCGCGCTGCGCGACCTGACCGGTGGCTGGTCCGTCCCGCTCGTGGTGCTGCTCCTGCTGCTCGCCGTGCAGGGCACGGCGGGGGCGCTCGCCGGCCGGGACCGGTACGTGCGCCGCGGCTGAGCCGGCCGGGCCGTTTTCTCGCCGTTCCGGCGTCCGCGCTCGGTTTTGTCGGCCACCACCTCTAGGCTTCGTCGCGCGAAGAAGGGGGACCCGATGACCGTCGCCGCTGATGCCCCGCCCGAGACCTGGGAGCAGTACCGCGTCGAGCTCACCGCCTACTGCTACCGGATGCTCGGTTCGTCGGCGGACGCCGAGGACGCCGTGCAGGACACCATGGTCCGCGCGTGGCGCTCGTTCGACCGGTTCGAGGGGCGTTCGTCGGTCCGCTCGTGGCTGTACAAGATCGCCACGAACGTGTGCCTGACGATGCTGGAGAGCCGCCAGCGCCGGGCCACGCCGATGGACTTCGGCGAGGCCGCGTCGACCGACGGCCCCCGCCCGGTGCCCAAGCCGGAGATCGCGTGGCTGGAGCCGATCCCCGACGCGCGGGTGCTGCCCACCACGTCCGACCCCGCCGAGCTCGCGGTGGCCAAGGAGTCGGTGCGGCTGGCGTTCGTCGCCGCCCTGCAGCACCTGCCCGCCAAGCAGCGGGCCGTGCTGATCCTGCGCGAGGTGCTGCAGTGGAAGGCGTCCGAGGTGGCCGAGCTGCTGGGTACCACGGTGGCGTCGGTCAACAGCGCGCTGCAGCGGGCCCGGGCCACGCTCGCCGAGCAGGAGCAGGCCGTGCCGGCCAACGGCAAGGCCCTCGACGGCGACCTCGACGCCGACCACCAGCAGCTGCTCGACCGCTACGCCGAGGCGTTCGAGCGCTACGACGTCGCGGCGCTGGTCAACCTCCTGCACGAGGACGCCATCCTCAACATGCCGCCGTACGACATCTGGCTGCAGGGGCCCGAGGAGATCCAGAAGTGGTGGATCGGCCCGGGGGCGCCGTGCCGGGGCTCGAAGCTGCAGCCGATCACGGCCAACGGCATGCCGGGCTTCGCGCAGTGGCGGCCCGAGCCCGATGGCGACGGCTACTACGCCTGGGCGCTGCAGGTGCTCGCGATCAGGGGCGACCGCATCTCGGGCTACACGTCCTTCCTCGACGTGGAGACGCTGTTCCCGATGTGGGGTCTCCCGCTGCGGCTCGACCGGGAGGGCCGGCCAGTCACGGCCTAGCCCGAGCCGGGCAGCACCGCGAGCAGCCAGTCCATGGCCTGCGGGCAGGCCTCCAGCACCGAGATGTGCCCGTCGTCGGGGCGCAGCCACAGCTCCGACTGCCCGAGGCAGCGGGTCAGCTGCAGCGCGTGGGCCACCGGCACCACGCGGTCCTGCTCGCCGTGCACGAGCAGCACCGGCGCCTCCACGGCCGCCAGGTCGGCGCCCCAGTCGGTCACGAGCGCGACGTCGTCGTCGATCTGGCCGTCGGGGCCCGCGCGGCCGGCGGTGCCCGCGTCCACGCCCATCGCCACCCACGTCCCGGCGAGGGCGGCGATGTCGGACTCGGTGAAGCAAGCGGGGTCGAACCCGTACTGCTCGCCGTAGCGGGCCTGGGCGGCGCGGCCCGCGACCGCCGCGCGCAGGGCGCCGTCGTCGCGCATGCCGTCGAACCAGGCGTCGTCGCCGGTGAAGGGGGCGAGCGCGGCGAAGCACACCACGCCGGTCACACGGTCGGGAAGCAGCGCCGCGCACGCCAGCGCGTGGGAGCCGCCGCTGGAGGAGCCCATCACGGCGAACCGGTCGAGGCACAGCACATCGGCCACCTCGGCGAGGTCATCGCCCGCGGAGCCGACGGTGCGGCCGGGGCGCGGCGTGGACCCGCCGTAGCCGGGGCGGGCGTAGGACACGAGCCGGATCCCGCGCTCCCGGGCCAGGCCGAGCAGCGGCTCGTACAGCGCCCCGGTCTGCGGCGTGCCGTGGTGCCAGACGAGCGTCACGTCGCCGTCGCCGGTGTCGTGGACGCACAGGTCACGCCCGTCTGCGAGGCGCAGGTCCCGGGTGATCACCATCGCGCCACCGTAGCGGGGTCACGCAAGCGCCCCGACGAGCACGTCCAGGCAGTCCGGCCCGGCGGTCGGCGGGGTGAGCAGCACCCCGGGGACCTCGATGCTCGGGGCGAGCGGCCGCACGACGGCTCCGGGTACCGGCTCGCCGGCGCACCCGCACACGACCGTGGCGTCCTGGCTGCTCATCGCGATCTCCACGGCGGCGTCCTCGAGGGAGCGCACCGGGCGACCGGCGGTCGCGACGATGCCGGCGGCGGCGCAGGCGGCGAGCAGGGCGTCGTGCAGGGCCGGGTCGGCCGCGCGGTCGGGCAGGCGGAGGGTCAGCTCGGCGAGGGCCGACACGGGGACCGCGGGGCCCGCGGCCGCCGGGTGCGCGGCCGGGAGCAGCACCCGCAGCGGCTCGCGCCACACCTCCACCGCCTGCAGGTCGGCCGCGGCGGCCACCCTCCCGCGCACCAGCGCGATGTTCAGCTCGCCCGCCCGCAGCGCCGCGACGTGCTCGGCGACCGTGCCGTCCACCAGCTCGATCTGCAGGTCGGGGACGTTCGCCCGCCACTTCTCGGCGGCCCGCACGAGCCGCGGGCCGAGCCCGGGGGTGGTGCCGACGCGCAGGACGGCCGCGCGCCCGGCGGACAGCTCCGCAGCGACCGCGCGCACGCGGTCCACCGCGGCCAGCGCGGCCCGCGCCTCGTCGAGCAGCCGGACGCCGTCGCTGGTGAGCACCACCCGCCGCGACGTCCGCTCGAGCAGCCGCACCCCCAGCTCGCGCTCCAGCCTGCTGACCTGCTGGCTGACCGCGGGCTGCGCGACGTGCAGGCGCTCGGCCGCCCGCCCGAAGTGCAGCTCCTCGGCGACGGCGACGAAGTACCGCAGCTGGCGAACCTCCACCGGTCCTCTCTACCACCCGATCCATCACGTGTCCTTATCGCTGCGCGGGGCGATCGCTCCTTGATCGGCGATCGGGCCGTGGCTGGACTGGTCGCATGCAGATCGGGATGTGGATCGACGAGGAGCGGCCGCTGCCCGCGGTGGTGGACGCCGTCGTCGACGCGGAACGGCGCGGCTTCACCCGCGCGTGGGTCGGGCAGCGGACCGGCTGGGACCCGCTGACGCTCATCGCTGCGATCGGCGACCGGGCCCCGCGGATCGGGCTCGGCACCGCGGTCGTCGTCACCTGGCCGCGACACCCGCTCGCGCTCGCGGCCGAGGCGCTCACCGCGCAGGCCGCGGTGCAGGGCCGGCTCACGCTGGGGATCGGGCCGAGCCACCAGCCGATCGTCGAGGGCCGGTACGGCTACCGCTGGACCCGGCCGGGACAGCACGTCGAGGAGTACGCCGGCGTCCTGTCCGCAGCGCTGCGCGGCGAGGCGGTGGACGTCCAGGGCGAGACGCTCACCGCGGTCGGCGGGGTCGGCGTCCCCGCCACCCCCGCGCCGCCGCTGCTGATCGCCGCGCACGGCCCGCGCCTGCTGCGGCTGGCCGGGGAGAAGGCCGACGGGGTGATCACGACGTGGACGAGCGCCCGCGGCCTCGCCGAGCACGTGGTCCCCGCGGTGCGCGCGGCCGCCGCCGGGCGGCCGGACCCGCAGGTGGTGGTCAGCGTGATCGCGGTGCTGACCGACGACCCGGACGGCGCCCGCGCCCGCGTCGCGGAGACGTTCGGCATGGCGGGCGAGCTGCCGAGCTACCGGCGCTCGCTCGACCGGGCGGGCCTGTCCGGGCCGGAGGAGGCGATCCTCGCCGGCGACGAGGCCGAGCTCGAGAAGGCCGTGCGGCGCTTCGCCGACGCCGGCGCCACCGAGCTGCAGCTGTGCCCCGTCGGCCCGGCCGCGGAGCAACAGCGCACGATCGCGTTCTTCGCCGACCTCGCCCGCTCGCTCTAGGGTGTGATCGTCTGGACCGACAGCTGGTTGCCCGGCGGCTGCGTGCTGCACCCCGTGCCCTCCATCGGGACGAACAGCGCGGCCGTGTCGCCCGGCGGGTAGACGCGCAGGCCGCGCACCGGCACGGGGTGGCAGTCCTCGGGCGAGAAGTTCTGCACGCCTGCCAGCTGGAGCTGCGCCTGCGCGGTGCCGCCCGGCGGGATGGGCACCTGGCCGCCCCGCTCCCCCGCCATCGCCGCGGCCGGCCCGACCTGGTGGCCGTCGTCGCCGGCCACGTAGGAGACGCCGGGGAACCCGCGCAGCTCGCAGGTCCGCGACCCGGTGTTGGTGAAGATCAGCGGCCGGTACGTCGAGCCGGCCGCGGCGCCGCCCTCGCCGAAGGTGACCGCGAGCTCGGCCGTGGTGCAGCGGGGCAGGCCGGGCGCGGTCCGCTGGGCCGGCCGGACGGCTCGCGTCCCGGCGGCCGCCGGGGTCGGCGTCGGCTCGGCGGTCGCGGCCGGTGGTGGTACGGCGGGCGTCGGCGTCGGCTGCGCCGCACCACAGGCGGGTACGGCCGCGAGCGCGGCGCACGTCAGCGCGGTGGCGAGCACCGTCCTCGTCCAGGTCATGCGGTTCCCCCGATCCCGGCGGCGCTCCCCCGCACCGCCTACCCGACAGGACGCGCCACGCGGCGGCCCGTTGCGCCGCAGCACCGATCGGGTGACCCGGGTTGCAGGAAAGCCACCTTCCTGACGTGCAGCTTCAGGAATGTGGCTTTCCTGAAGTCGGCGGGGCGCCGCCGCTAGGCTCCTCGTCGATGTCGGCGACGCGCTTGCTGGTCCTGGGGGTGGTGCGCGGGTACGGGCGTGCCCACGGGTACCGGATCGGCACCGACCTGCTGTCGTGGGGCGCAGGCGAGTGGGCGAACGTGAAGTGGGGCTCGATCTACCACGCCCTGCACATGCTCACCGAGCGCGGCCTGCTGCACGCCTCCAACGAGGTCGCCGGGCGCACCGAGTACGAGCTCACCGAACGCGGTGAGGCCGAGTACATGAAGCTGCTGCGCGAGGCGCTGCGCCGCCCGCAGCCGCGGCCCGACTTCCTCGGCGCCGCGCTCGCGATGCTGCCCTCCCTCCCCCGCGAGGAGGCGATCGCGCTGTTGAAGCAGCGCCTCGCCGCGCTGGAGGAGGCGCGCGACAAGGCGCGGGCGCAGATCGACGCGCTGGTCGAGCCGCCGCACGTCCGCGAGCTGTTCGGGCTGTGGGAGCACCAGGCCGCGGGCGGCGCCGAGTGGACCCGCGGGCTGATCGCGCGCCTCGAGGCCGGCGCCTACCCGATGGCGGGCGAGCCGGGGTCGCCGGGCAGGCCGGGCAGCTGGGAGTCGCTGAAGTTCCCGCCGCACCCGCCGCGCGACGCGTAACGCCCGCCGGGAACCTCCCGATTCAAATTTGCATAACCCCTCCCTCGTGGGGCATCCTCCCCGCCGGGGGTTCAAACTTGAGTATCCGGAGGGACATGACGACCGCGGTGCGCGCCGAAGGGCTGCGCAAGCGCTACCGGGCAGCGGACCGGCCGGCGCTCGACGGGTTCGACCTGGCCGTGCCCGCGGGCACGGTGCACGGGCTGCTCGGGCCGAACGGGGCCGGCAAGACCACGGCGGTCCGCATCCTCGCCACGTTGTTGCGCGCCGACGGCGGGCGCGCCGCGATCGACGGGTTCGACGTGGTCACGCAGGCCGCCGACGTCCGCAGGCGGATCGGGCTCGTCGGCCAGCACGCCGCGGTCGACGAGGTCCTCGACGGGCGCAGCAACCTCGTGATGTTCGGCAGGCTGCACCACCTGTCGCGGGCCGACGCCGCCCGGCGGGCCGAGGAGCTGCTGGAGCGGTTCGGCCTCGCCGATACCGGCCGCAGGCCGGTCGGCGCCTACTCCGGTGGGATGCGCAGGCGGCTCGACCTCGCCGTCGGCATGATCCTCGCGCCGGCGGTGCTGTTCCTCGACGAGCCGACCACCGGGCTCGACCCGCGCGCCCGCGCCGAGGTCTGGCAGGCGGTGCGCGCGCTCGTCGCCGAGGGCACCACGGTGCTGCTGACCACGCAGTACCTCGACGAGGCCGACCAGCTCGCCGACCGGATCTCGGTGCTGGCGGCGCCCGGCGGCGGGGGCGGCCGGGTGGTCGCCGAGGGCACGCCGGACGAGCTGCGCTCGCGCATCGGCGGGGACCGGATCGAGCTCGTGGCCCGCCACGGCGCCGACCTGCCGCGCGCGGCCGCGCTCGTCGAGCGGGTGGCCGGGGCCGCGGCCGAGGTGGACGAGGCCACGCGGCGGGTGAGCGCACCCGTGCGCGACCGCATGGAGGCGCTCACAGCCCTCGTCCGAGGGCTGCAGCACGAGCGGATCGACGCCGAGGACCTCCTGGTGCGCCGCCCGACCCTCGACGAGGTGTTCCTGCGGCTGACCGAGCGCGAGGGGGTGGCGGCGTGACCGTGCTCCCCGCGCCCGGGTCGCGGCTGCGGTGGGCGGTGACCGACTCCGGCACCCTCGCCCGCCGCTACCTGGCCCACCTCGCGCACCAGCCCGAGCAGGTCGTGCTCACCGTCGGGTTCCCGATCCTGATCCTCGTGATCTTCGTGTACCTGCTGGGCGGGATGGTGGTCGTCCCGGGCGGCGACTACCGCCAGCTCCTGGTGCCCGGCATGGCGACCATGACGATGCTGTCGGGCGTCGGCTCCACCATGGTCGCGGTGGTCACCGACGCCCAGCGCGGCATCACCGACCGGCTGCGCTCGCTGCCGATGGCGGGCGCGGCCGTGCTCGCCGGGCGGGCCCTGGCCGACCTCGCCATCTCCGCGATCGGGCTGGTCGTGCTCCTGCTCGCCGGGCTCGCGATCGGCTGGCGTCCCAGCGCAGGGCCGCTCGAGGTCGCGGCCGCCGTCGGGGTGCTCCTGCTGCTGCGGTTCGCGCTGCTGTGGGTGGGCATCTACCTGGGCCTGATCGCCCGGGGCACCGGCCCGGTGACCGCGGCGCAGGCCCTGGAGTTCCCGGTGGCGTTCCTGTCCGGGGTGTTCGTCTCTCCCGCGGCCATGCCGGCCGTGGTCGCGACGCTCGCGGAGTGGAACCCGCTCCCGGGCGACCGCCGCGGCCGCCCGGGAGCTGTTCGGCAACCCCGGCTGGGGCGGCGGCTCGTGGGTCGAGCAGCACGCCGTCCTCGTGGCCGTCGCCTGGCCGCTTCTGATCATCGCGGTCTTCGGGCCGCTGTCCGTCCACCGCTACCGGGAGATGAGCCGATGACCGCTCGCAAG